>NZ_VOSW01000170.1 GCF_009690905.1 Paraburkholderia madseniana
GACAGGCGGAGCCTGGCGGGGCGGCGTGAATTGAAACGATTCGGCCAGAAGCCAGCCGTAAAAATGCAGGTAGAAGGCGCAGGAGGGGAAAAGAGCGCGGCAGGCGATTCATGCGTGGACGTGCAGGGTATACAAGGCCGGCGCCGCCTGCGACCTTTGCAGTCGCGAGCAGTCCGGCCTGCCGCTTCAAGGCCAGGTTGAGACTGATTACTGCGCCGTGCTCCCATTCATCTGCTGGGCCCGCCGCGCGGCGACGATGCGGCCCGCGCGTTGCGCGTTGTCCGGATAGTCGATCCAGTCGAGCGGATCGTAGCCGGCGGCGCGCCAGGCGGCCAGATCGGCTTTCACCTGGGCGCGCGTTAGCGGCGCCGACGGGTCGTAAGGTCGCGAAGTCTGTGCAAACGCGCTGCTTACACTCATGGCGGCTAACAGCGCGCCGAGTCCAACTAGAGAAGCGATTTTCATGATTGGCTCCTATGGAGCGGTTAAAAACGACCCCTAAATTTTAAATTTCATGGTCATTCCGAGTAAGTCGATTGCAGGCAATGCACCATTTCACCCCGTGATCCAAAGCGGGCTAAAGTGAAGCGGCGCGTCCCCCGGTTCAGGAGGCCGACGGCTTGCTGAAGCGATCCAGCACCGCGCTCAGCAGATCGATCGGCAGTGGGAAAACGATCGTCGAATTCTTGTCGGCGGCGATCGTCGTGAGGGTTTGCAGGTAACGCAACTGCATGGCCTGCGGTTGTTTCGACAGCGTCTGCGCCGCCTCCAGCAGATGCTGCGAGGCCTGCAATTCGCCTTCCGCATGAATCACCTTGGCGCGCCGTTCGCGCTCGGCTTCGGCCTGACGGGCGATCGCGCGGATCATCGTTTCGTTGATGTCCACATGCTTGATCTCGACGATCGCCACCTTGATGCCCCACGCGTCGGTTTGTGCATCGAGCACCTTCTGGATATCGGCGTTCAGTTGCTCGCGAGCCGCCAGCAGGTCATCGAGTTCGTGCTTGCCGAGCACCGCGCGCAGTGTGGTTTGCGATAACTGGCTGGTCGCCTCGAAATAACGCGCCACCTGGATCACCGCCTTTTCCGGATCGACGACGCGGAAATACACCACCGCGTTGACCTTCACCGACACGTTGTCGCGCGTAATCACGTCTTGCGGCGGCACGTCGAACACGACGGTGCGCAGATCCATGCGCACCACCTGCTGCACGATCGGGATGATCAGTACGAGACCCGGTCCCTTGACCTTCCAGAAGCGCCCGAGCATGAACACCACGCCGCGTTCGTACTCGCGAAAAATCCGTATCGATGAAGCAATCAGTGCGGCCACCAGCAGAATCAGAATGCTGCTGAAGCCGAATGTGAAACCGATCATGAGCGTTCCCCTTGTTGTTGTGCTTCCGCGGGCACCACGGTCAGCGTCAGTCCGCGGCGCGCGGTGACGCGCACCGTGTGACCGGCCGCGACCGGGGCCGTGCTGGACACCCGCCAGCGTTCACCATGCACCTGCGCCCAGCCGGCCAGCGTGCCGCCGCCCGCTGCTGCGTCTGCTGTTGCGTCCCCCTGCAGCGGACCGCCGTCCGGCGACAGGCCGCCGTCGAGCACGACGCCGAGACTGCCGATCAGCCCTTCCGAGCCCGTCACCACGGGCCGGCTGCGCGCCCGCAGGGCGAGTCTCGACACGCCGAACACAAACACGACGCTGAACACGGTCACGGCCGCGATCAGGGGCAGCGGAATGCCATAACCGGGCACGTCGGTATCGATCAGCATCAACGAGCCGATCACGAACGCGACTATGCCGCCGAAACCGAGTGAGCCGAAGGTCGGCAGAAACGCCTCGCCGATCAGGAATGCGATGCCGAGAAAGATCAGGCCGAGTCCGACGTAGTTGACCGGCAGCATCTGCATCGCGAAGAGACCCATCAACAGACTGATGGCGCCGACCACGCCCGGCAGCACGAAGCCGGGATTGGCGAACTCGAAGAAGAGGCCGTACATGCCGATCATCAGAAGAACCAGCGCCACGTTCGGATCGGTGATCACCGCGAGGAACTGGCTGCGCCAGTCGGCTTCGAGCGTGACTACCGATGCGTTGGCGGTGCTGAGTTTGACGTCGCCTTGGCTCGTGTTGATGGTGCGGCCGTCCACCTGGCGCAGCAGGTCGGGAATGTCGCGCGCGTTCAGATCGACCACGTGCTGCGCGAGCGCTTCGCTGGCCGACAGGCTGACGGCTTCGCGCACGGCGCGCTCGGCCCAGTCGGCGTTGCGTCCGCGCATCTGCGCGAGGCCGCGGATGTAGGCGGCCGCGTCGTGGACCTGCTTGCGCAGTTCGGTGGATTGGGTGTCGAGCGGAAGGGCGGCGCTGGCGGCGTTGCCGGCGCTCGCCGGGGTCGCTGAGCTGGCTGAGTTGGCAGAATTCGCTGGCGCCGCTGGGTTCGCCGAATCCCCCGAGGCAGGCGTTCCGGGCCCGTTCTTTGGTGCGCCGCCGCCGGCTCCCGTGCCGGGTAATCCGGGCATACCGCCGCCGCCCGCAGGCGGTTCCGCACCGCCGATACCCATCTGAATCGGCGTCGCGGCACCCAGATTGGTGCCCGGCGCCATCGCCGCAATATGGCTGGCGTAGATGATATAGGTGCCGGCGCTCGCCGCTCGCGCGCCACTCGGGGCGATAAAGGTGGCGACCGGCACCGGCGAGCCCAGAATCGCCTTGATGATCTGCCGCATCGACGTATCCAGTCCGCCGGGCGTATCGAGTTGCAGCACGGCGAGTTGCGCGTGTTCGTCGGCGGCGCGCTGCAGGCTGCGCACGATGAAGTCGGCGCTGGCCGGACTGATTGCGCCGTTCACCGGGATCACGACAACGCTATTCGGCGCGCCGGCGGCCTCGGCGACGCCAACCCGCGGTGCGTTTTCACACAATGCAAACCCGAGCGCCAACAGTACGCCGAACGCGGTCATGCCGCGCATCAACCGGCCCACGACTCCGCCACGGATAAGCGCAAAGCGCGGACCAGACTGCCGGAACGGGAGGCGCGGATACGTGCTCATCGCTGACGGCTGCCGCGCCATGCCGACGGGTATCGACCGGCGCGGGCCGATACCCCAAAAAAAGGCTGGCCTGCTCCTTACAGCTTAGTCCGATTCCGCGCGGCGCGTGAAATCCGCGCGCGCCGGCCGGTAGTCGGTCGGCCGCATCCCGGTCCACTTGCGAAACGCGCGATGAAACGCGCTCGGTTCCGCAAAACCCACGGCGGTGGCGATGTCGGCGATCGTGCGATCGGTGTCCTGTAGTTCGCCGATTGCGATGTCGCGCCGCAAGTCGTCCTTGATCGACTGATAGGTATAGCCTTCCTGTTTCAAACGCCGCCGCATCGTCGCTTCGGCGACGTGCAGGCGCAGCGCCATCTGGTCGGCGGCCGGCCAGCCGGCCATCGGCAGCGCGCGCAGCATCTTGCGCACGCGAGCGGCAAGCGAGCCGGGATTGCGGTATTTGACGATGAAGCTGCCGGGCGCATCGCGCAGGAACGGCTTGACCGACTTCGTGGTCTGGATCACCGGCAGTTCGAGAAATGCCGGCGACAGGTCGACGTACGACTCGGTTTGATCGAACGCCATGTCGTCGCAGAACATCAGGCGGTATTCATGCGCGGCAGGCGGTTCGGCGCAGCGAAAGCGCGCCTCGATCAGCGGAATGCGCCGCCCGACCAGCCAGCACAGCAGGCCGTAAACAACGATGAAGTAGGTCGCATAAGCGAACATGGCCGGCGGCCTCGCGCCTTCGCGTTCGACAAACCGCAAGCGCACGCGCTGCGCATCCGTTTCGATCTCTGCGCCAAGATCGTCGAGTACGAGCCGCATGAAACCGACCGCCCGCGCGAGCGCTTGCGCGCCGTTACGCGCGCTCAGCGCCGTCTGGGTCATTGCGACGAAGCTGCCGCTTTTCATGCGGTGCGAGTCCTGGCCGAAGAACTCGTCGTCCAGCGCGCGGGCGATGCCGGCCCACAGCGCGCCGTACTGCGCCGACGAGACCCGGCTTTTCGGCGACGTCAGCATCGTTGCCGCGATGCCGGCGGCTTCGGCGAGCGGCAGCGCCTCGAACCCACGCGCTCGCGCCAGCGTCAGGGCCTCCTCGACGAGACTGACGGAAATCGTGCCTTTGTCGTCCTTGGCGTTTTTCATGTTTTTCATGGTTCTCTGGCAAATGCGCTCAACATTTTCCTTGGGGCGATTCGCTAAGCCTTTGAAAAGGTGGTTTGAATCGGGTTTGAATGATACCGGTATGGCAAATGCGCTCAATCAGAATGATCGGGCTGAGCATCGAACCTGTCCAGTAGCTTCCCTACACTTGGCCTGAACCGATCGCGGGAAGCCTCGTCCCGGAGACACCACGGCGAGGCCGGTCATCCCCCTGCGATGAGTCGCAAATGACGAGCAGCGCCTCGTCGCCGCGACGCGATGCATACAACAGGATCGAGCCATGGATAGCTTCTACACCGACGAACAGCGGATGATCCGCGACGCCGCCCGCGACTTCGCCACCGAACGTCTCGCGCCGTACGCCGGACAGTGGGATCGCGACGCGAAACTGCCCTCCGAAGTCGTGACGCAAATGGGTGAGCTGGGCTTTCTCGGGATGATCGTGCCGTCCGAGTGGGGTGGTTCCTATACGGACTACGTGGCCTACGCGCTCGCCCTCGAGGAGATCGCTGCGGGCTGCGCCGCCTGCGCCACGCTGATGAGCGTGCACAACTCGGTCGGCTGCGGGCCGATCCTGAACTTCGGCACGGACGCGCAAAAGGACCGCTATCTGCAAGACCTCGCCACGGGCCGCCGCATCGGCGCGTTCTGCCTGACCGAGCCGCAAGCCGGCTCTGAGGCGAACAATCTGCGCACCCGTGCGGTGCTGCGCGACGGCAAATGGATTCTCAACGGCAACAAGCAGTTCGTAACAAACGCCGCGCGCGCCAGCATCGCGATCGTGTTTGCCGTCACCGATCCCGACCGCGGCAAGCGCGGCCTGTCAGCCTTCATCGTGCCGACCGATACGCCGGGCTTCAACGTCGGCAAGCCCGAGCACAAGCTCGGCATTCGCGCCTCGGACACCTGCCCGATCTCGTTCGACGATTGCGCGGTGCCCGAGGCCAATCTGCTCGGCGAACCGGGCGAAGGCCTGCGCATTGCGTTGTCGAATCTCGAGGGCGGGCGCATCGGTATTGCGGCACAGGCGGTCGGCATCGCGCGGGCTGCATTCGATGCCGCGCGCCTCTATGCGAACGAACGCGTGCAGTTCGGCAAGGCGCTGAAGGACCACCAGACCATCGCCAATATGCTCGCCGATATGGCGACCCGCCTGAACGCCGCGCGTCTGCTCGTGCACCACGCAGCGCGTCTGCGCACGGAGGGCAAGCCGTGTTTGTCCGAGGCGTCACAAGCCAAGCTGTTTGCGTCGGAACTCGCCGAAGAGATCTGTTCGAATGCGATCCAGATTCACGGCGGCTACGGCTATCTCGAGGACTACGCGGTGGAACGCCACTATCGCGACGCCCGCATCACGCAGATTTACGAAGGAACCAGCGAAGTGCAGCGGATGGTTATCGCGCGGCATGTTTAAACGCAAGTGAGACGGCGTTTGAGCGCAAAATAGCCTGCCGACAAGGCAAATCCACAGGCAAAAATCAGAGCGCATACCGCGCCAACAGCATGGGATTGGAGACGACGATGACTGCAGCGAAGGGCTTTCTCGAAGCGCGCGACCTGTTATTGCGCCATCGAACCGACTACGAGCGCGCCTACCGCGAATTCGCGTGGCCGACGCCGGGCCAGTTCAACTGGGCGCTCGACTACTTCGACGTGATCGCGCGAGATAACGACAACCCGGCGCTGTGGATCGTCGACGATCCGGCCAGCGACGGCTTGCCCCTCTCCTACGCGCAGATGTCGGAGCGCTCGTCGCGCATGGCAAATTTCCTGCGCGGCCTCGGCGTGGGGCGCGGCGACCGCTTGCTGCTGATGCTGCCGAACCGCGTCGAACTCTGGGACGTGATGCTCGCCGCCATGAAGCTCGGCGCGATCGTGCTGCCGGCCACCACCCAGCTTTCCGCCGACGACGTGCGCGACCGTGTGCAGATTGGCGGCGCGCAGTTCGTGGTGGTCGACAGCGCGGAGCTCGCCAAGTTCGATGCACTCGACGTGCCGCTCACGCGCATCTCGGTCGGCACGCCGCGCGACGGCTGGATCGATCTGGCCGCGGCCTATGACGCATCGCCGCAATTCACGCCCGACGGCGTCACGCAGGCCACCGATCCGATGCTGCTGTACTTCACCTCGGGCACGACTTCGAAGCCGAAGCTGGTCGAGCATACGCATCAGAGTTACCCGATCGGCCATCTGTCGACCATGTACTGGATCGGCCTGCAACCGAATGACATCCATTGGAACATCAGTTCGCCGGGCTGGGCCAAGCACGCGTGGAGCTGCTTCTACGCGCCGTGGAATGCGCAGGCCTGCGTGTTCGTTTTCAACTTTCCGCGCTTCGTGCCGAAAGACACCCTTGACGTGCTGGTGCGTTTCAACGTCACCACGCTGTGTGCACCGCCGACCGTCTGGCGCATGCTCGTGCAGGAGCATCTCACCGACTATCCGGTGAAGCTGCGCGAGATCGTCGGCGCGGGCGAGCCGTTGAATCCGGAGATCATTGAGCGCGTCAAGCATGCGTGGGGTATCACGATACGCGACGGTTTCGGTCAGACCGAAACGACCTGCCAGATCGGCAACCCGCCGGGGCAACCGGTTGTGCCGGGTTCGATGGGCCGTCCGCTGCCGGGCTACAAAATCGAGCTCCTCGACGCCGACGATCAACCCGTCACCGAAGGCGAAATATCGCTGCCTCTGGCCGAACGTCCGCTCGGTTTGATGACCGGCTACGCGAACAACGCCAACGCCACGGCGCAAGCCATGCGCAACGGGTTCTACCACACCTCCGACGTCGCGTTGCGTCGTGATGATGGCTACTACGTCTACGTCGGCCGCGCCGATGACGTTTTCAAATCGTCCGATTACCGGCTGAGCCCCTTCGAACTCGAAAGCGTGCTGATCGAACACGAAGCGATCGGCGAAGCCGCTGTGGTGCCGAGCGCCGATGCATTGCGCCTGGCGGTGCCCAAAGCGTTCGTCACCGTGCGCCAAGGGTATGAAGCCAGCCCCGAACTCGCGCGCGCGGTCTTCGCGTTCTCGCGCGAAAAACTCGCACCGTACAAGCGGATTCGCCGCCTGCAATTCAGCGAGCTGCCGAAAACCATCTCCGGCAAGATTCGCCGCGTCGAATTGCGGCGCCGCGAAATGGAGCGCGAGGCCGAACCCGCGCGCCTGCCGGGCGAGTATTGGGAAGAGGACTTCCCGGATCTGCGTTGATTCTGCATTGATTCTTTTTATTCCACATCACTGTCCGGCCGCCACGCGGTCACTGCACAGGAGTTCCAGCATGAGCGCAACTGCATCGAACAAGGCCGCCACCGTCAAACTGCTGATCAACGGCGAGTTCGTCGAATCCAAAACCACCGAATGGCGCGACATCGTCAACCCGGCCACGCAAGAGGTGCTCGCACGCGTGCCGTTCGCCACCGCCGATGAAGTGAACGAAGCGATCCGCTCCGCGCACACCGCGTTCAAGACGTGGAAGGACACGCCGATCGGCGCGCGCATGCGCATCATGCTGAAGTTCCAGGCGCTGATTCGCGAGCATTCGCCGCGTATTGCCAAGACACTGAGCGCAGAGCAGGGCAAGACGATCCCCGACGCGGAAGGCGATATCTTCCGCGGGCTCGAAGTGGTCGAACATGCCTGCTCGATCGGCACCTTGCAGCAAGGTGAGTTCGCCGAGAATGTGGCGGGCGGCGTGGGGACCTACACGTTTCGGCAGCCGATCGGCGTATGCGCCGGCATCCCGCGGTTCAATTTCCCCGCCATGATCCCCTTGTGGATGTTCCCGATGGCGATCGTCTGCGGCAATACGTTCGTGCTGAAGCCTTCCGAGCAGGATCCGCTGTCGACGATGCAACTGGTTGAACTGGCGCTCGAAGCCGGTGTGCCGAAGGGTGTTCTGAATGTCGTGCATGGCGGCAAGAACGTGGTCGATGCGCTCTGCACGCACGATCTGGTGAAGGCAATTTCCTTCGTCGGCTCGACCGCGGTCGGCACGCACGTTTATCGCCTTGGTAGCGAACACGGCAAACGCGTGCAATCGATGATGGGCGCAAAGAATCACGCGGTGGTGCTACCCGATGCGAATCGCGAGCAGACCTTGAATGCTCTCGCTGGCGCAGGGTTTGGCGCAGCGGGACAGCGTTGCATGGCAACCTCGGTGGTCGTGCTGGTCGGCGCGGCGCAGCAATGGCTGCCCGATCTGGTGGCGAAGGCGAAGACGCTGAAGGTCAACGCCGGTAATGAGCCGGGTACGGACGTCGGCCCGGTCATCTCACGTGCCGCGAAGCAGCGCATTCTCGGCTTGATCGAAACAGGCGTGAAAGAGGGCGCAACGCTGGCGCTCGACGGCCGCGATGTGAAGGTGCCGGGCTACGAGCAAGGCAACTTCATCGGCCCGACGGTCTTCGCGGACGTCACCACGGAGATGGAGATCTATCGTCAGGAAATCTTCGGCCCGGTTCTGGTGGTACTGAATACCGCCACGCTCGATGACGCGATCGCGCTCGTCAATAGCAATCCGTTCGGCAACGGCGTGGGTCTTTTCACGCAAAGCGGCGCGGCGGCGCGCAAATTCCAGAGCGAGATCGATATCGGCCAGGTCGGCATCAATATTCCGATTCCGGTGCCCGTGCCGTTCTTCAGTTTTACCGGCTCGCGCGGCTCGAAACTCGGCGATCTCGGGCCGTACGGCAAGCAGGTCGTGCAGTTCTACACGCAGACCAAGACGGTTACCGCCCGCTGGTTCGACGACGATACCGTCAACGACGGTGTCAACACGACCATCAGCCTGCGCTGAGGCCTAAGGTCCATTGTTTTGCATGGGAAATGACATCATGAAAATAGGCTTTATCGGACTCGGCAACATGGGCGCACCGATGGCGCTCAACCTGCTGAAGGCGGGTCACGCGGTCAATGTATTCGATCTCAATGCGCAAGCGGTGCAGGCACTCGTCGATGCGGGCGCCAAAGCCGCAAGTTCGCCGAAGGCCGCGGTGACAGACGTCGAATGTGTGGTGACGATGCTGCCCGCTGCCACTCACGTGCGCAGCGTGCTGATAGCGGATGACGGCGTTTTCGCCGGCATCGCGGAAGGCGTGACGATCATCGATTCGAGCACCATCGATCCCGCGAGTGTGAAGGCGTTTGCCGAACTTGCCGAGCAACGCGGTAATACCTTCGTCGACGCGCCCGTCTCGGGCGGCACCGGGGGCGCGGCGGCGGGCACCTTGACCTTCATGGTCGGCGGCAGCGCGGATACGTATGAGCAGGTCAAACCGGTGTTGTCGGCGATGGGCAAGAACATCGTGCATTGCGGCGACACCGGCACCGGTCAGGTGGCGAAGATCTGCAATAACCTCGTGCTCGGCATCACGATGGCGGGCGTGGCCGAGGCGATGTCATTGGGCGAGGCGCTCGGCATCGACCCGAAAGTGCTGGGCGGCATCATTAATACCTCGACCGGCCGCTGCTGGAGTTCGGACACGTATAACCCGATGCCCGGCGTGATCGAAACCGCGCCGTCCACGCGCGGCTATACCGGCGGCTTCGGCACCGATCTGATGCTTAAGGACCTGGGGCTCGCCACCGACGCCGCAAAATTCGCTCGTCAACCGGTGTATCTCGGCGCTCTGGCTCAACAGCTTTATCAGACGATGAGCACGAAGGGCGCAGGACGTCTGGACTTCTCGGCGGTGATCAAGCTCTATCGCAAGGACGGCAAGGACAGCAAGGACGGAGACGAGTAATGATCGAACTCGACTACGCACACGACGGCGCCGTTGCGCTGCTGACGCTCAAGCGGCCGCCCGCGAACGCGTTCACACCGGACGGTTTGCTGCAATTGCAGCAGACGGTGGAGCGTCTGAACGGCGAAGCGCGCGTGCGGGCTATCGTGATCACGGGCGACGGCCCGAAGTTCTTCAGCGCGGGCGCCGATCTGAACACGTTCGCCGATGGCAATCGCGAAGTCGCGCGCACGGCGGCGACGCGCTTTGGCGCGGCGTTCGAGACCCTGCAGAACGCACGGCCAGTGGTGATCGCAGCGATCAACGGTTATGCGATGGGCGGTGGGCTCGAATGTGCGCTGGCCTGCGATATCCGCATCGCCGAGCAACACGCGTTGCTGGCGTTGCCCGAAACGGCGGTGGGTCTATTGTCATGCGGCTGCGGCACGCAGACACTGCCGTGGCTGGTCGGCGAAGGCTGGGCCAAGCGGATGATCCTGACCGGCGAACGCGTCGACGCTGCGACCGCATTGCGTATCGGTCTCGTCGAAGAAGTGGTGGAAAAGGGCGCCGCGCGCGAGGCCGCGTTGACGATGGCAGCGCGTGTCGCGAGCCTCAGCCCGCAAGCGGTCAGCTTCAGCAAGACGCTGATTCACCAGGGCCGCAACGGCGTGCCGCGTGCGGCGGCGTTGGCGGTGGAGCGGGAACGATTTGTCGATCTGTTCGACGGCGCCGATCAGCGCGAAGGCGTCAATGCGTTTCTCGAGAAGCGCGCGCCACGCTGGCAGGTGACGCAAGCTGAGCCGGCCGCTAACGCCGGGCAGGAGACGCATCGATGAGCGCCTTGCAGAGCGTCGCGGTCGATACGGGCGTCGAAGCGGAGCGCGAGATTCTGTTTCGCGTCGTCAACCGCGTGGCGATCATCACGCTGAACCGGCCGGCCGCGCTCAATGCGCTATCGCACGCGATGGTGCGCGAGCTTGCCGTACTGGTCGAACATTGCCGTACCGACGACGGCATCGTTGCGCTCGTGCTGAAAGGTGCGGGCACCAAGGGCTTTTGCGCCGGCGGCGACGTGCGCGAGGTGCACCGGCTCGCGAAGAATGGCGACAGCCGCTGGCTTGCGTTCTTCGTCGACGAATACCGGCTCGACTACGCGCTGCACAATTTTCCGAAGCCGGTGGTCGCCTTGCTCGACGGTATCTCGATGGGCGGAGGCATGGGGCTCGGTCAGGCGGCGCGGCTGCGTATCGTCACGGAGCGCAGCAAGATTGCGATGCCGGAGACGCGCATCGGCTTTCTGCCTGACGTCGGTGCGACGCGTTTCCTGAGCGTGATGCCGGCGGAGGTCGAGTTGTATGTCGGGCTCACCGGCGTGACGCTATCCGGCGCCGACGCATTGCGCCTGCAACTCGCGGATCTGTGCGTGCCGGCCGAGTGGCTTGCCACCTTCGAAGAGCGCCTGCAGCGCATGTCGCACGGGGGAGACTTGATGGCTGCATTGCGCGGCGTGTTCGAGCCGCCGTGCAACATCATCCCGCATGCTGCATTGGGGCCGTTTACCCAGTTGATCCTGCGGCATTTCGACCGGCGGTCGAGCATCGAGCGGATCGTCGCGACATTGCGCCACGATCTGGAGCGCGAGCCTGCGCGTGAGGTGAAACAGTGGCTGCAGTCTGCTTATGACGCGATGGTTGGACACTCGCCCACGATGCTGTATGTCACACGCGAGGCACTCCTGCGCGGCCGGCAGATGACCTTGGCGGAGTGCTTCCGGATGGAGCTGGGCATCGTCAAGCGGGTGATCGAGGAAGGCGACTTCTGCGAAGGCGTGAGGGCGCACTTGATCGACAAGGATCGCAAGAGCCGCTGGGCGCCGGCGACGCTTGCGGAAGTGCGCTCGGAACGCGTCCGCCATTTTCTGAGCTCGCCGTGGAAGCGGGAAACGCATCCGCTGGTTGGGTTGGGGGTAGAGGAAGCTTGAAGGCAGCGCGCGCCGACGCGGTGTTTCAGGCTGCGTCGGCGTGCGTGAACGTCATCCTCCTCCTACTGTGTCGCCCCTGAATACACCTGGCGGCGGCACTGTACTTTGCGCCCCTCGAACCCGGGAAACCCAAAGCACCCCGATCAACGCGACGGCGACCGCCACCCATCCCACGGTCCCATATCCCTCGATCTGTCCCGTCGGCGAACTGCTCAGCATCAAGCCGCCGATCCACGCGCCGCACCCCGTGCCCAATGCGGTTCTGGTGCAAATAGGATCGGCGAATCGGTTAGAGTTGTTGGAGCAAAACGAACTGATAACCGGTGATGACCAAACTGAAGAGCCTGAAGGAGTTGTTCGATGGACGTCATTTTGATCGGGAGA
>NZ_VOSW01000171.1 GCF_009690905.1 Paraburkholderia madseniana
CTGTTGCTGGAAGGCATTGCCTTCAAGGACGGAGAACCGGTGCAAGACGATCAACCCGGTCAGCAGAAACTCGCCGCCTGACGTCGCCGGTCATCAACCGCTCATACACCAGACTTGACCGTATCTCATCCGGGGCCGACCTGGACCATTAGCCAACTGCGCGAATTGATCTTGCGGCGTCTCGGCGTCCAGTTTTCACCTTCGCATGTTGGCCACCTTGTTCGGGGTTATGGCCTCGCATACCGACTCACCTATTCAACTTCAGAAAAGGCGTCGTCTGCTACCGCTCAGAAACCACAGAGCGACGTCTATGCCGCGCGCCGGAAGATTGCTGCCAAAATGCTGCTGGATGGGGACAGCGTCGAGCACGTCGCGAAACTTCTCAATATCAGCGTGCGCACCATCACAAAATACAAATCAATGGTAGTTGCTGATGGCATTGAGGCTGTTGAGCAGATCAAGGCATCCGGGCGCAGTGCCACACTTGGCCCCGAAGCCCTTAAGTGGTTACGGGCGACATTGGAGGGCAGCCCCATGGCCCACGGGTATGAAACCGAACTCTGGCGAAACGGGGATATTCAAAAGCTGATCAAGGAGAAATTCGGGGTCTACCACTCGAGCGGACATGTGAGAACTGTCGTCGGGAAGCTCGGACTGGACCACAGGATGCGACCACCGAAGCTACGCATGGAAAAGAAGCGCCTGACCATCAATGATCAAACGCTGGCGTGGGTTGCCGCAACAGTCAAAGAGTCGCCCCGAGTGCACGGCATAGACGCTGATCACTGGACGAACGGCCGTTTGCGCACCGTGCTTCATCGGCGGGTGGGCGTCGATTATTCCCGAGGATATATCTGGGAAATTGCCACCCGTGCAGGCGTGGCAGACCTGCTTACAAGACGCCGAACATAATCGGTTCAGGTAGTGCCCCTAGCGTCGCCGCACTCGTCAGATAGCGTCTTTCCAGGTTTCACCTTTTTTGATTGCATAGATGGTCACGACGTGTACTCCGAATGCACGCGCCAGCGAAGCAACTGATTCTCCCTCCGCCAATCGCTGGCGTATCAATAACACCCTGGTTTCGTTCAGCTTCGCTGTGCCATTGCGAAATCGAATGGGCAGATCGGGATTGGTAAGTCTTTTTTCTTCGTATCTGCGGCGGGTACGCTCTCTTTTTGCCGCGTTGAACTTCTCCTTGTTCTTCTGGGCGTAGCGCCGTTTCGCATCCGGGTTTTTCTCATAACTGCGCCGCGCGGTCGTATTGGTACGTGCGCGGTTCTTCGCTCGCCATTCCGCCTGACATAGAGTTACGCAGGGCTTGCAGTAAGAGGCGTAGCCAGACCCCTTCCGATGGAAATCCAGTTCCGCGATTTTTGTCTGGCCGCATCTGGGACAGCAACGCGGAGTCTGAATAGCAATCATGACCTGAAGAGTAGAGGACCAGAAAAAAGCCCGCCGAAGCGGGCTTTCGTTACATCATGCCGTGCGACTTGGCGTAGTCGCGCAGGGCGTCGTTCATCCGTGTCTGCCAACCTTCGCCGGTCGAGCGGAAAGCGTCGAGCACATCGCGATCGTAGCGAACGCTCGTCGCGACCTTGGTCACGTCGGCCGGTGGCCGGCCGCGGCGCTTCAACAGCTCGGCCGCGGCACCTTCGCCGATCCGCTGCGGAAGCGTTTCACGCGCAGGGCGCATACGCCGGATTTCTTCGGTGCTCAGCTCGCGCGCATCGGGATCTGCCGCAATGCCGCGATTGATCGCCGCGTCTTCCTCATCAGTCGGCATCACGATCGTGCGTTTGCTCAACATAATCATTCACCTCACGTTTGTTTGCCTTGCGAAGGCTGATAACTCGTAGCGTTTCGCCACGCAATGTATAAACCAGACAGTAGACGCGATCGCCAATCAGGCCGTAAGCGATGAAGCGTGGCTCTCCATACGCATATCGGTCGTCGAGCGCGTCAAGTGCGCTGTCCCATTCAAAACCTTCGGCGAGAGCGAGTGAAACGCCATGTTTGCTGCGATTGATCTGGTCTTTGGCCGGGTCGAATTCGATCCCATGCGATTTATTGTACATACGATAAATAGTTGATGCAAGGTCAGGCGAAACGCGGCGACACTTCCTGGTCGTCTGCCGCCGGCTGGGTTGATCTGGATTCGGTGGCGAGGTTGTCGCCAATCAGCGGGCGTAGCCGCGAGACGTTTGAAGGGGGTTCGCCGACGACGCCGAGGGGCGGCGCAAGGCGACCTATATTCATTTGGCGGAGGCGGAGGTCATGCTCCATGTCGCGGAGCCTCAAAAGCTCGGGCACCCACCAGGGTACGCGTTCCCGGCCGGACAACCAGTCGCGCACGCTGCGCTCGGATCGACGTAATTCACGCGCTAGCTCTTTGAGGCTGCGGCCTTGTGCGTAGTACGCCATTTCGCGTGGGTTGCCATATCGGAGGTTTGGATATTTCATGATGCTTTTCTTGTAAGAGATTGAAGAAGGCACGCCCCGGACGTGCCCACGCACACCTTACATAAAACATACAAAAACCAAACAGAAAGAGCCGGGAGACCTTAACTTTTTTATTTAACCAGTCACTTAATTGTTGATAATTTATCTTATGTCAAATTATAGAAGCACTACCAATGACACCCACCAAATCCCTCCCGCCGTTCATCAACCTTCCCCAGCCCCAGCAGCCCAGCCTCTTTGCATCGCCCCCACCAACTGCTTCCACAAAAACTCCGCCGCAGGCGACAAACGCCTGCCAACCCGGCGTATCACCTGGCTGCTGAAGTCGCGTGCAATCGGATGATCGATCTCAAGCGCAACGAGTTTGCCCGTGTCGAGATATTGCCGCGCGGCATCGGTCGACATGAACGCGACGCCGAGACCCGCCGCCGCAATCGCCTGCGCCGCAGCGAACATATCGCACCGGTAAGCCGGCGTCAGGCTGAGCCGCTCTGCGCGAATGATCGAGTCGACATACTGTTGAACGCCGAAACGCGGCGGCATGAAAATCAGGCGGGCATCGGCAAGCTGCTCGAAGCGGATACGCTGCAGTCCCGCCAACGGATGACGCGGACTCACGAACGCGCAGAACGGCGCGGCGCGAAACGTGCGCGAACGTATCGCCGGGTCCTTCGCCCCGCCCGCGCATAAGCCAAGATCCACCTCATCGTTGCGAACCATCGCGATAATTTCGGACGTCGCGCCCGTATGCAGATCGACGACGATATCCGGAAACTGCGCGCTAAAACGCTCGAGCACGATCGCCATCAGATTGCCGACGAATCCCTCGCCGCACCCAATGCCGATCCGTCCGCGCCGCAGCCCCCGATAATCCTCCAGTTGCACCAGCATCTCCGCGTCGCGGCGCCGGCTTTCACGAAAGTGATCGACGAGACTCAGGCCGATTTCCGTGAGCGTCACGCGCCGGCCCTGCCGCTCGAGCAGCGCTACACCGTGCGCGCGCTCCAGTTGCGTCACCTGCCGGCTGATCACCGACGCATTGATGCCGAGCGCATCCGCCGCCGCCCGCACGCCACCATGCACGGCGATTTCATGCAGATAGCGGAGGCTGCGCGGATTCAGGGCGCCTGTCTGAGGGATATCGGTGTCGGTTGACATGTTTTCTGGACTGTTGACATTGAAGTCAACATTATCGACCGGAAGACGTCATTGATCGCGCGTTTTTGCAGCGAAATACTGACGCTTCGCTTTCTATACGCACGTCAATCCAAATGCCCAATACCCAGCACTTTTGCACGCTCGACGAAACCAGCGATCTGAACGATGAACTACGCGGCATTCGTCATCGTTTGCACCAGCACCCTGAACTGGCTTACCAGGAATTCCAGACATCGGATCTTGTCGCCGAAGCGCTCGAAAGTTGGGGCTACGAAGTAACACGCGGCCTGGGCGGAACGGGCATGGTCGCATCGCTGAAGTCGGGAACGGGGGCGCGGGCCGTTGCGGTACGCGCCGATATGGACGCCCTCCCCATCACCGAGGCCACGGGCCTGCCCTATTCCAGCGTTCACCCGGGCAAGATGCACGCATGCGGTCACGACGGTCACACGGCGATGGTCCTTGGCGCAGCGCGGCATCTGGCGCGCACGCGCCGCTTTGACGGAACCGTCCATCTCGTCTTCCAGCCCGCCGAGGAAATCGGCACGGATAGTGGTGCGCAACGCATGATCGCCGACGGTCTGTTCGAGCGCTTCCCCTGCGAGGCCATCTTCGGCCTGCACAACCATCCGGGCGCACCGGCGGGCACGTTCATGTTCCGCAGCGGCCCGTTCATGGCCGCATGCGATACCGTCGACATCACGATCCACGGCCGCGGCGGTCACGCTGCCCGTCCCCATCTCGCCACCGATCCGCTCGTGATCGGCGCAGGGCTCGTGACGGCGCTGCAGACCGTCGTGTCGCGCAATATCGATCCCATGCAACCTGCCGTGGTCACGATCGGTGCGTTCAATGCGGGACACGCGCCCAATGTGATCCCCGAAACGGCGCGCCTTCAACTGAGCGTGCGCTCGTTCGACCCCGACGTTCGCAAGCTGCTCGAAGCACGCATCCGTGCGCTCGCCAACGCGCATGCGCAAGCGCACGGCGCCAGCGTCGATATCGACTATGTGCCGGGCTATCCGGTGCT
Organism: Paraburkholderia madseniana; assembly: GCF_009690905.1. Classification (GTDB taxonomy): domain Bacteria; phylum Pseudomonadota; class Gammaproteobacteria; order Burkholderiales; family Burkholderiaceae; genus Paraburkholderia; species Paraburkholderia madseniana. Next base: position 4,649 of record NZ_VOSW01000171.1, read on the forward strand.
CGTCAACAGCGCGCAGGAGACTGAATTCGCGTTACAGGTCGCACGCGAACTGGTGGGCGACGAACGCGTGGTCGACGGCTTTGGTCCGATCGCGGGCAGCGAGGACTTCGCCTATTACCTGCAAGAGAAGCCGGGCTGCTTCCTGCGCGTGGGCAATGGCCGGGACACGCCCATGCTGCACAACGCGAAGTACGACTTCAACGACGACAACCTGACCGTCGGCGCCGCATTCTGGACGCGGCTGGTCGAGCGGTTTCTCGCGTCGAAAGTCTAAGCGCGCATCAGAAAGCGCAGACGGAACCATCATAAATACACCTACGGTGAGGACCTAAACCATGTCAACCCAGCCTCTTACGTCGTCCGGCACGATTGCGGTTTCGCAGACCCGCATTGTCGTGGCGGCCGTCATCGGCAATCTGCTCGAGTTCTTCGATTTCACGGTCTACAGCTTTTTCGCGCTGACCATCGCAAAGCTTTTCTTTCCGTCGCAGGATCCCGTCGTGTCGACGCTGCTGGCGTTGTCTGCGTTCGCGATCGGCTTCGTGGCGAGGCCCGTCGGCGGCTTCGTGCTCGGCCATTACGCGGACAAGCGCGGGCGCCGGGCCGCGCTCACGCTGACGATCCTCCTGATGGCCGTCGGCTCCGCAGCGATCGGTCTCGCGCCGACCTACGAGACGATCGGCATTGCCGCGCCCGCGTTGATCGTGATAGCGCGCCTCGTGCAGGGTTTTGCGCAGGGCGGCGAGTTTGGCGCGGCCACCGCGACGCTGCTGGAAACGGGTTCCGCAAAAGGCCGAGGCTTTCGCGCAAGCTGGCAACTGGCGAGCCAGGGCGCGGCTGCGCTGCTCGGCTCGGGCATGGCTGCGTTGCTCACCTATCATTTGACCGGTCCGGAACTGCTCGATTGGGGATGGCGCGTTCCGTTTCTGGCCGGCACGCTGATCATGCCCGTGGGCGTGTATCTGCGCCGGCATATCGTGGACGACGAGCCCGTCAAAACGGAGCACTCGCGCTTCGAACCGGCCCTCGTGCGCAAATGGTTTTTGACCGTCTTCGCGATCATGGGCATGACGGTCGCGACCTACGTGCTGATGTACTACATCCCGACCTACTCGATTCAGTATCTGAAGATGCCGCCCAAGCTGTCGATGCTGGTCTCGATTGGCGCGGCCTGCGTCTCGCTGCTCATGTGCCCGATCTGGGGCGCGCTGTCGGACCGCATGGGCCGTAGAAAGCCGCTGACCGTGTTTGGCCGCGTGGTGCTGATCGCGCTGCTGTATCCCGCGTTCTGGCTGATGAACCAGTTTCCGACGCTGCCCGTCGTCACCGGCCTGATCGTCCTTCTGATGTTCTTCTACACGATGGGTTCGGCGCCTGCGTATGCGCTCATGCCGGAGAACTTCCCGAAACATGTGCGCGCAGGCTATCTGGCAAGCGCGTATGCCGTGGCGGTGTCGGTGTTCGGCGGCACGGCGCAACTCGTCGTCGCGTGGCTCATCAAGGTGACGGGCAATACGATGGCGCCGGCATGGTACATGATCGCGTGCGTCGTCATTTCGCTCGGTGCCGTGATGATGCTCGAAGAAACCGGCGGACGCGATCTGGCCTGATTGTGTCGGGAAGTTCGGCCCTGGAAATCAGGGCCGGCTGGAAAAACGAGCGGCGGACGTTCCGCCGCGCGATCAAGGCGCGGTTGCTCTGACCCTTCGCCCCTCATCCTGGCCCGGCCCGATCACGAGGCCCGCCTCCGCCAGCAAACGGCGCAGTCCCAGCTTCGGATAATTGCGGTCGACAGCCCGCACATCGGCACGCGTTTCCTCGATGATCCAGTCGCGCACATCCGCTGCAACCGACCGCAACGGCCGATTCTCCGGCCACACCAGACAGCAGCGCCGGTTCGTCACGATCAGTTCTTCCTCCGCCGGCAGCAGCGCGCCCTCGAGAAGCCAATGCGACACGACGTTAAGCCAGCCGAGGGCGACTCCCTGCCCCAGCAGCGCCGCCTGTACGACGATGGCGTAGTCGTTGAAACTCAGCATGCTCGCTACGTGCCGCCCGTGTGCCGCGAATGTGGCAAAACGCTCATGCCAGCCGCGCTCGCCATCGTCCATCACGATCACGGTGTCGCCGTGCTCGCGGCCCGTCTGCGTCGCGGCCGTCTCGTGATAGCGCCGGTTGCACACCGGCAGTAGCGTTTCCGGCATCACGAGCACACTGTTCTCGCCGATCTCGTCCTCGCGCAAAAAGCGCATGCCGAGATCGACATCGACGAGCGGCCCGCCGATTCGCCCCGAGATAAGCTGAAACCGCAAATCGACATTCGGAAACGCCTGGTTTAGCCGGCTCATGCGCGGCATCAGCCAGTGTGTCGTGAACGCGGTGGACACCGACAGCGTGACGGACTCGATGCCCGTCGCACGCGCCTCGATCTCACGTATCGCGCCTTCTATGCCATTGAAGCCTTCCGAGATCTTCCGGTAGAGGATTTTGCCGTTCTCCGTCAGCTCGATCCCACCACGCACGCGCTCGAAAAGACGCACGCCGAGATGGTCTTCCATGCGCGCCAGCATGCGGCTCACCGCGGGCTGACTCACATATAACTCCTGCGCCGCGCGCGTGAAGTTGCCGCAGCGCGCGGCAGCTTCGAACACGAACAGCGCATTGGCGCTCGGCAGTTTTTTGCGAAGGTTAGGCATGACCTGATGTTATGCCTTATCCAACAATTTGGGAATTGCCGTCAATAATGACGCGGCCTATATTTTCCCTAACGCAGGCCTCTACAGCGAGACAGGACGCAATGGACGCACGAGCGAAAACAGGTGTTTCGATCCGATCGGCAGCGAAACGTTATGGCCCGGTAGTGGCGCTCGATGACGTGTCGCTCGACATCGCCCCCGGCGAATTCGTCTCGCTGCTCGGTCCGTCGGGGTCGGGCAAGACCACCCTGCTCGGCATTCTCGGCGGCTTCGTGCAGCCGAGCTCGGGTGCGGTCTGGGTCGGCGAGCGCGACATTACATTTGCGCCGCCGCATAAACGGGACATCGGGATCGTCTTTCAGAACTACGCGCTCTTTCCGCACATGAGCGTCGGCGAGAACGTGGCGTTTCCACTGCGAGCGCGCCGTCAGCCCAAAGCGACGTGGGCGAAGAAGGTCGCCGATGCACTCGCGATGGTCGAACTCTCGGGCTACGAGAGCCGCGGCATCGGCCAACTGTCCGGCGGCCAGCGCCAGCGGGTGGCGCTCGCCCGCGCGATGGTCTTCGAGCCGCAACTGATTCTGATGGACGAGCCGCTCTCCGCACTCGACAAGCAACTGCGGGAAACCATGCAGATTGAGCTGCGGCGGCTGCATCGCAAGCTCGGCGCGACGATCGTCTATGTGACGCACGATCAGCGCGAGGCCCTCACCATGAGCGACCGCGTGGCCGTGCTGAAGAACGGCCGGCTCGTGCAGATCGACACGCCTGAGCGGCTGTACGACCGGCCGTGCGACGCGTTCGTGGCGAGCTTCATCGGTGAGGCGACGCTGCTCGCCGTGACGCGCGCCGGCGACGATGCCGTGCGCCTCGGCGATACGGTTCTGCGCACCGCGCACCCGCTGCCGCGCGGCGACAAGCTGTTGCTCGCAGTGCAGACCGAGAAGCTCGTAATCGACGGCGGCGATCGGCGCGAGGGCGTGAATCGTTTGTCGTGCCACGTCACCGAGGTGCTGTACCAGGGCGAAAGCCTGCGCGTGTTCGCAACGCTCGCCGACGGCACCGCCATCAGCCTCAGGCAGCCCGGCGGCCACGACGCGCGCCGGCGCATTCCGGAACCGGGCGCGCCGATGAGCGTCGTTCTCGATCCGCAGGACACGATCGTCGTGCCCGCCTGACTCCACTCATTTTTTAGCCGCCCATGCTTGGGGCACCCCCCTCCCGTTTTCACAGCAAACTGCAAAAGGATGATTTCATGAAGCTCACCGATTTCAAGGTCCTGACGTTCGACGTCGTCGGCACACTCATCGACTTCGAGCGCGGCGTGCTCGCCTCCGTGCGACGCCTCGGCGGGCCGGCCGCGAAGGACCTGACCGACGACCAGATCTTCGAGCCGTATATGCGCGGCCGTGCGACCCATCCGGGCCGCTCGAGCCACGAAATGGCAAACGTCTACCTGTCGCTGGCGAAGGAACTCGGTCTGCCCGACGACGCGCAATCGGCCGCCGCCTTCCAGCGCGACGTGCTCGAATGGCCTGCCTTCGCGGACTCGGTCGCCGCGCTCAAGCGTCTGCGCAAACACTTCCGCCTGGTTGCCATGACCAATGCGGACCGCGTCGCGCTGTCGGCCTACGCGCACACGCTTGGCGATCCGTTCGACGACACCGTCTGCTGCGACGAAACCGGCGTCGCCAAGCCCGATCCGCAATTCTTCGCATACAACCGCGGCCGTCAGGCGGCATTCGGCTACAAGTTCGGTGAGATCCTGCACACCGCGCAAAGCCAGTACCACGACATCGGCGTCGCCACGGAACTCGGCTACGCGACCTGCTGGATCGAGCGCCGTCAGGGCAAGCGGGGCTTCGGCGCCACGCCGGTGCCCGAGGCTGTCACGACGCCGACGTTCACGTTCCCGACGCTCGCCGAGCTCGCGGACGCCGTCGAAGCCGAAGCGCGCCTCGCCGCCTGAGCCGATGCTCGCGCCGACGGCACGTCCCTCGTCCCTGCCCGACTCGCTCTGGCAAGCGCTCGCTGCCGCATCGCCCGATGCGGGCGCGGCCGTTAGCGCCGGCGCGCCGCGCGCGCGCGATCTCGACGTCGAAGTCGCGGTGATCGGCGCGGGCTACTCAGGCCTCGCCGCAGCCTATGCGCTGCAAAAACGCGGCGTCGGTTGCGCCGTGCTCGACGCGAACGTCGTCGGCTGGGGCGCAAGTGGGCGCAATGGCGGTGTCGTGTCGTCGAAATTCAGACTGTCGTTTCCCACGATCGACCAGTTGCATGGCCTCGATATTGCGAAGCGCATGCACCGGCTTGCGCATGAAGGCGTGCGGGTCGTCGAATCGCTGGTCGACGAGTTCGGCCTCACACGGGCCCGCTTCGAGCATACGGGCAGCCTGCGCTGCGCGCACACCGAGCGCGCGCTCGCGGCGATCTGTGCCGAAGCCGACTGGGTGCGCACGAAGCTCGGCGATACGTCGATGACCGTGCAATCGCGCGCCGAAGTCGAGCACGAGACGGGGTCGAAGGGTTTCGTCGGCGGCGTGCTGAGCGCCGATGCCGGCACGATCCTGCCGCTCGAATACGTGCGCGGACTCGCGCGCGGTATGACGCTGCGCGGCGTGCCGATTTACGAATCGACGCCGGTATTGCAGATGCACCGCGCGCCCGGCGATACGCACGTGACGTTGCGCACGCCAGGCGGTGCGGTGCGTGCGAAGCAGGTGATCGTTGCGACCAATGCCTATTCGGACCTCACGCCGGCCACCTCGCCGTATCAGCGCGAACTCGTGCCGTTCCGCAGCGCGATGATCGCCACCGAGCGCTTGCCCGCCGATCTCGACGCGCGCCTGATGGTCGAACGCCGCAGCTACACGGAAACGCGGCGCATGATGAAGTGGTTCCGCAAGGTGGACGGCCGCATGCTGTTCGGCGGCCGCGACGCATTCGGCAAGGAAGGCCAGATGACCGGCTTCGATGCGCTGCAGCGGGCGATGGTCGCGCTCTTTCCCGATCTCGCTGGCGTGCGCGTGGCGTATCGCTGGTCGGGCTATGTCGGCATGACGTTCAATTCGCTGCCGCATGTCGGGCGCAGCGACGATGCCACGACCTTCTGTCTGGGGTATAACGGAGCAGGTGTCGCGATGGCCAGTCTGCTCGGACAGCATGCCGCCGCGCTCGCCCTCGGTGAGACGCCCGAGCTTTCGCTGCTCGGCGCGCCTGGTTTGCGGCCCGTGCCTTTTCATTCGCTGCGCGCGCCGGGTGTGAGGCTCGTCGCCGCGTGGTATCAGTTTCTCGACGCCGTAGGTGCATGATGACGACCGCCAAACGGATGCTCCAAGGACCCACATTGATGCAGGCCACCGAGTCCGATCCTGCCGCGCGCTACCAGCGGCGCGAAGATCGCACGATGCTTCTCCTGATGGCGCCGGCGCTCCTCGTGATCGTCGTGCTGCTCGTCGTGCCGCTCGCCTGGCTGTCGTGGCAGTCGATCTATCACGACGGTTTCACGCTCGAGAACTATCGGCGCATGTTCTCGGGCGCCTACCTCGAAACCTTTCTGCTGACGTTCAAACTGAGCATCATCGTCACCGTCATCACGCTGGTGCTCGGCTATCCGGTGGCCTACTTCGCGGCCTCGCTGTCACCGAAGCTGAGCGCGCTTGTCCTCGGCATGGTCATCCTGCCCTTCTGGACCAGCGTACTCGTGCGCACTTATGCGTGGCTCGTGTTGCTGCAGCGCACGGGACTCGTCAACAAGGCCTTGATCGCCTCAGGCCTGATCGACCGGCCGGTGCAACTCGCCTACAACCAGTTCGGCACGATCATCGCGATGGTTCATATCCTGCTGCCGTTCATGGTGCTGCCGCTCTATTCGGCCATGCAGAAGATTCCGCCGAATCTCTCGCAGGCGGGCGCGAGTCTGGGCGGCTCGCCGCTGCATGTGTTCATGCGCGTGTTCCTGCCGCTTTCGATGAGCGGCGTGTTCGCCGGCGTCACCCTCGTGTTCGTGCTGTGTCTCGGCTTCTACATCACGCCTGAGTTGATGGGCGGCGGCAAGTCAATCATGGTGTCGATGGTGGTGAGCCGCAACGTCGAGATCTATAACAGCTGGGGCGCGGCGAGCGCGGTGAGCGTCGTGCTGCTGATCTGCGTGTTCGCGATTTTCTACGCCGCGAGCCGTGTGGTGCCACTCGAAAAGACCCTGGGCGCGAAATGACAAAGCTCTCGTTCGGACGGATTATCCTCGGCGCGGCGGTCGTGTTGATCCTGCTGTTCCTCATGGTGCCGGTGCTGATCGTCGTGCCGCTGTCGTTCTCCGACACGCGCTTCATGACCTTCCCCCCGCCCGCCTATTCGCTGCGCTGGTATCACTCGTTCTTCGACAACCCTGCGTGGATCGACGCCGCGCGCACCACGCTGACCGCCTCGATTTGCGCCGCACTGCTCGCGACGCCGCTCGGCGTGTGCGCCGCCTATGCGATTCAGAACGGCACGCATTGGATCATGCGCTATCTGCGCACACTGCTGATGCTGCCGTTGATGGTGCCGATCATCATCGTCGCGGTGGGCGTGTTTTTTGTCTACTCGCAGGCCGGCTATGTGAATACGCTCGGCGGGCTGGTTCCTGTCTCTTATACACATCTAAAAAAAAAAAACACAGACACAGATATGCGATCACAAGTTAACTGCTGTTAGGTTAACAGCAAGCTATATATAGTGAACCGCAGTCGACTCTGATGGATGTTACCAGCGC
>NZ_VOSW01000172.1 GCF_009690905.1 Paraburkholderia madseniana
GCCCGTTTCATCGTGGTCACCGGAGGGGTGCCGAGGCAATGCCACACGAATAGCAACCGCTCCCGTGGGGGCTGGGATATCCCGAAGAAATCGAGCGGCTACGGGCGCAGGATAAAGTCCATCCAACCTTCGTGAGTCTGCACATCAAACCTTGCCGATACCTGGCCCGCCCCCGGAAGACTCCCCGATACTCCTTTGCCAGCGCTTATTCTCTAGTAGGTCTTCTTCATGTCGCTCTTCATGTCGCTACCTGAAGCAGGCGAGTCCATCGTCCCCTTTTTCTGCATCTGTTTTTTCGACTTGCTGTCCGATTTACCCATGGTGTTCGCGCCGGACGCACCTGACATCGTGTCCGTAGCGCCACTCGCGTTCGGCGTTCCCATTCCGGTTCCGCCCTGGCCGGCACTCCCGGCGCCACCACCTTCACCGCCGCCACCAGCTCCCATTGCATACGTCGCACCCAACAAGCCTAAAATCAGCATCGAAACCATGACTCCCTTTTTGGCAACCCGCATCACTGTCTCCCTTGAACGCACAGCGGCTAGTTGCAACCAGGCTGGTGCGACGCCGCCTCTTTTCTGCGCAATTCCCGTGCCGGTTAGTTTCGGCCGTCTGGAGCTCTGTGGCACCGACTCAGAGCATTCCGACTGACAACGCTACTTTGCAGAGGCTGCACTCGCGGCAGCAGCCTGACTTGCGGCCTTCGCCTTCCTACCGGCCTCGTGGTGCCCAACGGCACATCCGGCCGCCGCCCCAGCCACGCCGTGTTTTCCTGCAACGTGCCCGGCAACGCCTCCGACCACCGCTCCCTTCGCGCAGCCAGCAGCGGCCGCGTTATTAACAAGGGCGACGCTCAAAGCGAAGAGGACACAGCCAGCGAGTTTCATCATGATGCGTCTTCCGAAATGATGTTTTTCGATTTGCACCGCGCAAAAACGTACCGACGCAATAAAGGAATCTGGGCGGCCCTTCGCGAGGTCGATTTGCCGCGCAGAAGATGAACCGGACATCACGAACGAAACGATTCTCGGAGTACTCGACGGCGGGACTCTACTGGCCGCAGTCGGCTACGGCGCAGCGCTCGGGTTTTGCACGCGTCGTCGCGAACGTTGGCGGAGTGCGGGCTTTTCGAAAGACGACCGCGGTACGTGGCGCATGCCGCCGCTGGACGAGCTGTCGCCAACGACGCTCTCGCTGACCAGGCGTGTCTGGATGGGCGCACTGCGCGGCTATCTAGTCGTAGCTGTCTGCTGGTCGCGTCGGTAAAGTCGCGCAGATGACGCTGCCGCGCCAAGCAGGTATCGCTTCGCGGGCAGCGCCTTCGCACGTTGGGTGAAGGCAAAACACCGGGTGACGGCCTGTTGGCAGCGTTGCCTTGGCTCGCGTGTTGATACCTGTTGGTTCGCGGGCGAGCAGCGACGACTTGCCGTCCGTCGCCAATCAGCTTCAGCTACTAACAGCACTGCATCAATCAGGATTGGAGCTCTCCACCTTGTCTTCAAGGACTGCCCCATCCTGAGCGTCGACGCCGACCTCCTGCTTCACTTGTCCCCTGCGGATAACGAATGAATATCGCAATCCGCTGCCCCCGACTTCCTTTTCCAGTTCCTCATCGACAATTTTGCCGGGGTGTGCCCGGAGTGCGATAGAGCGCGCCTGCGCGATGCCAACCTTCGCATCCTTGGCGAACTGTTGTCCGCTGAATGCATGAGCACCAAGACTTGCAATCAACAACCCACATACCAATCCGGTTCCGAGAAGTATCCGCATATCAGCCCCCGTGTAGCTTTCCTTCAGTACGAAGCTGACATGTGAGACCTTAAGATTTCCTTATGGTAGTGCCGCCCAGTTGCATAACTGCACGCAGCAGGCGCCAAAAAGCCGGGCCGTTACCAAACCTCAAGACGATTGGCTTCGCCTGACACAGGCAGTACGCACTGCTCTGGGTCCGCTTGCCCGACGTGGGCTCCCGCTATCCGCAAAGTCTCTTCGCAACCGCCTAAGGTGCGGCTAGCCGAGCGAACCGTCCGAGCCCTCAGCTGAAGAGATGGTTGCCTGGCGACACTGCTTACTGAGGTGCTGTCGCGACCCGGACAACCGAAGCGGCAACGGCGGAGATAAATTCCGCGCGAACAGAATCGCCGACTCTCAGGCTGTCGAGCGATAAACCCGGGCAACATCGAACTCCTGTGTTTGAGTCGGGCCGCGCAGGGTGACCTTGCGGTTCTTCCGGTCGATTTTCAGTACCGTCGCCACGAACTCCACGCTTCGGGTCGAATTGACCTCTCCATTCGACGCCGGCTGCATGACTTCGGTTTCGATTCGCTCGCGGATGCCATTCGATGCCACTTTGTCTGCGTGCGTCAGAATTGGGTTTCTATAAGCAATATTGACCGTGTCCCCGAGTTGTAACTTCTTTACGTCAGCGATGTCCGGGCTGATTTCAAACACGACCATCTCGCCCGCCATGTCGCGCAAGGTCACGGTGTTGTACAAGGGGTCTATCCCAGCGACGCGTGCCTGGATATGCCGAAGGGCTTTCACACCGACTGCATGTCGTCCTGTGCGAGGGCCAGGCTCCTGGGCAACGGCCGATTGAAGTAAAAGCAGGCCGACCGGAACGGCAACAGCGACGACAGTTAAGCGGGCCTCGCCTGTTCTGGTTTCGCGCATATCCGCCTCCCCAAAAAGTCGAACGTTACAAAACCAGCCAGGCCAAAACAGTCATAGACATAAACCGGAACGTGGCCCAGCCCGCTTGCACCACAATGGCCGCGCGAGCTCGTTCGCCTCCCGTCGGAATGCTGTTGTCCGCCAGCCGAGATATCTGTTAGCAGCATACGGTCGCATGGAGGTGCACGTAATACAGCATAGGAAAACCGAGATATAAGCGGTTTCTGCCTCTCGATAACGAATACGCTTAGTTTTGAGGCTGGTCTTCGACACAACGACGATAACGCCCGCGGCAAATCTGCCCAACCGCGGACCCAGTTTCTGACCGTGGTCCCCACTCATACCCCGATTCGATTCGGCTTGATGTGTCCACGCGCCGGGCTCGCCCGGGGCCACTCATTCATCGTGGCCATCGGATAAACGACCAGACCCCGGGTGGAAACAAGCTGGTGCCCCGGAAGGACGGGACGTACAATTTTGGAAACAGGCAGCCAGAGAAACGAATGCGGAGTACCTGCCCGCGAAATGGCGGCCACCGCCGTTAGCCGTTCTGCAGCACTTCGTTGCGCGGCCCCGTCTCCACTTAGGGCAGAGTGATGGCTCGATGGCCGGCCGCCGCCCGTCCAAACCTGCCCGCAGCACTCCTGTGCAGCTGGCGCATTGAGCGACTGCCTTTCTCTTCGGAGCATGCGATGACGAACCAACCAAAGGAACAGAAACGCGGTGTCGGCCGCAAAGACGAAGACAAGCGCGCGGATGATATCCCGAACAGCGACACCGGCTCACCGGCACCTGACAGTGCTGCCCCTATCCTGCAGTCCGAGGATGATGGGCTGTTCGACGAAGACTCGCCGGAATAAGGGGCGACTGGACGAGGCGTTGTTCCGAAACAGCCCGTTTCGGAACAGGGACACGATGAACGGACATACCGCAATGGACGACCGGTTTGATAGACGAGAACTGCTGCTTCATCTCGGAGACATTCTCGAAGCGTTGCACTGTCTGGCCAGGACGAGTCGGCCGGACGCACCGGTGGCGCAGCTCGCGCAGAAAGAGAATTCGTTGCAGGACTTCGCGTTCCTCCGGGCGCTTGCGCCAACGATGACAGTTGCCGAATTCAGCGCACGCGCCGCCAGCGCGTTCTTCTTATGGCCAAAGGAGCTACTCGAGACTGAGCTCAACCGGAATGCGCTGGCGTCCACCGTTCAGCACGACCTTTTTGATGGCAACGCTGAAGGCTGGAGCGCGTATGTCGCTCACATCCAGAAGAAGGTGGCGTGGTTCGGGACCGGGCTTCTCAAGGTGAAAAGGGACCAGATGGCCGAACCGTCACACGATACCGGAAGTCAGGCGACTCCGCCCGAGGTGATGGGCGAGGTCCCGCGTGCCGCGCGTCGCGATGCGCCCAGCGAAAAGAAAGGTTGGCCCTGGCCCGGGCCAGAGTCGACGTCCTGACGCACTGTTGGTGTCTTACATTTCCAACGACCTGGTCGTAGGGCACCTGGGCTTTCGCGAGCAGCACATTTATGTGACTGGGCACGCGGCCGGCCACCGGGTGAATCGCGTACTTCACGTGGTCACCTGCATGAAACTTCAATGGACGTGCGATAGAGCCACGCTACGTTCACCACAATTCGGTCAGGCCAGCGAGCGCCACGATGCGCATCGGTGCCGGGTCGGCGCGTTTGCGCAGATGCGGTCGAGGCAAATGGAGAGGTGCATGGCCCGGGGCCTGCAGTGAAGAGTTACCCCTGTATTCCGGGCGCATGTGTTAGGCGCGTGAGGCAGTCACCCGATTGCTTGCCGCTTCGGGAACTGACCGTGTCACCCGGTCACCTGTGCCCGGCATCACGGTAGAGATTGCATGCTTGAAGACAAGCTGGCGACCTGACGCAGATTCCAGCATGACTGCGTACGTGTCGAACGCTACGAGATAACCACTGAGCCTGATTCCGTTTATCAGGTAGACGTTTGCCAATGTCTTTCCCGTGGCTAGCGACTGCAGGAATTCATATTGAAGGTCAGCCTGATTGGACATGTTGTTCTCGCTTGTCGGTAGCGCTTCTGCATTGTAGCTCTCGATAAGCCGACCCAGCCGCCGGGAAAACGCCAGGTCGGAATTGCTCTGTGAGTGAGAGATGTGGTCCACCGTCTGGCGGCAGCGAGCGGGTTAAGGCGTAGCAATTGCCCGTTATCTTGTAAATAGACTCTGGAGCATGCAAGTGCGGAACTCAACGAGCGAACACAACCCGGGCTCGCCAAAAAGCGAGGGGAAAATCGACCCGACGGTCAAGGACACCGTTCCTGCCAGCGACCCACCCGCAACCGACGGTCCGACGATGATACAGACCGATGAAGATGATGAGTTGCAGGACGAAGACTCCCCGAAATAGCAACAGTCGCCGAGCGCATTAACGTCACCCGCGACCCGACGCGACCGCCGCGTGCAAAACGAAAGCGCTTACGCGCCGAGGCAGCCGGTGGGGCCTTTCCTCAGGCGAAATGTGAGCAAAAACACAGAGCAACCGTGATTTTGCCCGCACCATGGCACCTGACCTGTTTAAAAGTACATCGGCACGCGAGACCAGGAAGCGCACAGAATACTGTTCAATAATTGGCGCCATCATTTGACCCGTCAGCGCAACCGCGGCGGCAGACGTTTTTTTTCCGATGAGCAACTGTGAATCCGTGCAGTGACATGGGTAATGCCGTTATACGGTGACAGTCAGTTGCGCTTTACCCGCAGGTTCCCGGAGCCGCCCTCGCTCAGGGATTTCCCGCCGCTCCCCGTCGGGGAGCGGCTCTTTCTATACTGGGCGCAACCCACTCCAATGGAACGCTCGACATCCAGAGGCGACTACGGCTTCTCGCGCTCGCTACCAACCGAGGGGCCCGAATTCGCCTATGCCATCACGGTCGAGCCGCACTCAGTCATCTCGAGTCATCCGATGCATCTTCCGAACCACGCCGGCACCTTTTGAAGTCACTGCGTCTTCTACCGAGCTTCTGCCGGGCGGCGACGCTCAAGCGGAGAACGCCAAGGCCGTTCTCCCCGCTGATACCCGCGCTGCGTCGCCACCTAATGTCGGGTGGTGAGCAGACGCCTAATCAGCGCCGACAATTCCTCCAGTGAAACCGGCTTGCGGAGAAACCGTTGCGCAAAGTGGCCCTTCCGTCTGTAGGTGGCGGGTCGCCCGACACGAGAATGACCGGCAGGTCGGCGCGGGGATTGCTATGTGGCAGCATCTTGGACAGCGCAAGCCCGTCAACATGCGGCATCTTCCAGTCGGTTATGACGATGTCCGGCTGGCGCCCAGTCGCAATCTCAAAGAAAGGCTTCCAGGCCATCTAGGGCGGTTACCGTGTGATGACCCTCCGTCTCCAGGAAGATGCGCAAGGCATCAATAACATCTGGCTTGTTATCCACCTGGAGTATTCGGCTCATCGCTTTCCCCCGAAAGGCAGGTTTCGCTTCGCGAACGACATGTGATTACATCCCGTCACGGACACAAGCCGGTCACCCCTTTATCCACAACGGGGCACGTCCGTGAATGCAGATGGCGTGCCCCGCAATGCTTCCCGGCGTTTGCTGCCGGACCGACAGGGGCGAGTGCTTGTCGCCCGAAGCGCTACGCTCAACGTATAAAAATTGAAGGCTTTAGAGTGGACGCGCCCGGCCTCGGCTGAAAAGTCGCAGAACAGCGAGCAGGATGACCGCGCCAATCAGCGCCGTAATGAGTGAGCCGATGATGCCGCTTCCCAGGTGCAGACCCAGCGCCCCGCCAAGCCAGCCTCCTATGAAGGCTCCGACAATTCCCACGATGATGTCGACCACAATGCCGAAGCCGCCGCCGTCGACGATACGACCCGCCAAGGCGCCAGCGATGCCTCCGATAATCAGCCAGAAAATGATTCCATGTGAGACCGGGTCCATGTTTCTTCTCCTATAGAGCTAAATCAGCATTAGCGGCGAGCAAGCATGCCGATGATGAGTCCGCCGATGAGTGCCATCGTGACCGCTTTCCACGGAGCCTCATGAACGTAATCGTCGGTCGATTCAGCTACGACTCGGTACTTCGTCTTGACCACCTCCTGTGCGCCGGCAATCTTGTCCTTCACGTCGGACAGCGTCCGGGCACTGGTTGTTCGGTCTCCGTCGCTGCCGCCGGACTTCGCTGTAGAGCCGTTGCCCTGTTGAGATGAACCGGCGGAACTGGCCGGGTCAGACGCGACGGGCAAGGGCCCGGCTGCCGGGGCGGTGGGTTGATTCGACTCGGTCATTTGAACCTCCATATTTCGTTTGAATGGTCCTATGGTTGAGCAAGTGGCGTGCCCCACAGGGAAGTTGAACGCGAACGGAGGTCGTCATCAGCGGCGCTCGCGGCGATTCGGCCTCGCGACGTTTCCGGGCGCATGCTTCGGACGACGACCGAGACGCATGCTATTCCCGCGGAAGGACTGCTATCAGACCTGCTTTCCACAAGCCTCAGTGCACACGGCTCCAGCGACCAGGAGCTCGCGAAGGACGAGAGAGTTGGAATCGAACGGGCTAGCTCTATCACCTAAAGCGCAGCCTGGAAAAAATCGTGGATGAGGAGTTGGAACATGAGGATGGGGCAGCGGACTGCGATACACCCTTGTGATTCGCAAGGGAGTGTGGCCGGAGAGCCTGGTGTCGATGCCTGAAGGCATACACTGATTCTCGACGTAACTATCGGGACATCGTCGCCGTCCATTTGCCACCAATCAGACGGCCGGCAACTGAGTCGCTTCCGGTGCTAACGACCGCTTCGCTTGAGGAGACTGCTATGCGAGTCGCGCCGAGAGGAATTTTGATTTCAGCCTCGCGCTAGCAGTGCAGTGCCTGAATGCACATGAACTGGCGACGCTCCTGGGGTGCCACTTCAAGCACCTTGCGATGTGATGGCGGAGACCCCGGACGTAATGGCACTTCGCGATGCCGGCTTCGCTCAACTGGCTGACTCTGGACAAGGCACATCCAGGTTCGCGATTACAGACGAAGGAAATGCAGTGTTGCGGATACTAAGCGCTGTTTGATTCGGCGGCTGGAGTCGGAAGCCTGGTGCCTGTGGTCACGCTGCGACCAAACGAATGGGCGCGTTAATTTTCTGAGCCTTCGGCTTCATGACTTATGATAAGGCTGGTACTGCCGCGAGTCCGTCCGGGGCAATCTGGCGGTTGGGTCAACAAAAAGCCGATGAACCATGGACAGCACTCTCGCCGCAGAAGCCAGCGTTTCCTCCGACGGAAAGCTAGTCATTTTTGTCGCACACATTTGTCGCCGTGCACTGCGATGCTCGATTACTCGCGACGCGCTGGAACGGCATTTCTGGGCGCCCATTGGCGCAAACGAAGCACGCTTGCTAAAAGCTTATACGGACGGACACGGCCGGATTGCGGCGGCCGTCGAGCGAAGGATGCTGCGAGCCCCGGACGAGCCCATAAAGCTGAACGCCGCAGATTTTTCTCACTGAGCGTTGCGTTATTCCATTTTTCGCGCAGGCAAAAAACCTGCTGTCGTGAAGAGAACTTTGGCAGATGCATGGCAGGTGGGACGCCGTTAGCCGGTGAGTAGCGCTGACGCGACAGCTTCCCAACTTCGCAATGAGCGCGTTCATACGGACGTTCGGCGCGCAGGACATCGTGACAACCAACGCTGGAATCACACAGATGGAAGACGACGAGAAAGATGGGATGCTTGAGACGCGGCTGGTGAAGGTGCGCGGCCTCGTGCAGGGCGTCGGCTATCGGGAAGCCTGTGTACGCCGCGCCTATGCGCTGGGCGTTACGGGCTGGGTCCGCAACCGCATGGACGGCTCCGTGGAGGCGATGATTCAGGGCTCGCCTGAGCAGCTTGCAGATATGTGCGCCTGGTTAAGTGAAGGTATGTCCGCCGCACTTGTCGACGAGCTTGAGGTGACCGAGGTGCCGCCACCGTTCGCCCGCTTCGACCACTTTGAACGACTGCCGACGTTGTAAGGCGTCGCGATTTGCCGCAATGCCGGCGCCGCTATTCGCACCTATCGATGTGCTCCGCTTTGTCCGTGAAACAACGCACGACTAGCCAAGGTAGCAATAGTGGCAATAGCCGCGCACGTGAGCGTAGCAAAGCGGACGGCAAGAGACATTCAATGACAGTGACCGAAGTGGCGACAATGCCCTCAAGGCGGCGACTCCGGCACGTCAGCGAAAAGGTAGACCGACCAAGATGAAATCACCGAAGCATGCCTTGGCTCGATAAGTCATCAACTTCGCAAGGTGGCACTCTAAGACACGCCGCCTTCCTGTTCGAAATACCTGCCGTCGAGAGATAGCGCTATTCCGAATACCGAAGTTTGACGCCGGCCCGCGGCGCCCCAGAACTCAACCCGTCCGGAGTGGCATACAACGATGACTTCGGTTGCGCCGCCCTCCAGATAGCTTGTTACCCGGCGGTCGATGTCATGCGCCCTGTCGCTATCGAGAAGCACTTCGACGCATAGGTCAGGGACAAACGGTACGGGGTCGTCGTGGTCGAAGCTTTCCCACCTGTGGCACGGCATCCAGACAACATCGGGAACCCTGATGCCAAGGGCTGGAGTAATCACGGGTACTGACATGGCGGCAAGATGCCCCATCTGCTCAGTTACGTGGCAGTAGACATCAGTGAGCACTATCTGACGCCTGGCTGACGGAGAAGGATTCAGTATTGCTTCGCCGAGTTCGTCTAGCTCGTATCGGTGCTGTCCGGCAAGTTCCGCCTCCGGAATGAGGCGATGCCACGCGGCAAGCAGTTCGTAGCGGTCCAGAAGAGCAGGCGTGCCCATAGTCGTCTCGCGGGGAAGTCGACTGAGCGTAAACCCTCTCCTAGCGGCTTGACAATCATTATCTATTTGTGCGCTGCACAAATAGCAGCTATGTTAGCCAGCATCACGCAAGCAGCTGTTTCGCGTCAGCGGTATCGTCCATGCGCCGCATCCCTTACGTTGCTGGCAATCGCCGCCTAATACTCACGTGATTTCTCAGATTTATTGTGCAGTAAGCTGCGCAATCCCCTTGGACCCATCGATTGGGCCGTACAGCGGCGCGAAAACTCGCGACAGACAATCCTGGCGTATTGTCTGCGCTGGGCATCGCTGAAAGGCAGATGTGGATACTGAAACGACTCGTTGGCGACCTGCTCGACGCGTCCCGGATAACGCATGGCGAACTGTCCGTCCTTCGTACGGATTACTCCAGGATATCGTCGCAGACGCCGTGGCGGCGATGAAGGCCAACATCAACGAAGGCGACCATCATGATTCTGCTCGTAGAGTCGACTGTCCCGGTAACCGTACAAAATTATCAATGAGCCGCAGCAAGTCCGTCTCGTCCGGGCGGGTACCCCATCGGCTGTATCCCGCGACAGATGCAATGGCAAACCAAGAATGCGGCGGAAACCATTCTGCTCGCACTGTGACGCCGCCGATGATTCGTAGCCGGCCCGTGTCGCAGAGAAACTCTGCCTGAATCTTTTCACCGCCTACGGTTTTGCTGGCAATAACTGGGGTGGACCGAAACATAGTGTCCTCCTGCGGTTTTCTGCTGCTGAAACGAACGCTCGTGTGATAGCTCCCAGAGAAAACGAACATGGACTCAATGTTTTCACCGCCCCTCAAATCGACGAGGGACATAAACCCTGCAGACAAAGCCTGACTGGCAAGCCGCAAGTTACGTGCCGGATTGAGCAAACGCCCAGCAATCGGTCTTTTGACCAATCTGGCGCCTAGCCTAAGCCCTTTTCGGGAGCAGTGACGCACTAGCTTGAAGACCGAAGCACCTGCTGCGTGCTGCGTCGGTCACCAGCCGACCCTCTTTTTATTTATATTTTTACGCTTGCGCCGGCGCTCCGCGGAGTCCGATACTGACTTGGCCCGCGTTGTCTCCTCTGCGGTGCATCAGTCTTGGCCCGCTCCACGCGGGCTCCTTTTGAGCGATGCCTGCGAACGCTGGCCAACGGCCGGACGCGTAATTCCGGAGGCGCCATGGAAGTCTGCGACGGATGTGCCGACATAGACGGGCGGCCCGTTGACGTTCAACGGAAACGGCGAATCTGAATATGCAGATTTGCGAGCATCGGACAGGCAAGCCGCCTGTTTGATTGAGCGCCGCACTCTCCGAAGCCTGCGACGGGTGTCATCGGAGCACAATCCGCTGACACCCACGTCGAACCCTCGACCAGAAGCTCAACTACTCACGACGCGCTGCCTGTTTCTGGCTCTGCCGGGTTGCCCCCAGCACCTAGCTGCTGCCGCGCCTTCTCCCAGTATTCTTCGGAACGCCCGTCGGGACTTCCGTCTTTTTCCCAAAGATAGAAAGCGAGCGTACGAATCTGGTCCTCGGTGACTGGCACATCCATTTTCACTCTCCAAAGAAAAACTGCCTCAACGGGTTAGCACGCCGTCGCTCGCGTCAATCTCGTGTGGGCCTCAAGTGCGCGCCCTCGGCCGCCGCTGAAAAGGCGCAGGACGGCGAGCAGGATGACTGCACCAAGAAGTGCCGTGAGCAGCGAGCCGATGATGCCGCCACCCAGGTGCAGTCCAAGCACTCCACCGAGCCATCCTCCGATGAAGGCGCCAACAATGCCTACGATGATGTCGACAAGAATGCCGAAGCCGCCGCCGTCAACAATCCGACCGGTCAACGCGCCAGCGATGCCGCCGATAATCAGCCAGAAAATGATTCCATGCGAGACAGGGTCCATTCAGTTCTCCTAGGGCCGCCAGGTTAGTGGCCAACGAGATATCCGTTTTGAGACTGTTGATTGCACCGTCGGTACCTACCGCGCCGCAGTGCAATCGACAGATTTCGCAATCGACAGAATCCAGCTGGAGTTTGACAAAGGCGGCGCTGGCCGCCGCCTGGCGTAGAGTCGGCCTAGTTTCCCAAGGCTTCTGCCGCCACCTTTTCCATAGCGAGGAAAGTTAGCTTGTCGTCGGTAGCCTTTTCTTCCTTGAGCGTTTCGGCCAGAAGCTTGACGGCAGTGGTTTCGCCAAGCTGTTTGGCCAGTGCTATTAACGAACCGTACGCTGCAATTTCGTAGTGCTCCACTTTCTGCGCTGCTGCGATGAGGGCGGTGTCGAGAACCGGGCCTTTCTCAATTTCGTCAATCTGCTCTTGGCCTTCTTCGACAAGACCCTCCATGGCAACGCACTTGATGCGTTTGAGTTTGATTCCGCTGGCTTCGACCACTTGGTCAATTCTTTCAATCTGGCCTTGCGTTTCTTCCAGGTGCGTCTCGAATGCTGACCGAAGGTCAGGACTGGTCGCTGCCCGCGCCATCTTGGGAAGTGACTTCGTCATCTGTTTTTCGGCACTGTAAATGTCCGATAGCGAATGAATGAACAAATCCTTCAGGGTCTTAGTAGCCATGGTTCCTCCTTCCC
>NZ_VOSW01000173.1 GCF_009690905.1 Paraburkholderia madseniana
TTTCCGGGGCATCGGGCCACTTGCGGTAAAATTGCGGTTTGATTCAAGCCGTCCCCCCGCCCCATGTCTTCAGCTCAAACTCCCAGTGCACGCCGCGTTTCTGTCGCGCCGATGATGGACTGGACCGATCGCCACTGCCGCTCGCTTCATCGCGTGATATCGCGTCACACGTGGCTTTACACCGAAATGGTTACCACCGGCGCGTTGCTGCACGGCGATGTGCCGCGCCATCTGGCGTTTACGCCCGAAGAGGCGCCGGTCGCTTTGCAACTCGGTGGCAGTGAGCCTGACGACCTTGCGCGCTCGGCTAAGCTCGGTGAGCAATGGGGCTATGACGAGATCAATCTGAACTGCGGTTGTCCGTCCGAGCGTGTGCAGCGTGGTGCGTTCGGCGCCTGCCTGATGAACGAGCCGCAACTCGTCGCCGATTGCGTGAAGGCGATGCGCGATGCCGTGTCAGTACCGGTAACTGTCAAGCACCGGATCGGTGTCGATGCAGTTGAGGAATATGGCTTTGTGCGCGACTTCGTTGGCACGATCGCGGATGCTGGTTGCAACGTGTTCGTCGTGCACGCGCGCAATGCAATTCTCAAGGGCTTGAGCCCGAAAGAGAACCGCGAGATTCCGCCGCTCAAGTACGACTACGCGTATCAGTTGAAGCGCGACTTCCCGCATTTGGAGATCATCATCAATGGTGGTATCAAGACGCTTGATGAGGTCGAAACGCATCTTCAGCATATCGATGGCGTGATGCTTGGGCGCGAGGCTTATCACAATCCCTATGTGCTCGCCGATGTCGATGCACGCTTCTATGGCTCGACAGAAGCGCCGCTTACGCGCGAGCAGGTCGAGGCGAAGCTGATTGAATATTGCGCGGCTGAAATGGCACGCGGCACGTACCTTGGTTCGATCACGCGTCACGCGCTTGGTCTCTATCGCGGTGAAGCCGGTGCACGTGGATGGCGTCGCGTGTTGTCCGATAGCAAGCGTCTTGCCGCGCGCGATCTGACCATCTTCGACGAGGCAAGACAGCATCTGCGTGAGCCCGTCGAAATTTTTGAATAAAGGACTAGGCAAACGGGATTCTTGTTCGTATAATCTCGTTTCTTCATCGGCGAGCCAAGTTTCTCAGCAATGAGTTGCTAGCAAGTCAAGCAGATGTCAGTGGTGGCTGTAGCTCAGTTGGTAGAGTCCAGGATTGTGATTCCTGTTGTCGTGGGTTCGAGCCCCATCAGCCACCCCAAAGAATTCAAGCAGTAAAAAGTTTGACCAAACGGCGTTGTGAGAAATCACAACGCCGTTTTTGTTTGTGCCTTTGCAAAACGTCGCGCGATACAGGATGGTCTCGTCATTCGATACGTGGTCCGATTGGCATCAATGCCCATGCCCCCCATTGCCGCCGCTGCTCCACGAACTACCCCCGCCGCCTCCGTGGGAGCCACCGCCGCCGCCATGCCAGCCGCCTCCTCCTCCGTGCCAACCTCCGCCATGCCAACCTCCGCCGCCTCCGTGCCAACCTCCGCCATGCCACCCGCCGCCGTGCCAGTACCCGCCACCTCCATGGTAGTAACAGCACGGCCCACCCCAACCGCCCCAGATGTCCACCGTGCCGTAAGCCGGTCCATACACCGGTCCATAGGCATATCCGTAGCCGGGGTAATAGGGCTGCGCGTAGGCATAGTCGTATCCTGGCGCGACCACGCACCCGGCGAGACTTCCCGCCACGACCAACATCGCGATTGATGCAATGAGCCTGCTCACGATTTTCTCCCTCGTATGTGAATGAGAAAAACGGCGCACCCGGGAGTTCAGCAGGATTTGTGTCCGCAAATTACGGCCCGGATTTACCACCCGGCTTCCGTTACGCCTGCACCGCAACCCAACGCCATAGCGGCCGCCCGTTACGCCAGCCTTTCAAACTATGACGGATTCATCGCGCTGTAACAGTTGGTTAAATTTTCGCAACGTAACTGTAGGGCGCGCCTGATACTTTCCCGTCAGACAATTTCCCTTTGAATCCAGATCCATGCTTGTGCTGACGCTGGACGAAGAAGAACGCATCCCACTTTGCCGGGCCGCCTGATGCAAAGCCTGCAAAAACCTGGTCGTCAATGAAGCACGATACACAGCCTGCGACCGCATCGGCATGGAGCGCCGAAGGCGACGCCTGTGCCGCTCGCGGCGACCTCCAGGCCGCACTCCAATGTTTCGAAACAGCGCGCGCACGATCCTGTCGACGCCGTCGCCCTTGAGCGTCTCGCCGCGACGCTCGCCGCGCTGAACCGTTTTCCCGAAGCCGTCATCCGCTATCACGAAGGGATCGGGCTCGATTCGCGGAACACCGATTTGCGTCATGGCCTCGGCTGGTCGCTCGAACAGATGCATCGACTCGAGCAGGCGGTAGACGCGTATCGTGAAGCAGTCCGGCTGAATCCAAAAGCCGACGGCTCATACAACAACATGGGCAACTGCCTGCAGGCACTCGGTCGTTTCGACGAGTCTCACGAAGCCTATCGCCGCGCGATCGAGGCCGCTCCGCAGGTGCCGCTGTACTACCGCAACTTCGTGCAGTCCAAGCGCCTTGGCGCCGATGATCCGGTGTTTGCCGCGCTGGAGCAACTCGTCGGCGATGCCGCCTCGCTGACACCCGCCAATCAGGCGGAGATTCATTTCGCGTATGGCCAGGCGCTGTCCGATGTGGGCCGCAACGATGCGTCGTTCGATCACTTCCTGAAGGGCAATGCACTGCACCGTGCCGGCGTGCGCTATGACGAAGCCGCGTCGCTCGGCCTGTTCGCGCATTTGCCTGAGCTCCTGACTTCAGAGGTGCTGGCGGCCAAGCATGGTCTGGGCGATGCGTCGGACGCACCGATTTTTATCGTCGGCATGCCACGCTCCGGTTCGACACTGATCGAACAGATTCTCGCGAGTCATCCGCAGGTTTTCGGCGCGGGGGAACGCACGGAGTTCGGCGCGGCGCTGGTGAACTGCATCGGCCGCGATCTCGACGATCCCTTGCGCATCGATATCGAAGCCTTGCATGGCATCGGCCCCGCGCAATTGCGCACGCTCGGCGCCGACTATTTGCACCGCATACGGACGTCGCTGCCGGCAATGCAAACCGCAACGCCAGGCTACGCACGTTTCACCGACAAATACCCATTCAATTTCATCAACGTCGGGCTGATTCATCTGGCGTTGCCGAATGCGCGCTTCATTCATAGCAGCCGCTCGCCGTTGCAAAGTTGTCTGTCGATTTTTGCGCGAATTTTTCATGACGTGCCGTTCAGCTACGATCTCGGTGAACTGGGCCGCTACTATCGCGCGTACGACGCGTTGATGGTCCATTGGCAACGCGTGTTACCCGAGGGCACGATGATCGAAGTGAAATACGAAGAGCTGATTGAAGATTTCGAAGGGAATGTCCGACGCCTGCTCGCGCATTGCGGACTCGACTGGGATGAGCGCTGTCTGGCGTTTCACCAGACCACGCGGCAGGTGAACACGGCAAGCGCGGCACAGGTGCGCCGCCCGCTCTACAAGACATCGCTGCAGCGCTGGCAACCGCAGCAGGCGTTGCTGCAACCCTTGTTCGACGGTCTGGGACCGGAGTTGGCGCCCGCTGGCAGCGTCAGCGGGCGCGAGCGGGCGCCTCGGGCAGATGCCGGGACAGCGGCCAACGGGATGGAGCGGAAATCGTGAGCGCAACGCGTGGAGCCGTCATCTGGATGACCGGTTTGTCCGGCGCCGGTAAATCGACCGTAGCCGAGGCGTTGCATCAGCGTCTGAAAGAAGCCGGACATGCCTCGATCGTGCTCGACGGCGACGTGCTGCGGCGCGGCCTGACCGCGGGCCTCGGCTTCACGCCCGAGGATCGCGCCGAAAATCTGCGGCGGATCGCGCACGTCGCGGCGTTGTTCATGCAACAGGGCTTCATCGCGATTGCCGCGGTGATCTCGCCCGAGCATGAACATCGGCGCATGGCTCGCGAGATCGTCGGCGCCGGTTTCGTCGAAGTGTTCGTGAATGCGCCGCTGACGGTGTGCGAAGCGCGTGATGTCAAAGGCCTCTACGTGCGTGCGCGGCGCGGTGAAATACCCAATTTCACGGGTGTTTCGGGGCCGTACGATGTGCCGCTCGACCCCGATGTCATGATCGAAACCGATCGCGTGTCGATCGAAGAGGCCATAGGCCGCCTGCTTATGCATCTGAGCGCCATGGGTTGCCTGTCGAGGGAAGAAAGCGGGCTCGGCAGACCTCGTCTCGCGAAATAGTCGCCGCGAGGCGTGTGCCTGTATTCGGCCGCGCAAATTTTCCACCCGGCGCGGCGCATTTCGCTATACCTTTTCGCCTACTTGTGGACAGAAGGGGTGATGCGTCGATGCCGACATTGTCGATACGAAAAATAAAGCCGAACGTCGAAACGCTCGTTCTCGCGGCCGATCTGGCCGGCACGGTTGTTTTCGCAATCGAGGGCGCGGTGAGCGCGATGCGCGGCGGTCTCGATCTGCTGGGTGTGATGGTGATCTCGTTTGTCGCGGCGCTCGGCGGTGGGGTGATCCGCGATCTGTTGATCGGCGATTCACCGCCTAACGCGATACGCGACTGGCGTTATCCGGCGTTGACGTTCGTCACCGGTCTGCTCACGTTCATTTTCCATTCGACAGCGCAGCAGTTTCCTGTCGCGCTGATTACCGTGCTTGACGCCGCTGGTCTCGCGCTGTTCGCCGTTGCGGGCGTCGAGAAAGCGTTGTTGTTCGGGATCCGTCCGTTTATCGCGATGCTGATGGGCACCATCACCGGTGTGGGCGGCGGGGTGATCCGCGATGTGCTGATGGCGCGCGTGCCGCTGGTGCTGCATGCCGACATCTATGCGACGGCTGCTTTCGCTGGCGCATTCATTGTGGTGGTTGCGCGGCGTGCCGGCTGGCCGCCGGGCGTCGCGGCTTTAGCAGGCGGTGCGGTGTGCTTCGTCTTGCGCGTGCTGGCCGTCACCTATGGCTGGCATCTGCCGAAGGCGTCGCTCTCAGCGCTTGCGTAACGGCTCGATCAGCGATGACAAACCGTTGTGATCGATCTCGTGCATCAACGCCAACAGACGGCCGATTTCCCCCGGCGGAAAGCCCTGGCTCGCAAACCAGTTCAGATAGTGGCCGGGCAGGTCCGCGATCAGCCGGCCTTTGTATTTTCCGTACGGCATCACGCGCGTGACCAGGAGTTCGAGGTGTTCGGGATTCATCGCAGAGGGGTCGACGGAAAGTTCATTGAGCGAGGTGGTATGAGCGCCCGCTGAAGCAGCATTTTAGCTGCGCTGCAGGCATCGCGCCGGCATGGTAACGTCAGCGCTTTCCCTTTACACACAACAGGACAGGTTCGATGGAATACCGCAGACTCGGCGACTCGGATGTGAAGGTTAGCCTGATCGGTCTCGGCACCATGACGTGGGGCGAGCAGAATACCGAGCAGGAAGCGCACGCGCAGATCGATTACGCGTTCGATCATGGTGTCAATCTGATCGACGCCGCGGAAATGTACCCGGTGCCGCCCCGTCCCGAGACGCAAGGCTCGACCGAGCGCTATATCGGCACGTGGATCGCGCAACATCGCAGCGCGCGCGAGAAGATCGTGCTGGCCACCAAAATCGCCGGCCCGGCGCGTCAACCGCACAACCCGCGTCATATTCGCGGGGAGGGCAACCAGTTCGACCGCAAGAACCTGACCGAAGCGCTCAACGATAGCCTGAAGCGCCTGCAAACGGACTACGTCGATCTGTATCAGTTGCACTGGCCGGATCGCAGCACGATGACGTTCGGCCGTCCCGCCTATCCGTGGGTCGATGACGCGTATACGGTGCCGATCGAAGAAACGCTGTCGGTGCTCGCTGAATTCGTCAAGGCGGGCAAGATTCGCCATATCGGCGTGTCGAACGAAACGCCCTGGGGTGTCGCGCAGTTTCTGCGCGCGGCGGAAAAGCTCGGCTTGCCGCGCATCGTCAGTATCCAGAATCCGTATAGCCTGTTGAACCGCACGTACGAAGTGGGTCTGTCCGAGTATGCGCATCGCGACAACATTGGTCTGCTTGCGTATTCGCCGCTGGCCTTCGGCTGGTTGTCGGGTAAGTATGAAGGCGGCGCGCGTCCGGATGGTGCCCGCATCACGCTGTTCGAGCGCTTTCAACGCTACAGCAAGCCGCAAGCGATTCAGGCGACCACGCGCTATGTGGAACTGGCGAAGCGTCACGGTTTGTCGCCCGCGCAGTTCGCGCTGGCCTTCGTCAATAGCCGGCCGTTCCTGACGAGCAATCTGATCGGCGCCACGTCGCTCGATCAGTTGAAGGAAAACATCGGCAGTGCTGAGGTGAAACTCTCGCCGGAAGTGCTCGCGGAGATTGATAAGCTGCATGAGTTGCAGCCGAATCCGGCGCCTTGAGGTAGCTGCCGGGGCGGCAAGGCGAGTTGATCCGCCTTGCTTGCCTCGAACTTAATCAACGTCACCCAGGCTCGCTCAGCGAATCTTCAATTTCGAGCGCACCGCATTGAGCGCCAGCAAACTCACCACCGCGCAGAACATCAGATAGAAGCCGGGCGCAAGTTTATTGCCGCTCGCGTCAATCAGCCAGGTGATCACAAAGGGCGCGAAGCCGCCGAACACCGTCACGCCGATGTTGTAGCTGACCGCGAGACCGGTCGCGCGCGTCTGCGTCGGGAAAATCTCCGACATCAGCGCGGGCAGTGCGCCGAAGTACGTCGCCTTCAATACGCCGATCCAGATCAACGCCAGCAGCATCGTGGCGAACGACGGATGCGCATTCATATACACGAAGGCCGGATAGACCGTCAGCAGCATCAACGTCGCGGCGACTGCCATGATGCGGATGCGTCCCATGCTATCGGACAGGTGGCCGGCGAACGGCGTCAGCACCGTCAGCACGATTCCCGTTGCAAGCGTCGCCGAGAAGCCGGTCGAAGCGGGCAGATGCAGTTGCTTGATCGCATAGGTCGGCATGTACAGGATCATGTAGTTGGCCGCGGTCGAAATGACCAGCGAGCCGACCGCGAGCAGCATGCGGACCTTCTGCGTGCCGAACAGATCGCGCAGCGGCGTGCGGGTTTTCGGCTCCGTGTTGAATTCGGCGCCTTCGTCCACGTAACGGCGAATATAGAAGCCGACCGGGCCGATCGCGAGGCCGAACAGAAACGGAATACGCCAGCCCCACGATTCGAGTTGCGCCGACGTGAGCTGGCTCGTCAGCAACGCGCCGAAGCCGGAGGCGAGCAGCGTCGAGAGGCCCTGGCTGGCGAACTGCCAGCTACCCATGAAGCCGCGCCGCTCGGGTGCATGCTCGACCAGAAACGCGGTGGAAGCGCCGAACTCGCCGCCCGCCGAGAAGCCCTGAACGAGCCGCGACAGCATGATGCCGGCCGGCGCCCACAAACCGATCACGGCATACGGCGGCATCACGGCGATCGTCAACGTGCCGATCATCATCAAGCCGATCGACAGCAGCAGCGACACCTTACGCCCCGCACGATCCGCGAGTGAACCGAGCACGAGTCCGCCGAGCGGCCGGATCATGTACGAGATGCCGAAGGTGCCGAGCGTGAGCATCAACGAAATCGCTTCGGTACGTGCCGGGAAAAACAGCTTCGCGATCGTCACCGCGAAAAATCCATAGACGACGAGGTCGAACCATTCAAGCGCATTGCCGATCGACGCCGCGAGAATGATGCGATGGACCTTCGCGGCGGACGGCCGCGCGGCGCTGGCTTGCAAGGTGGACGTGCTCATCGTGGCGTGCCTCGTGGCTGATGCGGCTAACAGTTAACTGCGGGTGTGCGGCAGGCGTACTGCGTCGATCGCTCAGGCCGCGGCTTTTGATGTCGTCGGGGTTGAGTGCGGCGAGTTCTCGCCGAGATCCCAGAAGAGCCCCGCCATGATCTGCAAACCCTCGCGCACCACCGGTCCGAGCAGATGCTCGTTCGGCGCGTGCTGGGAGCAGGCCGGGTACGAATGCGGCACCCAGATGGTCGGCAGACCGAGCGTGTCGGCGAAGACTTCGTTGGGCAGCGTGCCGCCGAGATTCGGCAGTACTGCCGTTTTCTTTCCGGTGGTCTGTTCGAGTGAAGCGATGGCCCACGTGACCCACGGATCGTCGGGATTCAGACGTGTCGCCGGCGCACCGCGCTCGACGTTGATCTCGACCAGCGAAAAGCCATGCGCGTCCAGATGCTTGCGCAGGTGCTGTTCCAGGCTTTCCCAGTCGGTGCCGACCACGAAACGCAACTGGCAATGCGCGAACGCTGACGCCGGGATGGCATTGACCGGGTTCTCGGGATTGCCGGCCTTGAAAGCGAGCACTTCGAAGCTGTTCCAGCCGAACACACGTTCTGGCGGCGTGAGACCGGGCTCGCCCCAGTTATCGTCGACGGCCGGGTCGTTCGGACCGCCGCCTACCGTGATATCCGCCAACGCGCGACGCACCGCTTCCGGAATCGGCGGCGGACGCAGGCCGTCGACAGCGATTACGCCACGCGCATCTACGAGGCTTGCAAGTGCGTTCGCCAGCACGGTGGCCGGGTTGCGCAGCAGACCGCCCCAGTTGCCTGAGTGATGCGCGCCGTCGCGCAGATTCAGCGAGAGCTTGAAGTTCACCGAGCCGCGCGAACCGAGGAAGACGGTGGGGCGGCGCGCGGCGAGGCGCGGACCGTCGGAGGCGATCAGCACGTCCGCGGCCAGTTCCTGTTTGTGTGTGTGGCAAATCGCGTCGAGCCCCGGCGAGCCGGTTTCCTCGCCCATCTCGATCAGCAGTTTTGCGTTGAAGCCGAGCTTGCCGTCGCGCGCGGCCAGCACGCTCGCTAGCGCGGCAAGATTGATGGTGTGCTGGCCTTTGTTGTCGGCGGTGCCGCGGCCATACCAGCGTTCGCCTTCGATCGTCACGGCCCACGGCGTCAGCGGCGCGCGCCATTGACTGTCGTAGCCGCGCACGACGTCGCCGTGGCCGTAGATCAGTACGGTAGGCAGACGGTCGTCTTCGTGACGATTGGCGAGCAGGAATGGCCCGAACCCTTGCGCCGGGTTATCGACGATGCGTGTGCTGAAGCCAAGACCTTCGACTTCGGGCGCGATCTCGTCGGTCAGATACGACAGCAACGTAGCGGCGCGATCGTTTTCCTGACTCTCCGTGCGAAATCCGACGCGCCGGTTGAGGTTCTCGAGGAAGGCGCCTGATTCGAAATGATGCGTTGCGTGTTCGATGGCCTGATTGCGGCTCATGTTTGTCTCCGATGCGGGGTGCGGGGATGGCGGCGACGCGGCGCCGTGCGTGGCACGTCTGGTTCGCGGCCATCAACTTCGAAACGATTCTAGGAGGCCGTTATTTTTGTCACAATGATCGTCTTTCGAAGCTTGTGTTGCCGAAAAGGCAAAGCTCGATACACTGACACACGGCCACATCCGCTTGCAAAAGGCATCGCTCATGGCACTTTCATTACACGGCATCGCATTGCGCTATTTCGTTGAAGTGGCGCGCACCGGTTCGATTAGCGACGCGTCCGCGCGGCTGCATGTGGCCGTGTCGGCGATCAGCCGGCAGATCGCGCGGCTCGAAAGCGACCTCGGCGTCGCGCTGTTCGAACGGCGGCCGCGCGGCATGTCGCTCTCCGAGGCGGGCGAGCGTCTGCTCGCCTACGCGCAGCGCAGCCTGCTCGAGGCGGAGCA
Source organism: Paraburkholderia madseniana (assembly GCF_009690905.1). Lineage (GTDB taxonomy): Bacteria > Pseudomonadota > Gammaproteobacteria > Burkholderiales > Burkholderiaceae > Paraburkholderia > Paraburkholderia madseniana. The sequence goes on from NZ_VOSW01000173.1 coordinate 9,718, forward strand.
CGTGATGAAGGAGATCGGCGGCCTCGAGGCGTTGCACGGCAGCATGATCAAGGTCGCCAGTTCGGAGGGCTTCGCCGCGGATTTCCTGCCCAGCGCGATGGCGGCGTTCCGTAGCCACTACCCCGGGATCGACTTCACGCTTTCCGTGATGCCGCCGGGCGAGGCCACCCGCCGGGTACGTGATGGCGACGCCGATCTCGCGCTGACCTTCAGTCTCGCGCCGGAAAAGGGCGTCAAGGTCGAACACACCGAGCGGGCGCCGGTGCTGGCGTTGCTGCGCGCCGATCATCCGCTGGCCGGGCGCGCGAAGGTGTCGCTCGCCGACCTGCAGCGCTATCCACTGGTGCTGCCGGAGCCCGGCACCACGATCCGGCAATTGATCGACATCACTTGCGCGCTTGAAGGCGTGCTGCTCGAGCCCGATCTCACCTGCAACAATAGCGGCGCGATGTACCGTTACGCGCAGAAGTCCGGCGCGATCATGTTCACGGGGCTGCTGTCGGTACGCGACCGTTACGCCGGCGACGGCTTCGTCGCGATGCCGCTGACGCATCCGCAGATGCGCCAGCGCAGCATCCAGGTGCAGACGATGGCCGGACGGGAGTTGCCGCCGTCGGTGAAGGCGTTCCGCGACCACCTGATCGCAGAAATCGGCGGCGCCAAGCCTACCAATGCTGCAGTGCCGAAGCCGGCTCGAAAGCGCGGCGAGGCGCGTTGAAAGGCAAATCTCCCTGCCGGACGTCGAATCACGACCTAAACTGTGGGGACGGGGCGGGCTGGTCAGCCTCTACTGCACGGCTGGCCGTGCTGTGGCCCATACCAGTGGTAGGATTCAGCCCGAAAAATGGAGCACGGTGCGCGATGAATGGGCGTGCCGTCCACAACAGAGCGATAGGACTCAGGACATCGAATGGCGCAACAAAAAACAAACCCAAAACTTGAGCAGGCGCTGACGCGCGGGGATCTTGCAATTCGCCAGGCCAACTCGGCACGGGCGACGGCGTTGCTGCGTGCGTTGGGCAAGATGATCGTCGAGGCATCGGCGACGATTGGCGTGGAGGCATTCACGCTGATTCCGGACGGCGACAAGATTTACGATCCGACTGATGGGCTGTGGCCGCAGGAACTGCAGGTTTCGCTTGATGGTCCTGTCGAGGAGCAGGACCCGGATGAGGTTCGGACGGTGCGGTTGATTGCCGATGATCCGGCGACGGTGTTCAGGGTTGAATGGCAACGCGCCGACGGGAAGATCGGGCGTCAGGATGGGGGGCCGTTTGCAACGGTGGCTTTTATTTCTGATGTGGATATTCCTTGGACGGATGATGAGGATTGAGGTTTGGGGTTTTTTGCCTGCGCGGCGCTTGTTTGTCAGTGTTCTTAGGGCGTTGGCCTTTCCTTGAATTGTTAGTGGTCTATAGCGTTGCCCCTGTGCGGGGCGGCACCTACTTCTCTTTGCCGGCTGCAAAGAGAAGTAGGCAAGAGAAAGCAGCTCAAACCACTCCTGCTAAGCGGGGCCCGTGGTCTGCCACGGGTAGTGGTGCATCTGGAATCTGTGTTCGTGCACCTGCATGCGCTTGTGACAAGGGCGTCATACTTCCGGCGGCGCTGCGCGCGCCGAAGAGTACTTCTTGAAACCACCCGCTACGCTTCGGCGTTCATGGACCTCAACCGAAGCCCGTGGTTTCCCATGCAGACCCGTCCGCGACGCACGCAGTGCGGAGTGGGAGCTGATGACACCTTTGTCACTAACGCGGAGTGTGCGAGGACACGGATTCCAGATGTACCACTACCCGCGGCAGACCACGGCGCCCACTTAGCATGAGCGGTTTGAGCTGCTTTCTCTTGCCTACTTCTCTTTGCAGCCGGCAAAGAGAAGTAGGTGCCGCCCCGCACAGGGGCAACGCTAATAGACCACTAGCAATTCAAGGAAAGGCCAAAGCCCTAAGAACCAGCCCTTTCAAGGTCTTTGCGCGGCAAACCTGGTAACCTGGCGACCTGTTCAAGGACGACGGGTACGAAGGGATGTTTGACGAGGTGATGAAGCGTTTCGAGCAGCAGGCACCGGTATGCG
>NZ_VOSW01000174.1 GCF_009690905.1 Paraburkholderia madseniana
GCGTCGTGGTCGTGACAGGCGACCCGCCGCCCGACCGTGGACAACCCGCGATTCAACCTTATCGGGAGGTGCCACACCGCATTAGACTCAACTGCAAATCTATCCGTCGAACCGGGTCAACCTCAAACTTTAGTCGTCACCAAACCTCTCCGTTCTTTCCCCACTCGGACAGGAATGGGAACAATGCAACGTTCTTCAGGCGTTGCTGCCGTTACCTCAGCATCCGAGTCTCCATAAGCGAAAGTTGTCGCAATCGGTGCTATGCCTCGGCGATATTCGAGCGGAATGAGAGCATCCCGCTTACTGCGCGATATCCAAAACGGGGACTGCTTGTAAAAACTCCTGCCCTAAAGCTTGTCGCCAATTTTAATAACCGGACCGTCCGACCTTTGCGGCCGCCGCAGTGCGAGGGACAAGCCAGTCCTTTGAACCCGTGCCTTGAGGGACGGGCTCGGGTTATCTTGAAAGCGAGGGAAGCAGGCCTGCGGCCGACGGCTCGGGAACACCGCTTGCGCACCACTGGAGTACCTTTTTCGAAGGAGGTGAATCATGGGCTCAATCAATCCGCAAGGTGGCACCCGACGCGGAGCTGACATCGTCGGTGGTGGTATGGGTGAAGGACCGGGGCCGGACATCATGGCCGCAGCAACGCTCGATGGGGACAAGGTCATGTCCTCTGATGGCGAACACGTGGGGAAAATCTCAGACATCATGCTCGACGTCAGGAACGGACGCATCGCCTATGCAGTACTTTCTGAGGGAGGTTTCCTCGGAATGGGTTCTAACCTACATGCCATTCCATGGAGCGCACTGACTCTCGATACGGACGAGAAGTGCTTCGTCGTCGACATCACGGCACAGCGCCTCAAGGACGACCCGGGCTTTGACAAGGACCACTGGCCGACGATGGCGGATGCGAAGTGGGGAGAGTTGACGTATAGCTACTACAACCGGCAGCCGTATTGGTCAGCGACCCATGAAGTGGTGGAAAGCGACCCCAGCATCAGGCCCAACGAGCACTGAAAAAACAACGGGTAAGCCGCGCCACGCGGACGGCTAGTCTGTCGCTCTAGTCCCTACGTCACTGCGACACACTGCGGTGGCGTAGGCGCGTGGCTCCAGCGACCAGACGCGCGCGAATTGCCGGTGAGCTCGCCACCCGGTGCATTACTTCGGTCGGAAATCCTTTCGTCGAGCGTAGTCTCAGTCGATGGTTACCAACAGTTCTCCTTTCCGTCGCGAATTCGATGCTTGCTGACCATCCCACACAGGAAAGAAGATCAAAGCCGTGGCGAAGCAAAGCCTTGGCGGATTGAGGTCAGCGTACGCTGACTGCGCAGCCGGGCGCGGAGCCAGTAGGTGAGGACCGGCGAAAAGGCATTCTCGAAATTGAAACGTAACGCGCCTCGGCTGAATTGAATGCTTTAAAGTGGCCGCGCCCGACCTCGGCTGAAAAGTCGCAGGACAGCGAGCAGGATAACCGCGCCAATCAGCGCCGTAATCAGTGAGCCGATTATGCCGCTTCCCAGGTGCAGACCCAGCGCCCCGCCAAGCCAACCTCCTATGAAGGCTCCGACAATTCCCACGATGATGTCGACCACAATGCCGAAGCCGCCGCCGTCGACGATACGACCCGCCAGGGCGCCAGCGATGCCACCGATAATCAGCCAAAAAATAATTCCATGCGAGACTGGGTCCATATTTCTTCTCCTATAGAGCTAAATCCGCGTTAGCGGCGAGCGAGCATTCCGATGATAAGTCCGCCGATGAGTGCCATGGTGACCGCTTTCCACGGAGCCTCATGAACGTAATCGTCGGTCGATTCAGAGACGACACGGTACTTCTTCTTGACCACCTCCTGTGCACCAGCAATCTTGTCCTTCACGTCGGACAGCGTGCGGGCGCCGGTTGCTCGGTCTCCGTCGTCGCCGCTGGACTTCGCTGTAGAGCCGTTGCCCTGTTGAGATGACCCGGCGGAACTGGGTGGGTCGGACGCGACGGGCGAGGACCCGGCTGCCGGGGCGGTGGGTTGATGCGACTCGGTCATTTGAACCTCCATATTTTCGTTTGAATGGTCCAAGGGTTGAGCAAGTGGCGTGCCCCACAGAGAACTTGTACGCGAGTAGAGGTCGTCATCAGTGGCGCTCGCGGCGACTCGGCCTCGCGACGTTTCCGGGCGCATGCTTCGGACGACGGTCGAGATGCGCGCTATTCCCGCAGAAGGACTGCTATCAGCCCTGCTTGCCACAAGCCTCAGTGCACATGGTTCCAGCGACCAGGAGCACGCGAAGGACGAGAAAGTTGGAATCGAACAGCCTCGCTCCATCCCAGCAGAGAAAAATCGTGGATGAAAAGTTGAAACATGGGGATGGGACAGCGGCTGCGATACACCCGATACACCTTTGTGATTTGCAAGCGAGCCGCGAGGAGCCGCGACCAAGGACGTCGGAGTCGACGCTCAGAACGAAGTCATTCTCGAAAACAGCGTGGAATGACCTAATGTTATAGATCGGCGCACCTATCCCCGGACAGCATCCGCACCCAGGTACGAACTGCATCGCCGAAAGCAGTCTTTACAATCGAGCCGTTTCCTCCGCCGACGCGGCCGTTTCTGAAATGGCCGTTGCTGTCAGGAACTAATACCAACTCGCGAAGGAGGTATCAACGCATAGGCTACACGCAATCACTAGCGCGATAGATTCGTGAACACGCCAGAAGACGTTTCGCTACTAGTCAGTTTGACTCCCGTGAGGCAAAGGCTGGCCTGCCGTGAGGAATTACGGCGGGTCAGCATTGCTGCCAGAGCCGCATGGTGTTGACACCGGGAGTCATATCAGCTCATCACTATGGAGGCGCATATGGCGCAATACCTTGCTCACGAACAAGATCATCGACATTCAGGATAACTGGGTCAGATTGCGACGCAAAAAGCGCACGACGGCGCGGACTATCTGGCTGCTTGCGACAAGCCGGTTGAGACAGCGCGAAAAAACGGCGTGGACCAAGGATGTTATCGATCGGATCGAGCGGCTGCCGGACCACAACTCTGATAGTTCCGCAGCAGTCTCGAAAGAAGTCTCACGGATCCAATGACCCATTGCACTTTGACCGGCCCGGTGTGCCAATCCAATATGGATGTTCATCATGACCACAATTCACGAACCACGTGCAGGCGCAGGCATTGTCGAGAAGGGGCGTGAAACCGCGGAAGGCCCCGGCCCCGAAGTGATGGCGACCAGCACGCTCGACGGAAACAAGGTGCTCAGCACCGAGGGCGATGATATCGGCAAGCTGAAAGACATCATGCTTGACGTACGTTCCGGCAGGATCGCCTGTGGCGTGCTTACCAGCGGCAGTTTTCTCGGCAGCGGCGACAAGTTGCGGGCGATTCCGCTCCATCCCAGGCGCATCATCTACCTTGATGTCAGTAGATATCATCGAGGTAAAGGGGAAACGTTGCAGAGCATTCAATCCTTTGCCGCGCCGGCTTCATCCATGCTCGATGCCAGGCAGCCGCGCCAGGGCCGCGCCGCCTTCGCGCATCATTGCATCGTGGTTCCATTGGAAAACCGGTCGCAACAACGGCACCAACGCATTCATCCATGCGCAGGTCGTATGCACGCACCAGTCATAGCGGACCACGGTAAAGCAGAAGCGAAAAGAAGCTGATCGGCAGGATATCTCCATTCGCGAATGCTCCGACAGTGCTGTTCGAAACGATGCTGATGAAGAACGGCCCTTCCGCCAAGATTTTCCGAAGGCTTCAATGTCGTCGAAAGGTGGCCGCTCGGCATGTTAGTCTGCAGCGGCTGTCATGCAGCGGGTGCAGCGATCCCCATCCTCGCTTCGCCTCGCTCTTTGCGATTGCGCCCTTAAGTTTGCCTTAAGCTCGCTCGGGCGATTTCAGGCAATAATGCGCGCCTCGCGTCATGCCAGACCTCAGACAGGTCCAGCACTGCTGCAAGGTCTGACCTATGCGCCACCTCCTCTCACGTTCTAGCTCACTCGGACGCTAGACCTTTTCAAGCCGGCTTCGCGCCGGCCTTTTTTTGCGCTGAGTGCCCCCAACAACGTGTCCCAAGGTCACGGTGCATCAGGTTTTCCCTAATCTTAAGTTTTCGTTCAGTGCCCCGGCGTAAATTAGGTGCGGACTGCAGTCCCGCTCGGCGAAATTTTTAAGCGCCCGTAAATGCTGCGATGTGTCTACGACTAATAAAAACAGAGAGACCAGATGTCACGTGCAAAAACTGACGGCCGCGCCATGGCGAAGGCTCGCGCATCTTACGTGCTTGAACTGGCGCGAGGGTGCTCATACATCAGCAGTGCGCTTACCCCGGACACGCTCAAGCGGACCAGCGCCGAAGTACTCGGAGAGTTTCGCGAACTGTACGGGGATCGGGAACTCGGCGTGTTTCGAAAACTGCTTGCTGAGGACCTGCAGCGACGCGACAAACAGGACGCCGCCTCGGCCGTGGTTGACTTCAAATTCGTCGGCTAGTTGGCATGGCTGAGCTTCGGCGTTCCGTACCGGCTTGTAGCCACTACAAGGGCTTAATTCCCGGCACACGCTGGAGAACCGGCTTTCAATGACTCGCCCGGTCTCGCGCGGATTTCGCCCGAAACTCGGTACGTCCGACATGGATTACGCTGAACGACTGCAGCGGACTCGTTGATCAGCCATCCGGCGGGGCCGCACGCTTGTCTCTTCATGACCAAAAGTGTGGAAGAATATTTTTGGCCGGCAACTCCTTCCATTAGCGGCAATCCTAAGGCGGCCGAAAATGCTGATCAAGGACATCCGCAAGCTTCCAAACCGGACACGGCCTTTTACACAGGCCGTCAAAGCCCATCCGCTTCATATTGGTCGGTGACTCGTCAGGTCAGATGTTAGTCATCTCGACCATGACGACACCGCTAAAGGCTGTATCGCTGGCAGCATCCCGAACAAACCGGAAGTCGTCCGCCTTACACAGACGCGTGTCGATCAGTACCTCGCGAGGCTTCCAATGCTCAAGCAACAGCTCCAGCTTTTCCATCGTCGATGTGGCTACTGCGACAATGCGCTTGTGCGTTGATCCCGGCGCAGCGCCATCGCAGTCTGGAAGCCATTCTCTCCGGCATTGAAATATCCATGACGATGACGTGTAGGCGCCAGTCGGTTCCGATGCGGACTGCCTCCGCTCCGCCGAATGCGAGGCGGCACACCATGGCCAACTAAACAGCGACAATCACCTCGGCCGACCGGATCGCGGTAGGAATGCCCATTACTGGGCACCCCCCGCACAGATCCCGGCGTGCCCAATTCGAGCACCGGGCTCCTACCTCGGGTGTTTGACGGCGAAACGCCGGTCGGGCCACGGATGAAGGATTCGAGGTGGTGGAAGCCAGGCATCCGCGAGCCGGGTCATCCGTTCCCAAGTCATGGCGTCCTTCTGACTACGCCGCCGGAGCGTGCGCCGCCATAGATCGGTGACGTGGTAGCGGAATGCACCAAGTGCCCGCGAGTTCGTAGGTACCGCGTGGTATGCGAAGTACCCGCGAACCACCTGCCTGAGCCAATGCCCTTGTTCAGGGATCGGTTCATGCATGCGCTTTCGCAACTGCTCCTTGATCTCCCTGAGCTTCGTTCGCATGCGATCGCCGCGGGTCTTCCGCTTTAGCTGGAAAGCACCACGACGAGATTTCCCGCAAATGAATATGAAGCCCAGGAACGTAAAGGTCTCCGGTTTGCCAAGGCCGCGTCGCTTTCGAGTGGCCGCTGCATAGCGGCCAAATTCCAGCAGCCGGGTCTTCTCCGGATGGAGCGCAAGCGAGAACTCCTCCAACCTCAAACGCATCGCTTCCCAGAAGCGCCGCGCGTCAGCTTCGTGCTCGAAGCCGACAACGATGTCATCCGCGTACCGCAGGATGATGATGTTGCCTTTGGCTTCCCCCGTCGCCACCGATTGGCCCAGAGATCGAAGACGTAGTGCAGGTACACATTCGCGAGCAGCGGTGAAACCACTGATCCCTGGGGCGTACCTGTATCACTGACGCTCAGCTCTCCGTCCTCCAGAACGCCCGCCTTGAGCCACTTGCGCACAAGGCGAATGATGCGTTCGTCACCGATCCTGTGCTCCAGAAATCGGACCAGCCATTTCTGGCTAACCGAGTCGAAGAAGCTCTTGAGATCGGCGTCTAAAATCCAGTTCACCGGGGTGCTTGTGATGGCTGTCGCCAACGCGTCCAGCGCATCGTGCTGGCTGCGTCCGGGCCGGAACCCGTACGAGAATCCGAGGAAGTCTTCCTCGTAAACCGCGTTTAGCACTTCAACCACCGCGCGCTGGACGATCTTGTCTTCCAGTGCGGCAATCCCCAGCGGGCGCTGCTTGCCATCCGGCTTCGGTATGTACTGTCGCCGTACGGGCAATGCCCGGTACGCTCCGCTCTGGACTCGCGCATGCAAGGATTGAAGATGCTCCTCCAGTCCCGCCTCGTAATCCCGCCACCTCAGGCCGTCCACTCCGGGTGCCGCATTGCGTTTGATCGCAAAGAACGACTCCCTGAGCCGGTCGACCGTGACATGGTGCAGAAGCGCGGTGAACCGCTCCTTCTTCCGTTGCCTTGCAGCCTGCCGTACACGTTCCAGCCCCTGTGACACGCTTGCCCGGTTCTGCGCCCGGCACGTGTGTAGCTGACCCGTGTTCCCCTTGGTCCCCGCCCTTGGCTCCGCCCACTCCGCAGCCGGTTTCCCGGCGTTGTTCGCAGGCTTCGTCGCTACTACGGCGGAGTCTGACTTCTCCCGTCCGTTCATCATCGGCTACGGCTCCTCGCCTTCCCGACGCGGACCAGTCCGGTGATGCGACTGGCCAGACGAGAGATCTCCCGGTTCCCGCGCAAGAAGCGTCCGTGCATGCCAGGGTCTTCGACCACGCCGGGTCGTCGGAGCGCTCGCGTTTGCGCACCCCTCCGTGTTGCCTTCCGCTTCTTGGACAGCGTCGGCACCCAGGATAGCAATCCTATCGTGGCTCAATGGCTGGCCCGCACGTTCCCCTACCGACGCTTCGCCGACATCCTCACGGATACCTGCGCACGGCTCGGGGCCGATGTGGCTCGCTATTCCTTCATCGTAGTGGACTTGCACCACTTACTCCTTGCCGGTCTCCCGGCGCACCCAAGATGTTTGTCGGTAAGCCGGACGTCCTGCTTGACGCTGTCCACCCGACCGGTTGAAAGAACGGCAGCATGACGCGTCCCAGATAGGCTCATCTGCTTGACTGTCGATTCGGCACAATCTGGTAATCAGCGCGACGAACGCTTTTCTGCCGGCCGAATGCGGACTTCCGGGGCCTCGTGTGTCCGGTTTTGCAGATTGACGGTGACGCATGGATAGCTCGCCAGTTACGGCAAAACGTTGTGATATTCTGAGCAGAGTGTCACACGAGGGTTTACAGCGCGATATGAAAGCCGCGGTCGCGAAAGGGTCGTCACGCCTTGTCGAAACACCCCACCCGGGTAGGCTCCTGCGCGACCATGTTTTACCCGGCTTGACGCTTTCGGTGAGCCAGGCCGCTCGTGATCTCGGAATTTCGCGCCAAACGTTGCACCGAATCCTCGACGGCAGCACTGCGATCACCCCGGAGATGGCCACGCGCCTCGGGGCGCTCGCCGGCTTACCCCCCGTCTTCTGGCTGCGTATTCAGTGCGAGTACGACCTCCAGCGAGCTCACGTTTCGCTAGCGGACGCTCTGCGCCGAATTCCAAGACGCACCCTACCCCACAAAATCATGAAGGAACTGGGAGCGCTCGATGGACGCTGAGACAGGAATCACAGGCACGAGACCCATGGCCCGAACCGGCGTGCCGGGTTTAGACGACGTTCTGACCGGAGGCCTGACGCAAGGAAATCTTTTCCTGCTCGAAGGCGAACCTGGGACCGGAAAAACCACTATCGCTCTGCGTTTCCTGCTGGCGGGCGCGGAGGCCGGCGAGCAAGGTCTTTACATCACGTTGTCCGAAACAGAACAGGAACTGCGCAACGGTGCAGCTTCTCACGGCTGGAGTCTGAACGATAAAATCGAGGTGTTCGAGGTCGTGCCGCCGGAAAGCCTGCTTGACGCCGACCAGCAGCAAAGCCTGTTGTATTCCTCCGACCTCGAACTTGGAGAGACCACCAAACTGATTCTGGGCGCTTTCGAACGGGTGAAACCAAAGCGCGTGGTCCTCGATAGTTTGTCGGAAATACGTCTGCTCGCTCAAAGCTCGTTGCGATATCGTCGCCAGGTTCTCGCATTCAAGCATTACTTTTCGCGCCATGGTGCGACGGTCCTGCTGCTCGATGATCTGACCTCGGACGCCGCGGATAAAACCGTTCATAGCGTCGCCCACGGTGTTATCAAGCTTGAAGAGCTCGCGCCTGACTACGGAGCCGAGCGACGCAGGCTCAGAGTCGCGAAGTACCGCGGCCACTTGATTCGCGGCGGTTATCACGACTTCTCGATCAAGAAGGGCGGCATTTCAGTGTTCCCGCGCCTCGTCGCGTCAGAATATCGGACGAAGTTCGAGCGCCGGCAGATAGCCAGCGGTGTCGCCGAACTGGACGCACTGCTTGGCGGTGGCGTGGAGAAAGGGTCCAGCACGCTGGTTCTTGGACCAGCCGGCACAGGCAAGAGCACCTTCGTGCTCCAGTTTCTTGCCGCAGCGGTCGCACGAGGTGAGAAAGCGGCGCTATTCGTCTTTGACGAGGAACTCGGCCTGCTGTTTAACCGAACCCTCTCAATGGGTTTTGATCTGGAAGCGATGCGCGACGCGGGCAACCTCCTTATCGAGCAGGTTGATGCCGCGGAACTGTCTCCTGGTGAGTTCGCTCATCGTGTACGTGCGCGCGTCGACCATGCGCAGGCAAAAACCGTGGTCATCGACAGCCTGAACGGCTACCAGGCTGCGATGCCCCAGGAAAACGCGCTGGTGCTGCATATTCATGAGTTACTCCAATATCTGAACAGGCAAGGCGCGACAACCTTTCTGACCGTGGCGCAGCACGGCCTGGTCGGCGATATGAAGGCGCCGGTGGATGTGACTTATCTCGCGGATACAGTCATCCTGCTGCGTTATTTCGAGGCCTTGGGCCGGGTGCGACGCGCGGTCTCCATCATCAAGAAACGCACCGGCCACCACGAAGAATCCATCCGGGAGTTTCGCATCGGCCAGACCGGCCTGATCCTTGGCGCACCTCTGGACGATTTTCAGGGGGTGCTGCGCGGCGTGCCGACTTTTGTCGGCAATACCGGACCGCTGCTGACCCCGGGTGCAACCGGCAATGAACCCGACTGACCGCAACCTCTGCCCAGCATTGGTGTTCACGCCAGCAGGGCGGGACGCCTCCGTCGCGCTTGCCCTTCTGCGAGAAGCGCGAGCGGAAGCGATTGTATGCCCAGACCTTGTGCGTTTCTCTGCCATGCTGAGCGACGAGATCAGTTGCGCGGTCGTAACCGAAGAGGCGCTGCGCGGCGGTGACCTCCGTGCGCTAGCGGCTTGGGTTGCAGCACAACCCCCATGGTCGGATTTCCCGTTCATCGTGCTGACCCAGCGTCGGGGCACGCCGGATGGAGATACACGACTCGCTGAGCTATCGACGATGCTCGGGAACGTGACCTTTCTCGAGCGTCCGTTTCACCCAACGACATTTATCAGCGTGGTGGGCACCGCATTGCGCGGCCGGTTTCGACAGTTTGAGGCCCGGTCCCGCATTGAAGAGTTACATGAGGGCGAGGCGCGCCTGCACACCGCGCTCACTGCTGGCCAACTGGGTTCGTGGGAGTTGGATCTCCTGACCTCCGGCCTTATCACGTCGGCCACCTGCAAGGCCGTCTTCGGACGTGTACAGAACGCGGATTTCTCGTATGGGCAACTCGTCGCGAGCATCCATCCCGACGATCGTGACCAGGTGCGGAACGCCATGGGCGAGAGCTACGAAACAGGCTGCGATTTCGCGATTGAATGCCGCACCGTCTGGCCCGATGCAACCCTGCATTGGGCTGAACTTCGGGCCCGATTGGTACGCGACGGGTCACGGAGCGAAATGCGGCTTGTCGGCGTGGCATCCGATGTCACCGTACGCAAAACCGCTGAAGACAGCCTGCGTCGTCTCAACGAGACGCTTGAAGCGAAGGTTGCCGAGCGGACCGCGGAACTCGAACGTGCCCACCAGGTTGCCCTGGATGAGATCCGGCAACGTGAGCGCACAGAAGAACTTCTGCGCCAGGTTCAAAAAATGGAGATGATGGGTCAGATCACCGGAGGTGTGGCCCACGACTTCAACAACCTGCTGATGGCGGTGATGGGCAATCTTGAACTGTTGCGCAAGCAGATTCCGGACGATCTGAAGACGGGGCGTTTGATCGACGGCGCCCTTAAGGGGACCCAACGGGGCGCCGCTCTGACGCAACGTCTTCTGGCATTCGCACGGCAACAGGACCTCAGGATTGAACCGACGCACCTCTCTCATCTGATTCGCGGGATAACTGATTTGCTGGAACGGTCGATCGGATCGCAGATAGAACTCAGACTCGACCTACCTGAAGCGTTGCCGCTTACCTTGGTGGACGCTAACCAGATCGAACTCGCGTTGCTCAATCTTGTCGTCAACGCCCGCGACGCGATGCCAGACGGCGGCACATTATTGATTAGCATTGACGTGGCCAAATCGGCCGGGCGAGACGAGCTTGCAGCCGGTGACTACTTGCGTGTCACCGTTAGCGACACGGGAAAAGGCATGGACGCAGCGACGCTCGCGAAGGCGACGGAGCCCTTCTTTACGACCAAGGAACTCGGTAAGGGAACTGGGCTGGGCCTTTCGATGATTCACGGACTTGCGTTGCAATTGAACGGTTCACTACGGCTGGAAAGTGAACTGGGTCGTGGCACCCGGGCAACATTATGGCTTCCCGTTACGTCACACGATCCGATTGCGCCATCGCTGGCAGAACCCAAGCCTCAAGACAGCGCTATCGATTCGGTACATGCCACCATCCTCGTTGTAGATGACGACGCCTTGGTTGCAACAAGCACGGCGTGCCTGCTTGAGGACTTAGGGCACGAGGTCATTGAAGCGGACTCCGGCGCAAATGCACTCGAAGTACTGAAGAACGGGCAGAAGGTGGATCTCCTCATTACCGACTACTCGATGCCAAAGATGACCGGAGTGCAGTTGGCCATCGCTGCACGTGAATTGCGACCGAACCTCCCGATTCTCCTCGCCACGGGCTATGCCGATCTACCCCCAGGGACAAGCGTGGACATCCCAAGACTGCGCAAACCGTATCAACAGCATCAGCTCGTTGTAGAGATAGCCCGGGCTCTACAACACGTTCGCTCTGGCTAGCTTCTTTGCGGACCTGATGGACTCGCTTGCCCTGAGGGTCGAGAAATAGAAGCCGGGAGCGACTGCGTCCCTTTTATCTACGCCTATCGCTTGTCGATTGTTGACGATCGTCGCTGTAGTTAGGAATCTCAATTAGTGACCGAGTGGGCGTCTTCTGGCAGAACCTAAGAGACGGTTTCAAAAAGACTTGAAGGGGCTGTTAACTTCATGGACATGCTGTTAACCTTGGTCGTCGTGACGACGGAGTCAAGGGGATGGGCAAGCCAATAATTGACGACGAATTGTGGAAGCGAA
>NZ_VOSW01000175.1 GCF_009690905.1 Paraburkholderia madseniana
CGCAGTACTACAGCCTCTCCAAGCGTACGGGGCTGTATGCGCTGGAAGCCTATCAGCGTGCGGGTGGCCAGACGATCGGAACGAACGGCAAGAGCATCATCAACGCAACGGCCGATATCGGCGACGGCCAGAACAGCGCGCCGTCCTCGTCACGCAGCCAGTTTGCTGCAGGCGTGGGCATCATCCACCGGTTCTAATTGCCAGGTGGCGTGGCGGCGTCTGTCGACGCCGCCACGGCGACGCGTTTCAGATACGCGTCGCTCAGAAGTTCCTGCGGCGCGCGCAACGCGCGCAGCATTTTCTGCGGCGCACGGACTTCGGTTCAGTCTTGACGCGCCCCGTCTCGCGTTACCGCCCACCGATTGACCCAGTGCCGGCTTTTTCAGCTCAGGGGGCGCGAATCTGTTGTGACAATCGGACAGAATTAAGACGCCAGATGGCCAATACGGACAATCACGCGTCCGCGTCGGACCACAAACGTCCACCCGTTGCCCAGTTTTCGCGCTTTACGTCGGTGAGGATGATGTCCACCGAGTTCGGTTCGACGCCGAGCGATTCGCAGGTCGCTTTGGTAATGGCTTCGACGAACTGGCGTTTCTGTTCCACCGAGCGGCCTTCGAAGAGTTCGATATGAAACGTGGGCATTGCGTGGCTCCGTGATAAGTGATGTTGAGAAGTGAGTTTAATCGCGGTACGTGCGATCGATCCGGTCTAGCTTGCGTAGCAACGCAGGCCATTCCAGCGCACCTTCGATCGCACCGCCGTCGTACAGTTGGTCGGCAGTGCGTGCGGCTACGGCATCGCCCGGCACGACAAGCTCGCTGCCGCATGCTTGCGCCTGCAACTGGATTTCACAGGCCTTGATCAGCGTCGCCATCAGTACATAGGCTTCGGCGACGGTGCGGCCGGCGGTCAACGTGCCGTGATTGCGCAACAGCATGGCTGGTTTGTCGGCGAGATGTGCGACGAGGCGTTCGCCTTCGGTCGGCGTAAAGGCGAGACCTTCGTAATCGTGATACGCGAGGTGGCCGTAAAAACGCAGCGCATGTTGCGACGCCGGCAGCAAGCCGGCCGGTTGTGCGGAAACCGCCACGCCTGCCGTATTGTGCAAATGCATCACGCAAAAAGCATCGGCACGTGCCGCGTGCACGGCGGCGTGCAGCGCGAAGCCCGTGGCGTTGACCGGATGCTCGCTCGCGCCGACGATGTTGCCTTTGATATCGATCTTCACCAGGTTCGATGCGCACACTTCGTCGAATGCGAGGCCGAACGGGTTGATCAGGAAGTGGCCGGGCTCGCCGGGAACGCTGGCCGAGATATGCGTGTAGACCAGATCGTCCCAGCCGTTGAGCGCCGCGAGGCGATAGGCGGCGGCCAGGTCGACACGGGTTTGCTGTTCCGCTTCGGATCTTTGCCCCGCCTCGGTGACGCGGCCAGTGGGTGTGTGGGTGAACGACATGTCTGTCTCCTGAGATTGCTTGATGGGCTGTGGTTGCGACTTGGGTCCATGGGCTAAACCCGCGGCGAGGATCTGCACTCAAACCTGCGGCTTAAGCCCGTGCCCCAAACCTGCAACCCAAACCCGCTGCGCTAACCCGGGCGCCCGACCGACATCGACGAGGTGACACGCCTTCCGGCTTCGACACGCTTCGCCGCTTCGGCCATGGCCGTACCGCGCGTAAAACGGCCAGTGAGCCACTGCATGCTCCACGTCGCGAGTACGAACGGCGCGGTCAAGGCCGGCAACGCATAGTAAGCGGCCGCCATCTGCAGCACGACCGAAAGCACAACACCGCCAAGCGTCATCGCAATGCCGCAATCGGCCAGCGCGATCGCGGTCAGCGCGCCGTTGAATCCTAACAGGCCTGCGTCGAACGAGCTTGCACTCGCGCCGAGCAGCAGGTGCATGACGCTCGCGACGCCCGCGCCGACCAGCGCCCACAGCGCGTGCCGTCTTGACGCAGCCGCAATGCCGATCAATACAAGAAAACCTGGCAACGCGCCGGACGCAAAGCCGGTTTGCGCGAATCCGGCGAATAAGCCGCTGCCCAATTGCACCGCGCTGAGCGTGGGCCCAGTGGCGAGGCTTGTTTGCTGGGCGACGCGAGTCACCAGCGGCAGCCAAAGCCACGTGACGATCAAACAGGGGCTGGAGAAATAGCCGAGACCACGCGCGCGCAACCAACGCGACCACGGTTCCAGCAGCCATGCCGTGCCCGTCGCGGCCAGAATGTCCACGGCGGCGGCCGTCGCGTTTTCGGCGATGAAGCTGAACGCGGCGAGACCGGCCAGCGCGCCATTGAAGCCGTGCAGGCCCGCGCGAGTGTCGTGCTCGCGATAGCCGGCCAGTACTGCGCTCACGTTGGCCGCAATCGCGCCGATCAGCGCCGCGCAGGCGAGGCGCGGATCGCATAGCAGCCACGCGCCGAGCAGGCACGCGCCGGTGAAGGCGTTCGGTTGCAGCACGATCTGGCCGAAACTGCGCAGCAAGGTGCGCAAGGCGGCGGATTGTGCTTCGGTTGCGGCGGCGTGCATGGTTTGAGGGTGGCGAATTCGATGCGGCGCGACTGTGCTGCGGGCAGGTAAGGCGCGCGCAGCGGGTCAGGTTGAGAATGAACCGCGAGCATAGGCTACTGGCGTCGCGCCGGGCATCGCCGCCGTTGATAGTGGCTATTTGCGACACTTGCGCGCCAGAGAGCCGAAAGCCGAAAAACGATGCGTCGGCGAACCGAAAACTTTCGCGCTACGATAGAAACCCGGCGCGTTTGCCGCGCCGTTCCACAAGGAGACAGGCTGATGCGTGAACTAAGGTGGGCATCGGAAGAGGGCGACGGCTTCGAACATCTGGCGTTCGACGCGCGCACGGACGGCTTTGCAGTGGAAAGCGTCCTGGTCGGGCAGCGCTACGGCAAGGAATATGGCTTGCACTATAAGGTGCGCTGCGATGCGCAATGGCGCACCACATATGCGTGGCTGAAAATCGTCGGCGGCGCTGAGCTGGAATTGCACGGCGACGGAGCCGGCCATTGGCACGATGGTCATGGCCTCGTACTGAGCGCGATTGAAGGGTGCATCGATATCGATATCGCCGCCACGCCCTATACGAACACGTTGCCGATCCGCCGGTTGCAACTGGCCGAAGGCGAGCGTCAGCCGATTTCCGTGGCCTATATTTCGACGCCGGATTTACAGGTCACGCGTGCCGAGCAGGCGTATTCATGCATCGAGTTGAATCGCGTGTATCGCTATGAGGGCATCTTCCGCAATTTCACCGCCGACCTGACGGTGGATGAAGACGGCCTCGTGATCGACTATCCGACGCTGTTCACGCGTCTGCCGCGCGAGCGTTGACCGTCGAGGTGCCGGGGCCGCCGTTGTCTGCTGGCTGCTGCAACCGGTGCTGCTCGACAAAGCGCTCGATGCCTGCCGCGATACGCTCGGGTTCGCGCAATACGACCCAATGGCCGGCATCGATTTCAGTGCGGCTATACGGGCCGAGCCAGCCTTCGAGTCCAATTGAGAGTTCGGGCCCGACGTAGCGATCGCGCAGCGGCACGATGAATTGCACCGGCGCATGCGCATGGCGCGCACGCGGGCGCAGCAATTTGTCGATGAAATTGGCGCGATAAAGATTCAGGCCGTTGATCGCATTGCGCATCTGCGCAGGATCGCGTTCAAGGCGCACCCGTTCGGTCAGGCGCAGCCATAACGGCCACATGCGTGCGCCGCCGGCGCGCCATACCAACTCCGGCAGCAACGGCACGTGAAAGAAGAAGATGTACCAGGATCTGAGTGTTTGCCGAAGGCCGCTGCCGAACGGGCGCTTTGCTGCGTGATGTGCATCGGACTGTTCCGCACGATCGGCGCCGGCGCCGCGTAAGCCGAAAGACGCATGATCGAGGCACGGCCCCGAGATTGACGTGTACGACGCAATGCGGCCTTTGAACGCCGGGTCAGTGACCGCTTCCCAGCTTTGAATCGAACCCCAGTCGTGGCCGACCAGGTGAAACGGCCGCGCGCCGCACGTTGCATCTGCGACGGCCGCGAGATCGGCGGCCAGTCGTTCGAGCCGGTAAGCCGCGCGCGACTCGGGTGCGTCGGATGCCCCGGCGCCGCGCACGTCATAGCTGATGACGCGGTAGCGCGCGTCGAGTTGCGCGCGCACCGGTTCCCACACCGCCGCCGAATCCGGATAACCGTGCACCAGCACGATCGACGGCGCGTCGCGCGGCCCACTCACATAGACCGCGAGCCGCACGTCGCCGGCCTCGACCGACAGCGAGTCGCGTATCACGCGGCCGCCTGCACGCCGCGTCGCGCGGCCTTGCGTGCGCTTGGCGTGGTCGCGTTGGTGGCGTCGACCGCGGCGATGAGCCCGTCGATGCGCGACAGTTGCGCGCGATTGTCGTGATCCCACGGATGGAAGCCCGGCCGGAAAAAGCTCAGCCATTCACCGGCAATACGCGGAAACACGCCATGACGCGGGCCGTACAGATACTTCACGACGCGCCACATGCCGCGGATATGGCCGCCGCGTTTGCGATCGGCGATTAGCAGGCGCACGTGGAAGTCGAACACGATCAGCCAGAAGGTCAGCGTAGTGGCGAGCATCGTGCCGGTGCGCAGCAGATAGCGTCCGAGGCCGGGCTTCAGTACCGCATTCCACACGTCGTACGAAACCGATTTGTGTTCGGTTTCTTCGAGCGCATGCCACGTCCACATCTGCGTATAGCCTTCGACCGAACCACCGATACGCGATGCGTCCTCCAGCAGCAGGCCCGCCAGCATCGCCGTGTAATGCTCGAGGCAGACCGTGACCGCGAGTTGATACGAATGTGGCAGGATCTTGCGGCCAAAGTTGAGAATCGCCCACAGCCGCTTGTCGAGCTTATGCGCGGGTAGACCGGCTTCCTGCAACAGATCGTTGTATTCGATGTGCTCGCGCGTATGCATTGCTTCCTGGCCGATAAAGCCGAGTACCTGCTTCTTCAGCACGGGGTCGTCGATCTGGTAGCGGTAGTTGCGCACGCTGTCCATGAAGAAACGTTCGCCGGCAGGGAATAGCAGCGAAAGCGCGTTGAAGAAGTGTGTCACATGCGAGCCCTGCACGTGCCAATCGGAGGCACGTTCGGGCGGCAAGTTGAAGCGGAGGTCGCGGCGAACCGGCATCATGGCCATTCTCCTTGTAATCCTTTATGTCCTGTTGATCGTGCTCGTCGTGTGGCGGGCGGCGCATCACGCGCGCCGGCCGTCCACTTGCGCGGCGCGGCGTGCGCGCTTTTCCGCAATGCGTTTCATGCGGCGCGTCTGCATCACGACCAGCGCCTGATAGGCTGCCGGCAACGTACGCGCCAGCCAGTCGGCGGCGCGTGCATCGCGGCCGATCAGCACGCGCCGCTTGTTCTTGCGCACGCCGTCGAGAATTACGCGTGCGGCTTCGTCGGCGGTGGTGATGAAAAACTTCTCGAAGTCGTCCTTGCCTTGCTGTTCGTTTTCCAGCATGAAGCCGACCATGTTCGACGAGATCCGGCTCGACTGCGCGATGCTCGTGCGAATGCCGCCCGGATGCACGCAGGTGGCCGACACACCGCACTTCATCAGATCGAGTTCCTGGCGCAATGCTTCGGTAAAGCCGCGCACGGCGAACTTGGTCGCGTTGTAGCCGCTCATGCCGGGCTGCGAGAAGAGGCCAAACACACTCGATGTATTGACGATGTGTCCCGCACCGGATGCCTTGATATACGGCAGAAACGCCTTCGTGCCGTGCACCACGCCCCAGAAATTGATGCCGACGATCCACTCCAGGTCGGCGTACTCCATGCCTTCGATGGTGCTCGACAATGCCACGCCCGCGTTGTTGAACACGAGGTTCACGCACTGATGCTGCGCGGCCGTTTCGGCGGCCCATTCGAACATCGCGGCGCGGTCCGACACGTCGAGCACACGCGTGGTGATGCGCAGCGGCGAACCGACGATATGCGGCGCGGCAGCCTGAGCGAGTTGCGCGGTTTCGGCGAGGCTCGCGGCATTGCGATCGGCGAGCGCGAGGTGGCAGCCTTCGCGCGCCAGCCGGATCGCGAGCGAACGGCCCATGCCCGAGCCTGCGCCGGTGATCGCGGCTACTCTGTCGGTGAAGTTCTTCATTGGCTTATCTCCTGTCCTCTCTGAACGGTGCCTTGTCGTTATGTTTATTCGGGTCGTGCTTTTATCAGGTTGCTTCCGCGGATGTCGTGGGTGCCCTGGTGGCCACATTCCCGTGTGCATGCACAGGCTGTTGTTGCGAACTCCCATGTCCACTCAGCGCTTGCGCCGCGGGCGAATACGCGAGGTAATCGTCCATGCTGAAGGTGCTGGTCGCCTGGCGGAATTTGTAGGCGAATCCTGGCCACAGCGTGGTGTTCTTGCCGGTCTTCGGATCGAGATACCAGCTCTTGCAGCCGCCCGTCGACCAGATCGCGCGGCCGAGTTTCTGCTGGATCTGTTCGTTATAGGCACGCTCGACATGCGGACGCACTTCGATCGCATCGGCGCGTTCCGCGTTCATCGTCTTCAGCGCTCGCAGCACGTACTCGACCTGCGACTCGATCATGAACACCATCGAGTTGTGACCGAGGCCGGTGTTCGGTCCGACGATCATGAAGAAGTTCGGATAACCAGGCAGTGTCGTACCGAGATACGCATGCGCGCCATCGCGCCACGTATCGACGATATCGACGCCGCCACGGCCACGCACCACGCCCGCCGGAAACGGATCGGCCACCTGAAAGCCGGTGCCGAAGATCAGGCAATCGGCCGGATGACGTGCACCGTCGGACGTGATCACCGCATCTTCTTCGACGCGGGCGATGCCGGTGGTCGTCACCGACACGTTCTGGCGAGACAGCGCCGGGAAGTAGTCGTTCGAGATCAGGATGCGCTTGCAGCCCATCGTGTAGTTCGGTGTGAGCGTGGCGCGCAATTGTGGATCGGGCACCTGGCGACGCAGATGCCGCTCCGCGACTTTCTGCGCGGTCTTCATCAGCGAAGGATGAATCGCGAAGCCGAAGGCGCGCGATTCGAGCATGCAGTAGAGCGCCGAGCGCATGATCTTCTGCGTGAACGGCAGATGCTTGAACAACCACTGTTCAAACGGTTTCACCGCGCGGTCGGCCTTGGGCATGATCCACGGCGGCGTGCGCTGGAACAGGTTCAGATGCGAGACGCGCGGCGCGATCTGCGGCACGAACTGGATCGCGCTCGCACCGGTGCCGATCACGGCGACGCGTTTGCCTTCGAGCGGATAGGTGTGGTCCCAGTGCTGCGAGTGGAACGCTTTACCCTTGAATTTCTCGATGCCGGGAATGTTCGGCAGGGCCGCGCGCGATAGTCCGCCCATGCCCGAGATCAGCACTCGCGCCGACCATTGCTGGCCGTTCGCGAACGTCAGTTGCCAGCGGTGGCGGGTTTCGTCGTAGATCGCGGAGGCCAGTTCATGGCCGAAGCGCAGATGACGCTGGATGCCGAAGCGTTGCGTGCATTCTTCCAGATATGCGCGAATTTCCGGCTGACGCGCGAACATGCGGGTCCAGCGCGGATTCGGGGCGAAGGAGAACGAATAGACGTGAGATTGCACGTCGCAGGCACAACCGGGGTAGTGGTTGTCGCGCCAGGTGCCGCCGACCGACTCGGCCTTTTCGGCGATGATGAAATCAGTCATGCCGGCTTGCCGCAGGCGAATCGCCATGCCGAGACCCGCAAAGCCGGAGCCAATGATGGCGATATCGGTATCGACGGGCGCGGATGCGTTGGGCGCCGCGTCGTCGGGGGGCATCATGCGTGCGTTCATCCGATCCGTCTCCTTGTTGTTTGCTCTTAACTGTTACATTGGTTGATGTAACAATAGAGGCTGTCAACGGATGACGCAAGCAGCGGGTTAGACGGGGAACTCTATGACGTGGAGAAGGTTGTGGCACAAGACCCAGGCGGGCACGGCGCTGGCCGGAGCGGGCTTCGAGACTGATGCAGGAGGCTGGGTCGTTCCGTTATGTGAAAAATTCCGGGCGGATTCGCTTTGGAAACCCGCCCGGCTTGCAGCTTTGACGCGTTATTGCATCGCAGTCTGCGGCGCGGCAGTTGCGCGAGTCGCTGCAGACTCGTCCGGGTCGTTGTTTTGCACGATATGCAGTTCACGTGTGCGAACCGGCAAGCCGCATTGCGCGTCGTTGAGCGTTTGACGGACCTGGCGAGCGAGGTCCCAGCGCATGTCCCAGAACGCGTCGATGGTGGCCCACACGCGGATGTTCAGGACCACGGTGCTGTCGTCGAAACGGGCCACCATCACCTGCGGCGCGGGCTTTGGCAGCACGCGCGGGTCGGCAATGGCGAGATTGCGCAGTGCGGCCAGGGCCTGGTCGACGTCGTCACGCACCGAGATTTCCACTTCCAGGTCGAGGCGGCGAGTCGGATTACGGTTGTAATTGCGGATTGAATTGCTCCAAAGCGCGCTGTTCGGCACGTATTCGCAAATGCCGTCGGATTTTGTGAGGCGCGTCGTGAACAGGCTGATTTCTTCGACGGTGCCCGAGACGTTGCCCGTGCCGGCCTCAATCGAATCGCCCACCTTGAATGGCCGCAACAGCAACAGCATGATGCCGGCCGCGATGTTTTGCATCGTGCCCTGCAACGCGAGACCGATAGCGAGGCCGGCGGCGCCGAGCACGGCGACGATGCTTGCCGTCTGGATACCCAGTTGCGACAGCGCGCCGATGATCGAGACGACGCGAATGCTCCACAGGCAGGTGTCGCAGATGACCGGACGCAGCGTGGCGTCCATGCGCGATTGGCTCGCGAGCAGCCGGTTGAGCGAGCGTGCGACGCGGCGGGCGACCCACCAGCCCACCACCAAGATTAATGCGGCGGCGCACAGGTGCATCGAGATCGTGGTGAGTGCGTCCCAAAGGAAGGCCCACCGGTTGGAGTGGATCCCAGCGAGTAGATTCTGCATGGCCTTGAAGGTCCTGATTTATTAAGCGGCGGCGAGTTGTTCGCCGTGTGGTTCATAAAAGCGTGAATACCGCGCCTCCGCGTAACGCGAGCGACGAACAGGTATCCGGAAAATGACGCGCTTGAAGCGTGCGGAGAAGGGACCGCTTCGCAACATGAAAGTTCTACCGGTGCAACCTTTTTGACAGATTGAGTTTCCGGATGCGAAGGGCGGGCAGCGTCGCGAAAGGACGTGGGGGGAGCGTGTCGTTATGACCCCGTCATCGATTGAATGACGGGGGCCAGTGAAACGTGGCGTCGAGCTGAGAAATTATTCATCGAGCTGACCTGGTGTCATGGCTGGATTTGATATGGATGGCGAAGTAACCGGTCATGCTGTGTTATTCGAGCCGCCGACGTCTATTTCCCCGCAAGACTGGCTGCAATCTCGCGGTTCTGCCAGACGTTGTCCTTCACCGTGATTTTCTGCGGAATCAGATGCGCGCCGTAGAACGCATCTGCGACGACCTGCTGCGAGCGCACGATCTCGCCGGTCACGGCGGTGGTGCCGTACGGATAGCGGCGCACCCAGGTTTCGACCAGCTTCTGATCGAGACCGACCTTCGGCGCGATCAGCGCGGCAGTTTCCACCGGATGGTCATTCACCCATAGGCCTGTGGTGCGCAACTGCCCAAGAATCGCTCCGATCACATCCGGATGCTGCTGCGCGAAGTCGCGCGTGGCCTCATAGAAGTTATAGGGGCTGTTGAGCTCCGAATAATCGACCAGCGTGCGCGCCTTCAGCGCCTGCTGTGCGGACGCGTAGTAAGGGTCCCAGATTGCCCATGCATCGACGGTGCCGCTTTCGAAGGCGGCGCGCGCATCGGCGGGTGCCAGATAGACCGGGCGAACGTCTTCGTAACGCAGGCCGGCTTTTTTCAGCGCTTCGAGCAGCAGATAGTTCGCGCTCGAACCCTTCTGCAGCGCGACGCGCTTGCCCTTCAATTCCGCCACGCTATGCAGCGCGGAATCGCTTCGGACCAGAATCGCTTCGGCATGACGCCCTGACGGCTCCGCGCCGACATACACGAAGCGCACGCCACCGGCCTGTGCGAACACGGGTGGCGGCGCGCCGGTGTAGCCGAAGTCGACGCTGTTAGCGTTCAGCGCTTCGAGCAGTTGCGGGCCGGCCGGAAATTCGAACCATTTGATGCTGTAGCCGAGCGGCTTGAGCTTTTCGTCGAGTGAGCCTTGCGCCTTGAGGATCGCGAGCAAGCCCGACTTTTGATAGCCGATGCGCAGCACGTTGGCCGGCTCGCTGCCGTTGCCATTGCTGCTGCTCTGCGCGGTCGCGCTGAATGTGGTGAGCGCCGCCAGCAACGCGGCGGCGACGTGTAGCGAAATACGGGTATGACGGGACATGCTGCGAATCTCCATTGCGTTCGATTAGTCGAAGATCGTCGCATGGACGTCCCGCCGATCAAACGAAGCAATGCAGATTTGAATATGACGCGCGCGAACGGCCGGGGCACG
Source organism: Paraburkholderia madseniana (assembly GCF_009690905.1). Taxonomy (GTDB): domain Bacteria; phylum Pseudomonadota; class Gammaproteobacteria; order Burkholderiales; family Burkholderiaceae; genus Paraburkholderia; species Paraburkholderia madseniana. The sequence continues at coordinate 10,495 of NZ_VOSW01000175.1, forward strand.
AAAGCGCCTGCTTGCGCGCGGAATGGGAACGCGCTTGCCGCGCACGTGAGCAGCACCGCTAGCGGGAGCAAATGGCCGCGTGTAACGCTATTTCCTGGATTTATCTTTCTTTGCCGCTGTGCCTTCGGGCGCGTGTCCCAGCTTCTTTTCCATGATCGCCGCGACACGGTCGCCGAGATAATCGCCGGAGGCTTCTTCCAGTGCGCGGTTCATTTCGCTTTCCACCAGCACCATGGCCAGCGGTCGCACACGCCAGATCGCGTCGACCAGGGCGGGCACATCGGCGGGCGGCGGCAGGGCGTCGGCGTCATAGCGATCAAGTTGACGGACCACCAGATCGACCAGCGCCTTGGCGACCGCATTGAAATGCGGTCTGGCGATACCCACGGCGTCGAGCAGGTCGGCGAGCGGAATGCCTTCCTTGGCCATGGTCGCGCCGGCGGCCAGCGCCGTCGGGCTGCCGGACACGAAGGAGAGGCCGTCGCGCTCCAGCAAGCCCAGATCGACCGCTTTGCCGAGGGCGCTCGGCGAGGCTTTGTCGCCGAACATTTGCAGCAGTTCGAGCAGCGAGTATTTTTTCGGCCGTTCGCGCGACCAGCGGCTGCCGATCGCGGTTTCGAGGCCGAGGATCGAACGCAGATCGTGGCCTTCGTCGACGGCCATGATCAGATCCTGGATGTTCGCGAGCGTGTAGCCGCGCGTGAGCAGATGGTTGATCAGCTTCAGACGCGAGACATGCGTATCGTCATACACGCCGACCCGGCCGCGCTTTTCCGGCGGCTCGAGCAGGCCGCGGTCCTGATAGGCTGTCTCTTATACACATCTAAAAAAAAAAACAATAAACACAAAAATGCAACTCACTTAACGATACATAGCTATTGACTACACGTAA
>NZ_VOSW01000176.1 GCF_009690905.1 Paraburkholderia madseniana
TTCCTCGAGCGTGACCATCTCGAGTTCGTGCTGCATGGGTGTCGGTTTCTTGAGCATGACGCTCATTAAACGACAAAGCCCGGCGCGTGGCCAGGCTTTGGGGGTACTTTGTCAGCAGTCTGAAGCCGCCTGAAGAGGCGGCTTGGCAGATCCATGCGTAATGGGTTCGAGCGAACGCTCAGAACAGGCTGCGGCGATCCGGGTCGTGCAAGGGATCAGGTGTTTTTTGCGTGAGCCGCACGATGCCCTGGTCGTCGAAATAGAAGCTGTACATCATGTACCAGACGTTGTCTTCCAGATAGCGATACGTCCAGACCTCGCGCTTCATCAACGGGAAGTACGACGTTTCGACTGGGCGTCCGAAGTTCACCAGCACGTCGCTCTTCGTCCACTTGCCGATTTCCGCCCGGTAGAACTCGTTGGGCTGAAGCACCTGACGCACGGTGACGATCTTGCCGGATGCGTCGATGTCGGCGGCGGTGGTGGTTTCGCCCATCGGCTGGGTCGGCCACATCAGCCGCTTGCCGCCGTTGGGCAGATCGTAGCTTTCACGCGGCGCGCCAAGGCGGGCGACGATGGTCGATTCGTCCGCGCCTTGTTGATACTGCTGCCACGGCTGCACGCAGCCGGCGAGCGTAACCGTAAGCGCGAGCGCGCTCAGGCAGGCGAGTGCGGCGCGGCGCAGGCGTGCTGCGGGCGGCGCTTCGATCGAGGCCGCCGTGGATGGGTGGCGGTTGAACATGAATTCCTCCGATGGCATTTGTGTAGCGGTTTTTATCATCGAGACACATTATTTTGACACGGGCGGCGGCAAAAGATTTGCGCTCCATACAAGCTCTCGCTGTAATTACGATAACGGCTTCGCCGGCTTGCTTATTCCGTCTGGAACGCCCTATGATCCGCGCTTCGACGAATCCAGCGGGGCAATGATGATGGCGAATTGGCAACGGGCGGCAGCAGCGGCAGTCGTGGGGCTGGCAGCGATTTCGATGGCCGCGGCGGTGCTCGCCGCGGGAGAAACGGTGTCGGGTCCGGCAAGCAAGCCGGTCAATAAGCCGACGGGAACGCCGATCCAGTTGGCGCTGATCGAAGGCATGTCCGGCCCATTCGCCAATGCGGGTGCGGCGGTGGAGCGCAATCTGCGCTTCGGCGTCGAACAGGTGAATGCGCAAGGCGGCGTGCAGCTCGCCGACGGTGCGCATCCGCTCGAACTGGTCGTCCTCGACAGCAAGGGCAGCGCAGAGGAGGCGCTCGTGCAACTGCGCGCGGCCGCCGACCGTCACATCGGCTACATCATGCAGGGCAACAGCTCGGCAGTCGCGGCGGCGCTGATCGGCGCGATCGACAAACAGAACAGCCGCGAGCCGGGCAACCGCGAACTGTTCCTCAATTATTCCGCCGACGATCCCGCCCTGACCAACGCCAGTTGCAGTTTCTGGCACTTCCGCTTCGATGCGCACGCGGGCATGCGCATGGACGCGCTGGCTGATGTGATCCAGCGCGACAAAGCGGTGAAGAAGGTCTATCTGCTGAACCAGGACTACAGCTTTGGCCACGACGTAAGCAGCCTCGCGCGTTCGACGTTGGCGGCAAAGCGCCCGGATATTGCGGTTGTCGGCGACGAATTTCATCCGATCGGCCGCGTGAAGGACTTCGCGCCTTACATCGCGAAGATCCGCTCGAGCGGCGCGGACGCGGTGATCACCGGCAACTGGGGCAACGACTTGACGCTTCTGGTCAAGGCGGCGCGGGAGCAGGGCCTGGACACCCGGTTTTACACCTTCTACGGCAACAGCCTCGGGGCGCCTGCCGCGTTGGGCGACGCCGGCGTCAAACACGTGATCGCGGTGGCCGACTGGCACCCGAACGCCGGCGGCGCGGCCTCCGACGCGTGGTACGCGGCGTTTCGCGCCCGTTTCCCGGCTGCCCAGGATGACTACCCGGTGCTGCGCATGCCGCTGATGGTCGAAACCCTCGGCGTGGCGATGAACCGCGCCGGCAGTGCCGACCCGACGGCCGTCGCCCGGGCGTTGGAGGGCATCAAGTCCGACAACGGCTTCCACGCATCGTGGATGCGCGCCGACGACCATCAGTTGATCCAGCCCCTTTATGTGATGGAAATGGACAAGGCCGGCACGCCGGGCGTCAAGTTCGACAACGAAGGTTCAGGCTATGGTTTCCGCACGGTGCTGGCTTTGCCGCCCGAGCGCACGGTGCCGCCGACCGTGTGCAGGATGAAACGGCCGTAGAACGGCCCTTGAGCAAACCCGGACCGGCCACGATCTCGCCCGACACAGCAGGGTTCGCGGCCGGATTGGGCTGTGCTACAATACGCGTCCCGTTGTGAGGCATGGCTAAAAGTATGCGTACACGGGTAACCACGGCACGGCCTTTCTTCCGTGACCGCCTGTCTAGTTCTCAAGGAAATCGACATGTCCGCAGTTGAAACAAGCAAGAAGTCCGAAGTCGTTGCGCAATTCGCACGCGCAGCTAACGACACCGGCTCCCCCGAAGTTCAGGTCGCGCTGCTCACGACCCGCATCAACGAACTGACCGTTCACTTCAAGGCACACACGAAGGATCACCACAGCCGCCGCGGTCTGCTGCGCATGGTGAGCCGCCGTCGTAAGCTGCTCGACTACCTGAAGGGTAAGGACGCGGATCGTTACCGCGCACTGATCGAGAAGCTGGGTCTGCGTAAGTAATCGGCCAGTCGTTCAGCAAGATGCCTGTGTCAGTTCCACTGATACAGGCATTTTGTTTTTGCACGGTGCGCTTCATGTGATGCGCACTGCCTGCCGGTCGCGGTGGCGTGACGATTCATGCGGCGGCTAGCAGGAAAACGGCAGTAAAAAAGCAGCAAAAAAGCAGAAATGCGGCCGGGCTTCAGGGCAGAGCTTTGTGTCATTCCAGCGGTTCGCGCACGTACATAGCGTAGGGCGTGGTTCTCTGGAATGGCATAACACTACTCTTCCCCTGTGGCGCCGGTCCTGGCGTTGCCGCGCCGCTTCTGGTCCGCGCGGCATAACGAAGAGGAAAAGCAATGACTATGTTCAATAAGATCGTCAAAGAATTTCAGTGGGGCCAACATAAGGTTCGCCTCGAAACGGGCGAAATCGCTCGTCAGGCGAGCGGTGCGGTGATCGTCGACGTCGAAGACACCGTTGTGCTGGCTACTGTGGTCGGCGCCAAGACCGCCAAGCCGGGCCAGGACTTCTTCCCGCTGACCGTCGATTACCTCGAAAAGACCTACGCCGCAGGCAAGATCCCCGGCGGTTTCTTCCGCCGTGAAGGCCGCCCGTCGGAAGGCGAAACGCTGATCTCGCGCCTGATCGACCGTCCGCTGCGTCCGCTGTTCCCGGAAGGCTTCTACAACGAAGTCCAGGTCGTGATCCACGTCCTGTCGCTGAACCCCGAAATCCCCGCTGACATCCCCGCGCTGATCGGCGCGTCGGCGGCGCTCGCCATTTCCGGTCTGCCGTTCAACGGCCCGGTCGGCGCAGCACGCGTGGCCTACATCAACAACGAATACGTGTTGAACCCGACGCGTCCGCAGATGAAGGAATCGGCACTCGACCTGATCGTCGCCGGTACGGAACGCGCGGTGCTGATGGTGGAATCGGAAGCACAACAACTGACCGAAGAAGTGATGCTCGGCGCAGTGGTGTTCGGCCACGAACAAATGCAGGTCGCGATCGACGTGATCCACGAGCTGGTTCGCGAAGGTGGCAAGCCGGAATGGGATTGGAAGCCGGCTGCCAAGAATGAGCCGCTGATCGCACGCGTGTCGGAACTGGCGCAAGCCGATCTGCTCGCCGCTTATCAGATCCGCGACAAGCAAGCCCGTTCGACCAAGCTGAAGGAAGTCTACGCAGCGACGTCGGCCAAGCTGGAAGAAGAAGCAGCGGCAGCCGGCACGGTTGCAGCAGACAAGGCTAGCGTCGGCAACGTGCTGTTCGACATCGAAGCGAAGATCGTCCGTACGCAGATCCTGAACGGCGAGCCGCGTATCGACGGCCGCGACACGCGCACTGTGCGCCCGATCGAAATCCGCACCGGCGTGCTGCCGCGTACGCACGGCTCAGCCTTGTTCACGCGTGGCGAAACGCAGGCCATGGTGGTCGCAACGCTGGGCACCAAGGGCGACGAGCAGAACATCGACGCGCTCGAAGGCGAGTACCGCGAACGCTTCATGCTCCACTACAACATGCCTCCGTTCGCGACCGGCGAAACGGGTCGCGTCGGTTCGCCGAAGCGCCGTGAAATCGGTCACGGCCGTCTGGCCAAGCGCGCGCTGGCTGCGTGCTTGCCGAGCGCCGACGAATTCGGCTACTCGATTCGCGTCGTGTCGGAAATCACCGAATCGAACGGTTCGTCGTCGATGGCTTCGGTGTGCGGCGGCTGCCTCGCACTGATGGACGCCGGCGTGCCGATGAAGGCGCACGTCGCCGGCATCGCGATGGGCCTGATCCTGGAAGGCAACAAGTTTGCCGTGCTGACCGACATCCTCGGCGACGAAGATCACCTCGGCGACATGGACTTCAAGGTGGCAGGTACCGAGCAAGGTGTGACAGCACTGCAGATGGACATCAAGATCCAGGGCATCACCAAGGAGATCATGCAGGTCGCCCTCGCGCAAGCGAAGGAAGGCCGTATGCACATCCTCGGCAAGATGACTTCGGCTGTGTCGGGCGCGAACACGGTGCTGTCGGACTACGCACCGCGCATGATCACCATCAAGATCAATCCGGAAAAGATCCGCGACGTGATCGGCAAGGGTGGTTCGGTGATCCGCGCGCTGACCGAAGAAACCGGCACGACGATCGATATTTCGGACGACGGCGTCGTCACCATCGCCAGCACCAGCAGCGAAGGGATGGCCGAGGCGAAGAAGCGTATCGAGAACATCACGCTGGAAGTCGAAGTGGGTCAGGTCTACGAAGGCACTGTGCTCAAGCTGTTGGACTTCGGCGCGATCGTGAACATCCTGCCGGGCAAGGACGGTCTGCTGCACATCTCCGAAATCGCCAACGAGCGTATCAAGGACATCAACGACTACCTGAAGGATGGCCAGCAAGTGAAGGTCAAGGTCATCCAGACGGACGAAAAGGGCCGCGTGCGTTTGTCGGCCAAGGCGTTGCTGAACGACGCCGCAAACGGCGCGCCGCAAGGCGAACCGACGCCGCAGTAATGCGGTAGCAGGGCGACGGCCGGCAGCGCGAATGCGCGCCGGCCGTTTTTCATGAAGGGTGCAGGGTGGATTGCGTTGCAAGCAGGCACAGGCAGGCTCAAGCAGGCACACGCAGATGCCGGCAGGTGCAAACCGACATAAGCGGGTACTCTGTTTGCATGAAGCGCTTCGTCGCGGTTCAGGCGATTTTCGCCAGTTCGTGTCAGTAGGCAACGCAATCCAATCTTGGAGTTGACGCAGATGAAAGCGATCGAAATCACCGAATTTGGCGCGCCGGAAGTCCTCAAGCTGGCGGAGCGGCCCACGCCGCAGCCGAAAGCGGGCGAGGTGCTGATCAAGGTGGCGGCATCAGGCATCAACCGTCCGGACGTGTTCCAGCGCAAGGGTGGCTATGCGCCGCCGCCGGGTGCGTCGGACCTGCCGGGGCTGGAAGTGGCGGGTGAGATCGTCGGCGGCACCATCGACGAAAAGAATAATCCGTTCGGTCTGAAAATCGGCGATCGCGTGTGCGCATTGCTTGCGGGCGGTGGCTATGCGGAATATGCGACCGCACCGCTGTTGCAGTGCTTGCCGGTGCCCGCTGGCTTGTCGGATGTCGAGGCGGCTTCGCTGCCGGAAACGTTCTTCACGGTGTGGAGCAATGTGTTCGATCGTGCGCAGCTCGGCAAAGGCGAGGGCGCGCCGAACGAGACGCTGCTGGTGCAGGGCGGCTCGAGCGGCATTGGCGTGACGGCGATCCAGATTGCGCATGCGCTGGGTTTTCGCGTGTTCGCCACGGCCGGGTCGGACGAAAAGTGCCGCGCCTGCGAAGCGCTCGGCGCCGAACGGGCGATCAACTACAAGACTGAGGATTTCGTTGAAGTCATCAAGTCGCTGACGAACGATCGTGGTGTCGACGTCGTCCTCGACATGGTGGCGGGCAGTTATGTGCCGCGCGAGCTCACCGCGCTGGCCGACGGCGGCCGCATCGTGCTGATCGCCTTGCTGGGCGGCGCGAAGGCCGAGCTGAATCTGAACGAAGTGCTGCGCCGCCGTCTGACGGTGACGGGTTCGACGTTGCGCCCGCGGCCAATCGAGTTCAAGGCGAAGATCGCCGCGCAGTTGAAAGAGCGCGTGTGGCCGCACCTCGAAGATGGTCGCATCAAGCCGGTGGTGCACCGTGTGTTTCCGGCGGCGCAAGCCGCCGAAGCGCACGCGCTGATGGAAAGCAGCACGCACGTCGGCAAGATCGTGCTGACTTGGGGTCAGGACGCTTGACACGGCCGGTTTGACCCGATCCACCCCACGCAGTAAAATTGCGCGTTTTGCGCACGCCGCATGAATCCGAAAGGCGGGCTGTAAGCGCAAACCGAGTCCGCCGCCAATACACGAGACGACGAGACGATGTCGAAACAACGAGCCAAGCTGGTAGTCGGTAACTGGAAGATGCACGGGCGCCTCGCCGAGAACGCAACGCTGTTACAGGCCGTGGCGCAAGGCGCGGGAGAATTGCCGGCTGATGTGCGCGTCGGTGTCTGTGTGCCGTGCCCTTATCTCGCGCAGACTCAATCGTTGCTGGAAGGCAGCAAGGTCGAGTGGGGCGTGCAGGACGTCTCCGCGTTCACGCATGGCGCCTATACCGGCGAAGTGGCGGCGCAGATGGCGGTGGATTTCGGCGCCACGCTTGCGATCGTCGGGCACTCGGAGCGCCGTGCTTACCATCGCGAAAGCGCAGAGTTGGTTGCGGTGAAGACGCAGCGTGCACTGGAAGCGGGTTTGACCCCGATCGTGTGTGTCGGCGAAACGCTTGAAGAGCGTGAGGCTGGTTCCACGGAGCAGGTGGTCGGCGCGCAACTGGACGAAGTGCTGGCGAAGCTGTCGGTGGAGGATGCGGCACGCATCGTCGTCGCGTACGAGCCGGTCTGGGCGATCGGCACCGGCAAGAGCGCTACGTCGGATCAGGCGCAGGCAGTGCATGCTTTCCTGCGTTCGCGTCTGGCGGCAAAGGGCGCGGCGGTGGCGGATGTGCCGGTGTTGTACGGCGGCAGTGTGAAGCCGGAGAACGCGGAAGAATTGTTCCGCGAGCCGGATATCGACGGTGGCCTGATCGGCGGTGCGTCGTTGAAAGACCAGGATTTCCTGGCGATCTGCAAAGCGGCGGCGGCGACGAGCGTCGCCGGTTAAGCAGGGCGCCTTGGCGAGGATGACCCAATCCCGCGCGGCACACTTTGTGTGGTGCGGTTAAATAAAGACTCAGGTGAGTGTGATGCTGTATTTGAAAACATTGATTATCGTCGTTCAGCTGTTGTCGGCACTCGGGGTCATTGGCCTTGTCTTGCTGCAACACGGCAAAGGCGCCGATATGGGCGCTGCTTTTGGTAGCGGCGCATCGGGCAGCCTGTTCGGCGCGACCGGTTCGGCAAACTTTTTGTCGCGTACCACGGCCGTCCTCGCAGCCGTGTTTTTTGTCACGACATTGACGCTTACGTACCTCGGCGCGTATCGTGCGAAACCGTCCGCAGGCTTGCTGGGCGCGGCTGTGACCGCACCGGTCGCGGCTTCCGCTGCAGCCGCGCCGGCTGGCGGCTCGGCAGTATTGCCGGCGTCGGCCGCGTCCGTCCCGGCCACGGATGTGCCGAAATAAATTTTTCGTTCAAAGTGCTTTTGTGCGTTGAACAAACTGTTTAGACCAGTTACAATCTAAGTCTTGAAGCGATTCGCGGGTTTTATAAGTTGTTTTCCCGGATTGCAGTTAGTGCCGACGTGGTGAAATTGGTAGACACGCTATCTTGAGGGGGTAGTGGCGAAAGCTGTGCGAGTTCGAGTCTCGCCGTCGGCACCAAATGTTATCTAAATGCCAGCCGCTTGCTTCGCTTCGGCTGGCATTTTCACTTCTGACGCGCGGCTTGCGTTGGGCTTGCGGCATGTGCGTTGCCGAAGTGATTTCGCGTCAGGAGTGCTATGCTCTTGGCGGCATTCAGAACCAACCGATAGAGGATAGTCTTGAACCTCGCAGCCTATTTCCCCGTCTTGTTGTTCCTCATTGTGGGCACCGGTTTAGGCGTAGCACTGGTCAGCATTGGCAAGATCCTCGGTCCCAACAAGCCCGATACCGAGAAAAACGCACCATACGAGTGCGGCTTCGAAGCATTCGAAGATGCGCGCATGAAGTTCGATGTGCGCTACTACCTCGTCGCCATTCTCTTCATCATTTTCGACCTTGAAACCGCGTTCCTGTTCCCGTGGGGTGTAGCCCTGCGCGACATCGGCTGGCCTGGCTTCATGGCGATGATGATTTTCCTGCTCGAATTCCTGTTGGGCTTTGCCTATATCTGGAAGAAGGGCGGCCTCGACTGGGAATGATGGATTAATCGCCGGTTTGCGTGGGTGGCCAAGGCTTGCCGCCCCGTCTGGAGTGGAAAGCAAATGAGTATCGAAGGGGTCTTGAAGGAAGGGTTTGTCACCACGACGGCAGACAAACTGATCAACTGGACGCGCACCGGCTCGCTGTGGCCGATGACGTTCGGTCTCGCGTGCTGCGCGGTCGAGATGATGCATGCGGGCGCCGCCCGTTATGACCTTGACCGTTTCGGCGTGGTGTTTCGTCCGAGTCCGCGTCAGTCGGACGTGATGATCGTCGCCGGCACGCTGTGCAACAAGATGGCGCCGGCTCTGCGCAAGGTCTACGATCAGATGGCCGAGCCGCGCTGGGTGATTTCGATGGGCTCGTGCGCGAACGGCGGCGGCTACTACCACTATTCCTATTCGGTGGTGCGCGGCTGCGATCGGATCGTGCCGGTCGACGTCTACGTGCCCGGTTGTCCGCCTACGGCGGAAGCGCTGGTGTACGGCGTGATCCAGCTGCAGGCCAAGATCCGTCGCACCAACACAATCGCCCGTCAATAAGGCCAACGCCTCCCCCATAATATGGCAAGCAAACTCGAGACCCTGAAAGCGAACCTCGAGGCGGCCTTCGGCGGCCTCCTGTTGAGCACCACCGAGGCAGTCGGTGAGTTGACGATCGTCGTGAAGGCGAGCGACTACATCCACGTTGCAACGCGTCTGCGCGACGACCGCTCGCTCGGCTTCGAGCAATTGATGGATCTATGCGGCGTCGACTATCAGACCTACGCCGATGGCGCATACGACGGTCCGCGTTTCGCGGCCGTTCTGCATTTGTTGTCGGTGCAGAACAACTGGCGCCTGCGTCTGCGTGTATTCGCACCAGACGACGAAGTGCCGATCGTCGCGTCAGTCGTCGATATCTGGAGTTCGGCCAACTGGTACGAACGCGAAGCATTCGATCTGTACGGCATCGTCTTCGAGGGTCACCCGGACCTGCGCCGCATCCTGACCGACTACGGTTTCATTGGTCACCCGTTCCGTAAAGATTTCCCTGTCTCCGGCTACGTCGAAATGCGTTACGACCCGGAAGAGAAGCGCGTCGTCTATCAGCCTGTGACGATCGAGCCGCGGGAAATCACGCCGCGCGTGATCCGCGAGGATCGCTATGGCGGTCTGAAACACTAAGAGAACGCCATGGCAGAGATCAAGAACTACACGCTCAACTTCGGTCCTCAGCACCCGGCCGCGCACGGTGTGCTGCGCCTCGTGCTCGAACTCGACGGCGAAGTCATCCAGCGCGCCGATCCGCACATCGGCCTCCTGCATCGCGCGACTGAAAAGCTCGCGGAAACTAAAACCTTCATCCAGTCCGTGCCGTACATGGATCGCCTCGACTACGTGTCGATGATGGTCAACGAGCACGGCTACGTGATGGCGATCGAAAAGCTGCTCGGCATCGAAGTGCCGATTCGCGCGCAGTACATCCGCGTGATGTTCGACGAAGTCACGCGAGTGCTGAACCACCTGATGTGGATTGGCGCACACGCGCTCGACGTCGGCGCGATGGCGGTATTTCTGTACGCGTTCCGCGAACGCGAAGACCTGATGGACGTGTACGAAGCGGTGTCCGGTGCACGGATGCACGCGGCTTATTACCGTCCGGGTGGCGTGTACCGCGATCTGCCTGACGCAATGCCGCAATACAAAGCGTCGAAGATCCGCAATGCGAAGGCATTGTCGAGGATGAACGAGAACCGTCAAGGTTCGCTGCTCGACTTCATCGACGATTTCTTTACGCGTTTCCCGAAGTGCGTCGACGAATACGAAACGCTGCTTACCGACAACCGGATCTGGAAGCAACGTCTGGTCGGTATCGGCGTGGTCAGCCCGGAACGCGCACTGAACCTCGGTATGACCGGCGCGATGTTGCGCGGCTCGGGTATCGAGTGGGATCTGCGCAAGAAGCAGCCGTACGAAGTCTACGACAAGCTCGATTTCGACATTCCGGTTGGCGTGAATGGCGACTGCTATGACCGATATCTGGTTCGCGTCGAAGAAATGCGCCAATCCACGCGGATTGTGAAACAGTGCATTGAGTGGTTGCGCAAGAATCCGGGTCCGGTGATGGTCGACAATCACAAGGTTGCGCCGCCGTCGCGGGTTGGCATGAAGTCGAACATGGAAGATCTGATTCACCACTTCAAGCTCTTCACGGAAGGCTTCCATGTGCCGGAAGGCGAAGCATATGCCGCGGTCGAACATCCGAAGGGCGAGTTCGGTATCTACCTGATCTCGGACGGCGCGAACAAGCCGTATCGCCTGAAGATTCGGGCGCCGGGCTATGCGCACCTGTCCACGCTCGATGAAATGGCGCGCGGTCACATGATTGCCGACGCTGTGACGATCATCGGTACGCAGGACATCGTGTTCGGCGAAGTAGATCGCTAGGACGTATTCATCAGCGCGCGTCTTCAGATTGCACCGAAGCGCGTGTCAAGCAAAGGAACGCCGGGTCTGTCGCAACATGCAATGCGCGACGGGTTTTCGTTCGGTAGGAATTGAAAGAGTCGTGTCTGAAAATGATCTCAGCTGAAGGCCTGAAAGAAATCGATCGTGCGATCGCGAAGTATCCCGCCGATCAGAAACAGTCCGCCGTGATGTCGGCGCTGGCTACTGCTCAGGAAGAGCATGGCTGGCTGTCGCCCGAACTCATGCAGTTCGTCGCGGACTATCTCGGCATGCCGGCGGTCGCCGTGCAGGAGGTGGCTACCTTCTACACGATGGATGAGACCTCGCCGGTCGGCAAA
>NZ_VOSW01000177.1 GCF_009690905.1 Paraburkholderia madseniana
CTTCCGGCTTGATGACTTCCAGCGGCTTCTTCTTCGCCTTCATGATGTTCGGCAATGTGACGTAGCGCGGCTCGTTCAGGCGCAGGTCGGTGGTGATCACGGCCGGCAGGCTCAGCGACAGCGTTTCAGCACCGCCGTCCACTTCGCGCGACACCGTAGCCTTGCCGTCAGCGACGACAACCTTCGAGGCAAACGTAGCTTGCGGCAGGTTCGCCAGTGCAGCCAGCATCTGGCCGGTCTGGTTCGAATCGTCGTCGATGGCCTGCTTGCCGAGGATGACGAGCTGCGGCTGTTCCTTGTCGACCAGCGCCTTGAGCAGCTTGGCGACCGCCAGCGGCTGCAGTTCTTCGCCCGACTCGATCAGGATCGCACGGTCCGCGCCGATTGCCAGCGCCGTGCGCAGCGTTTCCTGCGCTTGCGTGACACCCGCCGACACGGCGATCACTTCGGTCGCCACGCCCGCTTCACGCAGACGTACCGCTTCTTCGACCGCGATTTCGTCGAAGGGATTCATCGACATCTTTACATTGGCTGTTTCCACACCGGTGTTGTCAGCTTTTACGCGTACGCTGACGTTGTAATCAATGACTCTCTTTGCTGCGACCAGTATCTTCATTTCGGGTACCTTGACATGTGATGCCTTTACCAGGGTTCAGTTGACGATTTAGATCGTCATCAAGCGATAGTCATGAGGTTTGCATTGCCGCCGGCAGCGGCAGTGTTGACGCTCACCGAGCGCTCTGTGAGTAGGCGCTCCAGGACGTAGTCGGCTTCGGTTCCACTGCCAAGGTTTGATGGAACTGCTTGAACTGAGAGAATCGGGCCGGGCCGCTTGGCAATTTCTTGTGCCAACGTGATGAGAGTGTCGCTATCGCCTTCAAAAAGGACGGCGTCGCAAGGTGCGTCCACCTGCTTCGTGGTTGCTGCGAAGGACTTCAACGACGAGGGCAACACGGCAAACAGTTCTTCGCCAGCTTTCCCGGAAAACACGCTGCGATTGCCAGTAGCAAGAACCGCGGCGAACTGCTTGAGCGCGCCTGTTCTGGTCGAGGGGATGCAAAGCACTGTGCCGCGGCTATGAAGGCTGAAAGTATTTCGCTCACCTGTGGGGCCTAGGAGCTCGACGGAGGCTCCAACTACAACGTTGTCCAGATATGTGTCACAACGGGCGGCCAAGGCTGGTTCATGCTCCGCGATCAACCAATCGCGCAACGTCGATAATGCATATCGAGCTGCTTCTGTGGATACTGCCCCGTCGCGACCGCCTTTGACAGGCAACATGTCGCCTAACGACTTTGGCAATCCTGCAGGACGCGTAGCCAGCAGACGCTGCAGATACAACGCGCCACCCGCTTTCGGACCCGTGCCCGACAGACCTTCACCACCGAACGGCTGAACACCCACCACCGCGCCGATCACATTGCGGTTCACGTAAATGTTGCCGACATGCGCACGGCTGATCACGTGAGCGATCGTTTCGTCGATCCGCGTGTGAATGCCAAGCGTCAGGCCGTAGCCGGTTGTGCGGATCTGTTCGAGCAGCTTGTCCAGCTGGCTGCGGCGGTAACGCACCACATGCAGCACCGGGCCGAACACTTCACGCTTCAATTCGTCGATGCTGTCGAGTTCGATCAGCGTCGGCGGAACAAACGTGCCTTGTCCCGCACCTTCCGGCATCGGCAGTTGCTCGACCTTGCGGCCTTTCTCGCGCATCGCCGCGACGTGCGCATCGATACCGCGCTTTGCGTCGAGGTCGATGACCGGGCCGACGTCGATCGACAGGCGGTCCGGATTGCCCACCGACAGTTCGCGCATCGCGCCCGTCAGCATTTCGAGCGTGCGGTCCGCGACATCTTCCTGTAGACAAAGAACGCGCAACGCGGAACACCGTTGACCGGCGGAATCGAACGAAGACTGCAGCACGTCCGCGACCACCTGCTCAGCAAGCGCCGAGGAATCGACGATCATCGCGTTCTGGCCGCCGGTTTCGGCGATCAGTGGAATCGGCTTACCTTCCGGGTCGAGGCGATTCGACAGCGTCTTGTTGATCAGACGCGCGACTTCGGTCGAACCGGTGAACATCACCGCACGGGTGCGCGGATCGGCCACCAGCGCTGCGCCGACCGTTTCGCCATTGCCCGGCAGCAGTTGCACCGCGCCCGCCGGCACGCCGGCTTCGCGCAGGATACGCACAGCTTGCGCGGCGATCAGCGGCGTTTGTTCGGCCGGCTTGGCGAGCACAGTGTTACCAGCAGCCAAAGCTGCAGCCACCTGACCCATGAAAATCGCCAGCGGGAAGTTCCACGGGCTGATACAGACCACCGGACCAAGCGGGCGGTGCGTGTCGTTGGAGAATTCGTTGCGGATCTGCGTGGAGTAATAGCGCAGGAAATCGATCGCTTCACGGATTTCCGCGACCGCGTTCGCCAGCGACTTACCGGCTTCACGCACCACGAGACCCATTAGCGTGTGCATCTGCGCTTCGAGCAGATCGGCGGCACGCGCGAGGCAATCGGCGCGGGCGTCGACCGGCGTCGCTTGCCAGATCGGTGCGGCGGCGACTGCGTGGGCCATGGCGGCACTCACATGTTCCGAGGTCGCTTCCACAACAGTACCGACGAGGTCGCGATGATCGGCCGGGTTGCGCACATCACGCGCGACACCCACGGCGATTTCGTTGTCTTCGAGCATAGGCGCCGCGCGCCACGGATGATGCGCGCTCGCCAGCAACGCCGACGACAACGAGGCCAGACGATGTTCGTTCGACAGATCGAGCCCCATCGAATTGAGACGCTCGGCGCCGAACAGATTACGCGGCAGCGGAATTTTCGTGTGCGGCGCGCCGAGCGGGACGATCTTCGAGGCTTCGTCGGCCGGGTCGGCGATCAGGTCCTTGATCGCGACGGTCTCATCGGCGATGCGGTTCACGAACGAGGTGTTCGCGCCGTTTTCCAGCAGGCGACGCACGAGGTATGCGAGCAGCGTTTCGTGCGTGCCGACCGGCGCATACACGCGGCACGGACGGTTCAGCTTGTCGCGACCGGTGACTTCCTCATACAGCGGTTCACCCATGCCGTGCAGGCATTGGAACTCGTACTGGCCGGGGTAGTAGTTATTGCCCGCGAGGTGATAGATCGCCGACAGCGTGTGCGCGTTGTGCGTGGCGAACTGTGGATAGACCGCGTCCGGCGCGCTAAGCAGCTTCTTCGCGCAGGCGAGGTAGGAGACGTCCGTGTAGATCTTGCGCGTGTAGACCGGATAGCCTTCGAGGCCGTCCACTTGTGCGCGCTTGATTTCGGTGTCCCAGTACGCGCCCTTCACGAGGCGGACCATGATGCGGTGACGGCTGCGGCGCGCCAGATCGATCAGGTATTCGATCACGAACGGGCAGCGCTTCTGATACGCCTGCACCACGAAACCAATGCCGTTCCAGCCAGCCAGTTCCGGATCGAAGCACAGCGCTTCGAGCAGATCGAGCGAGATTTCGAGGCGGTCGGCTTCTTCGGCGTCGATGTTCAGGCCGATGTCGTAGCGGCGCGCGAGGATCGCCAGCGAGCGGACGCGCGGCAGCAGTTCGCTCATCGTGCGTTCCTGCTGCGAACGCGAGTAGCGTGCGTGCAGCGCGGAGAGCTTGATCGAGATGCCCGGGCCTTCGTAAATGCCGCGGCCGCCGGCCGCTTTGCCGATCGCGTGGATCGCCTGTTCGTACGACGCGTAGTAGCGCTGCGCGTCGGCTTCGGTGGTCGCCGCTTCGCCGAGCATGTCGTACGAGTAGCGGAAGCCGCGTGCTTCGTATTTGCGGCTGTTGGCCAGCGCCTCGGAGATGTTCTCACCGGTGACGAACTGCTCGCCCATCAGGCGCATCGCCATGTCGACGCCCTTGCGGATCAGAGGTTCACCGCCCTTGCCGATCAAACGAGTCAGCGCCGACGAGAGGCTCGTTTCGCTATTGGTCGTCACCAGCTTGCCGGTGATCATCAAGCCCCAGGTCGCGGCGTTGACGAACAGCGACGGCGCCTGGCCCATGTGCGATTTCCAGTCGCCCTTGCTGATCTTGTCGCGGATCAGCGCGTCGCGCGTGGCCAGATCGGGAATGCGCAGCAGCGCTTCGGCGAGGCACATCAGCGCCACGCCTTCCTGGCTCGACAGCGAAAATTCGTGGATCAGCCCTTCGACGCCACCACCCTTGCTCTTGCCGCGCAGCGTCTCGACCAGCTTGCCGGCCATGGCCTGCACGTCGCCCGCGAGATTGGCCGGCAGACGCGCCTGGCCGAGCAGGAACGGCACGCATTCCGGCTCGGGACGGCGATACGCAGCGGTAATCGCCGCGCGCAACACCGATTGCGGTTGCACGTTCTGCGCGAATTCGAGGAAGGGATGAGAAGCGCCATCCTCGCTATGGTCGATGGGTTCCTGTTGTTCAGGCTCGAGGGCTTGCGCGCCAAGGAGTTCCTGTGGCACGACGCCGTTCTCAATCTGCTCAACGTACGAAACCATCGCCTGCTTTATCAACCAGTGCGGTGTTCGTTCGATGCTCATTGCTGCGCGCTTTAGGCGCGAACGAAGATTATCGTCAACCTTGACGCCCAAAGTTGTGCCGGGCATAAAAAGTCCTCTGAAAATGGCAGCCAAAAGATACTATAGTAGTGACATCGTATACTATTGAGCGGCGGGGTGCAACCTCGTTTCAAAAAGTTGCACCCCTCCGGGTATCGCGTGGTCTCTCTGAGCTGGTCTCTTCAATAGACGAAGGCGACCGACTGCGTCGCCCAAGGGAAGGGACGTGCAGGCGCGATACGTTAGAGACAGTCTGGGGTTCGACAGGGAGGAGCCGATCTCGCAGCCAAGCCACGTCTACAAAGGCTTGGAGACGCCACATCCTCGCTTCTGAGCCAATTAACTGGGGAAGATCCCAGGGTCAAATTGTATTTTTGAAACGGTGCGCACGCTGGAGAAAACGGATACTATGCATCGTAAGAGTATACGATGTAACATGAATCGGATGCTTGTGAGCGTCCGGTTCGCGGCCCGGCGGCGCCCCAACCCGGTGATGGAGGGGTGGCAAATCGAGTTCGACACGACTGCTGCTGAAACGACGCGTCGCGCATCTTTAACAGTTGCTGGCGACCCGTTGCGCACGAGGTTCACGTTGTAAGTGAAGACAAATTAGGTGTTGGTCTATACGCGTGAGTACGCGGAAATCGTCGGAGATGACAATGAAAAAGCAGTCTGGAGTTTGTATTGCGGTCGCAGCTTTGGGGTTGATGACGGCTGTTGGAGCAAGCGCACAAGAGGTCGTGACAATTGGTCTTTCCGCTCCGCTGACCGGTCCGCAGGTGGCCGGAGGAAAGGATGTCGAGAACGGTGCGCGGCTGGCAATTGACGATTTGAATAAGGAAAACCTGAAGATTGGCGGGAAGGCTGTCACTTTCAAGCTCGCGGCGGTGGATGACCAAGCAGATCCGAAAATCGGCGTCCAAGTCGCGCAGAACCTTGTTGACCGCGGTGTCATCGCCGTTTTGGGACCCTACAATTCTGGCGTAGCGATTCCGGCCTCGCAGATCTATAACGGCGCAAGCATCCCGCTGCTGCCGACCGCTTCGAATCCAGCATTGACAAAGCAGGGTTTCAAAAACATCTTCCGTATCGGGGCCAGCGATTCGTCGCTTGGCAGCACGATGGCCGATTTCGCTTCGCAAACGCTGAAAGCGAAGACAGCCGTGGTAGTCGATGACCGCACAGCATATGGTCAAGGGGTAGCGGAAGAGTTCGAAAAGACGGCGAAGGCCCGTGGGATCCAGATCGTCGGTCAGGAATTCACCTCATCCCAGGCAACTGACTTCCGCTCGATCCTGACAACTATCAAAGCCAAGAACCCCGACGTGATTTTCTACGGCGGATACGATGCTCAGGGCGCCCCTATGGCCAAGCAGATGCGGGCGCTCGGCGTTCGCGCGAAGCTGCTGGGCGGCGACAGTATCTGTACAGCTGAAATGGGCAAGGTTGCAGGCGATGCAGCCTCGATCGTTTATTGCGCACAAGGCGGTGTTGCCCCGGACAAGACTGCGGAAGGACGCGACTATGTGAAGAGGTATCACGATACCTACCGCACGGATTTGCAAGTGTACGGCGTCAGCTACTACGACGGTGTGAAGCTGCTGGCCGACGCTATGGTGAAGGCTGGTACGACCACCGATAAAGCGAAGCTGATCGCGCAACTCGCGAAGACTAGCTACAAGGGAATCGCCGGAACTTACGCGTTTGCCGACAACGGCGAATTGAAAGGTGCTCCGACAACGGTGTACGTAATCCGCAACGGCGCGCCTGTTCCGTACGCTCCTTAAATCTCGTTAATAGCCTCCATTGCAACGTCCATGAAAATCAGTCGTTCTATTTCAACCGTAGAGGTACATACCAGCGGTGAGCCCTTCCGTATCGTGACGAATGGATTGCCACGGGCGAAAGGTAGCACCATCATGCAGCGCCGCACGTGGATGAAGGAGAATGCCGACGATATTCGCCGCGCGCTCATGTTTGAGCCGCGTGGTCACGTTGACATGTACGGAGGCTACCTGACCGAGCCGGTGTCACCGAGCGCGGACTTCGGCGTCATATTCGTGCATAACGAGGGCTATAGCGATCACTGCGGACACGGGGTAATCGCCATAGCAACTGTCGCAGTCGAACTCGGGTGGGTCGAGCGCACGGTGCCTGAGACGCGCGTGGGCATTGATGCACCGTGCGGCTTTATCGAGGCTTTTGTGAGCTACGATGGCGAGCATGCCGGCCCGGTACGATTTGTGAACGTACCATCCTTCATCTGGAAGCGAGATGTGTCGGTTCTGACACCGTCGTTCGGTAGCGTGACAGGCGACATTGCGTATGGCGGGGCGTTCTATTTCTACGTGGACGGCGCGCCTTTCGGTTTGGAGATTCGTGAACACGCAGTCGGAAAGTTGATCGCGTTCGGGTCCGAAGTGAAGGCAGCAGCCAACGCTGCCTATTCTGTAGCTCACCCGGAAATCCCCGAAATCGACCACATCTACGGAACTGTAATCGCGAATGCTCCGCGACATCCCGGTTCCACTCAAGCGAACTGCATCATCTTCGCGGACCGTGAGGTCGATCGGTCGCCGTCGGGCTCGGGCACGTCGGGACGGGTCGCACAACTTTACCTGCGTGGCAAGCTAGCTTTTGGGGAAACGTTCGTCAACGAGTCGATCGTCGGTACGACCTTCAGCGGACGCGTCGTCCGGACGACGGCTGTCGGCGATATTCCGGCCGTGATCAACGAAATCGAAGGCTACGCGCACATCTGTGGTTTTGCAAACTGGATTATCGACGAGCGGGACCCGCTTGCACACGGCTTCCTCGTCCGATAAGCCGCAACGGTCTGCCTGGCCTCGATGTCCGGTTGACGTGACAAAACCCTGCCACACACTTTGCGGCGCACTAACTTCCCATTCCGCAGCCGTCACGAGCTGCCTATTCGATCGATGATTAGCTAATCGAACAATCGGTACGGCTCGTACCGAGCTGGACAGCTTCTTCATAGGTGACACGGTGGCGCAAGTCAAATTCGAATCCCTGGCCGAGCGATTACAGAACATCCTTGAGAGAGCCGGTTGCTCAACGCGCGTCGCTAGACTGATCGCTACGAATTGCGCGTCCGCGGAACGCGATGGTGCGAAAAGCCACGGGCTCTTCCGGATGCCGGGCTATGTGTCGAGCTTAGTCGGGAACTGGGTCGACGGAAGGGCCGAGCCCATCGTCGACGATGTCGCACCGGGATTCATTCGCATCGACGCGGCTAACGGCTTCGCGGTGTCCGCGTTAGATGCGGGTGCGAAACTGGCGATCGAGAAGGCGAAGCGAAATGGCATTGTCGTCGTCGCGATTCGCAATTCCCATCATCTCGGAGCACTGTCGCTCGACGTCGAGCCATTCGCTGACGTTGGCCTCGTCGCGCTGGCGGTACTCAATTCGATGAAGGGTGTCGTACCGTATGGCGGCAAGTCGGCCGTATTTGGTACGAATCCGATGGCGTTCGCCGCGCCGCGCGCGTCGGCACCACCGTTCGTGTTTGACCAGGCGGTCTCGACCATGGCGCGCGGTGACGTCAGCATCGCGATGAACGAAGGGCGAACGCTAACGTCCGACGTCGGTGTCGACAAGCATGGTCTCCAGACCACCGACCCGGCCGATATTATCGACGGAGGCGCGCTACTGACTTTCGGCGGTCACAAGGGGACGACGCTCGCGCTGATGATTGAGATCTTGTGCGCCGCACTCGTCGGTGGCCAGTTCTCGTACGAGTGCGTGCTGGAAACGATGCCGGGCGCCGCGACGCCGCGAACCGGCCAGACGTTGATCCTGATCGATCCGACCGCCGGCAGCACAGGCCTGCCGCACTTCCAGATCCGCGTCGACGAACTAATGCAGGCCGTGATAGACGCTGGACTGCAGCGTGTTCCAGGCGACAGAAGGTTAATTGCACGGGCTCGTGCGATGGAGGACGGAATCGACGTCAGCAGAGAGGAGTTCGACATGCTTGCGTTGCTGGACAGAGACACCGGAATTCATTGAATCTAAGTTGACTGACGGACCGGTCGATTCTGCGTCACTCGTTGTTCGGTGCGGATGTTCATTGTCTCCGCTGCCCGGGTCGTAGGAATGTGAGATTCCAGATGTGGTTTGGCCGCGAAGATGGGCTTTCTCACATGCGATGAAGTCAACCGGAACATCAAAGGAATCCGGGGGGCGTACGAAACGAAACGTCTATTTCGCGCTGAGGGGTTATCCATCAAGAACGTTTGGATCTGCAACCCGGCGAGGATTCAAATCGACAGCAAATGAGCTAATTGGCTGGCTATAGTGCCTCACCATCCTGCACAACACCGAAATCGGCCTGTGCGATTGCCCCGAAGAACCTACGGAGTCGCAGGGCATCGATGCTTGTCGAGCCGGTACGAGGATGGCTAACTAATTATTGGGGATGCCGTCATGAAGAGCTTTGTTATAAGCAAGACCGCGTTGATATTGTTGACCGTCGCATTCGATGCATCGTCCTTTGCGAAAGCTGAGACGACGCAGATTGTGAAGTTGGGTGCCGTTGCTCCGCTCACCGGGGGCCTGGCGCATCAGGGACGAGACTCGGAGAATGGCGCAAAACTGGCGGTGGACGAAATTAACGCCAAAGGTCTGGTAGTCGGTGGCAATAAGGTGGTTCTCTGGCTTGAGCAAGAAGACGACGCCGCCGATCCCCGAACGGCAACCCAGATTGCGCAGAAGCTCGTTGACGATAAGGTGGTCGCGGTGATTGGTCACCAGACTTCCGGAACATCGATTCCCGCATCTCGGATCTATCGGGATGCGGGAATTGTTCAGATTACACCGGCTTCCACAAATCCGCTTTACACACAGCAGGGATTCAAGACGACATACCGTCTGATTGCAACGGATGCCCAGCAAGCACCCGCTTTGGCAACGTATGCCGCCAAGAACATGAATGCGAAGACCATCGCGATCGTAGATGACGCCACTGCATATGGCCAGGGGCTAGCAGATCAATTCTCGAACAATGTCCAGGCCCTTGGCATCAAGGTGCTTTCACGCGACGCCAGCACTGATAAGACGGTCGATTTCAAAGGAATTCTGACGAAAATAAAGGGCGAGAATCCGGACATCATAATGTATGGCGGAAGTGACGCTGCGGGAGCTCAGTTGGTGAGGCAGGCCGCTCAGCTCGGGTTGCGCGCAAAGGTCCTTTCCGGGGACGGATTGTGTACGGAAAAAATGGGCGAGATGGCCGGAGACGCTTCGAAGAATCTGGTGTGCTCTGAGGCCGGTCTTCCGCTGGAGATGATGCCCGGCGGCGAAGCCTTCAAGAAAAGATATGTACAGAAGTTCAATCAACCGATTCAGAGCTATGCTCCATTCGCGTATGACGCCGTCAATGTGGTTGTCGACGCGATGAAGCGTGCGAACTCCACGGACCCCGCAAGGATCCTCGACGCCATGCAGGCGACGCAGTATAACGGCGTGATCGGCAGGATCGCGTTCGATTCGAAAGGCGACCTCAAGGAGACAGGTATTTCGTTATACCAATTCAAGAATGGAAAGAAGAATCTGCTTCAGGTAGTCAGGATGTAAATCTCAATCGCCCCGGGGATGTTGAGGAAGGACCGCTTCGGCATGGAAACGTGCAATACGCGAGCGGGCCTCCTCGCCATTCCATATCCCGAGCTGATGCGGTAGGCGGGAGAATCCGCAGGAATCGGAATTTTCTCTTCATGGGCTTACCAGCTGGTTGCGCTGCCGATATCGAGCGTCACGTGAACTGAGACTTGACGTGCTACGAGACTTGGCATCCAAGGATCAGGCATGCAACTGTGAGGGCATGTCGGTGACATGTCTTTCTATCGATGGGGCTTTGGGGTTATTTCAAGATTTGACGTTTTGCGCCTGATCTCTTTCGCGATCAGGCGCTCCAATTCATTCGAAGTGGGACGGCGTACTCGCACGGTGCGGACGATCGGGTGCGGTCTCGGCTAGCGGATCGTTTCGACACCGACGGCGATTAGGCGGGTGCACGTGCGATGCGCGGTTTTGGGAACAAGAGCATGCCGGGACCATTTCGTGTCAGCGGACAAGGACGCGACGATGGCATTTAACGATGTTCCAATATCTGCCCGCACGGCGAGTCCATTTTTTGGGTCTGCCGTGAACATGCCGGGACGATCGGACCTTACCGGTTTTTATCTAGTATCCGCAGTGTCGTCGAGACGACGTGATTCCTCGCTTACTCGCGGGCTGCAGCCTTCTGCGGTTGCACGGGCTAAGGAGCATTAAATGGATATCTTCATCCAGCAGGTCCTCAACGGGCTGGTGCTTGGCAGCGTTTACGCCATCATCGCACTGGGCTATACGATGGTTTACGGCATCTTGGGCATCATCAACTTCGCGCACGGCGATGTGTTGATGGTGGGCGCGATGGTTGCGCTCTCAGCCATAGGCGTGCTTCAGAACCACTTCCCCGGCCTCGGCAATGTGCCGACGCTCATCATCGCGTTGATCATCGCGGCAGTGGTTTGCTCGCTGGTCGGCTACACGATCGAGCGCGTGGCCTACCGGCCGTTGCGTAAAGCACCGCGCCTCGCCCCGCTGATCACCGCGATCGGCGTGTCGATCCTGCTGCAAACCCTCGCGATGATGATCTGGTCGCGCAACCCGCTGCCGTTCCCGCAGCTGTTGCCTACTGACCCGATCAACGTGATCAAGG
>NZ_VOSW01000178.1 GCF_009690905.1 Paraburkholderia madseniana
TTTCTCGATTCTGCCTTCGGTTTCGTCATGTTTATTTTCTCTCCTAGGTCATGGGAACATAGGGCGTACCGGGAGCTACGTCCCGCACACCTGGGCTACTCGTCTACGCTCGGCCGCAAACGTTTGCCTTCTCTTCGTGAAGACGACATTCGTCGTATCGAACCGTAAGTTCCAGTTATCGGCAAAAAAGTTGCAACGTCATCGCGGCGAACGGAAGGCGAACCGGCACTGCGCACGCTCCGTATGCTCCGTGCGCTCGCCGTGCACAATGCCTGATCCTCGCATTCGCATTACACATACAAGCGGCGCTGCTGCGCCAGCACATCGGCATCCCTCGGCAGCGCCGCTTCCAGGTCGCGTTCCTCCGGGTGCTGCGCTGGCGCCGGCTGCGTATCGAGCGACGCGACGTAGGGTACCGTCAGCAGTCCGGACAGCAGTGACAGCACCATATTGGTCACGTCGTTCACGCCCTTCTCGGACAAATGCTTCGTCGGCTTGATCGAGCCGAGTGCGCCGGAGACTGCGTACAGCACAGCGAAGAGCGTCGTGCGAGCAGTGAAGGGGCCGAGCAGCTTATTGACGGCATCCGCCATCGTCGGCTTCGCGACACTTGCGGAAATCCGCAGATCGCGTACGCCCGCGAGCCCCTGCCCCACCGACTGCCGCGAAGCCAGGCCGCCGCGATCGAAAAACGCAGTAAGTGCCGGATAGCTGAAGCCGTCCGCGGTTTCGCCTGCCGCGTTCGCGCCGGCAAACGCAAGCACGTGCGGGATCAGGTCGCGCAGCGATTGCGCCTGCCCTGCCGAGCTGGTTCCCGAATGGGATGCGCCGGTGCCTTGAAGTGTGTTGGTGACGTACTGGTTCGTCGCATAGACGATGGTGTCGGCCCAGTTCGCCGCCATGTTCGAATGGGTTGCGCCCGGTGCGAGCTGTTCGCGATTCGAGTCGAGCTTGACGAACAGGTTCGCCACGTCGCGCGGCGCCGCGTACGCGAACACGCCTTTAATGAGCAGCGGGAGCACGCCGCCGAGCGAACTGTTCCCATAGGACAGCATGCCCGCGGTGCCGATCGCAGCGAGGTTGAATGCGTGCGCGGTGACCGAGCGCTTCGTCGCCGTGCCGTTGTACGTCTCGCGCACCAGCGCTGCGAGGTTCAGGCCCGCCACGCCGGCGAGAATGCCGGCCGACGCGATGCCGCGAGCGTGATCATCGACATACTGTAACCCGCGCTCCGCCAGATAGCCAACCACCTCGCGCAGCGCCGTGGAGGTCGCGACGATGCTGCCTTCGCGCAGCGCTGCGTTCGCGATGTTCGCGCCCCAACCAGCCGCCGCGTTTTCGTATTTGTTCTCGGTAATCCCGCGCAGGAAGTGGCCGACCGAAGCGACCGTCTGCATCACGCGGCCGGGATCGTGGGGGACCGAGACCGGTTCCGCCGTGGCAGGGATGTTGATCGCAATATGATCGGGACGGACGTCGAGCGCGAGATGATCGGGGCGGACGTCGAGCGCAACGTGATCGGGATGGCGGGCGCGATCGGCGATTGCGTCGTGAGGGGTATCGGCCACTTCCTGCTCGGCGCTTGCGTCGTAGAAGGTCTCGGCCGCATCGTGCTCGACGCTTGCGTCGTAAAGGGTGTCGACCGCGTCGTGGAAGGTGTCGGTCAAGTCGTGCCCGGCGCTTGCGTCGTCGGGGGGGGCGACGATCAAAGGGTCGGGCCGCACGGCTTGAGCGGCTTCTTGCAGCACCGCCTCCACCTGCTGGGCAACCGGGGTCAACGGCGTCGGCGGCGTCTCCCCCTGGATTAGCGCGGCGATCTGCTCGCTTTCCTCCCGAGCCTCCGGCGGTTCCTCGGCGCGCAGTTGCGTTTGCAGTTCTTGCAATTCGGCGACGGCCTCCTCGACAGCGGACGGTGCATCCTCGGACGCGCCATCCAGCGACGCTCGCGGCGACTCGGTGGGCGACGTGTTCAGCAATGGGTGGTCCGATGAAACCCTCGGGGTTCCCGGCGGCGAGGACCACGGTGAGACCTGCGGCGATACGGGGGGGGTAGCGTACGGCGAAACGTGCAGTGAGACGGGCAGCGAAAAGTCGGGGGGAGCGTACGGCGAAACGTCCGGTAAGACGTGCTGGGAGACGTCGGGAGACGCGTGCAGCGGACCGTGCTCTGAGACGTCAGGCGACGTGTGGAGCGGACCGTTGAGGAACTCGCCAAGCGTCGTGCGCCGCGATCCGCCCGATATCTCGGACGAGTCCGCCTGGGTCTGCTCGCGCACCGGCGTGCGCACTGACTGATGCGGTTCTTCCGACCCGGCCAGCGCCGCCGCGTTCGGTGTCGCCCTGCCCGCGCGCCGCGACGACGACGCGATCTTGCCGAAGCAGGCGAGAAACCCGCGCGATTTCTTCTCATGAACGATGCCGCGAGCCGCATCGAGACCGGCCTTGATCTTCAGCAGATGTTCGTGATCGGCGTCCAACTGCTCCGGCGTTCGTGACGGCCCGGCGCCGGATGCTTGTGCGTGCTGCGCGTGTGCATCCGGCGGCGTGCTCCCGCGCACCGCCTCGCTCCCGCGGGAAGGAGGCGCGGCCGATGATGATGCGCCGTCCGACCCGCGCGACGTAAACACTTTCTTCGCCTTGCTCTTCGCGTTGCCGAGCGCGGCCCGCGCACCGCGCATCAGCGTGCGGCTGCCCGTCGGTTCCGGGCGCGGCTCCGTCGCAATCGACACAGCATGCCGCCCGTGTTGGCCGCGCGCCGGTACGGCAGCCGCGCTGCGCGCGGGGGCGGACGCAGAAACGGCTTCGTCCACGTCCGGCGCACCGCATACGAGTGAACGCAATAGGTGAGAAGATTTCATCGCACAATTCTCCAGTTCGGACGCCTGCTGGCCCCCATGTCAGACAGCCACACGACGCATCTCCGGCGCCGACGCGCCAACCTCGCCGGCGAGTTCCGCCTCATCGCCGGCGAGGTCGTCGAGCAGGTCCGTTATCGCATCGAGGAGGTCGGC
Source organism: Paraburkholderia madseniana (assembly GCF_009690905.1). Lineage (GTDB taxonomy): Bacteria > Pseudomonadota > Gammaproteobacteria > Burkholderiales > Burkholderiaceae > Paraburkholderia > Paraburkholderia madseniana. The sequence continues at coordinate 3,012 of NZ_VOSW01000178.1, forward strand.
CGCTGTGAGCGTGCCGTCGACCGGGAAATAAAACGAGTACTGCAAGTGCCCCTCGACGGGATCGAGGCTCATCGCGCCATCGCGGACCGTAATCGCGTGGAAATTCACTTCGAGCGCATGGCGATAGATGGTCTGCCGGTCTTCGTCCGGCACGTCGCCGAGGTCGACGTGAACCAGCGCATGCGTCGAATCAACCGTCTCGTCGTAGCGAATCGACACGATCTGGTCCGAGACCGTCAGCTGTCCGCCTTCGACCAGGCGAGCTGCGTCTTCCAAGTTGGTGAGATCGCAGATGTCTTGCAACAGCTTCGTATAGCTCGCGTAGGTCACGTCCGTCACTCCTCTAATGGGGCTTGCTTCCTTGCGAAAGGTTGCAAAAGACTCGCTCAAACGCGCTGTGGCGCGAGTGCTCGAAGCAGGTTTTTCAATTGGGCGGCTACCGTCGGCTTCGCCTCCGCGCGCATCGCACGGAACACGTCGAGCACTTTCGGCACTTCGTCCGGCTTGATGCCGAGCCCGTCGCGCGTGAGTGCCATGATCTTCTTCTGCTTGATCTGGGTGCGCGTCGCCCGCCCATAGGTCCCGTCGTGCAGCAATTTGAATGTGTCCGCCGCCGCCTGGTTGATCTTCCGTTGGCGGGAAAGCCGGAGCGATGCCGGGCTGCCAGGCGCATGCGCCTTGAGCTTGGCGACCGACTCGCGCGCGGCCGTCACGGGAACCTCCTCGCCGGCGCCGATCACATAGCTTTCGTCGTCGAACCGGCGCACTTCGGCGTGCTCCTTGAAGCGCACGCGCGTCGGACGGCTTGCGCCAGGACGGGTTGCCGCGGACGACGACTCGCCGTCCTCCGAGTTCACCTCCTGAATCTCGGATTCGGGCGTGGCCGGCAGCGAGCACGGCGACGGCGACTGAGTTGACGATTGAGACGACGGGTCTCCAGGCGACCGGATCTCGCTCGACAGGCCCTCAGCGTGCGAACTTTCCGCGTCGCCGTGCGCCCACGCGTGCAGGCACCTGCGCAACGCCGCGTCGTCGATGTCCGCGTGGTCGAAGCGCTGCCTCCGGGATTCGGCGAGCGCCGGGAAGCCTCGCTCGAAATGAAGCTGCTCCGCTTTCCCGTAGGCCTTCGCCTTCGACATCTGCTGCAGTTGCTTGCGCTCGATCAGACCGAGCGGCCAGCCGTAATCGCGCGGGACGTGCACCGATACCTCCGGCTTCGCCTCGCTCGTCCTTCGCGCGAGCCGGCCCGCGAGCCGGCTGACGGATTTCGCCGCGCGGCCGGCCGCCCGCGCGACATGCTCTCCGCCCCACATGACGATAGCGACCTCGTGGCCGTTAAAATGCCCGGCAGTGCGCGCGGCCGACGCGCCGCTCGCGCCCTGGCCCGCATCGATGTCGGCTGCGTGAGGCGCAGCTGAAGCGTTGTCGATTCTCATTGCCCCCTCCTTCACGTACAGTCAGACCGAGACGCGCGAAACCCGCCCGCCGGCCTCGCCCGCCATCGACCACCCGTTGTCCCGGCTATCGAGGAAAAAGCCAGAACGCCAGCTCTCAACCTGCTCGACGAACAATTTCAGGCTGTTCGCGAGCGTCTCGGCATCCGTCTGCGCGAGCAGCGTCCGGTAGCTCAAGAGGACATGCGAGCTTTCGGGGTTCAGCGCGAATGCGGCCGGCAGCATACCGCTGGACAGGAACACGTTGATCTCTAGCAGCCGCCGGCAGATGTCGTGCTGCCGGTGCTCCGGCAATTCGCCGAAGTCGCAGTAGACAAGCAGTTCCTCGTTGGCGACCGGCCCGACCGAGACGAACGAGAAGCCGATGCCGTTGACCGCGACACTGCCCTGTTCGAGGACGGTGTCGCAATCGTCAATTTTGACCAGTTCGCAAAAGCCTCTGATCAACTTGACATAGTTTTCGCTCGCCATGAATTTCTCTCCGATTGACCTTTGCTCCGTTATTGACGCGTGGCGTTTGGCGCGTACGCTGCACCCGGCGTCCGCGACGGACGGCGCGCGTTGCGCTCTTGTTGAATGCTTGTTTGGTGAGTAACGATTGCCGGCCCGCGGTTCAATCGACGGCGGTGCGCGAAGCAAACGCGCCGTGCGTGCCCGCCGCCGGCGCGTCAGAGAAACAGCGGATTGATGCTCGACGCCATGCCGAGGCCCGCGCAGCGCGCGAGCGCGTCGGTCAGGTAGCCGATCGCCAGCGCATGATTACCCTGATGACGCTGGCCAACGCCGATGTCGTTCAGCGCGCGCGACGTAAGCCTTATTGCCTTCCTCGTTCCGCCGCGCGAGCGCTTCGACGTAAAGCTGCACTGCATGCTCGGCGTCGCCGACGATGTCGAAGCACACTCCGCGGAAATTGAGCATCCGCCCGAGCTGCAATGTCCGCCGCTGGTCCTCGAACGGCGCCTGCGCCTCGACGGCGTGCGGATAGCGATGAGCCGGTGTGTACAGGGAGTTGCGAGATGCCCCGCTAAGCCACAAGTTGGCGGCATGACAACACATCGTAACCGCGCGCCCGGACGAGTTCATGCCGCTCAAAAATGCGTCGCGTCACGGGGTGCAAAGCGAACGCATCGACCCCGCTCCGGCACTATCCCGGCCGCCGAACTACCTGCGTCGTCCCGTTACAAATGAGCACCACCGACAGGCACAGAGCAGCCAGCAGAGCCGGCGACGCTTCGCGCCACGCACAAACCGTCGCCTCGCGAATGCACAGGAATGTCAAGCAATGAATCCGATTTCGATTGCAGGCTCGTCCGCGCATGGGCCTCACACCGCCGAGCGGTCCGACGACGGCCACGGCGAGTGGTACGACATACCGCTCACGCCGAATGCGCCGACTATGCCACGGCCTTTCGGTCCGGAAGCGGCAACCACACCGCCGCCCGCGCTGCCCGGCGGCGACGGCCAGTGGATCGTGACGATCCCGGCCAGCCCGCACGGCGGCAGCGCCGATAGCGCCGCTCAGTCGGCGCAGCCCGCGGCGGCGACGGCGCTCACGCGGCTGATCGAAGGCATGCGCGGCCAGTTCGCCGACATCGACAAGCGGCACCTCGCCGCGGCGATGGCGACCGAGTTCGCGCGCGGCTATGTCGGCACGTTCGTCGGCAAGACGGTCGGCGCGCTCGTCGAGCAGCAACTCGAAAACGCGGTGATTGCCCGTGCGGGCGCGCAGCTCGCGGTGGCAACGGCGCTGCCGGCGGCGCTGTCGGTTGTCAATGCCGCGTATGCCGCCTATGCGCTGTACGGTGTGATGAAGGCGCTCGAGAAGCCGCAGGCGCCGCACAATCGGTTCGCGGTGCTCGCGGGCGGCGCGATGGCCGGCGTGAGTTCGCTGCTGTCACTCGGCCCGGTCGCGGCGCTGACGGCGGGCGCGAGCCGTGCGCATGCTGCGCGCTTCGCCGCCGACCAGCTCAGCTATGCGATTTACGGCGTGGTGCGCGAGAGCGTCAACCGGCTGCTGTCCGGTCTCGGCCCGGAACTCAAATCGCGCAAGGCCGACGGCAGCACGCATGGCTTGCAAGTGTCGCCGCTATCGTCCACCCTGTCGGCCCCGCTCTATTCGGCGACCAGCATCGCGCTGAATTACAAGGCAGCGGAGGCGTTCAAGAACCGCTACGATCCCCCAGCGCTCGCCGCGACGGAGGGCGGCAACCTGCGCCACGCGGCGCTGCTGCAACGGGGCATCGCGTTCGACAAATTGTTCGCGAATCCGCTCGTCGAGGGGCTGCATCAGGTCTACATCGTGCTGTCGAAAGTCGCGGTCGGTACGCGACCGACCGTCGTGATGCCCGAAGGCGGCGCGCGCGGCTGGGTCGCCAAATGGTTCGACAAGCAGAAGGAGTTCGGCATGGTCGACGCGCCGGCCGTCGGAACCGCGGCCGACCCGGCAAGTGGAACAGCCGGAGACGCGGCGGGCTCCGGCGGCAAGCGTTTCAGCTTCACGGCGTTCGCGCGGGAAGCCACGCGGGTCGCGCTGCCGCAAGGGATGTCGCGCGTACTCGCCCACAGCATTCCCGACAGCCCCCTGAGCACCGCGCAGGCCGTCCATCCGAACCTGCACGGCCTGATGCGCATGCTGAAAGCCGCGCTGATCTCGATTAGCGACTATCGGGTTCTCACACTCGTCGACACGTCGGGCGAAGGGCACAAGCGCACCGACAAGGATCTCAAGGCCGGCGCCGCTGCGCGGGCGGCTCCCCCGCCGGCCGAGGCGGCTCGCGCAGAGACACCCGTGACGCCTGCAGAAACCGCTCCGGATACGCCGAGCGAACCCGGAGAGACGTTCCACTACAGATCGGATGAAGGATTCGAGCCGCCCGAATGGCGGGCGGTGCCGCTGCGCCCGGAGCATCCGACACATACCGCGCACGCCGCGGTTACGCCACACGTCGAATCGCAGCAGGCTCCGGCACCGGACGAAGACGACGACGCCGCGTTCTTCGACCGCCTCGCCGAATCACCCGATCACACCGCGCAGGCCGGCGCGGCGTCCGACGACGAAGTGGACGAAGCGTTCTTCGACAGGCTGCTCGACTCGCCAAATCACCCGGCGCAAACGCACACGCCCTCCGCCGACGATGTGGACGAGGCGCTCGTCGACCAGTTGCTCGAAGCGTCTGCGCACGCCGACGCGGAACCGCAATCGGCCGTGTCTTCGCCGGAAGCGGCGTCGGCGTCTGCGTCCGCTGCTGCTCCCATCCCCGAACAGCCCGATGCGCCCTCGCCCGCTGCCGAACACCGCGACTGGCAGATCGTGCCCGCCTCGTCCGGCAGCGAGCCGGCGCAGCCTTTGGCATATTCGGTCACGGAGCCCCCGGATGAAATGGTCGCCGTGACTGGCCAGGGGCGGCAGGCGGATAGCAAGCCGCGTCACCGGGTGCTGCAACGCACGGCCGAGTACATCGTGACCGAGCCGATCGACGACGGCGAGCCGGACAGCCCGCGCGCAGCGTCGGCAGTGCCGGCAGCAGTATCGAACGCGGGCTCCGAAACGCATGCCGCGCCTGCGTCGAACCAGGCTTTAGAGCCACCTTCGAATCAGGCTTCAAGCGCAGTCGCACGCAACCGCGAACACGTATCGCTGCGCGACCTGTTCCAGCGCGACGGCCAAACCGAAGCGAGCGATGCGCCGGCAACGCACGCCCAAGCGCAACGGCCCGATGCATCGGCAAGCCAGGCCGTCGCGCAACGCGAGGCGATGCAGCACCTGCGGCGCACCGCCGACACACTGGCGCCGCACGTCGAGCGGGAAGACACCGAAGCCGCGTTGCGGCGAATCAAGCTGCAACAGGACATCGCGAGCGGCGTCGTGAAGACGCCCAAGCGCTCGTCCGGTGTCCTGAAGACGCCCACGCCATTGCGCGGCGCACTGCGTGCGATCAAACACGCGTTCGGCGGCAAGAAGTCGGGCCCGGCGAATTGAGCATGCCGATACCCCGAATGCGCAAGACAAGACAAGGCAAGGAAAAGAGGGTCGGCCGGGATTCGTAAAGACCTGAACCTGGCATTATCAAGTTGCTGGGCTAGAGGCGAAACGATGGCACGTGAGACCGCTGTTCAGAAACCAGTCGAAGGATTTTGGGTAACTTCGGTAAATTCGTACCAAGCAGCGAATCGGGCCGCGAACTGTTTGCGATGGAGCGAAGCGCGTAGCAGATCCCGCTTCAGTGCGAAGTGTTGCCGGATCGGCCCGAAGCAGGAGAGAAATGCCTTCGTGCGTCCCGGGTCACGAAAGCCGCGCACGCCCCGCAGGAAGTCCCCTTGGCGGATGCAACGCTCACGTTCGCGGGTGGGCTGGTGACTGTTCCCAGCCCGGTAGTTGATGCGGGCAACCGCTTTGACCAACACGTGGTTCACACCCGCCAGTTCCGGAATCTCAGCCTTGGCCGCCGGATAACTGCGCAACTGGTCGGTCACGACCGTGGGGGGGTGTCTAGTTTCGTACGACGACTGTGCCGCAAGAGCGAGGTGCATTGCTCCGCGCAATCGTTAAGGTATACGGCAAAAATCAGTGAAGCTGAAGATCTGGCGTGGTACGGCCGATCGTTGGCAAAAAAGGGTATGGAAACCGGTGCCGCTTGCACCCCGCGAACAATGCAGCGGGCCTTGGCTGTGCGACAGCAGACCCACTCAAACCGTGGGCCGGCGCACCTCGGGAAAAAGGACGCTGCAAGGTCGCGGCGCCACAAAAGGTTCCGGCGAGCAGGGCCAAATTCCAGAACCTGAGGGACGTTCGGGCAAACCCGACGCGCAACGCTATTGCCGAGTGGAGCTCGTTGGCCGAAGCCGGCACTGCACTGGCGTTTGATGCATGGCCTGGGCAAGCCTCAGCAGCAAAAACTCGGACGGCTGGACCATTGCGACGACAGACGTGGCGACGGCGATAGAGAACTGCTTCCCGTTACTCAATTGCCTGGCGACCTACCCGGGGTCGTCGTGGCAATAGTGCAAGATCGTGCCGGGGACCCGCGGACTTCGCCTGCGTGTGTACGACACAGGGAAGCTGGCGTGCCGGACTTGCAGTGCGGGCAATCTCAGCATGCTTGCTGACGTTATTTGCTGGACATGACTTTTGTGAAAATCCATGGACGCATTGGACAGCTTGGGCGCAACCTTGTTGTCAGGTATTGCACGCGCCCAGTGGGGCACGGCCCTTGATAAGAAGCCGGTCACGATTCTTGCCTTTGATCCAGTCGGGTGTCAGGCCGCGTCCTGACCACGTCTTGCCCGTTTTCGGATCCTGGTATTTTGGCGCGACTTGCGGTTTTACCGTCGCGCTGGGACGGCCACGCTTTGGGGGGAAGTATCCTTTTCGGTAGGACCCTATTCCAGAACCTTCGTGCGAACTTCTGCGACAACGGCTTCCAGCTCACTCGCTCGTACAGCCTCCGCTTGCTGGGTGAGCTGTTCGACCTGGTCTCGAAGCGCTTTGTAGGTTTTCATGGTGCTTTCCGTTCGGGTTAGAAGTAGTGGAGCGATAGGCCGGCGCTAACGCGTTCAAGGTTGTCCGAATCTTAAGTACGCGAGGATCGCGAGCACGACAAAAATGGCGATTGCTCCCGGCCACGCGTTGTAGAAGTCCTTTATCGTTCTCCCACAAGACGGGCAATAGAGTTTTTCGGGTTTGTTGCCCTTTCTATTCAGTCCCAGTTTTGGCGTAACGACCTGCTTGCAACGAGGACATTCGAAATGGATTTCGTTCCGCATGCTTACCTTTCCGGGTTTGGAATCAATTCGATTTTCTCTTGGCAATAAGCTTCTTGCGCGCTCCGAGGGTAGCCAGAATCGCTTCCATTCGGGTTTCTTCGCATGGACCATGGCGTCAGTACTCGAATTAAAACCGCAGTCGAGTCTGGCACAAGCATGGTTAAGCGAGCACGTAATTTTATCGATCATTGATTGAACGGATTCGCAGTGCGCGTTCGCGCGAAGTGCGACGCGCAACTCGTCCAATCTTCTGGTGAGCATCGGCACGACCATGACGCGAACTATCATTCGCTGATCTCTTTGCGAAGGGTCGAAGGTGGCGCGCGCATCGAGAAGCGCGGCCAGTTCAGATTTCGTTGTCAAAGAGGTGCGGTTCATTGTGATACAGGTATTGCATGTGGGCAATTCCGGGAATGAAAAAGGGCGTGGTGCGAACACCACACCAAAAGGTCCTGGCTACGGGGCGTTGTGCCAGAACCCGTGATCAATTGGGGCGCCCGGTGTTTATGCTGGACAACCTGGATGC
>NZ_VOSW01000179.1 GCF_009690905.1 Paraburkholderia madseniana
TTGCGCCAGCGCTCCCACATTACCGCTTTCTGGCTTTCCGTGTAGTAGATCCGCCGTCTCTGTTTCATTTCAATACCTCCGCTGCTCTGGCAGCCTAGGGTATTGCGTCGACCGGTTGAATCCAAGAGGTACAACGGTCGCTCGTCGACTCGCATAGGGAGACGGGTGTTCGGCCATACACGACAATCAGGTACCGGCATCGATGAGGCGGCTACAGGTCACTTTCCCGACATTCGCGGATCGGCAGCCGCGAATAAGCGGATGCGTACTTGCGGCCCGAACCGGTCAAGCGAAGTCCCAGCCGGATGCCATAAAGCGTTAGTTCGCGAACCAGTGGCGTGCGACGCCTCTCGCCTCGCCAAGCCTCACTTACCACACTGTTCGAACGAGCGTCTCAATGAGCTGGCGTTGAGGATGCTCGACATCCAGGGGCCCGTCGAGCATGCAACCCTCGCGCAGCCTTAGCAAAGCACCAGGATTTTCCACCGCTTACGGATGCCGCGCCACTGCGTACACTGACCAGAAATGATCTGGCTGAACTTCCTCGATACGAAGCGTGCGGAGGCAAACGTGACTTTGCAACAATTGGAGACCTTTTTCTGGACGGTAACGCTAGGCAGTTTTTCGGCGGCTGCCGAGAGGTTGTATGCAACACAGTCCGCAGTGTCCATGCGGGTGCGCGAACTCGAGCGCACGCTTGGCGTTGAGCTATTCGATCGTACCCACAGAACGGCACGGCTCACGCCGAGGGGACGGGAGCTGATGGAATACGCCAGCCGAATTCTCGATTTGTCGACAGAACTCGAGCATCGCATCGCTGCGCCGGAATCGATGTTCGGCACGGTGCGTTTTGGTGTCGCCGAAGTCATTACGACAACGTGGTTGCCTGAACTGATACGCACCATCGCGGAGCGCTATCCCAACGTACGCCTTGAAATTGAGGAGGCGCTCACAGCAGAGCTCATGGAAAGCCTTGCGCAAGCCGAACTTGAGCTTGTCCTTGCGCCCGGTCATTCGCGTGCGCAAGAGCTCTCTACCTTGTCGCTTGGCGCGGTTGCCTTCGAGTGGATGGCGAGCCCCGCGTTGGGGCTTGAGGATCGCGTATACGGCCCGGCAGAGCTGGCGGGCTACCCGATCATCGGGATGAAGCCGAAGTCATTTCACTATTCGGCGATCGAGGACTGGTTCCAGAATGAACATGTGCGTGGCCGTTATCTCGCGCGCTGCAAAAGCGTAGCAGTGGCGGCTTCAATGACGATGGCTGGTATGGGCGTCGCGTACCTGCCAGCAAAATATTACGCGGGCGAAATAGAAAGCGGCAGGCTTAAAATCGTCACAACGTCTCCACGACTCGAACCTGTCCAGTTTGTCGCCGTTTTTCCCCAGGGACACTCCTTCTCGCTGGCCCGGACCGTGGCTGAACTCGCCCGCGAGGTGAGCACTTTCGATAGACAATAGGTGTCCGCAATATGTTGCGTTGCAACAAATCAGTTCAAGAAAGTTGATGTATGCACTCGAAAATTACTCGTTTGTTCTTATAGGTCGACGCATCTACTCTTTCTCTAAAGCAACGGCGCGCTGATCGACACGATCCGAGCCACCGAAGTTGCCATCCAGAGCAGCATATGGAGGAAGACATGAATGCAGTCACTCTGCACGAAGCCCCACTCGTGCGCCAGGATTCTATTGCGCCCTCGAAACTGCAGGTGCGCGTGCAGTCCGTCTCCTATCTGGCGGACGACATCAATGCGTTCGAATTTGTTAGCGTGGACAGCGACACGTTGCCTGCGTTTACCCCGGGTTCGCATATTGACGTTCATTTACCCGACGGCGCGATTCGCCAGTATTCGCTGTGCAATCCATCCACAGAGCGTCATCGTTATGTGATTGCCGTGCTGCGTGATCCGCTCGGCCGAGGCGGATCAGTGGCGATGCACGATGTGTTACGAGCCGGGCAGATCGTCACTGTGTCCGCGCCCCGTAATCATTTTGCACTGTCGAATTCAGCCACCCGACATATCTTCATCGCCGGCGGGATTGGAATCACACCGCTCATGTCGATGGTCGCCGAAGTTCAGCGTCGCGGCGAAGCATTTCATCTGCACTATTGCGCCCGCACGCCGCAACGAACCGCTTTCACGCGTGAATTGTGCGGTCTTGTTGCCAGCGGGCTAGCGTCGATCCACTACGACAACGGCGACCCCAGCAAGGGACTCGATCTGAAGGCGACCCTGCAAAGCCGTCCAGATGGTGCGCATTTGTACTACTGCGGCCCAGCAGGACTCATGGACGCTATCGAAGCGGCAAGCGGACACTGGCCGCGCGACGCTGTCCATTGCGAGCGTTTCTCCGCATCGGGCTCGCCGGTGCGGACAGCTGGCGACGATCCCGACACGCCGTTCGAAGTCGAACTGGCGCGCTCGAAGAAGCGCCTTACCGTGCATCCGGGTGAGACGATCGTCGATGCGCTGAAACTGCAAGGAGTCGAAGTCGACACCTCGTGCTGCGAAGGCTATTGCGGCACATGCATGACCCGCTATCTCTCGGGTGACCCACTTCACCGCGACTCGGTGCTCGATGAAGACGATCGGGAAGAATTCATCATGATCTGCTGCAGTCGTGCAAAGAGCGCGTCAATTGTTCTCGACCTTTAGTTCAGCGCTTCTGGTTCTTCACATTCAGCCGGCGCAGTGCAATGCGCTTGCTCAAAAAAACCCACTGGAGACGGTTTTATCATGAGCACATTCGAATATGTTAAGGATTGCTGGTATCCCATTGGTTTCTCATCCGAGTTTCCCGAGGGTGAATTGCAAGGACACAAGATAGTCGGACGGCCGGTCGTAATGTGGCGCTCCGATAAAGGTGAAGTCGTCGCATTCGACGACCGTTGCTGCCATAAGCGCTTCCCGCTCTCGCAGAGCAAACTGCTCGACGGCAGACGTTTGGAGTGTGCATACCACGGATTGTGCTACGACACGAGCGGACAATGTATTGCGATTCCTTCCCAGCCGGATAAGGCAATTCCTTCGCAAGCGCGTCTCAGCGTGGTCCCGGTGAAGGAACAGGACGGCGTAGTGTGGATCTGGCTGGGCAACCCCGCAGCGGCGCAACGCGTGGCGCCACCGCGCACGCCGGAGATTCTTGATCCTGCGAATCTTTCGATCGGTTCTCCAGGCCCACTGCACGTGCCCGCCAATTATCTTCTGCTGATCGAAAACCTGCTCGACATCACACATTTCTATCCATTGCACGACGGCAATATCGGCGACAAGGAGAACAGCAAGATTCCGGTGGAACTGGAAGAAGGCGAAAGCGAAGGATATACGTATGTAAAAACCACCCGACACGTCGACAGCTACCAGCAACCGCCGTATCTGAAGGAATGGTTTCTGTACGACACGGTAGAGCGGATTCATACGCATTGCATGGTGACCCCGGGACTCACGCGAGTCGTGATGCGCGTTGCGCCGCCAGGTGAACTCGGAACAGACAAGGAGCGCGGATACACACTGTTGCATCTCCATTTGCCGGTCGACGAGCGCAATCTGGTCTGGCGTTGGACCGTGTCGTGCAAGAACTGGCACAGAACCTTGAGCGACCCGACGATGCCAACGGCGCAACGCGTCGCGGAAATGTTCCCGGAAGTTGTCGCACAGGATCAGTGGGCGCTGGAGCGCCAGCAAACAATGATGGAGTTTCCGGACGACGGATATTCCGAACTCTTCCTCAAAACTGACAAGGCTTTGCGTCGCGCCCGCCAGATCCTGATGGGCCTTCAGCGTAAAGAGCGAGAGTTGCAGATCGTGCCAGCCGATAGACCGACCGCCGTCAAGGAGCCGGTCACGACCTGAATAGTTGTTTCACGTGGACGGCGTGGCGGGTGCCGGCTCCCGCCACGTGCGAGCGAACGTCCGGCACACCATAAGTATTTGGCTCAATGCCTGGAGACAAACCGTGAAAACTCATGAAACTTCGGCGCCGCTAGGCGTCGCATCGCCACCGTCATCACATGGCCGGCTTGGGGGAAAGTCGTTGATGCAAAGCGCGGTCGGTTCGTGCGTGTACCTCTTCGAACGACTGATGCCCGATCCCTTCGTGATTGTTATCCTGCTGACCGTCATGACCGCGTTATTCGCGATAGCGTTCGCGCCGAAAGCCACACCAGACGTAATTCTAAGCGGCTGGTACAAGGGGATTTTTGGCATCTTCACGTTTGCGTTCCAGATGGTGCTAGTGCTTGTGACCGGTTATGCGTTAGCGAGTGCCCCGATCATCAAGTCCGGTCTGGAACGCCTCAGCCGGCTTGCGGTCGGACCGTGTTCGGCTGTCATTCTGGTGTTTACAGTCGGTGCAATTGCGACGTTCCTCAACTGGGGCTTCGGACTCGTGGTCGGCGCCATGCTCTCGAAGCAGGTGGCAAAGCACGTACGCGTGGACTTCGCCTGGCTCGTCGCAGCGGGCTACAGTTCCTGGGTGCTGTGGGCGTTCACCGGTATGTCCAGTTCGATCGCGTTGTCGATTGCTTCTCCGGGCAATCCTCTGAATCTGGTTGAGCAGCATACGCACAGCGTCGTGCCTTTGTCTCATACGGTTTTTTCAACGTGGAATCTGCTGACTGGCTTTGCGGCGATGGTGCTAATCCCCGTCATCTTCATTCTGATGCGGCCCGCAGAGGGCGACATCATCGCGGCCGGGCAAGATGCGCTCGAAGCCGCTGACAAGACCCCTGATCTCGGCGACTCGTCGCGAGCAAACTCATTCGCCGGCATGCTCGAAGGCTCTCGTCTGTGTGCGTTGGTGTTCGTCGTGGCGGGCGCGGCGTACCTCGCCATTGAGTGGACGCGTCATGGCGTCAGCCTCGATATCAACACTGTGATTTTTATTTTTCTGCTGGCGGGCTTGTGTCTGCATGGAAGCCCACGTCGCTATGTCGGCGCGGTGACCGAGGCGGCGAAGGTGACCGGTCCGATGCTGCTTCAGTATCCGTTCTATGGCGGAATCATGGGAATCATGGCCGCAACGGGACTCGCGGAAGTGGTCGCCAATGCCTACATCCATGTCGCGTCGACGGCTACGCTGCCGTTCCTTAGCTATCTCGCGTCGGGGTTGATTACTTTGTTTATTCCGAGCGGCGGCGGCCACTGGGCGGTTCAAGGGCCTTTCACCATTCCTGCGGCCATGCATCTAGGCGCATCGTTGCCCGGCACGTCCATGGCGATCGCCGCTGGCGAGATGGCGGGCAGCCTGCTTCAACCATTCTGGGCGATTCCCGTAGTGGCAATCGCGGGCGTCGGCGTGCAGCGGGTGCTTGGCTTCACCCTGGTGATCTTTCTGACGGCCGGGAGCTTTGTCGGATTCGTCTATCTGTTCATCGTGCCGATTTTCGCCGGTACGTGATTCTGCGCACGAGCGCCTACTGACATTCCATGGGAATAGTAATGAATAACCAGCTCGCACTCGAGGGCGTGAGAGTCATCGAGATATGCAATGTGGCAGCGGGGCCGTTCTGCGGCATGCTGTTGGCCGACATGGGCGCAGACGTTGTCAAGATTGAGCATCCGGAAGGCGGGGACTCGTTGCGTTCATGGCCGCCGATCACGGACGGATTCAGCGAGAACTTCGCTTCTTTGAATCGCAACAAGCGTTCGATTACGTTGAACCTCAAAGACGCGGAAGACGTCCGTCTTGCCAAAGCGCTGATAGGTGACTCCGATGTGCTGATCGAAAACAACCGCCCAGGTGTTATGGACCGGTTAGGCCTTGGCTATGCCGCATTTGCAGGCATCAATCCTAGCCTGCTGTATTGCTCCATTTCTGCGTATGGACAGAGTGGGCCGCGATCTCAGGAAGGTGGTTTCGATCTGACCTTGCAGGCGATGAGCGGCATCATGAGTATCACTGGTGAGCCGGGCTGTGCGCCGGTCAAATGCGGTGTGCCCCTAGCCGATTTTTCTGCGGGTTTGTATGCCGCATTTTCGATTGCGGCTGAGTTGCGGCGCGTCGCGCAGTCGGGTCGGGGCTCGCATATCGACATCTCGATGCTTGGTGCGACGCTCGGCATTGCCGCGTTGCAGACGTCGGAGTATTTCGGCAGCGGTCGCGATCCGGTAAAAATGGGCTCGGCTCATCCGCGCAATGCGCCGTACCAGGTGTTTCGTTGCCGTGACGGCTACTTCGGCATGGCCGCCGGCAACAACGCTCTATGGGCCGCTGTATGCCGGGTGCTCGGTCATCCAGAGTGGACCGACGATGACCGCTTCACCACGCCGAGCCATCGCGCGCGTCATCAGGACCAGCTCAGACTCATGCTCGAGACAATCTTTGCCGACGAGCCCGCGCCATTCTGGCTCGAGCAGTTTCGAGCGGCCGGCGTGCCTTGTGCGCCGATCAACAATTATTCGGATGTGCTCGCCGATCCGCAGGTGGAGCACATGCAGTGGGTCCAGCCGCTCACGTTGCCCAACGGCGTCGAGACTCGTACTTTTGGATCGCCGATCAACCTGTCGGGGCACGGCTTGCCAATACGCCGTGCGCCACCGGGGCTCGGCGAACATTCGGAAGAGATCATTGCCGGTATCACCGCGCGCCATGCAGTGGAGAAACAATGACGGACCAGCTCCAAATCGAGAGAAGCGCGCAATCCTGGGCGTTCACGTTGAACCGTCCCGACAAGATGAATGCGTTGAACTCGCCGCTTGTCGAAGCGCTGTTGCAGGGCGTGGGCGACGCGCATGCGAGTGGCGCCAGAATGCTCGTATTCCAGGGCGTGGGAAGGAACTTCAGTGCGGGCTTCGATCAGGGTGACCTGGATAGCCAGAGCGACGCAGACCTGCTATTGCGACTGGTGAGGGTCGAGACATTGCTTCATCTCGTGGCGTCGTCCCCCTGTCTGACGGTTGCGTTCGCCCATGGACGCAACTTCGGCGCCGGTGTCGATCTCTTTGCGGCATGCCGGCATCGTTATAGCGCGGCCGATGCGAGTTTCCGGATGCCAGGCTTGCGCTTTGGCCTTGTGCTGGGCACGCGGCGTTTTGGCGACGTCGTCGGCTATGCAAAGGCTCGCGAAATTCTCGAACAGACCCGGCAGATGAGCGCAACGGAGGCGGCGGATATTGGCCTCGTCACGAGGCTGGTCGAAGCAGACGGACGCGCCGATGCAGTCGCCGAAGCGCTGCAGGTTGCCACACTGCTTGATCCGACGACGCAACAGCATCTGTATCGCGTACTGGAAAGGGAGCGGCCGGATCAGGATCTCGCCGATCTGGTTCGGTCCGCGTCGCGCCCCGGACTCAAATCGCGCATCCTCGCGTACATGAGCGAGCGCTAATGCGCCAGCTTTTTAAAGGTAACCAATGAAAACCAAAGCAGCCATCGCATGGAAAGCCGGAGCCCCGTTGACGATCGAAGAAGTCGATCTGGAAGGGCCACGCGCCGGTGAAGTCCTGATCGAAGTGAAGGCAACGGGCATCTGCCATACCGACTACTACACGCTGTCGGGCGCCGATCCGGAAGGCATCTTCCCGGCGATTCTCGGCCACGAAGGCGCGGGCGTGATCGTCGACGTCGGCCCGGGCGTGGGCACGTTGAAGAAGGGCGACCACGTCATTCCGCTGTACACGCCGGAATGCCGCCAGTGCAAATTCTGTCTGTCGCGCAAGACCAATCTTTGTCAGGCGATCCGTTCGACGCAAGGCAAGGGGCTGATGCCCGACGCGACGTCGCGTTTCTCGCTGGACGGCAAGCCGCTGTTTCACTACATGGGCACGTCCACGTTTTCGAACTACATCGTCGTACCGGAAATCGCCGTCGCGAAGGTGCGTGAAGACGCGCCGTTCGACAAGATCTGCTACATCGGCTGCGGCGTGATGACGGGTGTCGGTGCGGTCGTCTATTCGGCGAAGGTCGAGGCGGGCGCGAACGTAGTGGTGTTCGGTCTCGGCGGCATCGGCCTGAACGTGATCCAGGGCGCGAAGATGGTCGGCGCGGACAAGATCATCGGTGTCGATATCATCCCGGGCCGCATCGAACTGGCGAAGAAGTTCGGCATGACCCACTTCATCAACCCGAACGAAGTCGAGAACGTGATCGATCACATCGTGCAACTCACTGATGGCGGCGCCGACTATTCGTTCGAATGTATCGGTAACACCAAGGTAATGCGGCAAGCGCTGGAATGTACGCACAAGGGTTGGGGTCAGTCGTTCATCATCGGCGTGGCGGCAGCGGGCGACGAGATCAGCACGCGTCCGTTCCAGCTGGTGACGGGCCGCGAGTGGAAGGGCTCGGCATTCGGCGGCGCACGCGGCCGCACGGACGTGCCGAAGATCGTCGACTGGTACATGGAAGGCAAGATCAACATCGACGATCTGATCACGCACCGTCTGCCGCTCGAGCGCATCAACGAAGGCTTCGATCTGATGAAGAAGGGCGAGTCGATCCGCTCGGTCGTGCTGTACTAACGCGGCACTAATGCGTCAACGAACCAGCACAGCAAGGAGCATCGCGATGCTTGAACTCTTGTCGTCGCATGCCTGTTATGGCGGCGAGCAGCGGATCTACCGGCACGACTCGCAGACCATCGGTCTGCCGATGCGCTTCTCGGTGTATCTGCCGCCGCAGGCCTTGCAGGCCAATGCGAACGTGCCCGCGCTGTTCTATCTCGCGGGTCTGACCAGTACGGAAGAAACCTTTCCAGTCAAGGCGGGCGCGCAGCGCTTCGCGGCTCAGCACGGCATTGCGCTCATCGCGCCGGATACCAGTCCGCGCGGCGCGGGCGTGCCGGGCGAAAGCGCGGCGTGGGACTTCGGTGTGGGCGCGGGCTTTTACGTCAACGCGACGCAGCAGCCGTGGGCGAAGCACTATCGGATGTACTCGTATGTGCGCGACGAACTGCGCGAAACGGTGCTCGCGAATCTGCCGGTGGACGGTGCGCGTCTGGGCATCTTCGGGCATTCGATGGGCGGGCATGGCGCGTTGATGCTGGCGCTGCGCAATCCGGAGATCTATCGGTCGGTGTCGGCGTTCGCGCCGATTGCCGCGCCGATGCGATGCCCTTGGGGCGAGAAGGCGTTCAGCGGTTATCTGGGCGATGACCGTGAGGCGTGGAAGCAGTACGACGCTAGCGAACTGGTCGCGCAAGCGTCGCACAAATTCGCGGAAGGGATTCTGGTCGATCAGGGATTCGCGGACCAATTCCTCGCCGAGCAACTGAATCCGGACGTGTTCGAAGTGGCCTGCAAGGCCGCGGGACAGCCGCTGATGTTGCGCCGTCATACGGGCTACGACCACGGGTATTACTTCATCTCGACTTTCATCGAAGATCACATCGCTCATCACGCGAAAATCTTCTCGACAGAATTGTGCCGTTCAGAAGAAAGAATCCCAACAGGTTAGCAATGCATTTTTCGTCAAACTCAACCCACTCTCACTCTCAAAGGAGACGTATATGGCAGTCTTTACTCACTTGACTTTAGGAACAAACGATCTCAACAAAGCACGTTCGTTTTACGACAGCGTGCTCAGCAAGATCGGGCTGAAGCGCATTGCCGATCTCGGCGACAATGGATCGATCTGGGGCAAGGAAACTCCGTCCTTTTTTGTAGTGAAGCCGGTCGATGGGAACCAAGCGACCGTTGGTAACGGCGTTACCGTTTCTTTCGAAGCGCCCGATCGATCTTCTGTGGATGCGTTCTACGCCACGGCCCTGGATGCCGGCGCTCGTGACGAAGGCGCGGCCGGTCCGCGCGGATGGGCACCAAACGCATATGCAGCCTATGTGCGCGATATGGACGGTAACAAACTTGCGGTGTATTGCTTCAAGCCGGTCTGAGCGTCCTGTTGCTGCGCCGGCGCGGCATTTATGTATGCCCGCCGGCGATCGCCAGCATTGTCCGTCTCGTCATCAACCCTGTTGGTTGGCGCGGTAGTGTCTCGCCATTAAATTCGCCAACCGGGCCTTGGAAGGCGCGCCGGAACGCGACTTCTTTAAGGAGCTTCTCGGAAGTTCTTCTGTACGTCTGTGCCTTAGGGCGGAGGGAGCCCTTAGGCTGGTGCATGGTCGCTCGCCGCACCAGATCTGCATTTTCTTGCGAGTTACAACAGGTGTTAAATTTTGGTTTTGGTGCCGACGACGAATGGCTGGTCTAGAGCGGGGAGCAGGCATAGCACGGTTAATGTCCGAACGTCAGCTCCGGCCGATGAATGAGCGTTCGTCCTTTACGATTGGATGACCGGTTACGGGGCGGAGCCGACGCTTGAACGTCCGACCGACGACGCATGTGAGCGGCGGTTTGTGGCCGCTTGTCGTCGGATGGGCGCGCGCGAGCTGGGACTGCGAAGCAGTCGGCGATGCTCAAAGAGGGGAAAGTTTCGTGTGCTACAGATTTGCTACAGCAATGATCTGACGGGCCTTGCGCCTGTCATTTCACCCCCTGAACTATCGCCGCCCGAGAAGACCCGGCAAAGTGACTTTGAGCGGCCCAGTTCGACCTTGGATTCAACCGGTCGACGCAATACCCTAGGCTGCCAGAGCAGCGGAGGTATTGAAATGAAACAGAGACGGCGGATCTACTACACGGAAAGCCAGAAAGCGGTAATGTGGGAGCGCTGGCGCAAA
>NZ_VOSW01000017.1 GCF_009690905.1 Paraburkholderia madseniana
GCGCTGATGGGACACCGCGACGGGATAGTGGGCAGTTGGCGGACTCCGGAGCTGGTGACGCTCAACAAAGATAATCAGAAACTGCAGGATCTCACCACACCGCAGCCGCCTGCGCTCGACGATCCCGCTCAACTGTGGCGATGGGAACCTTGGGTGCGCGCGACGGTGTTCGATTTCGAACTGCTGACCAGTCTGAAGTTTTCGTTTCCCGACCCTTACACCGCCATGCTGTCTCATCGGGCCGCGTCAGGCGGCGCGGACGTGAAAGTCGTCTCTTTGAGCCGCCCGGACGTGGCCGTTTTCACGAAACAACTCGACTGGCTGGACTTCTATTCGGACCTGCGCGAGGACCGCGCCGCTGAGATACTGTGTCAGATGGGCCCACAAGTGGCATTCTGGAGCACCCTCATCTATCTGCACCCGAGCCGCACGCCGAAGACGCTCGAACTGCTCGATGCCGCTGTGCGGTTCGCAATCTTCGCGGAAATTCGCTTCAAGCATGCGATAGCGGCGCAAAGGGCCATCGAGTACTCGACCCAGGTGCAGCCGATGATCCAGACGCCGGGGCATGGCTCGCTACCGAGCGGCCATTCGACTCAGGCGTTCATTATCGCGGTAGTGCTGTGCGCATTGTTCAATGCGCAGCCCAACTCCGTATTCCGTCAGCAGGCGATGAGGCAGGCGTACCGCGTCGCGGTGAATCGAACGGTGGCGGGTGTGCATTTTCCGATCGACAGCATTGCGGGGCACGTGCTCGGTACTTCACTCGGGGAATACTTTGTCGCGCGGTGCAAGCCGAAGCTTGGCGGCAACGGCATGATTACTCCGCGCTATTTCAAGGGCAACGGTATCAACGCCAACGGTCCGCACGGCAATCCGGATTTCGATTATCACGAGCCGCTGAGCGACGCCGATGTCGCTGCCTATATCCTGAACAATCCGGCCATGACCGCGCCACAGGTGCGGGCCTACTTCTCGTTCATCGACTGGGACGCTGCGCAAACGGCCGTGGATGGATCCGACATTCTGTGGTGGCTATGGAACCAAGCGGCGAGCGAGTGGACGGGTAAGAGTCTCCAGAACACGCGTTAGCCGTAAGCGTGTCGATGCGTGCAGAAAGGGTGGCATACGAGGTGGCATATGAGCTGGCAATCTTTGGCGGGCGGCGGCGCGTGGAGCGGTCTCAACTGGATCGGACGCGCCGCTAACAGCACCCGCGCCGACCCCTATCTGGCGTGGGCGGACACAACGGCGTTTGCTCACCTCGGTGGGCAACCCACCGGTTGGGTGCGCGTCATCCTTGAACTGGAAGCGCACTGGCCAGTGGCGGGCGCTCCGCCCCTTACCGCGCAGACGTTCGCGGAGAGTCTGGAAAACGCGAATGCCGCGTGGAAGACTTGGATTCAAGTATCGACCGTCTATCGCTTTCCGCCGCATGATCTGGAAGCGTCGCGCTTCCTGACTGCGATCGTGACAAAGCAGTTCTTCACCGAAATCGATGGCGCCATGAAGGGTGTCGTGAAGCGCTTTGAACTCGGGATGCCGATCGCTCCTGGCGACGCGGTGCAGTCTGTGGCTCCTGGTTCCGAAGCGTCCATGCCGGGAACGCAGCCCATCTTCGGTCCCGTCGTTCAACCGGGCGCAGCGGCCACTGACGCGCCGCACGCCGTCTTCATGGGTGTCATGGACGACGGTCTGGCGTTCGCTCACGAACGCTTTCGTTCCGTCGCCGATATTCCGTTGACCCGTATCGAATACTTCTGGAACCAGGATGACGCAGCGGTGGCATCACTCGGCGTGCACTACGGGCGTGAGCTAGCCGGCGCCGACATAAACGGCTTGCTCAATCAGTGCGTGACCAAAGGACTCGTGGATGAAGACGCCGTGTATCGGCTCAACGGTTACGTCGGCGCGCGCAAACGCTGGGCGCACGGCACCGAGGTGATGGATCTCGCGTGCGGCGTGAGGCACAACAAGATCGAGGCCGCCGCGTTGACCCTGGAAGGGGAGCGGACGGGAACGGTTCAACCGCCGCGTATCCTGTGCGTCCAGTTCAGGACGGCAGGGCGAATGATTCGCGACACGTCCGGGCTCTGGTTCGCCGTTCATGCACTCGACGCGATCCGCTACCTCCTGCGTCGCGCCGACGATCTTGCCGAAGGCGCGGGGTACTCGGTTGTACTCAACCTGAGCTACGGCTATATGGCGGGTCCGCACGACGGCAGTTCGATCATTGAAAGCGCGATGGATGAACTGATCGGTCTGCATCGCGATCTATCGATCGTCGTACCCGCGGGAAACAGCAACATGCTGCGCTGTCATGCGGAACTCAAGCTCGAGAAAGGAACGTCGAGCCCGCTTACGTGGCGTGTCCTGCCCGATTGCGCCACGCCCGGTTTTCTTGAGATATGGTTGCCGAAGAATGTCGACGCATCCAATCTGACTGTTCAGATCACACCTCCGGAAGGAGGCACGAGCCCCGCGTTTCCCGTCGAGAATCTCTACACGTGGCAACCGGGGCGCAATGTGCTGTGCACGGCGGTCTATCTGGATCGCGTCGCCACGGGGGACTGCAAGATGATCCTGATCGCACTCGCCCCTACAACGATGAATCATCCGCAGCGCGATCCGGCGCCGGCGGGCAACTGGACCGTGACGCTGACGAACGGGTCGAGTGACGATCTGGAGATTCACGCGTGGGTACAGCGTAATGAAACGGCCTACGGCTATCCACTGCGAGGGCGCCAGTCGCGCTTCGAGGATCTGGCGTACAAGCGGTTTGTTTTTGGGGCCCACGTGCGGGACTTCGACGAAGGCAATCCGTCGACGTGGATCAAGCGTAGTGGCACGTTGAGTTCCATTGCGACTGGCGAGCACACCGTCGTGGTCGGTGCCTATCGCAGGACTGACGGACGCGCTGCGACCTACTCATCGACCGGACCTTCTCTTCTGGCGACGCAGCGATCGGGTCCGGATGCGGCGGCGGTCAGCGAAGACTCCGTCGCGTGCGCAGGCGTGCTGAGCGCGAGTACGCGCAGCGGCTGCCTCGTTGCGTTGAGCGGAACCAGCGCCGCGGCGCCGCAGGTGGCCCGCTTGCTGGCGCGGCAAAAAATCATCGAGTACGCGAATGGATTGCAGCCCAATACGTTCACGCCTCAGCCTTCCGCTCGCGTGTGGATTGAAACCGAGGCGAATTCCCTCGATCCAGATCAGGTCGCGGCGGTCCCTCACCTGCTAGGCCCATGCTTCGGCACGTTGAATCCACCACCGGTGCCGCTCGGTCAACATGCCTATGTGCCGCGTCTGCTTGAGATTCGGGCAGGCTCCGGCAGGTTGCCTTCGCCGCGCTGGAAGAAAAGAGGTATCAAGCTGTAGCGAGGCCATAGCGCGAGGAGGACCGAGTCTTGTTCACCCCGGCCCCCGTCGTGCGTCGCCTGCGTCACGTGCGTCCGCTGCCGCGCTCCGGAGCGGACAGAAAGATCATTGACCTCCCTTGAAAAGCTGCTGGAGCCTTGCCGCTTCTCCGTTGTGCTGCGAGCGCACGAGGTCCTGATAGACATCGGCACGGGTTTTGCCTTGTTGAATCGCGGCGCCGCCCGACATCGAGTTGGTCGACATGTCTGACCCTTGCGAACTGTTCAGGATTTCGGTTGCCGTCGGCGGCTGTTGCGCGGTGGTTTCCTGCGCGTTTGCCTGCCATGAGCACGCGCAGAGCACGCCGCTGACCAGTAAAAGTGCTGTCTTCATTTTGACTCTCCTTTCGAAATGGCGGCGCATGCACCCGCTGCGCCGAACCGAAGCGCCGATGTGCGCCGTGTCCAGGGAGAAAGCGGGTCGCTCCGTGGAACGGAGTGAGTGCGATCGGGCGAGGTTGCAGAGACGCTTAGGTTGATTGCAGTATGTGTGTCGGGCGCGGGCTCGGCTATATGGCATTGGTGATAGACGGGGGCGCTCTTCGAAGTGATGGAGCATTGCGCCAGCGATGCACGGGAGAGCTGAGGTCGGGTGTCCGCGCACACGAGGCGCTTAACCCTCGAGCAACGCTCGCGCAAGCCGTCCCAGCCGGTGGACGCCATCTTCGATGCGATGGTCCCAGGCATGCCCGGCGCTCAGCCTGAGGCAATTGCGAAAGCGCCGGCTTGCGGAGAAGACGTCACCGGGCGCGAAGCAAATGCCTTGTTCGAGCGCTTCGTCGAAGAGCGCGCGCGAGTCGAAGCGCCTCGGCAGTTCCAGCCAGAGCATGAAGCCGCCTGCTGGCCGGCTTACTTTCGTGTCGGTCGGGAAGCTTGCCTCGATCGCACGCGTCATGCGCCCGAGGTTCTCTTCGAAGATGCGCCGCACGCCGCGCAAGTGTGCGTCGTATGCGCTGCTCTCCAGAAAGTCCGCGAGCGCGACCTGAGGCAGAACGGGGCAGCAGAGGCTGAAAGCCAGCTTGCGTTCCATCACCTGCTGCGCATAGGCGCCCGCCACAATCCAGCCGACCCGATACCCAGGTGCAAGGCTCTTCGAAAACGAGCTGCAGTAGATCGTATTGGCGCCGCCGTCGAGCGCGATGAACGGCTTGGGCCGTTCGCGTCCGAAGTGGATGTCGCCGTAGACGTCGTCTTCGATCAGCGGCACGGCATGCCGCGCGAGCAGAGCAAGGAGCGAGCGCTTGTCGGCTTCGGCCATCGCGCAGCCAAGCGGGTTGTTGAAATTCGACGACAGTACGCAGGCGGCCACCGGTTCCGTATCGAGCAGACGGGCGAGCGCGTCGACGTCGATGCCGCGCGTCGGGTCGGTGGGCAGCTCGAAGACCTTCAGGCCCAGCACTTCGAGAGTATGGAGGAGGCCAAAGTAAGTGGGTGATTCGATCGCAATCGAATCACCACGCTTCGCGACAGCGGTCAGCGCGAGTGTCAATGCCTCGGTGCAGCCGTTCGTGATGAGCAGGTCGTCAGGCGACAGCGCATGTCCGAAGTGCATCGCCCGTTTTGCGATTTCGCGGCGCAGGCGCGGATCGCCTTGCGGCGCGCAATAGATGTTGTAGCGCGTGCCGTGTTGACGTGCGGCACGCGCGAGCGCGAGGTCGAGCCGCTTCGATTGCAGCAGCGCCGCGTCGGGTACGGCGCAGCCGAGCGGCACCAGCGCCGGGTTCGACACGTGCTCGAGCAGTCCCGCGACGGCGCCGCTGATCGACACGGTCGACGCCTTCGCGCGCGGCCGCGAGATCGATGGCAACGCGAGCGCGCCGCGGCGCGAGCCCGCGACGTAAAAGCCTGACTGCGGCCGCGCGACCAGAATGCCGCGATCCTCGAGCAGGCGATACGCCTGTAACACCGTGGAGATACTGATGCTGTGCTGTTCGCTGACCGCGCGCACGGATGGCAGACGCGTGCCCGCCGCGAGCGCGCCATTGTCGATCATGCCGACGATGAGCTCAGCCAGGCGCTCGTAGCGGTACGGAGTGGGCGTGTCCATGTCCATGGAAGGGCTCATAACGGTGTAATCGGTGTAAACCACGATTATCGACCCGGCGCCGCGGCTCGCCAAGAGGAATTGTGATGGTCCATTTCGCAGAAAATTGTGACTGTTATGGTCGGTGGGTGAGCGCTACGATGCATGCGTTGCGATCGCGTCTGAAGGAGCCGGGGTGCCGTGCACAGCGAAAACTGCTGTCGGGGCCGGGCTGGAGCGGCTGTTTGGCTGCTTGCAACGGATCGTCTGACAAACAATTCACAGCAAATGCAAGGCAAAAGCATGCAGGGTATTCAACAGAATCTCGACGAACGACAACAGGCTGGCTTCAGCGAATCGAGTCCCAAGTCGTGGCGCGGGCGATTTCCTCGCAACGAGATCATTTCACTTCTTAATGTGAACCGGCCGTTCAACCTGGCGGAGAGTACGTCGCAGGACCTGACGCTCGGCGAACTCTTGTCTTTGGCGGGGCTCGAGGATATCCGCAATCTGAAGCTCGGCTATGGCACATCCGCCGGTTCGGTCGCGCTTCGCGAGGCAATTGCCGAGGGCTGCAAGGTTCCAGCCGAGCAGATCATCACGACACAAGGTACCGCGCTCGGTCTGTTTCTTCTCGCTTTCGAAGTTTGCCGGTCGGGCGACGAGGCTGTCCTCGCGACGCCATGCTTTCCGCCGAGCCGTGATTGCCTGCTCGGCGCCGGCGTTAGCGTCCGCGAGATCAGGCTGTCATTCGAGAATGGCTATCGGTTGGACCTGGACCAGATCGAGGCAAGTCTGTCGTCGAAAACGAAGCTGATCAGCATCGCTTCGCCACAGAATCCGGCGGGTATCCAGACGTCCCGTGCCGACGTCGAGAGGCTCCTCGTCCTGATGAAAAAGCGGTCTCCGGACGCGATACTTTTCATCGACGAGACCTATCGGGAGGCCACCTATGGCGACAATGCGGCGCTCGAGAGTTTCGCGGGACTCGATCCACGTATCGTCACCGGCGCGTCGGTGTCGAAGGCGCTCGGCGCGCCGGGCCTGCGCACCGGGTGGCTCACGGTGGCGAACGCGGATCTACGGGAGCGTCTGGCCGTCGCCAAAATGAACACCGTGATTTCCGGATCGGTACTCGACGAGACGCTCGCCACAGCGCTTCTGCGCAACAGGGAAAGCGTGCTTGCACCGCGACGCCGCTTGCTCGCCGCTGCGCTCCAGGAACTGGCGCTTTGGTGCGAGAGCGAGCACGAGCGCATCGAGTGGGTGCGTCCTGACGCCGGCGCGTTATGCTGCCTGCGCCTGCGCGCCGACGCATTCGACGACGTTGCTGTCGCGCGCTTCTGGGATTTGCTGCCGGGTCACGATTTGCAACTGGCATCCGGCGCATGGTTTGGCGAAAGCAGCCGTGTATTCCGGCTGGGATTTGGCTACCTGCCGCCCGCGCGTCTCGGACCCGCACTGTCAGCACTTTCAACGGTCATGGACGCCGCTACGGCATGACGTGTCGGCATAGGTTGGAAACATCACGATGAAACTTGTCCGATTTGGCCCGCCTGGTGACGAGCGACCAGGTATTCTCGACGCCTCCGGAACGGTACGCGACGCCAGCAGCCTGGTTCGTGATTGGTCAGGGAGCGCATTGGAGGCAAGCTCTTTGAGCGAAATATTGCGGGCTGATCTTTCGCGGCTACCGGAAGCGCCTCCAGCCTCCCGCCTGGGCAGTCCAATCGCAGCGCCGGGCAAAATCGTATGCGTGGGACTGAACTACGCGGATCACGCTGAGGAAACCGGTTTTGAACTGCCGCAGGAGCCGCTCGTGTTCTTCAAGTCTCCGACTGCGCTGAGCGGACCATTTGACCCAATTGTGATTCCGGCGACTGCCAAAGCGGTCGATTGGGAAGTCGAACTCGCGGTGGTCATGGGCGGCGTGGCGCTCAACGTTCGCCCCGAGGAGGTTGCGTCGTTCATCGCTGGCGTGGCTGTCGCCAACGACGTCACTGAGCGGCATTGGCAGTTCGAGCGCGGAGGGCAGTGGAGCAAGGCGAAAAGCGCGGACACCTTCGCTCCTTTCGGGCCCTGGCTGGTCACGCTGGACGACCTTCCCGCGTCGCTCGATCTCAGGATCTGGTTGCAAAAAAATGAAATGCCCCAGCAGGAAAGCCGTACCGGAAAAATGGTGTTTTCCGTCAGCCAGATCATTGCCCATCTAAGTGAATTCATGACCTTGTTGCCCGGCGATCTCCTCCTGACTGGAACGCCTCACGGCGTTGCGTACAACAAACCGAAGCCAGACTATCTGAAGGAAAGCGACGTCATTACTTGCGGAATCGAGGGGCTCGGTTCGCAGCGCTGCGCGGTTCAGGCAGCTGTGTCATCGACGCACAAATGAATCGCCACGCCCAAGGGCGGGCGACCGGAATCTTAACTACTGGACATGTGGAGCACAGCTATGAAAGTAAGAATCGCGTATCTCGAGGAACCGCCGTTCTACTGGACGGGTGAAGATCATTCGGCGACGGGCGCCGACATCGAACTGGCCGAGGTGGTGCTTCGGGCGATCGGTGTGACCTCCATCGAACATCAGTTGACCTCGTTCGAAGAACTTCTGCCTGGTGTGCAGGAAGGCCGGTGGGACATGAACGTACCCATTTTCGTGACCGCCGAGCGCGCCGAGCGCGTTGCGTTCAGCGTGCCGGTCTGGGCGCTGGGCGACGGCTTCCTGCTTCGTCAGGGCAATCCGAAAGCGCTGACGAGCTACGCGGCCGTTGCGGCGCGCAACGACGCGCGGCTTGGAATCGTTGCTGGGACGGTTCAGCTCGACTCTGCAAAGTCGGTCGGCGTGAGCGATAGCCAGATAGTGGCGTTCAAGGGCCAAACCGAAGCGATCGACGCGCTGCTCGCGGGAAAAATCGACGCCTACGCGAGCACGGCAGTTGGCAGCCGTGTTCTTGCCAGCGCAAATCAGGAACTGGAAGTGGTGGCGCACGAAACGAGCAAGGATGGCAGAGCACCTGTCGGCGCGTTCTCGTTCAGCAAGGGCAATCCTGACCTTCTGCAGGCGGTGAATGAGCAACTTCGCAAGTACCTCGGTTCGGCTGATCACCGTGCCCGAATGGCGAAGTACGGGCTCACACAGACGGAACTCGACAGCGTCAGCGCAACCTGAGCGGAATGATCCAGCCCCAGTCACTCAGGTATTTCGCCGAAGTTGCGCGCACGGGTTCGTTAAGACATGCTTCAGAGACGTTCTTCGTTGCACCCAGCGCGATCAGCAAGCAGATCAGCAACCTGGAAAAGGAACTCGGCGCGGCGCTGTTCGACCGCTCACCGCGCGGTGCGACGCTAACCGCAGCCGGCCAGCTATTGCTCGACTACGTGAACGCCAACACGCGCCACGTCGAGCAGTTGCACGCTGCAATGGACGACCTGAGCTCATTGCGCCATGGTGTGGTCCGGATCGCGCTGGTTGAAGCTGCCGTGCATAGCTTCATGCCCGACCTGATCACGGAGTTCTCGCGTGACCACCCGGGTATCGCTGTCCATCTCGAGGTCTGCGGAACCGCACAGATTGTCGACGCCCTCGTCGATCATCGCGCCGAGATTGGCATGGCATTCAATGTCCTCAATCGCGACGACATCAATCTTCATGGCCGCTCAATCCAGCCATTGCAGATGATATGCCGGCCGGAGCATCCACTCGCCGGCCGGAAAACAGTGTCCATGTCTGAACTGGGTAATGTGAGAGTCGCGTTGCCGGCGCGGACCTTCGGCATTCGCTATCTGATCGAAAAAGCTGCCGAACGGGCGAACGTCGCGCTTCAGGTTGCGATTGAAGCGAACTCACTGCAGGTTATCAAGAACCTCGTCAGGCAATCGGATCTTGTCAGTTTCATGCCGCCACTCACCCTCGAGCAGGAGACGGCTCACGGATGGTTGCGGGCAGTACCGCTGGACGAGCGCAATTCCGGGTCGGCGACCATTGACGTGATCAGCTTTCGCGGGGGACAACTGTCGGTCGCGGCACAGCGTTTCCTCGACCTTCTGATCCGGCGTCTCAGAACAGGTCGCCAGTTTCCCTGACCAGGCACCCCCAGTGTTCTGTTTTTGTGACGATAGACGTCACTTCGAGCACCTTCCCCGGGAAATTTGTATCCCATCTAATGCATTCATCACGTGGGGCCGAGCCCGGGCACCACGAACCGAGTGAGGGACATGATGAATGTTGGATTGATAGGATGCGGCGCCATCGGCAGCCTGCTGTACGACCTGCTGAGCCGGCACGTACCCGCCGTTCGTGTCGTGGCTGTCTATGAACGGGACACACATCGCGAGGGAGCGCGCAGGGCGCTCGACGCCGACGCGCGGATTGTCTATAGCGTTGATGACTTCCTTGATAGCGATCTCGACCTCGTCGTCGAATGTGCAGGCCACGAAGCGTTGCGTAACCTGGGCCCGTCCATCCTGGCGGCGGGGCACGACATGCTCGTCGCCTCAGTCGGTGCGTTGGCGGATCCCACGCTCGAGACGCTATTGATCGACAGCGCGACCGTCGCAGGGGCACGTCTGCGCATTCCCTCCGGGGCGCTGGGCGGGCTCGATGCGCTTGGCGCGGCGAAGTTCGCCGGCCTGCGCGAGGTGCGCTATGAATCGCACAAGGCACCGGGCGCCTGGCGGGGCACGCCTGCCGAAGCGCTGGTTGTGCTCGACGACATCAAAACGCCGACAGCCATCTATGAAGGCACGGCGCGAGATGCGGCGCGCCTCTTTCCGCAGAACGCCAACGTGGCCGCCGCGGTCGCGCTGGGCGGCGTCGGCTTCGATCGGACCAGGGTGGTGCTGTACGTCGATCCGCTTGCAATCGGCAACACGCACCGGATCAGGGCCGAAGGCGATTTTGGCCACATTGATATTGCGGTCACGGGCAAGACCCTGCCGAGCAATCCGAAAACCTCGATGCTGGCGCCGTGCAGTCTCGTGCGTGCGATCGCAGACCTCAACCAGACCCTGGTCGTCGCATAGCCGGCGAGAACACTCCTCGTTGGAACCTTCACACGGATTCGAAGTGAGCGGCCGTGAGTAGAAGCACCGATTATAGATAAGGATGCCAAATGAAATATGACATTGAGACGAAAACCCAACCCACCAACGCTGTGCGCAGCCCCTATGACGGCGCTGTGGTTGGCTATATGCCGATTGCCGATGCTGACGCTGTCGAGCGATCGATCGAGCGTGCACAAGCCGCGTTCGAGATCATGCGCCAACTGCCTCGATTCGCACGCGCGGATATTCTGCAACGCGCGGCGGACCTGATTGAATCACGGCGCGATGAGTTCGTGCGTACGATCGCGGCGGAGTCGGGCAAGCCCTTGTACGATGCGCGAGGAGAGGTTTCGCGTGGCATCTTCAACTTGCGTAACGCGGCTGCCGAAGCACGGCGCAGTCATGGTGAAGAAGTACCGCTCGATATCGACGCGGGCGTTTTCGAATACCAGACCACCGATGCCAGCGGCAGCGCTACGGAATTGTCCCGCCTCGATCTCGACAAACTGGCGGGCATGCGCCGTCGTGTGGGTATTGCAAGACGCTTTCCGATTGGCCTCATCCTGGCGATCTCGCCGTTCAATTTTCCGCTCAATCTCGTCCTGCACAAAGTCGCGCCGGCGATTGCGGTAGGTAATGCCGTCGTGCTGAAGCCTGCGCCGCAAACGCCGCTTACCAGTCTTTTGCTGCAGGAGGTCATGCGCGATGCGGGCCTGCCCGACGGTGCGCTGGAGGTGTGTCACTGCGGTATTCCCCTCGCGGAGTCGATGGTCCGGGACGACCGCTTCGCCATGGTGACATTCACGGGCAGTGCCAAGGTCGGCTGGCATATCAAGTCGATTGCAGGCCACAAGAAAGTCGCGCTTGAACTCGGCGGCAACGGCACGGTGATCGTGGCGGAAGACGCGGACCTGGACCTCGCGGCGGCGCGGTGTGTTCGTGGCGGCGTGGTGTTCGGTGGACAGTATTGCATTGGTGTACAGCGCATTCTCGTGCACGAGAATGTACGGGCTCAGTTCGAGGCAAGGCTGCTCGACAAGGTACGCGCGTGCAAGGTCGGCGATCCGATGGAAGAGCGCATCGACGTAGGTCCGGTGATCGACGAGAAATCGGCTATCCGCATCCAGGGCTGGATAGACGCAGCGCTCACCGGCGGCGCGCGTCTGCTGGCTGGTGGCCCGCGTGTCGGCGCAGTCGTGCAGCCGACCGTGCTGGCGGATACTCAACGGGGCATGCTGGTCGAGGACGAGGAAATCTTCGGACCTGTACTCACGCTCAACAGCTATCGCACATTCAATGAAGCTGTAGAGCGCGCCAACGATTCGCGCTATGGCTTGCAGGGTGGCTTGTTCACGCGAGACCTGCAGCGCGCGTTCAGGGCGCTGGAGAAATGGGATGTCGGCGGCCTGATGATCAATGACGTGCCGATCTATCGCATCGACAACATGCCTTTCGGCGGCTGGAAGGAATCCGGCACCGGCCGTGAGGGCACACGGTACGCGATGGACGAGATGTCGGAAATCAAGCTGCTCGTGATCAACTATTCGTGAAGCCAGGTTGCGCGTTTCGCTGAAGACTGCGAAGCGCGTCTTCCATGTCCTCTTCCAGGATTCAACATGTCGACGTCTCCCCTGAACATTCCCTCCTGTGATCTTGAAGACGACGCTCCGACCGGGCGCAGTCTCTATCGCAAGCTCACATGGCGGCTCGCCCCATTCCTGGGTCTATGCTTCTTTGCCGCATTTCTGGATCGCGTGAATGTAGGCATTGCCAAGCTGCAGATGCTCGATTCACTCGGATTTAGCGAAACGGTGTACGGGCTCGGTGCCGGACTGTTTTTCGTCGGCTACATCCTGTTTGAAGTGCCCAGCAACCTGATGCTCGAGAAAATCGGCGCCCGCTTCTGGATCGCGCGCATCATGGTCACATGGGGCGTGCTTTCCGGGCTGACGATGTTCGTGAAGACGCCGGGGCAGTTCTATCTCGTGCGTTTCCTGCTGGGCGTGGCGGAAGCCGGGTTCCTGCCCGGCGCACTGCTTTACCTCACCTACTGGTTTCCCGACGCGCGGCGTGGCCGGATCGTCGCACTCTTCATGGTGGGCTTGCCGCTGTCGAGTCTGATCGGCGCGCCGCTTTCAGGCTGGATCCTGTCGATCTTTGACGGCGTGCACGGCCTGCGAGGCTGGCAGTGGTTGTTCGCGCTGGAAGCAATGCCTTCTGTTCTGCTTGGTGTGCTCGTCTATATCTTCCTGCCGAAAACGCATCAGGGCGCGCGTTTTCTCAGCGCCGCCGAACTCACGAGGCTCAAGCGGGACATCGGAATCGATCGGGAGGAAAAGAAGGAGCATCGGCTGGCGCAGGCGTTTACCAATCCGAAAGTATGGGTGGTGGGCTACCTCGACCTCTGCGTATTGCTCTGCTTCTATTCGATAAGTTTCTGGATGCCCACGATGCTGCGCGATGCCGGCGCGAAGAGTGCGATCGAGATCGGTGCGCTGATGGCGATCCCCAATGGCCTGGCGGTTGTCATGGTTCTGCTAACCGGGATCAGTTCCGACCGGTTCCGGGAGCGTCGCTGGCATGTCGCCGTGCCTTTGCTGTGCTCAGCGTTTGGCCTGATCGCAAGCGCTTTTTTTCCGGGGAGCGTGGCCGCCATCGTCATCCTTCTCTCGATGGCAAACGCCGGGGCCGCGGCGGCGATGCCGGTGATCTGGGCGCTTCCGTCAACGTTTCTTCGCGGCACGGCAGCAGCAGCCGGCATTGCATTCGCGTGCTCGATTGCCAATCTTGGAGGCTTCGCGAGTACCTATTTCCTTGGCTGGCTGAAAGACCGGACACATAGCGTGGGCGCGGGTGTCATCACGTTCGGTATCTGCCTGCTGCTGGGTTGCGCGCTGGCGCTGGCAATGCCGAAGCGGGTCGTCAACCGGTGAGCGTTTGCCATTCCCGTTGGGCGAAATTGTAATGGTCGAATGGGCGAAAAACTGTGACTGTTATGGTTGGGCTGCACGCGCTACGATGTATGTGTTGCACTTGCATCCAAAGAGTACCCAGATGTCCACGCGAGTCAGACGAGGCGAACATGAAACGATCTTATAAAGTGGTTGACGTCTTCACCGCGAAGCCGCTTCTCGGCAATCCGGTGGCCGTGGTACTGGACGCGGAGGGCCTGACTACTGACGCGATGCAGGCCGTCGCGCGCTGGACCAACCTGTCAGAAACGACCTTTGTCCTTCCGCCCACAACAGCCGGGGCCGACTATCTCTTGAGGATCTTCACGCCGCGTAGCGAGCTTCCCTTCGCCGGACATCCGACTCTGGGTAGTGCTCACGCCATCGTGGAAGCGGGGCGTGTCACACCGCGCGAAAGCGGTCGATTGATTCAACAATGCGGCATCGGCCTCGTCGAATTGACGCTCGAGGAGCGAGGCGCAGACCGCCAGCTCACGTTTAATCTGCCACCCGCGAAGCTGGACCCGCTGCAGGCCGCAGATGTGGCGGAACTGGAGCTGATCCTCGGCTGCAAAGTGGACCAGAAGACTGCGCCAGGCATCGTGAATGTCGGCGCCATCTGGATCGTGGCGCATCTGAACGATGCCGCTACCGTACTCAATCTTAAGCCGGATTTCGTCAGGTTGGCGGAGCTCGAGCGCCGCCTGGGCGTCACGGGCCTGACCGTATTCGGCCCGCGCGAGCATGGAGACGATGCGGCAATCG
Source organism: Paraburkholderia madseniana (assembly GCF_009690905.1). Classification (GTDB taxonomy): domain Bacteria; phylum Pseudomonadota; class Gammaproteobacteria; order Burkholderiales; family Burkholderiaceae; genus Paraburkholderia; species Paraburkholderia madseniana. The sequence goes on from NZ_VOSW01000017.1 coordinate 14,196, forward strand.
AAGTGCGTACCTTCGCGCCGTCCTGTGGCGTGGAGGAGGATCCAGTCTGCGGAAGCGGCAACGGCAGCGTGGCGGCTTTCCAGTGGCAGCGTGGACTGTTGCCGCCCGGCGGAACAGATTACGTGGCGGCTCAGGGACGATGCGTCGGTCGAGATGGGCGAATCAAGGTTAGCGTGGATGCGAACGGAAATGTGCGCGTGGGCGGTTCCTGCGTCACATCTGTGGAGGGCTCGCTTACGCTCTAGACAGGGACCGGACGCGAGACGCGCTGAAACGGTTTGCGCGTTGGCTTCTGAAATTTTCCCCATTCGCAAGAAAGGACGCAGGCGCTTCGAAATGAATTCCGAATTCCCCATTGACTCATTGCCCGGCTTTATCTCGGTCACCAATCCCTTCGATGGCGTCGAAGTCGGCACGGTCGTGAACATTCCGCCGGAAGGCGCGCAAGTGCTGATCCAGACCGCGAAGGAGGGCGCGCGCGTTTGCCGTAGCCTGTCCCGTCATGAACGCTCTCGCGTGCTCGAGACCTGCGCATCGCTCGTGGAGCGTGATGGGGACGCATTTGCGAATCTCATCGTCGCGGAAGCGGGTAAGACGATCAAGCAGGCCCGGAAAGAAGTGCTGCGGTGTGTGAACACCCTCAAGCTATCCGCCGATGAGGCACGTCGAAACGCAGGTGAGGTCGTGCCGTTCGATGCGTATGGTGGATCGGAAAACCGCCAGGGATGGTTCACCCGGGAACCGCTCGGCATTATCGTTGCGATCACGCCGTACAACGATCCACTCAACCTGGTTGCGCATAAGCTCGGCCCGGCGATTGCCGGCGGCAATGCCGTCGTTCTCAAGCCGTCCGAACTCACGCCGCTATCGGCGATCAAGCTCGTCGGATATCTGGTGGCGGCCGGCATGCCACAGAACGTCGTGTCGGTCGCGACGGGTGGCGCAGCGCTCGGCGAAGCACTCGTCTCATCCCGGGACGTCAGAATGGTTTCGTTTACCGGTGGATTCGCAACCGGAGAGAGAATAGCCAGTTCCGCAGGCCTCAAAAAGCTTGCGATGGATCTGGGCGGTAATGCACCCGTCATCGTTCTGAACGACTGCGACCTTGAGGACGCTGCTACGTCGTGTGTGTCAGGAGCGTTCTGGGCCGCAGGCCAGAACTGTATTGGCACGCAACGCATTCTGGTTCAGTCGTCCATCTATGACGCGTTCAGGACGCGTTTCGTTGCCGGCACCAAAGTGCTCAAGACGGGCAATCCCGCGTTGCCTGACACGGACGTCGGGCCGATGATCACGGCTCAGTCAGCGGCTCGCACGAAACGCGTGGTGGATGCCGCGCTCAGTCAGGGAGCCGCACTGCTGTGCGGCAATACTCAGGACGGTTCGCTTTACGCACCAACGGTACTTGAGGACGTCAGCTTCGAATGCGACCTGTGGAAGCAGGAAGTATTCAGCCCGGTTGTCGTTCTTCAGCGGATTGAGACACTGGATGAAGCACTCTCGCTCGCCAACAGCTCCGAATACAGTCTGCATGCGGGCATCTTCACAAATGATCTGCATGCCGCGCTCAAGGCAGCCGACAAACTGGACGCTGGCGGCGTCATGATCAACGATTCATCGGACTACCGATTCGACGCCATGCCATTTGGGGGATTCAAGTACGGAAGCCTCGGCCGCGAAGGTGTCAGATTTGCGTACGAGGAAATGACTCAACCGAAGGTCGTGTGCATCAGGAAGGCGGTATATGGCAACCATGAACAGTCAGCAACGGCCTGATAAGGACGAACCGGCAAGCCTTTCTTTCGCCAGTCAGGCCGTGCATGCCGGGAACGTCGTTGACGCCACGACGGGCGCGATCCGTACGCCGATCGTGATGGCGAACTCGTACCAGTTGCCCGATGACCCGTCTTCACTCGACTGGTCGGATTCTCAAACGCTGTTCTACACCCGCAATTCTGGCCACAATCAGCTTTGCCTCGAGCGTAAGCTCGCCGCAATGGAGTGCGGTGAGGATGCAGCCGTTTTCAGCACGGGCGTTGCTGCGTTGCATGCGATCTTCTTCACGTTTCTGAAGAGTGGCGATCATGTCGTGGTCAGCGATGTAACGTATGAGGCTGTCTGGCGTCTTTTCAGTGAGCTGCTTCCGCAACGGTACGGTATCGAAGCGACGTTCGTGGACATCAGCGACCTCGCTGCGGTACGCGACGCTGTACGCCCGAGCACGAAACTGATTCATGCCGAAACGATTGCGAATCCGACCACGAAGGTGGCAGATGTGGCGGCGCTTGCAAAGCTCGCACACGATGCTGGCGCCATGCTGTCGATCGACGCGACGTTCACGCCCCCGCCGATGTTTCGCGGCCTTGAACATGACGCGGATTTCGTGGTTCATGCGCTGACGAAGTACATAAACGGGCACGGCGATGCGATGGGCGGAGCCGTGATCGGGCGTACGGAACCGATTCGCCGTCTGAAGGCCGATGCGCTTGTCGATGTGGGCGGTTCAATCTCGCCTTTCAATGCGTGGCTGATCATGCGAGGCTCAGTGACCTTGCCACTGCGTTTGGCTCAGCACGTGTCTACCGCGCAGAGGGTCGCCGAATTCCTCGACAAGGATTCGCGCATTGAATTTGTGGCGTTTCCGGGACTGCCTTCCCATCCTCAGCATGCGCTTGCGTCGCGCCAGTTTGGTGGCATGGGATACGGCGCTGTCATGGCTTTTGCCGTCGAAGGTGAACCGGAGATACAGAATCGCTTCGTGGCCAACCTGCGTCTCATTACCTCGGCGGTATCGCTTGGCCACGACGAGTCCCTGATCGTGCACGTCGGCAAGGCGGGACGGGGCGGATCGGAGCGCTATCCGGACGTTTTCCGGGAATATGGTCATCTGCGTCTGTCGATTGGTCTCGAAGACCCAGCCGATCTGATTGCGGATATCAAGGCGGCGCTCGACGAGACGTTCGCCTGATTGGCAACGCGTTGGAAAGTGGCTGACGGTAGCACATCGTCAAGGGGCCGGTAGCCCCCACTGAAGCCGCGCCTACCTTGTTCGGTCAACTCACAACGCGCTGGGCTTCTTCCAAAGATTCAGCGATTGGCCAATTCCCTGCCGCACTGCATTCTTGTAAATTTCAAAACCCCAGCTGATGTCGAAAACAGCCATGCCACAGGCAATGAAAATGACTCGCTCTTCCGCATTTTCTCGCCCGGGCTTATTGCCATTGACGACGTCGCCCAGGCCAGTCGAATCCGCCAGCGCGGGCAGTTTGCCGGCATCGATCAACCGGTAGAACGGGCCGCCGATCACACCGCTGTAGTAGGCGTCTTTGTTCCCGGACGCGTCGGCATCCTCGACATACGCCTCTTGCAAGGGAGTGTGATCGAAAACGATCTTGCAATCGGTCAGGAAAAATTCGTCTGTATTGAACGGCCCCGACACCAGGATGGTCGCCCCTTCCTTGATCCATTCATCCTTGAAGTAGAGCGGCTTCAGGCGCGAGGCCGCGACCGTGATGACGTCCGCATCACGAAAGCCTTGTTCAGCCTCGTCGACGCCGATGGCGCTGATACGGTATTTTTCCTCGACCCAGCCGGCGAACTCGTTCGCCTTGTCCAGGAAAACGTCAAAGCAGATGACTTTCTCGACCGCGCCGAGTTGGGTCATGATTGCCGTGAAGCAGGCCTTGTTGATCGGACCGCAGCCGATAACCGATACGGTCTTCGAATCCTTGTTGGCCAGATGCTTCGCTGCGACGCCAGGCACAGCTCCGGTTCGCGCCGCACTCAGAAGATTCGCCGACATAAGAGCCAGTGGCGCCCCTGTGTCCTTATCGTTGAGCATCATGGTCAGAATCGAGCGCGGCAATCCCTTCTCCGCATTGGCATGGTTCGACCCATACCATTTATTGCCACAGACATCGAAGCGTCCACCCAGATAGCCGGGCATGGCGGCGAATCGCCGGTCCGGTCCCGCCACCGGCATGTTGGGAAACTTCGTCTCTTTCGGGAAGACGATGTTCAGGCCGTGATTGTTGTGATTGGCGCCGCCCATGAGGTAATCGCCTTTACCAAGAAGACTGAAGGTCTCCTCGCAGACAGAAACACAACGCGCTGCATCCAGTACGCCGGCTGTGATCATGTCCGGCTCTGAAAGATAGAGAAAGTCGATGTTCGGATACATTTGAGTTCACCTTTTCGAAGTGAGTGGGGTGGCATATCGGCGGGTTTCAAACATCAGCAGCGCGCGTCAAAACCGAAGAAGTGGCGAGATGTCATAGAGGCGGCAACCGGGGCTGCGTGCATTGGCACGCATCAGGAAGTTCAGCTTTTCGATGCGTTCTCCGGAACGCGGCGCGCCGTTCTTTTGAAACGGCACCTGGAGGCCGACCGAGAAGTCCATCACGACGTCATCGACGACGCCACCGGAGCGGCCTGATGGCACCGCGATCATTCCGTGTTCTTCTGCAAATCGATAAGCGTCCAGCGCCTCAGTGATCGTGCCGACCTGATTGGGCTTGAGTACGAAACCACTCACGGCGCGGAGTTCGTAAGCTTTCCTGAGCAAGGCAGGGTTGGTCACGGTCAGGTCGTCGCCGAGCACGATGGTGCGGTCGAGTTCGCGAACCGCCTTGACGTAGCCGGTCCAATCGTTCTCGTCGAGCAGATCCTCCATGAAAATAAGGGGGAAAGTTTCCGTCAGGTACCTGGCGTAGGCGATCAGTTCGTCCGACGACACCCACTTGCCTTTCAGCAGATAGGTATGGGTCTCCTTGTTGTACATCTCGCTCGACGCGCAATCGAGCGCGAAGGCGATCCGGCCTGTATAGCCGCACGCGTCAACGGCCTTCTGCATTAATGCGAGGATCGTTTCAGGGTCGTCTGACGGCGCGGCATAGCCATAGGAGCTGGCAACCTGTGGCTTATGTCCCAGGTAGTCTGTGAGCACGTCCGCGAGCTTCTGGAACACGGCGACGGCCATCTCGATGGACGAATCGACGTGATCAGTGCCGTAGGGAACAATCAGGAACTCATTGAATGCCTGCGTCAGTCCTTCGCATCGGCCGCCGTTGATTACGTTGAAACAGGGGACGGGCACCGTTCGGATGTCGCCACCCGCAATGTGCTTGTAAAGCGGAGTCGAGAGCGCGGCCGCCGCGGCGCGGAAAGCTGCAACCGATACCGAGTAGATCGTATTGCCCCCGAGACGACGCTTGTCGGGTGTGCCATCAAGGGCGATCATTTTTCCGTCGATGGCTCGCTGATCGAACACGTTCATGCCGATGAGCGCCGGACCAATCACGTTCACCGCATTGTTGACGGCTTGATGAACGCTTAGCCCCTTGTAGGTCGACGGGTCGTTGTCTCGCAGCACAAACGATTCGTGCATGCCCACCGAAGTGCCAGTGGGCGCGGCGCCCAGCCCGATTGCACCGCTCTCGGTGCGGATCTCGACTTCGACAGCGGGGCGGCATTTGCAGTCGATGATCTGCTGGGCCCGGACGGATGCGATCCTGTCTTCCATGTTATTCACCCGCCTTCGGCTCAGGAATGTAAAGGATGTTCAGGTCGCACAGGTTGGTGCCGGTGTTACCGGTAAAAACAGTGGAGCGAATCGAATCGAGCGCCTCGAAGCAACTGTGCTCACGCAGCGCCTGGTACAGGCTGATTCCTTTGTCGGCCGCAGCCTTGAAGCTGGTGGAATCGGTAATGCCACCGGCGACGTTCGCTGTGCCGTCCGTGCCTTCGCTATCGATCGATAACAGGCACGCGCCCTTTGTCCTCGCGGCCGTGATGGCAAAACTCACGGCCATTTCCTGGCCTGGGCCACCATGGCCTTTGATCACGCTGTTGTCGTCGATCAGCGTCGTAACCTCGCCGGAGCTGAGAAGCACACAAGGAGGTTTGAGCGGGTTGCCGTATGTCTGGATTTCGCGCGCAATCGAAGCGAAGAAAGTGCCGGCGTCACGGCTTTCGCCCTCGAGGAAGGACGAAACGATCATGGCCGGAAGACCCATCTCCTCGCAGATTTCCTTGGCGTAGATGCAGGAATCCGGCAGCGTGTTGAGCAGGAAGTAGGTGTTGTCGGGAAACGCTTTGGGCGTTTCCGCTTCAGGGCCGGCGTTCATCAGATAATCGACAACGCTTGCAGGCAACCGCTCGGCGACATTGCGATTGACGATCGTTGCGCGCGCATCGTCGAGCGTCGTCATGTCGGGGCCGATCGGCGTGCTTTTATACGCCGGATAGGGCACGGCGATATCGCCCGTGGCAGGCGAGCCCACCGCATCGCTGATACCGAAGCCGATCAGTTCGGCGCCTACGTCCTGAATGCGCTTCGCTAGCATGCCGCCGTTCAAGGCCGAAATGTGACGACGCACGGCGTTGATTTCGTAAATACCCGCGCCGGATTTCAACAGCACGTCGGTGGTATCGATCTCATCCTGCAAGCTAATGCCCTCGATCGGGCACGACATGAGTGCTGAACTGCCGCCGCTGATCACCGCAATGAACAGGTCCTCGGGCCCAGCCTGATCGACGAGTTCGATAATTTTCCTGGAAGCGCGGTGGCCTTCTTCGTTGGGTAGCGGGTGTCCACCCACGAAGACTTCGGTCCTGTTGAATCGATCGGTTTCCTCCAGGATCTTTACGATCGCGATCCCCTGGGTCAGGAAGTCTCCCAACACATGATCTACCGCCATGGCCATGTGATTGCAGGCCTTGCCGGCCCCGATCAGGTACACGTTGCGCTTCAGCGATAGATCCCATGAGCGGGTTCCAACATGCAACACGGTACCGTCCATGCGCATGATGTTTCTGATCCGCCGATAGCTGTCCAGGCGCTCGAGTGTGCGATCGGCAATCTCGAGCACGACTTGTCTGGAGGGCGAGTCGCCTTGCGAGAGGATCGCGTTTGCATTTCGTATCTTGTTCATGCTGAGGAAAGACAGTGAGAGTTGTCGCCACAGAGAGAGTCGGGCGGGATGGCCATCAATTTAGGCAAATGGCCTGCACAGATACATGTACACTTGGTGGGGTCGCGAGATAGCTGTAGAGGGCCCGGCACCTCTACACATTTTTAGTCGTCCGTCCGAGTTCTTCCCCTGTGTGGCCACGATGAAACCCGTTTTGACGCTGGATTCCCGATCGGATACGCCGCTTACCGTGCAGATCGTGGCCGGGGTGATGAATGAAGTTGCTGAAAAGCGCTGGAGACCAGGTGTGCGCGTGCCGAGCATCCGTGCATTCGCCGGGGCGCACGGTGTGTCGACCTTCACGGTCGTCGAGGCCTACGATCGGCTGGTCGCGCAGGGCGTACTGGAAGCGCGGCGCGGATCGGGCTTTTACGTCTCTGAGCGGAGCCACAACGCGCCGCGGAAAGTCGCCGAAAGGCTCGATGAGAGCGTGACCAATGGCTGGCTATTGCGAAACTTTCTCGGCGCGGATGAAGGGGCGATTTACGCAGGAGCCGGTTGGCTTCCGGAGCCATGGTTTGACAGCGATGGTCTCGCGCGGGCGCTCAGACAACTCGCGTTGCAGCCGGAGAGCCTGCTGGGTTATGGGCACGCGCGGGGGTACGAGCCATTGCGGGAACAGATAGCCCGACAGCTGTCGGACTATGAAATCGAGGTGGATGCCGGCGGGGTCATGACGACGCTGGGCGCAAATCAGTCGCTAGACCTTGTCATACGCCAATTCACCCAACCGGGCGACGCGGTCATGGTCGATGAGCCGTGCTATAGCGACCTGCTCGTTGCCTTGCGCTTGCGCGAGGTCGAAAGCATCGGGATACCGATGACGCCTACCGGACCCGACATTTCCGTCATGGAGACGGTGCTCGAAACGCGCCGTCCAAAGGTCTACTTCACGAATAGCCGGCTTCACAATCCCACTGGAGCGAGTTACAGCTCCGCGGCGGCCTTCAAATTGCTAAAAGCTGCGGAACGCCACAACTGCCTGATCGTGGAGGACGATGTCTCCGCCGGCCTGGTGCAAGGTTCGCACGTGACGCTGGCTTCGATGGATCAACTGAAACACGTCATTTATATCGGCAGCTTCTCCAAAACAATCGGCGCGGGTCTGCGCGTCGGTTTCGTGGTCGCAGAGGCTGGAATCCTCGAAGGTCTGCTCTATCAGAAGCTGGTGTCGGGCATGTCGACGCCAACCGTCACGGAACGGCTAGTGAGCGCGATACTGGCAGAAGGGCATTTTCGCAAACAGACGGAACAGTTGCGAGAGCGTCTCGCAACCGCTCAGGAACGGGTCTGTCGCCGGCTCGAAGCAATCGGGTTTGAGATCTTTTGCGAGCCTCGTGCCGGCATGTTCGTATGGGCGAGGCCGGCTGGCGTCGAGCTGGATTCGGCGGAACTGGCCGAGCGCGCTCTCGACAAACGTATCCTGCTGGCGCCAGGACATCTGTTTTACGGCGGACGCGTAAAGACGGGCTGGTTGCGATTCAACGTGGCGCATAGCAACTTCGACCGGCTATTTTCTTTCCTGGCGGAAACCGTTGCGCGTTAACGTTTTCGCTTCACAGTAGCGTCCTTTCCGGAACGGTATTGGCGGCCAGCCAATGCCGTTCGCGAAACCAGCCTTGTCCGTCTCCATCCCGTCGGCGCAATTCTGCTCCAGCAAAACACCCCAGCAACTGTGCAGGTCTTACTAACTGCACAGGTAGGGGGGCGCGTCGGCGAGTGTGCATGTCGCGTGGCAATTTGAACCAAAAGAATACGCAGACTTCTGGGGCGCAGGCGCTCCATAGAAGTGAATGCGGATATCGGATCACATGATGCGAGAGCCGGTTACCAATCGATCACTGCGAGGAGAAAGATTCATGGACGGTATTAAGACTTCGGCCTTGTTCGCTGCATTGCTATCCACCATCTGCATGACTGCGCAAGCGGAAGTCGTCAAGGTGGGCGTTGCAGGTCCGTTGACGGGAGGGCAGTCGAATTTCGGCAAGGACGATGAGCGAGGTGTCCGGCTCGCGGTCGAAGACCTGAACCGCAAGCCGATGATCATCAACGGGCAGGCTGTCACGTTCGCCGTGGTGTCGGAGGACGATGCAGCGGATCCCAAGACCGGCGTATCCGTCGCCCAGAAGCTGGTTGATTCGGGAGTGAAAGCGGTCATCGGCCACTACAACTCCGGGGTGACGATTCCCGCATCGCGTATCTATAACGATGCGCGCATCCCGATGATCACCGGCGCGGCATCGAACCCGGCTGTTACCCAGCAGAACTTTCCGTATGTGTTTCGTCTCGCCGCCAGCGACAATGTGATGGGCGCGCGCATGGCCGAATACGCCGCGAACGTGCTTCACGCGAAGCGCGCGGCAGTGATCGATGATCGCACCGCATACGGTTCGGGAGTCGCCGATGTATTCGTCGCCACGGCGAAGAAGAATGGTCTCGAGATTGTCGGGCGGGAGTATTCGAACGACAAGGCCACCGATTTCAACGCGATCCTGACTCACATCAAAGCCGAACGTCCGGACGTCATCTTCTACGGCGGCTACTACGCGCAGGCTGCTTCGATCGGACGACAGACCAAACAGTTAGGGCTCGAGATTCCGATTCTCGGCGGCGACGGCATCTGCTCCGTCGACATGCCGAAGCTCGCTGCAGGATCGCTGGATGGCCGGGGATACTGCGCTCAAGGCGGCGCGCCGCTGGCCACATTGCAGGGCGGTGCCGATTTTGCGACCCGATATGAACAGAAGTTCGGCGCGAAGAACGATATCTACTCGCCGGCTTTCTACTCGGCAACCATGGTTGTGGCACAAGCCATTAAAGCCGCGAATTCAACCGACCCTGAGAAGTTCGTGCCGCTGCTTAAACAGACGCAATTCTCGACCCTGGTCGGAAGAGTGGCTTTCGACAAGACCGGTGAGTGGATCGACGCGCCGGTAACGGTCTACAAGGTGTCGGGCGACGCCCTCAATCCGATCCGCTGAAGCTCGGCAAAAACGCTCCGCAAAAACCTCAAAAACAGCGAACGAGCGGCGAGAAGCCGCTCGTTTTGTATTCAGCGAAACGACTACCAGCCAAGTGTCGCGAAAAGCTGTGGCACTTCGTCCAGCGTCTTGAGTGTAGCCTCAGGTGTGTAATCCGGCAGTAGCTTCCGACCCGTGCCGCGATCTATCCAGACACACCGGAATCCGATGTCTCGTGCCGCGGAGTGATCAAGATGCGGGCTGGCACAGATATGGACGACATCGTCCTTCGATACATCGAGCAATTCGTGAGCGTACTCGAACAAACGTGGTGCGGGCTTGTATGCGCCTGCCTGCTGTGCGGTCACCACGCGGTCGATATGACCACCTAGTTGTGCGACGTTGCCTGCAATGATGTCGTCGTCGGTGTTCGACACGATGCAAAGACGGAACCCCATCGCCTTCAGCTCCCCGAGCGCGCTGACGACTTCGGGAAACGGCGGCATCGCCGAAATTCGCGATGTGAGCACCGTGGCGTCCTTTTCGCTGCCGTCGAGCCCGAACTCCTCCAGCGCAAGACGTAACCCCTGGCCCGAGACGTCCCGAAAGGAGCGATGCGGCGGCGTTTGTTCGAGCGCATGTTCATGCCGGTCGTACACCTCGATAAACCTGGACGCCTCGACTTCAGTCGCCCCGCGACTACCCAGTATCTCTCGCACTGCAGCAAGCAAACCTTCGTCCCATTGGATGAGCGTGCCGTAGCAGTCAAAAGTCAGCCATGTCGGCCGCCGCGTACCCTTCAGTGACATCATTGACTCCGTCTAGTAGAGAAGGTCTTGCAGGATAGGCTGAATGCTCTATATTGGAAAATTAAATAAACTGCTGATCCTTAGTTAAAAGGTAAATGACGAATCATGTTTGACCTCGAGCTGCTGAAGACGCTGATTTGCGTCGTTGATGAGGGCAGTTTCACTCGTGCCGGTGAACGCGTACATCGCACGCAATCGACAGTAAGCCAACAGGTGCGCAAACTCGAAGAATCCGTTGGGCGACCGTTGCTTCTTCGAGACCGCACCGGTAGCCATGTGACTGCCACCGAGCATGGCGTATTGCTCACGCAGTACGCGCGCAGGTTACTGGCTCTGTCTCAGGAGGCGCAGGAGGCGCTCCGGCGAGATGTGCAGCTTTCGCCGGTGCGGATAGGCGTTCCGGAAGACTTCGACGCGCGACGTATGTCAGCGATGCTTTCCGGTTTTCTGAAAATCCGTCCGGATGCGCGACTTGAAACGTTTGCGGGCATGAGCGCGGTTTTGCAGCAAAAGCTTTCCGCCAGCGAAATTGATATTGCTCTCGTCAAACGCGAACCTGGTAGTGGCGACTGCTTCGCATCGTGGCCAGAGGCACTTGTCTGGGTACGCGGCCGGGACACCGTGTCGCCGAAACCGGATTCGGATGAGCCCATTGCGCTTGCGCTTTTCCCCGACGGATGCATCTACCGGAAGCGCGCGATTCGCAGCCTCGACAAGGCAAAGCGTGCGTGGCGAGTAGCGTTCGGCAGTCAAAGTCTCACGGGGATTCAGGCTGCCGTTGCCGCAGGGTTGGCCATCACGGTGTTACCCAGGTCGGCGGTTTTGCCCGAGCATCGAATATGCACTGATATGCCGCCACTGCCACCAACAGAACTGGCGCTGGTCGGCGCAGGCGACGTGCTCGACACGGTGCAGCAGGATCTGGTCGACTTTCTGACGCAGAAGGTTAGACAGGCTTGAGTGAGCCATGAGTTCGCTTAGGTGCCCGCTGCGATCCGGGCGGGGCGCGGTAGCGCTTATCGCGAGCCGAATGCTTCCGGATCAGCCCGGGTTGCACGCTTTCCACTACACCCCATCGCTGCCATACCGCAGCGGTGCGCTCTTTAGCACGAGCGCCATCAACTGCCGCCGCGAATCGACACCTAGCTTCGCAAACGCCCGCTTCGCATAGGTCTCGACGGTCGAAGGCTTCAGTCCCATCGATTGCGCGATCGCCGGTGTTGTCATTCCCTGGATGAACGACGAGCACACATGCGTTTCGCGCGACGTCAGCTTGCCGTGCAATTGCGGAAGCCACTGCGCGAGCAGATTGTTGTCCGACGTATCCGGGCGGCCGTCGTCCGGCGAGATCGCGCCGATCAGCCGCTTGTGCACCGCCGCCAGCGGCAGCACGACGTGCGCGAACTGTTTCAGCAGGCTCAACTCCTTCAGCGAAAACGACGGCAGGCGCCGTGAGCGCGCCATCGATATCGAGTATCGCGTGCCGTTCGTCACGCCGAAGACCACGCATTCATCGTGGATGTTGCCGATGTCGAAGAACAGATGCCGGAGCTCGCTCGCGACTTTCTGCGCGGAGATCTGGATCAACTGCACATCGCGCCTGTCTGCGATTCCCTCATAGGTCGCGTCCTCGCTCGCGTAGCTCCGGTAATAGTCCCGCATCACCTGTTCGACAAGCTCACGATCGCGGCCGAAGCTCCCGATCCATCCGATGCTGCGCTGGCCGGACGGAGACACGCGTTCGTAATCCAGATGCACCGCGTCGAAGTCGACGAAGCGCACGAGACTTTCATACACGACCTGCATGAACTGCGGAGCGCCGACGGCCTGCGCGATGTCGCCCAACGTCTCGGTCACGAACGCGACCTGACTGAGCTGGAGATCCGGGGAAGGGGGCGCGGCGTTCATCACTTCTGTTCTCGGTTAATTCTGGGTGGCGCTACTGGTACCACGACAAATTCCCCATGCCTACACGGGAATGCACCCAAACCACCGTTATCGGCGATGAAGCTTGTCCTTTGTTCCCGGGACAGACGACCCGTACCACGATCTTTACAGTGCTCTACAAGCTGAACCGAAGGAGACACGGCGTTCAGTCCGCACGTCGACGATCGCCTCGCGACGCATTGACGAGTTTGCTTACCGGCGGCATCCGCATGGGTCGGAGCGGCCAATTCACACTATCAGGAGATTTCCTATGCGTGCCCGTTTTCGTCGCTGCCCGGTCATCAGGATCGTCTTCGCCGCATCAGCCAGCCTCGCGTTCGCGGCTAGCCAGTCCGTGCTGGCCGGCGACACCAATCTGAACGTTTACAACTGGTCCGAGTACATCGCGAAGGACACGGTGCCGAACTTCGAGAAGCAGACCGGCATCAAGGTGCGCTACGACAGCTATGACAGCGACGACACACTGCAGACCAAGCTGCTCACCGGCAGTTCCGGCTACGACATCGTCGTGCCGACGTCGAACTACCTCGCGCGGCAAATCCAGGCGGGCGTCTACCAGAAGCTCGACAAGTCGAAGATCCCGAACCTTGCGAACCTCGACCCGGCGCTGATGAAGATGGTCGCGAAGGCCGATCCGGGCAACCAGTACGGTGTGCCGTGGGCGTGGGGCACGACGGGGGTCGGCTACAACGTCGAGGCGGTCAGGAAGCGGCTTGGCGACAACGCGCCGACCGATAGCTGGGCGCTGCTGTTCGATCCGGCGAACGTGTCGAAACTGAAGGGCTGCGGCGTGTCGCTGCTCGACGCGCCTGACGCGGCATTCTCAGCGGTGCTGCAATACATGGGCAAGGATCCGGAGAGCAAGAACCCGGCGGACTATCAGGCGGCCTACGAGGTGCTGAAGACGATTCGTCCGTACATCACGCAGTTCAATTCGGTGGGCTATGCGGACGATCTCGCGAACGGCGACGTGTGCGTGGTGCTCGGCTGGTCTGGCGATGTCAGCCTCGCGGGTCGGCGCTCGGTGGAGGCGAAACACGGATACCAGATCCGCTACGTGAATCCGAAGGAAGGCGGCCTGCTGTGGTTCGACGTGATGGGGATCCCGAAGGATGCGCCGAATCCCGAGGCGGCGTTGAAGTGGATCAACTACATTGAGGACCCGAAGACCAACGCGGCAATCACGAACGAGATTGCCTATCCGACCGCGAACAAGGCCGCACGCCCGTTCGTGAAACCGGAGATCTCCCAGGATCCGGACGTCTACCTGCCTGACAGCGTGCTCGCCAGAATGGCGCTCGCGATGCCGATAAGCGCGGAGATCACACGGCTGCAGAACCGTTTGTGGCTGCGGTTGAAGTCGGGTGGTTGAGGAATCCGAAGCAAATAACAACAGAGGGACGTTTCATGAAGAAGAGGTTAATCAGCGTGCTGGTGGCTGGGGTGCTGCCGGGGCTGGCCGCAGCGAGTCCGACCGGCGATCAGATCAAGGCGCTGCAGCGGCAACTCGCTGCGCTGCAGCAGGAGGTCAAAGGGCTGCAGTCGCAGCTTGCCGCGAAGCCCGTGTCCACGCCGGCGCCGGCGCGCACGGCCGCTGCCGATCCGTCGTCGGCGGACTACGGCCAGGCGCCGGCGGTGCTGACCAACGACGAGGTTGCCGAGTTGAAGCAGCAGACCGCGAACCAGCAGCTGAAAGTCGACGCGCTGACCGACGCCGCTCGGACCGGCCCGATCGCGGGGCTGTCGGTGACCGGCTACATCGATCCTACCTATCTGTATAACCGAGCGGCAGGCACGTCGTCATTCCAGTTTGCGAACCACGAGAACGCATACCAGTACTACAACAGCACGTTCGGCGATCTGTACCTCGATATCAAGAAGATGTTCGGCGTCGGTCCGATGGCGCCCTCCGTAGAGGTGACCCTGATGCCAAACCGGGGCGCCGGGATGTACCTGATGAACGAACACAGCGAAAGCGGGTTCAACATTTTGAATACCGCGATCGCGACGGTGCCGCTGACGCCGACCACGTCGGTCGTCGCCGGACTGATGCCGGGGCTGAGCGGCTACGAGATGCAGCAGTCGAACCAGATGCTGACGCTCACGCACAACCTGCTGTATGACTTCTCGGATCCGGGCAGCTCGATCGGCGCCGGCGTCAACTACACCGGTGACCAATGGGCATGGAAGTTCGTGCTCGGCAACGAGCAGTTCCGCACCGCCGGCTCGGTGACGCAGACCGGCACGAACGCGTTCGGCGATCCGATCACGACGAGCAATCGCATGCCGACGTTCAGCGCGCGGGTGGACTATCTGCGCGGCAGCCAGCTCGACGTCGGCGGCTCGTTCAGCATCGGCCGGCAGACGCTGCCGAGCGCGATCGACCCATCGACAGGCTCGGTCAGCTACGGCTGGGGCGGCCAGGCGCCGAACGGCTACGGCACGTTCTTCTTCACCGAAGCCGATATGACGTACGCGCTGGCCGACGTCCAGTACAACGCCGAAATCGACTACGGCCAGCAGCAGAATGCCGCGTGGAACGGCGGCCAGGCGCAGTGGTACGGATTGTCGCTGCTCGCGCATCGGAAGTTCAGGCTGCCGGTGATCGGGCGAATGGGCGTGACGGCGCGCTACGACCTGCTGGTTGACAGCAAGAACGGTGGCGGGGGTGGTGGGATCGCCCTCAACGGCAACGGGATGGATCCGTATAACGGCTTCGGCATCGACGTGAATTGCCTCGGGGCATCGAGCAATCACGGCTTCGAATGCAAGGGCGCGACGCGCCAGGACGCCGCGCTCGACCTGCTGTTCTATCCGACCCAGCAGATCACTGTGAAGGTCGAATACCGGCACGATTGGGCGAACCGTCAGGTGTTCCTGCGCAATGACGGTACGTATGCCAGGTCGAACGACCTGCTTGCCGCGCAATTCCTCTATTCTTTCTGATGCGATGCCGGCGCCGGCCTGAGGAAACAGGGCCGCTGCGGATCGCGAGGTTTTGTCATGCTCAAGTTTGAAAATCAGACGCACGTCCCGTCCTATTACGCGGCTACCGCGAACGACCGGACGTCTCATCCAACGCTCGATGCATCGGTATCCGCCGACGTCTGCGTGATCGGCGGTGGGCTCACAGGCCTTTCCACTGCGCTCAATCTCGCCGAACGCGGCTACTCGATCGTGCTGCTCGAGGCGTCGAAGATCGGCTGGGGCGCGAGCGGCCGCAACGGCGGCCAGCTGATCGCGGGTTATTCGTGTGACATCGATACGTTCTCGTCCTTCATGCCGGAAGAAGACGTGCGGCGCGTCTGGGCGATGGGGCTCGAGTCGGTGGAGCTCGTCAAGGAGCGGGTCGCGAAGCATCAGATCGATTGCGACCTGACGTTCGGCTACCTGACCGCGGCAAACAAGCCGCGCCATGTCGACGCGCTGCGTGCCTGGGCAGAAGCCGCCGAGTTGCGCTTCGGCTATCGCGGGTACCGGTATGTCGAGCGTGACGAGATGCGTCAGGTCGTCGCTTCGGATCGCTACCTGGGTGGGCTCCACCACGACGGCAGCGGTCATCTGCATCCGCTCAACTACACGCTCGGCCTGGCGCGCGCGGCACGTGACGCGGGGGTGTCGATCCACGAGGACACGAGCGCGCAGGCAATCGGGAAGACCGCGCAAGGTCATCGCGTGACGAGCGCGCGCGGGCAGGTGGACGCGCGCTACGTCGTGCTCGCGGGTAACGCCTACCTCGGCCGGCTCGCGCCGGCGCTTGCGCGCAAGATCATGCCGGTGGCGACGTACCTCATTGCGACCGAACCGCTCGGCGACGCAAGGGCGAGCGATCCGATGCCAACGGATGTGGCGATCAGCGACTGCAATGCGGCGCTCGACTATTTCCGCTTGACGAAGGATCGCCGGATGCTGTGGGGCGGCAAGGCGAGCAGCTCGACCCGCACGCCGCGCGAGCTCGCCGCCGCCATGCGGCGGGACATGCTCAAGACGTTTCCGCAGCTCGCTGACGCGAAGATCGACTACGCGTGGGGCGGCTTCGTCGACGCGACGATGAATCGCGCGCCGCATTTCGGCCGCCTCGAGCCGACCGTGTATTTCGCACAAGGGTTTTCCGGGCACGGCGTGAACGTCACGGGACTCGCGGGCCGGCTCATTGCGGAAGCGATCGATGCGCAGGCGGCCCGCTTCGACCTGTTCGGCAAGATCCGACACCGCGACTTCCCGGGCGGACGCCTGCTGCGCTCGCCGATGCTGATGCTCGCGATGACCTGGCACCGGATGATGGACGCGTTTTGAGCCGGTGCCAGCCGGTTCGTCCGGCCGCGCGGCAACCGACCTGAATCGAACATTGCACACCTTCGAGGCGCTTATGACAGACATCACCCATATCGTGGACCTGATGCGGGACCCCGCGGATCTGACCCAGTCCCGCGTGCCGCGCGGGCTGCTGCTGGCCGGCAATCCGATGCAGACGCTCACGCATCACTACATCAGTGCTTGCGGACAGTTCAGTTCCGGCATCTGGGAGAGCACGCCCGGCCATTGGACGATCGAGTACGACGAATCCGAGTACTGTGAGATGTTGAGTGGCGTGGTGATCGTGCGTGACATGCAGGGGAGCGAAAAGGTGCTGCGCGCCGGGGATCGCTTCGTAATTCCCTCGGGCTTTCGCGGCACCTGGGAGGTCGTGGAGGCGTGCAGGAAGATCTATGCGTCGCACGCCCCGCAAGTCGAGCCGTCCCACGCATAGCGCGACAGTTCGACTTGCAACGTCAATCATCGGAATCAACCAGGAGCATGACATGACTCAGGATTTGTGGCGTCTGAGCGCTACGGAAATGGTCGAACGCGTCGCGCGTCGCGACGTGTCGTCGGCGGAACTCACGCAGAGTTGTCTACGGCGGCTCGAGGATGTGAATCCGCGCATCAACGCGATTGTCGACGTGCTGGCCGACAGCGCACTGCTGGCCGCGTCGCAGGCCGATGCGGCGATCGCGCGGCGCGAGCCGGTCGGACCGCTCCACGGCGTGCCGGTGACGGTCAAGATCAATGTCGATATGGCTGGCCGCGCGACGACTAACGGCGTGAGCGCGTTCAAGGATCTCGTCGCGGGGGAGGACAGCCCTGTGGTCGCGAACCTGCGCAAGGCTGGCGCGATCGTGATCGGCCGCAGTAACGCACCGGCGTTCTCATATCGCTGGTTCACCGACAACGACCTGCATGGCCGCACGCTGAATCCATGGAATCCGCGGCTAACGCCGGGGGGCTCCAGCGGCGGGGCAGCGGCTGCGGTTGCCGCTGGTATCGGCGCGATCGCGCACGGCAATGACCTCGGCGGCTCGATCCGCTACCCGGCCTACGCATGCGGTGTCGCGGGACTGCGGCCGAGCACCGGCCGCGTACCCGCGTACAACCCGACGCAGGTAAAAGACCGGACGCTTGCTGTCCAGCTCGCGTTGGTGCAGGGACCGCTGGCGAGAACGGTCGGCGACCTGCGCATTGCGCTGGAGGCGATGGCAGGCGGTGATCCGCGCGACGCATGGTGGATGCCGGTAGAGCCGCCTGGCCAGCGCGCGCCGCTTCCTGCGCGTGTCGCCGTCTGTACGGAACTGCCGGGCCTCCGTTCCGACGCTGCGGTCGTCGACGCGATCCGGCAGGCGGCAGGCTGGCTCGAGGAGGCGGGCTGCATCGTCGAAGAAGCCGTCCCACCGCAGATGACCGAAGCGAGCGCGCTATGGCTGGACCTCGTCACTAATGAAGCGAGGGGTGGTCTCGGCGACGTCATCATGCAGCATGGCGACGACGCGATTCGTACGGCATTCGGCAGCCAGCGCCGGCTTGCCGCGCCGCTCGACCTGGCTGGCTACATGAACGGTCTGGCGCGACGCACCGGGCTGTTACGCGACTGGCAGCATTTCTTCGAGCGCTATCCGCTGCTGCTGATGCCGGTCTCATGCGCGCAGCCTTTCGCGATCGACGAGGACCAGCGCGGCGACGACGCGATGCGGCACATCCTCGACATGCAGAGTCCGCTGATCGCGACCGCGCTGCTCGGATTGCCGGGGCTGTCCGTGCCGACCGGCGTGCGCGACGGTGTGCCGATGGGCGTTCAGCTTGTCGCCGGCCGCTTTCAGGAGGCGCTGTGTCTCGCCGCGGGTGAAGTGATCGAAGCGCGCGCGGGAATTTGCACACCGATCGATCCAGTCGGTTCGGCGACGCGTTTCGCGGGTTGAGACGAGGACAGGTAACGAGGCACGTGGTGTGCCTGTCAAACAATGGTGAATATAGGCATCCTGATGAATAAGAAAACTTTCTCAGACTGGCAGAATAAAGCCGCCGGCATGGAAATCGAAGGGCGTGCATTTATCGATGGTGCGCTGCGCCACGCTCACAGCGAAAAGACATTCGCCTGTGTGAGCCCGATCGATGGCCGCGTGCTGGTCCAGGTCGCTGACTGCGGTGAAGCGGATGTCGACGCGGCCGTGACGGCGGCCCGGCGGGCATTCGACACGCAGGTATGGGCGGGCATGAATCCACGCGATCGTAAGGCCGTGCTGCTGCGCTGGGCTGCCTTGATGCGTGAGCACCTCGAGGAGCTGGCTTTGCTCGAAACGCTCGATGCGGGCAAGCCGATCGGCGACACCACGGCCATCGACATACCGGCTGCAGCGCACTGTGTCGAATGGTATGCCGAGGCGATCGACAAGATGGGCGGCGAGATCGTGCCGGCCGACCATCATCTCGTCGGCCTCGTGACACGCGAGCCCGTTGGTGTCGTCGCTGCGGTGGTGCCATGGAACTTTCCACTGCTGATGGCGGCGTGGAAGTTCGCCCCGGCGCTTGCTGTCGGTAACAGTGTGGTTCTCAAACCATCGGAGAAATCGCCTCTCACCGCGATTCGCGTCGCCCGCCTGGCGCACGAGGCAGGCCTGCCGCCCGGTGTATTCAACGTCGTGCCGGGTGGCGCCGAACCAGGCAGGTTGCTCGCGCTGCACCACGGCGTCGACTGCATCGCGTTCACCGGCTCGACGAGGACCGGAAGGCAGATCATGGAATGCGCGGCGCAATCCAATCTGAAGCGCGTGTGGCTCGAACTCGGGGGTAAGTCAGCGAACATCGTGCTGCCTGATTACCCCGATCTCGATCGCGCAGCGAAGGCGGCGGCCGACGCGATTTTCTTCAACATGGGCGAGGTGTGCACGGCGGGTTCGAGGCTCCTCGTGCACCGGGATATCAAGGACGCGTTCGTCGCGAAGGTGGCCGCTGCGGCACATGCCTATGAGCCGGGTCATCCGCTTGATCCGTCGGTGACGATGGGACCTATCGTCGACCGTATCCAGTTCGAGCGCGTGGCGGCCTATATCGACGCAGGTCGCCGGGAAGGCCGGCTTGTGACGGGCGGCGCGCGAGTCAGGGAGGAAACCGGCGGCTTCTATGTCGAACCGACCGTGTTCGAGGTCAAGCCGGATGCGAAGATTGCCCGGGAAGAAATCTTCGGGCCGGTTCTGTCCGTGATCGAGTTCGATCACGTCGACGAAGCGGTGCACATCGCAAACGACACTGAATACGGCCTCGCGGCTGCCGTATGGTCGGGCGATCTGGCGACTGCGCACGAGGTGGCGAGGCGCCTGCGCGCAGGAACAGTCTGGATTAACGGCTACAACGAAGGGGCCGACGACATGAATTTTCCGTTCGGCGGTTACAAGCAGTCGGGTAACGGCCGCGACAAGTCTCTGCACGCGCTCGAGAAATATACGGAGTTGAAGTCGACGATCGTGCGGCTGCGCTAGGTGATGTTCAGGCTCGCACCGAAAGTTTTTCGGCGCGATCTAATAGCCCGCTGAGCCCCCCGCAACGGCTGACAACCGGAAACTAAGGGGCGGATGCCGCCTCGGTGCTTCCGGCCTTTTGAGGCGCGACTTTCTGGGGAGTGGTCTTGTGGTGAGATTTCTTGCCTGCGCTATGAGCCTTTTGTTCGGCTTTCCGTTGCGTGTCCTGCATCTGCTTCGTCCCGGGGGTGCCTGTCTGTGCCACGACTTCCGGGGCGAAAGCGAATGACACAGCAAGACTTGCAGCGACTGCCAGCGAAACCGCGTAACGACTTTTCATGGTTCTCTCCCAAGTCAGACGCCGGGGGGCGTGACCAAGACATCAATCTACTCCATTGATGGCATGGCCGCGACCTTGTGCGTGTGCGCCGGCGTTCAGATTTTTGCGGGCAATGGCAAGGTGGTATGCGCCGCGGCCCGCATCTCAGCCAGCAATGCTTCGCCTGACCATGAAGGGCGCACGTCGGCTCGCTCGGCTTCGCGCACGAGTTCGCATAGCCGTGCGTTGACTGGTGCCGTTTGCCCAAGGCGTTGGGCGAGACGCACGACCTCGCCATTGATCCAGTCGATTTCCGTGGCGCGCCCGGCCGCCAGGTCGTCGGACATCGACGAGCGCGCGAGCGGATCGATCGTCAGCATCGTGCGGCCCAGCCGTTCGAACAACGCATCAGGCACGCTGAGAACACGCGGTATCCACGTGGCTGGAAGCGGCGTCACTCTGGCCGGTCGTATGCCGGCCCGCTTCAGCAGCGCGAGCGCTTCTTTCTGCGCCATCGCGAGGCAAAGCCGATAGGCGCGTTGCGAGAGCTCTTCCTTCAAAGGCCGGTTCGCCAGCGCGTTGATGGCATTGTTGAGATTGAGCAACAGCTTCGCCCACTGCACCGGCAACATGTCGGCGTGCTGGATCAGCGGCAGACCCGCTCTCCTGAATTCTTCGACGAACGGCTGCATGGCCGGCGTATGCCTGATCTCCAGTTCTCCCGCTGAACCTTGATGAAACGCACCCGGGCCGCGTTCGACGACATTGAATGGCACCATCCCTTCCAGCACCGTGTGCTGTGGCAGCGCGGCGCGCAGCACGTCCGCATTGCCAATGCCGTTCTGGAAGCTCACGACGATCGTGCCGGGGCGTAGCACGTTCGCCAGTTCGGCCGCGGCGGTGGGCGTCGCGGCAGACTTGACGGTGACGAGCACGAGATCGGCAGCGGCGGCGCTTGCCGCGTCCGTCGATACGTCGATGCGTTCCGACGGGGCATGCCAGCGGCTATCGTCGTGCCGCGACAGCGTGATGCCTTGATTGCGCAACTGGTCGGCCACGCGTGCACGTCCAATGAAACTGACGTCGCTCCCTCCGGCAAGAAGCCGTCCGCCGACATAGCAACCAATAGAGCCGGCACCGTAGATAAAGATCTTTGCCATACAGGTTCTCACGTGACCTACCAGATTACATCCGCGTTGCGTTAAATCGGCAAACGCGGTCTATGACGCGTAATACATGCTTACGCTGTTTGCCCGGCATATGCCCTCGTGCGCCGGACATCTCGCGAACGGACTGCGCTAGTCGGCATATCCAGGGTTGCGGCGATCGAGCCGACGCAGCAGCCCAGGCCACACCAGCGCTCCGGGCGTGAGGCCCCGCGTCGCCATCCGGATCTGCTCCTTGATGCCGGCGAGAATTTGCTGCGGGATGGGCGTGAGCTTGCCGCCGCCTGACTGGGCGCGCACCTGAATCATGCAGGCTGCTTCAAAGAAGTACATGGCGACGAAGGCGTCCGCCGGCGCCGCGCCAACCGTCAGCAGGCCGTGGTTGCGCAGCATCAGATAAGTGTTGCTTCCGAGGTCTTGAACGAGACGGGGCTTCTCGGCTTCATTGAGCGCGATGCCTTCGTAGTCGTGGTAGCCGAGCGACGCCAGCACACCAAGGGACTGCTGGGAGAGCGGCAGCAATCCCGCTTCCTGCGCCGACACGGCAACGCCGTTGACCGAGTGAGTGTGCATTACGCAATGGGCGTCTTCGCGTGCCGCATGCACGGCGCTATGGATCGTAAAGCCGGCCGGATTGACGTCATACGGCGATTCGGCAACCTTGCGGCCGTCGAGGCCGATCTTGACCAGCGAAGAGGCGGTGATTTCGTCGAACATCATCCCGTATGGGTTGATCAGGAAATGGTGTTCGGGGCCTGGCACGCGTGCCGAGATATGGGTAAACACCAGATCGTCCCACCCAAACAGCGCCGTGAGACGGTACGCGGCCGCGAGATTGACTCGCGCTTCCCATTCGGCAGGTGAAACGTCGTTCTTCAGACTGACAGCAGATGAGGCCACGTCGACACTCCTTATTCGATGGTTCAAGCAATGGGACAACCTGGAATAACCCGGAACAACACTGAATAGCGCCCTGCGAAATCGCTCATTTTGCGCCTGCGACGCTGCAGGTGCAGCAAGGGCCAAAGTCATTGCGTCGTCCGATGCGAATCCACATGATGTTCGCGAACCCGCCTAAAATCTGTCGGATACCCGACAGGTCGACGCGCCCATGGAATCCAGCCTGCACCGCTACCGGTCACAACTCGAAACGACCCCATGGTTCCGGGGCCTGCCTGTCGAGTTGCGGGACTATCTGATCAGCCATGCCAGCCTGCTCACGCTGGACAAGGGCCAATTCCTGTATCGGCGTGGTGAACAGTCTTACGGCCTGTACGCCGTGCTGGGCGGCGCGCTCGCTATCGGCACAGTCGGGATGGATGGGAAAGAGGCGTTGCTCGCGGTGCTCGGACCGACTGCATGGGTGGGGGAGATCTCGATGTTCGATGGGCTGCCGCGGCCGAACGACGCCACTGCCGTCAGCAGGACGTTGTTGCTGCACGTGCCCGGGGCCGCGCTGCAGAACCTGCTCGATTCCACGCCCCGTTATTGGCGAGATTTTGCGTTGCTGATGGCGCAAAGACTTCGGGTTTCATTCGAGAATGCCGAAGCGATGACCCTGTTGCCCGCGGCACAGCGCGTGGCCAACCGTTTGCTGATGATCGCCGGAGGTTATGGCGGTCTCAATGCCTCGCAGAGCAGGATAAGGGTCTCGCAAGACAGCCTGGCTTCGATGGTGTCGCTCTCGCGACAGACCACGAATCAGTTGCTCAGGAACCTCGAAAGTCAACGCATAGTGAGCCTGAAATCCGGGGAAATCACCATTCTCGATTTCGACCGATTGCGCGCGGCCAGTCTCGGCGATCCCAATTCGTAACTGTTACGACGGTTCGTGGTGGCGTGGGTGAGCGTGTTACTTATGAATGCGCTTTTGTCACCGTCGTCACGAGGTCGCGGCGGTTTCTTCTTTTGCGGCCACCGGACTTCTTTTGTCCTGTTCGCCGGCGCCGCCTGGCTGCCCAGGACGCAACAACAAACCGCCCAGCACGCCGGCCGCCGCCGCGAGGATGGCACCGAACAGAAACGCCACGTGGTAGCCGCTATTGAGCGCCGCCACGGCGCTTTCAGAAGCCTGCATCGCGTCGCTGCGCGCGGCCGCGAGACTTGCGAGCACCGCGAGTCCAAGTGCACCGCCCATCATCAACGACGTATTGACGATACCGGACGCGAGACCCGAGTCGCTCGGATCGACGTCGCTCATGGCGGCCAGCAGCAGCGCATTGAATGCAATGCCCGCGCCGAAGCCGAACAGGATCATGCCGGGCAGCACGTCGAGCACAAAGCTGCCATTAACCGGTGCGCGAGCGAACAACGCGAGGCCACACGCTGCAGAGAGCAGCCCGGCGGCAAGCGGCGCGCGCAGACCGAAGCGCATCACCGCGCGCGCCGACAGGCTCAGCGAACAGAACGCCATGATCAGACTGGCCGGCAAAAACGCGAGCCCGACCTGCAGGGGCCGGTAGCCGAGCACGCGCTGCAGATACAACGCGGAGATGAAGAACCACGCGAACATCGCCGCCGCCCACAGTACGCCAACCACATTGGCAGTCGCGACATTGTGCAAGCGGAACAGACCGAGCGGCATCAGCGGATGCTGCACGCGCGCTTCGATCACGAGAAATACGGCCAGCAGCGCGAGCGCGGCGAACAGAAGACCGAGCGTTTGCGCCGAGGTCCAGCCTGCCTCGTTGCCATTCACTACCGCGTACACGGCCAGCATCAGCGAAGCGGTGACTGTGGCCGCACCGGCCACGTCGAGCCGTTCGCCATGAGCATGGCCGCGTGCCGATGGCAGGAGCGCGACGCACAGCGCGTAGACGGCGATGCCAATCGGCAAGTTGACCAGAAAGATCCAGTGCCAGCTCAGCAGGTTGGTCAGCAGACCGCCGAGCAACACGCCGATGCTGCCGCCGCCCGCGCAGACGAAACCGTAGATACCCATCGCTTTCGCCCGTTCGCCCGGTTCGGTGAACAGATTCATGATCAGCGACAGCGAGACCGCGGAGACGACTGCGCCGCCCAGACCCTGCACGGAACGCGCGCCCACCAGCAGGATTTGCGAATTCGCCATGCCGCATGCGAGCGACGCCAGCGTGAACAGCGTGATGCCGCCGAGAAACAGCTTGCGATGGCCGTAGAGATCGCCCAGCCGTCCGCCCAGCAGCAGGCAGCCGCCGAAGGTGAGCATGTACGCATTGACCACCCACACCAGCGAGGTTTCGGTAAAGCCGAGGTCCGCGGCGATCGACGGCAAGGCAACGTTCACGATCGTCGTATCGAGCACGATCATGAGCACGCCGAGGCACAGAACGATCAGCGCCAGCCAGCGTTTGTTGCCGTGGATGGAATGGGTCATGCAGGGGCTCCTTTTTGCGTTGGTCGATCGGGCGCAAGCGGGTCCAAGCGGATACCGGACGCGCCATCACTCGGCACGATTCGGAAACCCGATCGGCAACCCGTTGATGGCGGTGCTATCTCACGCGGCGAGCGCGGCGGTCGCTTTCTTCGCCGAGGCGATGGCCCCACTGCGTGTCTCTTCACCCATCGCCACGCCTTCTGCGCGAATGAAGGTGATATCCGTGATGCCCAGGAAGCCGAACGCGGCCTTCAGATAGGTTTCCTGATGATCGAAGAAGGCGACGGGCGAGCCTTCGCTGTAAACACCACCGCGCGACGAGGCGATAACCAACTTCTTGCCGCCGGCCAGTCCGACCGGGCCGTGCTCACCGTAGCTGAACGTCTTCCCGGCGACCGAGATGCGGTCGATCCAGGCCTTCAGTTGGGAGGGCACGCCAAAGTTGTACATCGGCGAGCCGATGACCACGATATCGGCGGCCAGGAACTCCTCGAGCGCGACCTGTCCCAAGGCGACGTCGGACTTCAATGCCTCGTCGACCGGAGCGCCCTGCGCGGCCGCGAGGTGCGCTGCCGTCAGATGGCCGATCGGCGTGGCGGCCAGGTCGAGACGAGTGACGGTAAGGTCGGAATGGCGGGTCCGGAAAGTCGCGACGACTTCCGCTGACAGATCGCGGCTGACGGAGCTTTGTCCGAGGATGCTGGAATCTACGTGTAGCAGTTTCATGAAAATGATCTCCGAAGTGGCAGACGAAACGTCTGCCGGAAATCCGCACGATAGGCTCCGACCTGTAATCTGGATAGCCTATATTTTCAGATGAAACCCATCGCTTTAGTAGATATGTGCCTGGCGGAGTAGAGGAGGATCAGTTTAAGGCGCGAACGACTCGCGGATGCGCGAGTCGTTGCCAGTGAGAGGGATAACCCGGGAGTAGCGCGGGATACCTTAGCTGCTCTTCACGCGTGCGGATGCGCGGGGTCGACTACCCGACTTGCCCGAACGTGATTCGGCCTTGTCCGCACATGGCGTCTCCGCCTGTTTGCTGAAGACGAGTGTCTCGACCATCTGCCAATACGCATCAACAACGGCTGGATCGGACGCCGCGACATTGCTGGTCGCCAGCATTTCCGGACCGAATCCAGACAGCGTCGATGTCAGGCTGATCATGAGGTAGTGCAGGAGGATCGGTTCGACTTTGGGCAAGGTGTTTTCATCCTGCGCCGCGCGAATCTGTGGAATTAGCCAGTTGATCAATGGCTTGAGCACTGTGTCGGCGAGCCACTGTAAACGCGGGCTGTACACGAGGAACTCTTGCAGCATGAAGCGGTGAAACTGGGGAAAATCCACCGTGAACCTGAACAACGAGCGGTACACAAGTTTTACCCGATCCGCTGCCATGGTAGGGGGCGTATCCGTCAGATTGGTGTCCCATTCCTGGCGAATGCGTTCGAACACAAACTCCGCCACCGCCTGCCAGAGAACGTCTTTGGACCGGTAGTGGTAGGTGATCAGCGGATGTTGCAAGCCGATGCGATCCGCGATGCTACGAATACTCGCAGCCTCAAAGCCCTTCGTGGCGAATTCGGCAAGTGCCGCGTTCAGGATCGCGGCGCGGGTTTCCTGCGCCCGCTGCTGCTCTGCACGTTTGAGTTCGGTTGGTCTGCTTTTGTTACCAACGTTCTTGGAACCTGCGCTGTCCGCCATTTGGTTTCTCGATTGGGAAATTCGTTATTGCGTTGCTTCTGTGCTCCGGTGCCTTCCGCCTTCAGACAGACCAACGCCGGGTAGGCTCAGCAGGCCGCGACCGTCAACGAAGGCAGGCTTCGCAACGGTATCACACACTTACCGCCGAAGCCTGGCCGCGCTGAACCCGTTGAGCACAGTCGATTTGGCCGGCACAGTAACACACTATTTAACGACCGCCGGCCTGATGCGCCAACAACTTCAAGCGAGGCAAGGCATGCCGTTGGTCCGGCAAAAATCACGAGGCTAAAGAGGTGCCTAATCGTCAGACAAAAATTGCACCGCACATGCCGCATGCTCAGTCGATCCGACGCTCCTTGCCGCTCAATTTCCTTTTAAATTGACACATCGTAAAGTATAATGAAGATAACTTGACTGGTCCAGGTATTCTGACCGGCCGACGACAGAACTGAATCCGACTACAGATTTAATTCACGGATCAAGGACAGATGGAAAGCAAAATCACGCTGACATCAAGTGACGACATCGCCTTCGTTACGCTGGTGAACGAAGCACGCGCGAACTCGATCGACAAGGCGTTCTGCGATGAACTGCTGGGCACCCTCCGCGAGATTGAGGGGGCGTCGAAGTATCGCGCAGTGATACTTCAAGCCACGGGCAGGATATTTTCAGCCGGCGGCGAGCTTCGCCAGATCTTCGACGGACTGCAGCGTTCCGATTCCTACCTCGAATCGTTAATTACCGCACTGCACGCCACGATTGTGGCGATGCGGCGCTTGCCGATACCTGTGATCGCTAGCGTTCAAGGGGCGGCAGCAGGTGCGGGCTTTTCGCTGGCAATGGCGTGCGACCTGGTGGTCGCGTCGAGCACTGCGCGCTTTGTCGTCGGCTACGCCAAGCTGGGAACATCCAGCGACGGTGGCCTGTCGTTTCATCTGGCGCGTCGATTGGGAGCGGCGAGGGCATTGGAGATCCTGTTGACGCGCGACTCATTGAGTGCGGACGAGGCTGGACAGTTAGGGCTCGTCCAGAGCATTGCCGAACCCGCTTCCTTGCAGGACACTACGCTGGCGCTCGCGCGGAAAGTCATCGATGTACCCGTGGCGGCGGTCAGAGAAATGAAATCGCTTGTTGGGATGGTGGCCGAAGATAACCTTGAGCGCCATCTTGAACAGGAAAAACATGCTTTCCTGCGATGCGCGTCGACGAAAGCGTTTTCCGAACGAGTCGCACAATTCATCGCAAACTCTGAATCGCCCAGAAGGGCATCGACCTGAAGATAAAAATCTCGTCTCAGGGAAGGTCCGCAAAAGTCCTGAACTGAGATGCTGTTATCTCGTGCGGTCCGTACATCCCCATCTCCTCTGCCAGTTGGCGTCCTCGTAAAGTCGCTACTGCGCGACGTCGCCATCGATTCCCGATCTGATCGGCTGCCAGATTCAATCTCCTTCCAGGTCCTTGCGTGAAGTCGGGTACCCGTTCCCTTCATTCATCAGGCGAAGCATACCTGGGGATACTCCTATCCAAATTAAACTATACGAGTGGAAAATTTAGACATATCCTTCTTTCAGCACCTTCGATGTGCCGTTTGGTAGTGCGTTCAAAATGACAAAGGAGACTGGAGATGAAGAGATTGTCCTTGGCCGCCGCGCTTTTTTGTGTCACGCCTGTGGTGGTGTACGCGCAAAGTTCAGTGACACTGTACGGTCTGCTGGATGAAGGCCTGACCTACACAAGCAATCAGAACGGACATTCAGGCTGGTTGCTTCAGAGCGGAGGTGGATCACTGTCCAGATGGGGGCTGCGCGGCGCCGAAGATCTGGGTGGAGGTTACAAAGCAGTCTTCACGTTGGAAAACGGCTTTGACGTGTCCAGCGGAAACCTGTCGAACAATGGGCGTCTGTTCGGCCGCCAGGCGTACGTTGGAATCTCAAGCCCGTATGGGACGTTCACGCTTGGGCGTCAATACGAGGAAGTCGCCGAAATGCTTTCCCCCGTTGCAGCCGGTTTGAACTGGGCGGTCTACTTCGCTCACGCCGGTGACGTTGACAACGTTGGAGGGAGCATACGCATCAACAACTCGGTCAAATACGCCAGTCCAAAAATAGCAGGGTTCACATTGGGTGCGCTCTATAGCTTTGGTGGGCAGCCCGGACAATTCTCCACGAATAGCGTGACGTCGGTGGGACTAAGTTACAACGGAATTAGCTTCCCACTGTATGTTGCGGCTGCCTATACGATCATCAAGAATCCGTTTGCTGCCGCATTCGATAGCATCACACCGCGAAACATCATTTATGCCCCGTACGTGCAGAACGCGCAAAGCGAATCCATCGCAGGGGTAGGTGCATCGTACAAGCTCGGCAGCGCTTCAATTGCTTTCACGTACACGTCGACGCAATTCAAGAAAGGCTTTCTTGGCAGTAACGTGCGGTTTGACAACTACGAGGGCAACGTCGGCTACTTCATTACGCCCTTTCTGCTCGCAGGTGCGGCGTACATCTACACGCACGGCAAAGTGGATGCGACCTCCGCGACGCCAATCTATCGGGCAATCGATCTCTACACCAACTATTTCCTCTCGAAGCGGACGGACATTTACTTTGCGGCTGAACTGCTGAAAGCGGCGGGTTCGGCGACTCGCGCGCAGATCACGTTGATTCCTTCACCGTCGAGTGGACAAACGCAGGGTCTGTTGCGAGTTGGAATTCGTCACCGGTTTTAACGAACAGGTGATGTCGTTGCTGTCGAGAGACAAGTGAAACCCGATTGACACCCGATTGACACCGAAACCAGGTGACCGATCATCAAGGACAATGCGATGAATAGCATAGGCTATGCCCAGCGGGATGTGCGCGAGATTTTTAACGATATGCCTATGGGGCGTAAGCAGTGGACGGTGTTCCTCATCTGCTTCGCGGCAACGGCGATCGAGGGTTTCGACACCATTGTGATCAGTTTTATCGCGCCTGCGATTAGCCAGCATTGGCGGCTATCGAGCGCCGCTCTTTCGCCTCTGGTGGCTTTTGGACTAACCGGCTTACTGATTGGATCGATCGTTGGAGGAACGCTGGCTGACCGAGTCGGTCGTCGAACGGTGAGCATCGTGGCAATCGCATGGTTTGGCATCGCGGGTGTGATGTCGAGCGAAGCACAGTCGATATTTCAGCTCATTGCCTTGCGCTTCATAACCGGTCTCGGCATCGGAGCAGCGATGCCGGCTACGTCGGCGATCGTCGCGGAATATAGCCCCGACCGTTCACGCTCAGCGATGCTCGCATCGACTTACTGTGGATTCCTTTTCGGTGCGGCAGCCGCTGGTTTGGTCACGTCTCTCGCTATCGGGACGTTGGGGTGGCGAGGCATGCTGGTACTGAGTGGTCTTTTGCCGCTTGGGGTCGTTGCCTTGTTTGCGTGGCAAGTCCCCGAGTCGCCGCTCTACGTCGTGGCCAGTCGAAGGTCCAATGACGAGGCGCAGCGAATTCTCGGCAAAGTGTTTCCGTCTTTAGACTGCTCTGGAATGCATTTATTCATCGCCGAAACGCGTGAATCGATAAGCGGAAGCAGGGCGCTGTTGAGCGCGAAATACCGGCTCGGCACCGTGTTGACGTGGCTTGCGGAGTTTGCGGGTTATCTGGTGTTCTTTCTGATTGGAAGCTGGATGCCGACCCACCTGAAGCAGGTGGGGCTATCGATGCACGACGCCTCGCAAGTATCGTCGATGTTCCAGTTCGGTGCGCTCGGCGGCGCGGTTCTATTCGCCATCCTTGTTCGTCGCTATAACGTGGCATCGGTCGTTTCCGTGGCGTTCGGCGCAGGCTCGCTGCTTGTCGTCGCGTTGGGCATCTCCGAAGCCACCCAGTGGCACGCGGGCGTGGTCTTCCTGTCCGGCATAGCTGTTGGAGGACCGCTGATCTGCGTCAACACCATTCCGGGCATTTTCTATCCAACTGCGCTGCGTGCGTCTGGCGGTGGCTGGAACGTTGCGATCGGACGGCTCGGGTCGATTGTCGGTTCGTCGTTGATTGGCCTGATCGTCATATCGGGTTTTCCGTACCTGCTCACATGTGCGTTGTTGTCGATACCGCTTTTGATGGCTTGCGTATGCATGATCGTCATGGCCCGAGTGCTCTCTGCACAACGGCGATCGCTGACCGAACACGTGGCGGACATCAGTACCGGATCGGCGGATGATCCACCGTTGCCGAACAGCACCACGCAGTGACGGTATGGCGCTAGCACGCGCGGTTATGGACACGTAGCCGTTCCTCGGGCGCAATTCATTTGGGATTCAAACTTTTATTTTTTGGCACGTCGTTCGTCTTGCATACTTTACGGACGTGAAGTATAGTGAATTACGGAACCTGCCTGATCGTGCGGCTCTCGATGAGCGAACGCAAAAGCGCATGTCGGCGGGTAAAGCAAATTTTCGGCCTTGAGACGGCCGTCTGTTGACGCCGAACAGGCCAACGAAGGAGGAGACATGATTGAAGAACGCGACATCGTCGTAACGATGCGGGACGGAACCCGTCTTGCGGTAGACGTTTATCGACCGGATGCGGATGGCAAGTATCCCGTGCTGTACGCTTCAGCGCTGCACAACAAGGATCTCCAGGGTCCGGATATTGCGGATGTCTTGCCCCCACAGCCCGCCCATGCGCCGCTCTGGTTCGGGCCGATAGAAGCCGGGGACACTCGCCGCTTCATCGCCAATGGCTATGTACACGTTATTGCGCAACCGCGCGGCTCCGCAAAGTCGGAGGGCCACTACGGCGAGGAGAATACTGACCATTACGACATGATCGAATGGATCACGCAGCAGCCGTGGTCCGACGGCAAGGTCGGCATGGTGGGGATCTCGGGTTTTGCGGGTGAACAATGGCGTGCGGCGGCGCAGGGCCACCCCGCGCTCAAGGCAATTTTTCCGTACGACGCCTGTAGCGCATACGGCGGGATGTTCGGGTTTCGGGACTTCAATCCCGGTGGCGTCATTCACACGTTCCCGTACCTGCTTGACGTTTTCAGCACGGTGCATGAGCCGCGCGGTGTGCCGGGTACGTTACCTGAAGCGCAAGAGGAACTCTGGCGCGCGGCCATGCGCAATCCCGACTACAAGATGTACATCAATCTGTACAACATCCTGACGCAGAAGGGGCAGCGCACAGGGGTGATGTACCACATCATGACGAACCCGTGGGAGCCGGAGGGGACGGTCGAACGAGCCGAGGAAATTTTCAAGTCGATCAAGGTGCCGTTCTATACCGGCTCTGGCGCCTACGCTTACACGTACAAATTGCACTGGCTTGGCGCGCAGCATTACTTCAGCAATGTCAAACAGCCGCGCAAGCTGATCTTTACGGGCCCTGCGCATCTGGAGCGGCCATTCCATCAGTATCACGACGAGGTTATTCGCTGGTACGACTACTGGTTGAAGGGTATCGATACCGGCATCATGAACGAACCGCCGGTCCGTTACTGGGTGATGGGCGCCAACGAATGGCGAACGGGTAGTGACTGGCCTTTGCCGGAGACGCAATGGGCGAAGTACTACCTTTCAGGTTGGGAGCAGCTTTCCACAGACGCCCCTCGACCTTCAGCGGAGGTTGGCAACGCGCATCGGGAACCTGATGTCTTCACGCAAATGCCGCTCAAAAAGACGTCCAAGGTTGAACGCCTGCGTTACATGACTGAGCCGCTTGCGCAGGACGTACTGGTGGCGGGTCCGATTTCGCTGACGCTCTATGCTGAGATTGATCAGACGGATACGAACTGGATTGTCGTACTCAAGGACGTCGGTCCGGACGTATCGGTGGTTACTGCACGCGTCGGCGAACGGTCGGTGCCGGAGACGCTACCTGAGCGCGAACTTACCCGCGGCTGGCTGAAAGCGTCATACCGTGCAACGGATCCTGCCCGATCCACGCCTGCGGAGCCGTTCCACAAATTGACGAAAGAGTCGATCTCGCCTGTCACACCTGGCCAGATCGTCAAGTATGAAATCCAGGTGCTCGCAACGGCAAACCAGTTCAAGGCCGGCCATCGGATCTGTATCGAGATCTGCAGCATGGACGTGCCGACAGGAACGGGCGCGATGACCGATGTCGAATACATTCCGTATCACGTCACCAGCAGCAACACGGTCACTCACAAGGTTTACCGTGACGCGGATCGTCCTTCACATCTGCTTCTTCCGATCATTCCGTTGAATCAAGAGAACTCCTGAATTACGAAACATTCCCGAGCGTCACAGGCGCTCGGTGAATCTGACTGAATAGTGAGGTTAGGCGATGAAAAGCATACGTTTTGAGCGCGACGGGAAGGTCGGGAATATCGTTCTGGCGAATCCGCCGTACAACCGTCTCGATGCACGGTTTGCAGAGTGTCTCCGGCAGGCGGTTCATGAAGCCAGCGAAAGCGACATCCGGGTACTGGTCGTTCGGGCCGAAGGGCCCAACTTCAGTCTCGGTGGCGAGGTTCGCGAATGGCCGGGAAAGGACTTGAACTGGTTTCGCACCTTCGTCGCGGAAATCAACACTTCGTATCGCGCAATCGAAGCGCTCCGCGTCCCGACGGTAGCGGTGGTGCAGGGTCTGGCTTTCGGCGGCGGCTTTGAACTCGCGTTGAACTGTGACTTCATTGTGGCGTCAACCGACGCCGTGTTCCGATGCGTCGAGGTCACGACGGCGATGCTTCCCATTGCAGGAGCGCTGCAGCGGCTGGCCGAGCGAGTGGGGCGCAGCAACGCGTCCCGTTTCGCGATGCTGGGTGAGGCGATTCCCGGCAGCGTGGCCCGGGACCTCGGGATTGCAACGCACGTGGCTGAACCCGATGCGCTCGAACGTGTTGCTGCCGAGCTGATTACGCAGCTCTCCGACGGTCCGACGCTTTCGTACGCAGCGACGCGCACCCTGCTCAAGGTGTGGTCAAGCGGCGGCATCCCCGGTGCGGATGCCACCATGCTGGATGTGTGCATGGACCTGTACAACACTGCGGACGCCAAGCGAGGTTTTGCCAACACAGCCGAGGCGTTCGATCGTGATGAAGAACCGGGCGAGATGGTTTTTCACGGGAAATGAAGCGTTTTCGATGTCGGCCTTCGACAGGGGCCGACGGCATTGCAATCGCTAGATAACTCCGTTCAGCGGAATTTTTGACGGAAACGCGCAGTAACGATGGAGGATGGCTTCATGCACACTTTACCCGGTTCCCTTACGCTCGAAGCGCCTGCCGATGGCGTTGCCTACGTACGGGGTTCGACGGACGTTCCGTTGAGCGAGTCTACAGTCGGCCAGTTTCTGAGGGAAACAGCACGCAGATTTCCTGATCAGCAAGCTGTGGTATTCCGGGAGCAACTTGTACGGTGGACATGGAGCGAATTTGACGATCATGTCGATCAGCTTGCCGCAGGGCTTCTGTCGTTGGGAATAGGAAAAGGGGATCGCGTTGGCATCTGGTCTCCCAACCGGTTCGAATGGTTGCTCACGCAGTTCGCGACGGCGCGCATCGGTGCCGTGCTGGTCAACATCAATCCCGCCTATCGTGTGTCGGAACTCGAGTACGCGCTGCGGAAAGTGAAATGCAAGGCGCTCGTCACCGCCGAGAGTTTCAAAACGTCGAACTACATTTCGATGTTGCTCGACATTGCGCCTGAACTCGCGTCACAGCAGCCGGACGAGTTGAAGGTCGAACGTCTGCCGGACCTTCGCACGGTGATCTCCGTGGGTGACTGGCGCGTATCGGGCGTCATGTCGTTCCACACGGTCATGCAGCGCGGAGAGGGGATTCTTCGAGACGAAGGGCGTGAGGTAATCGACACCGTCGAGCAAACACTTTCTTCTCAGGACCCGATCAATATCCAGTTCACGAGCGGCACCACCGGCAGCCCCAAGGGTGCAACGCTGACGCACCGAAACATCATCAACAACGCACGCTTTGTTGGCATGGCAATGAAGCTGTCCGAAGCCGACTCACTGTGCATTCCTGTCCCGCTATACCACTGTTTCGGCATGGTGCTCGGCGTACTGGCGTGCGTGTCGGTTGGCGCTCAGATGGTCTTCCCGGGCGAAGGATTCGACGCCGGCGCGACTCTCGCAGCCGTCTCGGAAGAGCGTTGCACTGCACTTCACGGGGTGCCGACCATGTTTATCGCTGAACTGGGGCACGCGGACTTTGCATCGTTTGATCTGAGCAGTCTGCGGACCGGGATCATGGCTGGATCGCCTTGTCCGGTCGAGACAATGAATCAGGTTGTGACCAGGATGAATATGCGAGAGGTCACCATTGCGTATGGCATGACGGAGACCAGCCCCGTATCGTTTCAGAGCGGAACCACGGATCCGCTCGATAAGCGCACGACAACGGTCGGGCGGATTCAACCTCATCTCGAAGTCAAGATCGTTGATTTCGACGGTAAGACTGTATCGGTCGGCGAGACGGGAGAACTCTGTACACGAGGGTACTCGGTGATGCAGGGGTACTGGGAAGACGAGACAAAAACGCGCGAAAGCATCGTTGACGGATGGATGCATACGGGTGATCTCGCAACGATCGACGCCGACGGATATTGCAACATCGTCGGAAGGTTGAAGGACATGGTGATTCGAGGGGGAGAGAATATCTATCCCCGCGAAGTTGAGGAATACCTCTTCAGGCATCCAAAAATACAGAATGTGCAGGTGTTCGGCGTGCCGGATGAGAAGAACGGCGAGGAGTTGTGCGCCTGGATCGTGCTTCGAAAAGGCGAAGGTTCGACTGAGGAGGACATCAGAGACTTTTGCCGAGGACAGATCGCGCACTATAAGGTACCCAAATATATTCGCTTCGTGAGCGAACTGCCTATGACTGTTACGGGAAAAGTACAGAAGTTCGCCATGCGTGAGGAGATGATCCGCTATCTCAATCTGACCGAGCACAAGACTGCCTGACAGGTTAGCGAAAACCGGACAGGATCGTAAAAACAGAGACTCGTACACTCACCTTGAATTAGTTATCCGAACTACACGGAAACGGTGAGGCACGAAGGCATGACAATTGGAGGTGTCGAATGTATGAAATAACCACGGACGTACTCATCGTCGGAACGGGGCCTGCCGGCTCCGCCAGTGCCGCGCTGCTTTCGACGTACGGTATCGACAACATGGTCATCAACCAGTATCGCTGGCTGGCCAACACGCCGCGGGCGCACATCACGAACCTGCGCACCATGGAGGTCCTGCGCGACCTCGGCCAGCAGGTGGAGCAGGAGGCCTACCTGCACGCGACCGATCAGGATCTGATGGGTGGAACGGTTTTCTGCGAAAGCCTGACCGGTGAGGAGATTGGCCGGGTGCCCAGTTGGGGACTGCATCCGCTCTCAAGAGCGGAACGTCAATTGTCGAGTCCGACCAAGATGAACGATTTGCCGCAGACGTTCATGGAGCCGCTGCTTTTCAAAACGGCTTGCTCGCGAGGAACTGAAGCGCGGATGAGCACGGAATATCTGAGTCATACGCAAACTGACGAGGGTGTTCTCACGCGCTGCCGTGACCGATTGTCCGGGGAGGAGTTCACGGTCAAATCAAAGTACCTGATCGGCGCGGACGGCGGGAATTCCAAGGTCGCAAAGGACGCAGGTCTGCCTTTCGAAGGGCAGATGGGTGTGCGGGGATCGATGAACATCTGGTTCCGTGCGGACCTGTCTGAATTCGTCGCACACCGCCCGGCAGTGTTGTACCCAATCATGCAACCGGGTGCAGAAGTGGGCGGTATCGGGATGGGCCTGATCCGGATGGTTCGGCCGTGGCACGAGTGGTTGATCGTTTGGGGCTATGACATCAACGAACCGGTGCCGGTTGTGGACGAGGCAAAGGCCACCACGATCGCACGCCAACTCGTGGGTAAGCCGGATCTCGAGATCGAACTGTTGGGTGCGAATACCTGGACAGTGAACAACATGTACGCGACCCGCATGCAGGAAGGGAGAGTGTTCTGCATGGGCGATGCGACCCACCGGCACCCACCGTCCGGCGGGTTGGGCTCCAACACGTCGATTCAGGATGCGTTTAACCTCGCATGGAAGCTCGCGGAAGTCATCAAGGGGCGCGCGGGTGAAGCGCTTCTGGATACCTATTCGGCCGAGCGTGCGCCGATCGCCAAGCAGGTTGTAACCCGCGCGAACCAGTCGATTGCCGAATTTGCTCCGCTCTATAGCGCGCTTGGAATCGACAAATCGAACGACGGCGAGGTCTTGCAAGCGAATATGCATGCTCGAAGCGGGTCCACGGCGGCCGCCGAAAAACAGCGCGACGAAATCCGGGAAGCATTGGCGTTCAAGCGATATGAACTGGACGCCCAGGGCGTAGAGATGAATCAACGCTATCGCTCGAGCGCTGCGGTGACCGATGGGCAAACCGAACCGGAGTTCACGCGCGACCGTGAGCTCTATTACCAGGCGACGACATGGCCGGGTGCGCGTCTGCCTCATGCCTGGGTTTTCGACGCTCGTGGACGCCAACACTCCACGCTTGACCTCGCAGGACATGGGCGATTCGTGCTGTTCACCGGTCTGGGCGGCGAAGCATGGGTTGAGGCCGCCTCAAAAGTCGGTGAGGAGCTGGGGTTGAAGATTGACGTACACGTAATTGGTCCGCGGCAGGCCTATGCGGACCACACGGGCGACTGGGCTCGCGTGCGTGAAATCGGCGACAGTGGTTGCGTATTGACCCGCCCGGACCATCATGTTGCGTGGCGTAGCCTTACTTTGCCGAGTGATCCGGCAGCCGAACTTCGCCGGGCCTTGGGACAGGTGCTCTCGAAGTAAATACTAGAAGCGAGCGTCTCGCCTGGATTCGTGTGATTGCGGGTCGACGGCGGGACGCATGAACAATTCGTCGGGCACCGTTAGTCTTGCTCGCCGCAGGCATGTGGGCCCACTCGTGATGGAACCGTTTCTGCGGTGTCGCAATCGTGCCCCACGTCGCGAGGGTGGACCTTCGCCACGAAATGGAGTTTCAAATGAATCAGCAGGAACGTTGGAGGCAGGGCACGGATAGCGGTCTTCCAAAGCGCGTACACATTGTCGAAGTCGGGCCTAGAGACGGTTTGCAGGCGGAAAGCACGTTCATACCAACGGACACCAAGATTGAACTGGTCAATCGACTCGTTGGCGCCGGCGTACGAAGAATCGAAGCTGCGTCCTTCGTGTCGCCAAAATGGATTCCGCAAATGGCCGACGGTGCGCAAGTCATGGCTGGGATCGATCGCGCAGCGGGGGTCTCGTACGCAGCGCTGACACCCAACATGAGAGGGCTCGAGGCCGCGATTGAGAGCAAGGTCGACGAGGTCGTCATTTTCGGTGCCGCGAGCGAAGCATTTTCCATTCGCAACATCAATTGTTCTGTAGCGGAATCGCTCGAACGCTTTGCGCCGGTCGCGCGGATGGCGAAAGAAACGGGATTGCAATTGCGCGCCAGCATTTCATGCTCCTTCGGATGTCCGTACCAGGGGCCGGTGAGCGTTGATGCCGTCGTCGATATGGTCAGGCGCTTTCGCGATCTGGGGTGTGACGAAATCGATATTGCCGACACCATTGGGGTGGGCACGGCGCACCAGGTTCAGCGAGTGGTTGAGGCCGCTTCCAGGGAGTTTCCGTTGGCAAGTCTCGCTGGCCACTTTCACGATACCTATGGGCAGGCATTGGCAAATATCTTCGGTGCCCTTCAGGTCGGAATGACAACGTTCCACGCGTCCGTTGGTGGACTGGGCGGTTGCCCCTATGCCAAAGGCGCAACCGGTAATGTTGCTACGGAAGATCTGCTCTACCTTCTAGATGGCCTCGGGATCGAAACAGGCATTGACCTGGACGCCGTCGTTTCGATTGGCGATTGGGTGAGTCAGCAAATGGGCCGGGAGAATGGTGCGCGCGCGGGTAAGGCACTGATGGCGCGCAAGGCGCTCAATTGATGTTGTTGTGTCGACGGAGATCGCCCGTTTAGAGCGGGCGTCGGCGCAAATACCGCGTTGCGGGATGCGGCCCCCCTAGCGTGACGCAAATGCTCCAAACACGAGCTGCTCCACGGTGCGCCAATATTCTTCGGCCAGCGCCGGATCGGACGGTGATAGATCACTGGTCGCCGAAAATTCCGGACCGAAGCTCGAGAGGGTCGACGTCAGACTAATCAACATATAGTGGAAAACAATAGGCTCGACGTTGGGTAGTGCGTGTTCCTCCTGAGCGGCGCGGATTTGCGGAAGCAACCAGCCGATCAGCGGTTTCAGGAAAGCATCGGCGAGCCATTGCAGCCGCGAGCTGGAACCTAGCGATTCCTGAAGTATGAAGCGGTGAAACTCGGGAAACGCGACAGTGAATCGAAATAGCGCCCTATATGCCAGCTTGAGCCGATCGACCGCGCTAGCCGGACCGAGGCTGGACAGACTTGCATCGCGTTCTTGCCGGACACGTTCGAATACATATTCGGCTACCGCCTGCCACAGAATCTCTTTGGAACGAAAGTGGTAGGTAACGAGCGGATGTTGCATTCCAATCCGCTCTGCAATGCTACGAATACTCGCGACCTCGAAACCCTTTGATGAAAATTCAGTAAGGGCCGCATTTAAGATGGCCGCACGCGTTTCCTGCGCGCGAAGCTGTTCAGTACGCTTCAGTTCAACCGGGCGACGTGCCCGGATATCTCTTGCCTCAGAAAGTGTGTGTGACGGCATGTGCGAATACCTTGCGACACGTTGAAATGAATAATGAGTGTCTGGATCATTGGTCCGGACGAAACTCGCTCTACAAGCCATCAATCGGTGCGCTACCGTCGAATGCGCGCTGCAGTAAAGCGCGAATTGCTCCGCGTTCTAGCGAGCGGGGATTCCAGTAGGCGTTGTTGCAGGCAATGTCGGCCGCCTGGTCGAGTTGTTCTTCGAGCATACCGATCTCCTTCAGCGCAACGGGCGCACCGTTTGCGCGCGCGAGTTCGTACAGACCTTGTGCAGCGCTGTCGTGCCCGAGCGCCCGCGCAATCCGTCTCATCGCATCAGGCACAGCGCCTGCGTTGTACGCCAGGGCGTGCGGCAGCACAATGGTATGGGTGGGTGCGTGCGGCAGATTGAAACTGCCGCCGAGCGTATGGCATAGCTTGTGATGCAACGCCATGCCGACGCTTCCGAGCACGGCGCCGCAAAGCCAGGCACCATAAAGCGCATCGGCGCGTGCGGATGGGTCGTTCGGCTGGGCGACGATTTTGGGTAAGCTGCGCGCGAGCGCCGCGATGCCTTCTTCGGCCATGAGGCTGGTAAGAGGATTGGCATCGCGTGAATACAGACCTTCTGCCGCGTGTGCGATTGCGTTGATGCCGCTGGTCACGGACATGCTTACCGGCAAAGTCAGGGTCAGGTCCGGATCGTAGACCACCGTTTTGGGTAATACGCGCAGATCCGTGCCCGTCCGTTTCAGGCCCGATTCGGTCAACCCGAATATGGGCGTCATTTCACTGCCGGCGTAGGTGGTTGGCACGGCGAGAATGGGCAGACCTGTCTCGAGAGCAAGACCCTTCGCGAGGCCGATTGCGGAGCCGCCGCCCACGGCGATGAGGCAGTCGGCATCCAGCGACGCGGCAACCGTGCGTACTTCCGTGACCAGTTCGACCGGCACGTGCATGGCAGCTCGATCAAAGACACCCGCTGCGAGCACACCCAACTGATCGGCAACTGATACACCCAATGTGCGTTGTTCGTGACTACACAGAACCAGAGCGCGGCGTACTTGCAGCGTGTGCAATTCACGTTCGATGTGGGTGCGTGAGCCGCACCCGAAGACGACACGCGTGCCGCGCCCGTTATAGACGAATTCAGATGGTGACATGGCGGGTTCCGGCGAGAATGTGCCCGTTCATGACCCGTGTACCGCAGGGTTGAGAACGAAGTCGTAATCGAGCGTATAAAACGGGGTGTCCATCGCCGTGCCGTCCGGCGCGATACCCGGCGAGTGCTCGACCCAGTCGACGATCAACGTTGAGCGCACGCCGAATACGGCGTCCGAATCGAGATACTTGTCCCCGTTGCGGAACACGTGCGTAATCAACGGCTCGTACCCTGGCGCCGTGATCCAGAAGTGCAGGTGGGCTGGCCGCCACGGATGGCGTCCGAGCGCATCTAGCATTCGACCAACCGGCCCGTCGTGCGGAATGGGATAGGCCTCGGCGAGAATCGAGCGGAAATGAAAGAGCCCGTCGGGCAGCGTCTGCAAGCGACCACGTGCTTGAAACTCCACGTTTGGATCCTGCGAGTCTCCGTACTGCACGTCGTAGTACCCGTCTTCATCGGATTGCCAGACCTCGATCGCTGCCCCGGCGACAGGTTCTCCCGAAAGACCCCGAACGCTGCCGGCAACAAAGCAGGGAAGACCCGCTGCGCCGTTGGAGATATCGTCACCGTTCCTGTACTCGGGAGCACCGGCAACAAAGAAGGGACCAAGAACGGTTGCTTCCGTGCATTCGACCGGCTTGCGGTTGTTCTGCGTTGTAACCAGCATCGACAAGCCGAGCGTGTCGGACAGAAGTACGAACTCCTGGCGTTTTTCATCCGTGATATGGCCAACCTCGGTGAGGAAGTTGATGGCGTATGCCCATTCACTTTCGGTCAACTTCACGTCTCTTGCGAACGAATGCAAATGCTGGACAAGGCTGGTCATTACGGTGCGCAGCCTGTCGTTGTTACAGCCGGCCATTGCCGCGAGCACCGCCTGGGTGATGGTGTCTTCGTTGATATTACGCATCGTTTTTCCTTGAACTCCGCGTTCGCAATACAGTTAGCGCGCAAGCAACCGGGCAGCATTGTCTCCGTACACCTTGTCCATCTCAATGCCGGGAATGTGGATATTATCGAGAACTTTCCCGAACTGCCGGATTGCGCTTACCGGTGCGAACGGGAAGTCCGTCCCGAAGAGAATGTGATCGGGGTCTGCCACTTGTGCCAGCGCACTGAGGGGCGCGTTGCCGGCGGAAAGTGCCGTGTCGAAGTAGAAGGATCGGACCGCCGCCAACGTGTCGCCCACGCGCTCGGCCACCGCGGGCATCATGGAAATTGACAGGGCGATGCGAGGGACGAGAAACGGCAGCGTCCCCCCGGCATGCGAAAGGATAAACCGGATGTTCCTGAAGCGGCTCATCGCCCCTGAATTGATCAGGCTGGTGGCCGTACGTGTCGTCTCGAAGGGAAACTCGAGCACGGACGCAGGAGCGACCGACGGCACATCGTGAGGCGGCTGGTTGGGGTGAACGAAAACCACCGTCCCGCGCCGGTTCAATTCTTCCCACAGCGGCGTGAAATGCTCGTCCCCCAGATACCGTCCGTCGTAGTTCGTAAAGACAATGAAACCATCAACCTTCAACACGTCAAGACAATAGCTGACTTCCTTCAGAGAGGCGTCGATGTCGGGCAGCGGCAAGCTCGCGAAGGAACCGAACCGTCCAGGATGCCGGGTTCTGAGTTCCGCAGCGTGGTCGTTGCATTTTCTCAGCAGCGTGGCTGCATCCGGAAGTGTCGGGCCGGATGAGATCGACAGGATGCCCTCGTCGATTCCGTTTTCATCCATCATCGCGAGGGCTGCCTCGACGGACCAGGTTGGGGCCACGCCGCCCGGCATCGCCGCATTCAGCAAGTCCAGCCCAACCGCGTCCACGTAGAGCTTCGGCAGGAAATGTTGGTGCGTGTCAATTTTTCGCTTCGGCATGGCCGTTGTCTCCTATGAAGAATTCTTTAGCATCGGGCGGGGGCATTCCCTCCTCGGCGTAGATCCATCTTATACGTTATTTTTTACGTTTGCAAAGTTTAGTGAGCGATGCAATCGCCGACGTGTTTCCGGTTGGATTGATGCGATGTCACATGCGCCGGTGCGGATTGAAGGGTGTCTTAACGTTTCATCAAGTGCAATGATGCTTTGCAATTCAGGAGATGCACGCGTGAAGGTATGCGACCATACTATGGACCCACGAATCAACCCATTGCGGGTTTCGTTGGGCCGATGTCGGCTCGATTCATGATTCCTGACGCCAGCGTGGAGGCGTCAAACTGCAGCACCTATGGTGGATAACCCACGCCAGTACGGGCAGGTTTCAGGCTGACCCATATCGATCAGGAAGTCGAAATGATAAAGAAGGCAACGTGCAGACGATCGGTTCCGCTGGCGCGACCTGTGCACTGCACAGTCACCGCTGCGTGCCGACCATGATTGAACCCGCTGTTTCGTTTTCTGTCTCGCGCCAGAGACCAGACAGTTAAACGCCCGTGCTATCCCACCGCGGGGCAAGACCGGGCGGATCGACAATTCGGCTGTTTGTCGTCGCCAATGCGTGGATTGCGGCCATGTCCGCGTCATCTAACTCGAAGTCGAATACCGCCAGGTTTTGTGCCAGCCGATCGATCCGCGTGGTTCTCGAAAGCGCCACAACGCCGCGTTGTTGAACAAGCCACCGCAAGACGATCTGGGCGATGGTTTTGTCATGGCGAGCGGCGATCTCCTTGAGAGTTGGGTCCGAGAACACGCGGCCAACCGCCATGCCGCAATATCCTGTCACGGCAAGCCCAGCCTCGCGTGTGCTTTTGATGAGCAAGGACTGGTTCAGATACGGATGGTATTCGAACTGATTCGTGACCAATGGAGCCGCCGAGAGCCGGATCGCTTCGGTCATCTGTGCGCGGTTGAAGTTGCTGACGCCTATGTGCCGGACCTTGCCGGCAC
This sequence comes from Paraburkholderia madseniana, assembly GCF_009690905.1. Classification (GTDB taxonomy): domain Bacteria; phylum Pseudomonadota; class Gammaproteobacteria; order Burkholderiales; family Burkholderiaceae; genus Paraburkholderia; species Paraburkholderia madseniana. Next base: position 57,916 of record NZ_VOSW01000017.1, read on the forward strand.
GCACGACCTCATTGAGCTCCCCAATCTGTTCGGCGAGAGGCACATCCGATCCCCCTGGCCAGTGCAGCAGGAGCAGGTCGATGTAGTCCGTCTTGAGCTTGCGCAGGCTTTCGTTGACGGACGCATCGAAGTGTCTTGCTGAGTAGTTGCTCACCCAGACCTTGGTCGTCAGAAATATTTCGCTTCTTGGGATGCCGGATGCGGCGACGCAGTCGCCGATTTCTGCCTCGTTACGGTAGATTTGCCCGGTGTCGATATGACGGAAGCCGGCACGAAGGGCTTCAGGAATCATTCGATAGATGTCGTCGCCAGTCATCCCGTAGGTGCCAAAGCCTATGGCCGGAATGGCCGCGTTACCGGCATGGACGTTCTGCATGCTATTCCTCATAGACTAAGTGCCGGGCGGCGGCCGTGAAAGAAGCCGCCGCTCGGCGTGTGATCTCGTCAAAGGAAAGGTACGCGATTGCATGCCCGGAAAGAAGCCTATACATTTCGATGCAACCTATCGTCAGAGACGATACACATCCGGCAGGATTCCTTCGACCAATTGCACATGTTTGTGGGAGTCAGCCTGAGGCTGCACTGCCAAACGAACGTACCACCAGTCGAGGTTAGCGTTGCACTGCTAAAAGTTGTGCTGAATACCAACCGAGATGCCGGTCGTGGACCGACCGGATGCCACGCCTGCGGCCGCGAGCGAAGCGAAGCCATTGGCGCCTGACGCGTGTTGGTAGGTCACCTGCTGGTAGACAGTAGTTCTTTTCGACAGGATGTAAGCATTCGAGACGGTAATGGTCTTCCAGTTTCCGCCGTCGAGATTTTCCACCCATCCGCCAATCGAGAGGACATCATCGGGCACGATGGTCCAGTTCGCACCGGCGTCAACGGTGTTGGCGTTACCCCGGCCAGTCGCCAACGTGATGCGCGATTGCGTAAACGTGGCGTGTAGAAGCACATTTTTCAACTGATACGACGCGCCGAGCCCCCAATTGACGAGCTTGTTGGCGACAACGCCTTCGGCCTGCGGAAGTGACGTTCCAAAGAACGACGGCAGGCCGATAAAACTGGAAAGCTCCAGAAAGCGGTTGTTCTCGTTCGCGTACGTGGCTGCCAGACTCAGCGGCCCTCCCTTGTACTGGACAAAGAAAGAGTAGTTCCTGCTTTCGCTGAAATTGCCGGCCACATTGCCAAATGCAAATTCCGCCCCCGAGGAGAACCCGCCAAGGGTCGGGCTCACATATTTCACCGCATTGTTGAACTGGAAAAAGTTGGCAATTTCATCCAGATTGCCTTGGTGAAGCGTGAGAATGTTGCCGAGGAGGAAGGGCGTTTGATAGTTGGACAGAATGTCATACATGAAGCTCGGCTGGTGACCGAGCGTCAACGTGCCATAGCTGTCCGATTGCAGTCCGACATACGACTTTCTGTTGAATAAGGTTCCAGGAACAAGTGCCCGGCCATTGTTCAGTAGGTACTCGTTCTGAAGATCGAAGATGGTGCGTATCCCGCCGCCGAGATCCTCAACTCCCTTCAAGCCGAAAATGTCGGGTGCGTGCGTGTTTCCCTCCTGGACAAGGGCGTGTCCTCTGACGTTGCTGATGTACTGCACTGCAGTGTCCGCAATCCCATATAAGGTAACGCTGGATTGCGCGTTGGCGGCACTGGTCACAGAAAGTGCGACGAGCGCGCCTGCCATCGTCCGTCCAAAAATTGCCATGCCTTGTCTCCGAACCGGTTGTTACTTTTCTGAAGAAAGTTATTTGAATAAAGGGGAGCGTATGAAATATGTACTACTGATGAAATGAGGGGCTAAAGAGTCAAGCGTTTTGTTCCGACTGCTCGCTTGCCTCTGATCGCCCTAACTTGCTGGTGTTGCGTTCAACAATAATGAATGACATAATCTATGTTGAACACTATAGGGGCCGCCCCCTTGACGTGTCAACATGACGGCCGTCCGTGGAAACCCGGGGCGGCGATTTTTTATCACTTCCATAGGTTGAAAAATGACCAATGTGACTGCGAGGCGCGGCATTCAGTCTGTCGAGATTGCGTTCCGAATCCTTTCGGCGTTGCAGACGAGTGAGCGAGCACTCCCTCTGAAGGAAATTGCTGCGCTGTCCGAACTGTCGCCGAGCGCGACGAGCAACTACATGATTAGTCTGGTGCGGACCGGGCTTGCGTCGCCGGATGAAAAACCGGGGTGCTACAAGCTCGGGCCGGCGTCGCTTGCTTTGGGGATGAGCGCGATCAATCAACTGGACGGATTCGATATCGTGCGTCGTGAGGTGGTCGCTTTGCGGGAAGCAACACTGAGTGGCGCGGCCGTCACCGCATGGACCGAAGATGGGCCGGTTAGTCTCTTCAAGCAGGAGGGGCAGACGCGAAGTATTCTCGAGCTGAGAACAGGCCTGATTCCGCTGGTTACGACTGCTGCGGGAAAGCTGTTCATTGCCTGCCTTCAGCCTGCACGTACCGACGATCTCATCAGCCGCGAACTGTCTGCGGGACAGGAATGGACTCCGGCTTCCTTGCGGGAAGAAGCGATCGCTGAATTGCGCAACTGTGGCTTCACAACGGTTCATCGCGGGGATATGGGTTACGTGTCTGTCGCGGCCCCTATCTGGGACAGGGACGGCGATCTCCGATTTGCCATCAGTCTCATCGGATCGCCTGCAACACTGAACACGGACGTTGACGGTAAAGAGATAAAGGCGCTACTCGATAGCGCGGTTCGAGCTACGGCTGCACTGGGCGGCAAGGTCCCCAGAAAAATTGGGTAGTAGCCGGGCGCTCAATACCGATGCGCGTCATCTGTTTCGGCGGACGATTGCCACGGACGTGCTAGCACGAGGGCCGCGGCTTGCTCATCGCAGTCATCCTTCCGTCAGTCTGTCCCGACTTGCGCAGCGGCCAACACGATGGAATTGAACGCTTCCGGCGCTTCAAGCTTCGGCATGTGGCCAATCCCATTGAGCACGTGGAGTGTCGAACCATGAGCAGCCTTGTGAATCGGCTGCGAATGGTCGTCAATCGGAGCGACGCGGTCCAGGTTGCCGACAATGACGGAGATCGGCGCTGCGATCGAAGGAACGACGGATGGTGTATACGCAGAGAAGAGCATGTCTACGGCGTGTTCCCAGCCTGTAGGGGTCACCGCGTCTCTTAGCCGGGATACGACCGCGCGAACCAGGGGGCCGGCGTTCGGAGCGATCAGAGCATTGACCACGGCGGCGCGTGCCTCGATCGATTGTGCCGCTGCGCTTCGCATCAGAACTTCTCGTGCCGCGTCGCGCTCCTCACCGGATAGATGTCCTCGTGCAACATTGGGCGCGCTCAATACAAGGGCGCGCGTAGCCGACGGATACCGCGCCGCAAACGTTGCGGCGATAACGCTACCCCATGAACTGCCTACGACGGTTGCACGCGATATGCCGAGCGCAGACAGTAGGGCCATGAGTACATCGGCGTAATCCGTGGCGGCCGGCGTGCTGATCGCAAAGGGGCTGCTTTGTCCGTAGCCGGGAGCGTCCCAGGCAATCACCCGATGGTTCCTGCTAAGTGCGGCGAGCTGCGCGCGGTATCCCGCCGAACTCGAGCCAATACCATGCAGCAGCACGATGGCGGGCGCGCGCTCGTCACCGGCAGTGCGATACGTGATGACCCGTTTGTCGCCGAGTGTGGGGAGATTCACTAGTGCCAGTTCGACGGCGGGCAACGAGGATTCAAGTAGATGGCTTTCTGTTTCAGTCATGATTGAAGTCTGGCCGATATATCAGTCGCTTTAACTTAGGCAAATGCCAATTCACGCGTCTCTCAATCCAGCGGAGATCTCATGCGCGGCGGCCCTGAGAGCTTCTGCACAAGGACCATTGGCCGCGGCATCGAAATGCTCGGCTGGGCCTATCGCCGTCAGTGCCAGCACGGCCATTCCGCTCGGGGAAAGAATGGGCACGCTGATGGCGTTGGCGAGCACGCGGTCGTCATAAAACGGGGCGGGGCGTCTCGTCGCGACATGCGAGGCCCTGACGGATTCAAGTACGCTTGCGAGCGATTCCGCCGTGGGGAGCACTTCGCCAGACGCTTGTCGTGCGTTGTCACGCAGTTCCGCTGTCACAAATCGATCGACGGCTTCGTGCGGAAGGAACGCCGCCAGCGCCAGGCCCGAAGCGGAAGACGTTACCGGCAGCACGAGCCCAAGCGGCAGATCGGCGGCCACAGGCGTGGTTGCGGCTTGCCATGCGATCACCGTGGGACCGTGATTGCCCCACGCTGCCAGCGCAAGTGTCTTGTCCAGCGTATGCGCGAGCCGCAACATGGCGCGGCTGGCCAGCCGGACTGCATGTGGCTGCGATTTCATCGTGCCCGCCGTTCCGATCGGCGCGCGGCCGAGGTCGTGCGGGTCGGCAACCAGATATTGTCCACCGCCGAATACCAGCGGGCGCCGCGTGCTCTGGCGTATGCATTCCACCGACCCGACAAAAATCACGTGGTCGCCGCCCGGAAAGCGGGAGACCACCTTGCACTCCAACCATGCGCTGCAATCGCGCAGTAGCGGCAGTCCGTCGACCCCCAGGTCATAGTCGACGCCGGCGAATTTGTCCGGCGACCGGGTCGCAAAGTGATTGGCGAGGTCGTACTGGTGTTCAGCCAGGATGTTGATGGTGAAGCGCTCGGCGTCCCTGAACGCGGTATGGCTTCCCGCAGAGGTCGCCTGGCTCCACAGGACGAGAGGCGGATCCAGCGAGACCGAGGAAAACGAATTGGCGGTGAGGCCGTGCATTTTCCCCTCGCCATCGAGCGTGGTGACCACGGTGACGCCGGTTACGAAGGACCCGAGCACGTCTCTCAACTGACGCTTCTCGAACGTCCTGATGGCAGGACGCGCCTCGTCTAACGCAGTGCTTCCGGTCATGACAGAACCCTTTGCGACTCGCTGAACGCCGGCATGATGGACTCGTGAAACAGGCCGATAGAGGTCTTCGCTTCGGAGACGGACATGTCCCCGAACATGAACGTTCCGATGAGGTAGTTGAATGCCCCTTCGTGCGCCTGCTCCAGCAGCTTTTCACGCACGGTTTCCGGCCGGCCCACTACGGCCAGGCCCGATTCCACGAGCGGCTCGATCGTCGGCGGAAGCTTCTGGTTGACCGGTTCCGTCCCGTGCTTCTTCCAGAGCTTGAAAAAGTTCGGATGGAACACCGACCATGCCCGCGAGGCAATTTTCATCGCCTCCTGGTCCGTTTCCGCGACAACGATGTAGCGATTCACGCCGATGAGCGGCTCAGCGGCGGACGGATGCCGCTTGGCGAATTCTTCGCGATATCGATCGGTGATGGCTCTGACTCGCTGGACCGGGCCGCCGCACACGATGTTCATCTTCTCCTGGGCCGGCCATACCGTCGACTCCGGCGATGCCAGCGCGTACCAGGTCGGAGGGGGCGTCTGCAGCGGCTTGAGTTCGATCGGCATGTCGTTGAATTGCCAGAACGTCCCCTTATAGTCGAGCGTATCCGAACTCAAATACCGCTTGATGATTTCATACGACTCGACGTATCTGGCCTGAGCCGTGGCCGCGTCGATACCGAGTGCCTCGATTTCGTGGGGTGAGGCGCCGCGGCCCACGCCATACTCCAGGCGGCCGCCGCTCAGATTGTCGAGCATGCAAATTTCTTCGGCGAGACGGACCGGGTGGTGGATCGGGAGAATGTAGACGAGCGGCGACAGGCGCAGTTTCTTGGTGCGCTGTGCAGCAGCGGCAAGAAACACGCTTTGCGACGGGCAAGCGCTCAGCGTGGTCGCATGGTGTTCCGACATATGATAGGCATGGAAACCGAGCCTGTCGTAAAGCTCGATAATTTGCATCCTGTCTTCGTACTGCTTATGAATAGGCAGTCCATTGCGATCGTTCTGGTCGAATATACCGAATTTCATGGCTTTTCCAGTAAGTGCGAAATGTGTGATCTTCTGACTTAATGTGTCGAAGATTTGCTGAATACCTGGAAGATGTTTTCTTCCGGATCCTGGTAGGTGGTAACGACGCCGTGTGTGCCCATGTCGCGCTGCGCGAGCTGCTGGCCGCCCGCGGACAGGATTTTCTGCCGGACCTCGTCCTGGGCCTCACCGGCGATCTGGAAGACGGGGACGGCCCCGACGGCTCCTTCTGCCGCTTCCTCGGCCGAACTGAGTGCAAATGCGCTGCGCTGCAGACGAAATTGAGTCCACTTGTTCTCGTCGCGAAACTGGACAGGCATCCCCAGCGCCGATGCATAGAAATCTTCCAGCCTGGCCATATCCTTCGCGACGAAATAGATGGTTTGTACGTCAACTTCTGCCATGGCGGCACTCCGGTAAATGGTTATAGCGGGATTGATCTGACCCGATGTGACCTCGATGCCGAGGCGCGTCACGCTGTGTGCTGTTCTTTCAGTCCAAGTTCGTCGCTCATGATTTGCCGGATCACGTACTTCTGGATTTTTCCCGTCACGGTGGTCGGAAACGAGTCGACCAAGCGGATGTATTTGGGAACCTTGTAATGCGCTATCCGGCCCTTGCAAAAGTCGCGGACTGCCTCGTCGTCGAGAACCGACTCCGGCCTGACGACGATCCATGCGCAGAGTTCTTCGCCGAAATGCTGGTCCGGTACGCCGACCACCTGCACGTCGAGCACGCCTGGGCAGGAATACAGAAACTCTTCGATCTCGCGGGGATACAGGTTTTCACCGCCGCGGATGACCATATCCTTGATGCGGCCGACGATGTTGACGTAGCCGTCCGGATCCATCGTGGCGAGATCGCCCGAATGCATCCAGCCTTCGGCGTCGATTGCGTCGCGCGTCCGGTCGGGCTGGTTCCAGTAGCCAAGCATGACCGAGTAGCCGCGGGTGCAAAGCTCGCCGGTGTGGCCGCGCTCCGCGGTCTGGCCGGTGAGCGGGTCGACAATCTTTACGTCGAGGTGAGGCAACACCTGGCCGACCGTGGATACCCGCCGCTCGACTGGCGTATCCGTCATGCTTTGGCAGCTCACGGGACTCGTTTCCGTCATGCCGTATGCGATCGTGATCTCGGGCAGATGCATTTCGCCGACAACCCGCTTCATGATCTCGATAGGGCAAGGAGAACCGGCCATGATGCCGGTGCGCAGGCTGCTCATATCGAACTCCGCAAAGCGCGGGTGATTGAGTGCCGCGATGAACATGGTCGGCACGCCGTACAGCGCTGTGCATTTTTCTGCCTGAACGGTCTCCAGAACGGCTTCGGCGTCGAAGCGTTCGGCGGGGTAGACGATCGTCGAGCCATGGGTCAGGCAAGCCAGATTACCCATCACCATGCCGAAGCAGTGGTACATCGGAACCGGGACGCAGACTCGATCCGCGTGGGTGAGCTTCATGCACTCGCCCACGAAGAAACCGTTGTTCAGGATGTTGCGATGACTCAGCGTAGCGGCCTTGGGAAGTCCCGTCGTCCCGCTGGTGAACTGGATGTTGACGGCGTCGTCCGGGCGCACGGTGCGGCGTACGTCCTGAAGCTTTGCGCTGTTTGCATTGCCGGAGCGGAGCAGGTCGGAGAAGCGTTGCGCGCCGGCTTCGTCCGGGCAGTCCGGGTCGTCTATCCACCAGATCGTCTCAAGGCTCGGCAGCCGGGCTTTTCCCAGCTCCCGCAACATGTTCAAGTACTCGCTCGACCGGTACCGGACCATCGTGACGATGGCCTTGCACCCCACGAGGTTGAGCGCATGCTCCAGCTCCGAGGTCCGATATGCCGGGTTGATGTTGACGAGTATCAACCCGGCCTTTGCCGTGGCCAACTGCAGCAGCAGCCAGGCGAGGTTCGTGTGGGACCAGATTCCGATCCGGTCGCCCGGCTTGAGTCCTGCCTCGAGAAGCGCGGCCGCAAGCCGGTCCGACTTTTCGCGAAGTTCGCCGTAGCTTAGCTGGATCCCTTCATGCCGGCTGACTGCCGCGACGTGCTCGCCCATCTTGCTAGCGATCTCATCGAATGAATCACCAATGGTTTTGTCGATCAGCTCCGGGAAACGTGCTCCGCGCTGATATGAAAGTGTGTTCATCGGTATCTTCCGTGCAATGCGCCTGACTGACGGCTCATTTGCCGACAAATACCACCGGAGCCGGTTCTTCGCCTCGAGCGAAGGCTTCTGCGCGTGCAGTTCGTCCTTTCCTGGCGTCTTCCGTCATGTGCAGCCCCATGGTGAGGTCCAGGATCAGCGAGTCCGCACCGGGCACACCGCCGCCTGCCCATGCCTTGAGGAGGGCGCGAATGGCGCCATACGAGCGCGTAGGGCCGTTCGCAAGTTTGATGGCGAGATCGTCGGCAACATTCTCGACCTCATCTTCGCCGACGACGAAGGCGGCAACGCCGAGCCGACCGGCGGTCGCGCCGGACATGGGTTCGCTCAGCATTGCGTAGCGCGCTGCAAATGCACGACCGGCTCTTTCCGCCAGGCGCTGCACGCCGCCCGCGACAGGCGCCGAGCCAACGGATGCTTCAATGCAGCGGAAGGTGGCGTTCTCCGCTGCGACGATGAAGTCGCAAGCGAGAGCCAGTTCGAATGCGCCACCGAATGCCGCGCCGCGCACGGCGGCAATCGTCGGGATCTGGAGGGATTCGATTGACCGATAGGTATGGTGAATCTGCGATATGAACGTCCGCCAGTCATCGAAATCTTTGTCGATGAAATCGAGGACGTCGCCGCCTTTGCTGAAATCGGGGCCTTGTGCGCGGATCAGGAGCGACCGGATATCGGCCTTGCTGGCTTCCCGAACGGCCTTCTCAAGGCAGTCAGCGAAATCAGCCGCGATGAGATTCGAGGGAGGATTGGCCAATACGATATGGCCTACGTTCTGACGACGTTCAAAGTAGATGCTTTCCATTGAAAGGAATCCTTAATAAATGATGGCGATCGTAAAAAGCTCGATGTCTCCTGCCAGGCACTGCACTGCATATATTCAACAATAGTGAATGCGTGCAGCATTGTTGTATATTAGGATGCTGGCGGAGACGTGTCAACCATTCGCTGATGACGTTCTGCCGCGCGCAATGGTGCTTTGCCATTCAGGACACTGGCGGGCGACCGTTGTGGAGATAGGATTCCAGACGGGTCAAACCACAAACCATCGGCAATTTCAGTGGCTAGCGATTTGACCTGCGCTTCGCATGGCTTGGCCGAAAAAGTTCGGCATAAGCGACATTGGAGAATGTAATGAAGGCGATTGGCTATAAAGCAAAGGGTGGCGTCGAGGTTTTGACCGAGCTCGAACTCCCGATGCCGGAACCGGGCCCACGCGATTTGCGGGTCGCCGTGAAGGCCGTGTCGGTGAATCCTGTCGATGTGAAGCGCCGTCGCTGGGAAGATCCTTCGGAGAGTCCGCTGCCCAGAGTGTTGGGCTACGACGCGGCAGGCGTGATCGTTGCGGTGGGAAGCGAGGTCACGCTCTTTAGCCCTGGCGATGAGGTCTTCTATGCGGGCGCGATGGATCGCCCCGGGACCAACTCGGAGTTTCACCTCGTCGACGAGCGGATCGTCGGGCCCAAGCCCACCTCATTGTCGTTCGCCGAGGCGGCGGCCTTGCCGCTCACTTCGATAACTGCATGGGAAATGCTCTTCGACCGCATGAAGGTGCCGCGTGGCTTGCGCGCACCTGGCGGCACGCTGCTCGTTCTGAACGGAGCAGGGGGCGTTGGCTCCATGTTGATCCAACTGGCGAACCGCCTCACGGGCCTCACTGTCATCGCCACTGCGTCCCGGCCCGAAACTGTCGAGTGGGTGAAGAAGCTCGGTGCGAAGCACGTTGCCGACCACAGCAAGCCTATCGACGAAGCGCTGCACGCAATCGGCTTCGATGGCGTGGACTATATCGGGGCGATTACTTCCATGCCCGGTAGCGCCCCCAGTCTCGCCCGTGCGTTGAATCCCCAAGGCCATATCACGCTGATCGACAACTTCGACGACAGCATTGCGCCGTTCAAGCCGAAGAGCATCACGGTTTCGTGGGAGATGATGTTTACCCGGTCGCTGTTCCAGACAGCGGACATGGATGCCCAGCACCGCTTGCTGAAAGAAGTGTCGGAGATGGTTGACGCCGGCCTGCTGCAGACGACACTCACGCACGTGGAAGGGCCCTTGACTGCAGCGAATCTTCGCCGTGCCCACGAACGGATCGAAACAGGAAAGGCTATCGGGAAGACCGTGCTGGAAGGCTTCCAGTAATGATTGTCGAGTGTCGTTTTCGCGTGGCGTGGTCAGCGCCGCGTCATGATTCCGGCTTTAACCACCACGGTTTTGCAGGGTGTTAACCACACTTGACATTATATTTTCCAATCGTATAGTAATGCGGCGAGGCGTGCGTAGAGCGACATGGCGTACGAGGTGATGCTTCCCGGGTCGATCACGCGTGATTCGCAAAAATGCTTTGTTAGAAGAACCGCTGCAACAGTCGTCGATGCCGGTTCGGCTGCTGACACAAAGGATGGCTAAACGATGTGGAAAGCATTGGTGGATGAATTTGCTCAGCAAGACGAACGTGAACCCGACTCATTGCGAGTTGGGCGGTCCGCGATCCGTCGAAAGAACAGCAGACTTCCGCAGGCTGCAACGGACGATCTCCGGAACACCATTCTTGAAGCCGCAGTAGCGCTTTTCTATCGCGAGCCGGTCGAGTCGTTGAATCTCGATCGGCTTGCCGATCAAACGGGGCTGGGTAAGCGGCACATCTATCGGATTTTCGGGTCACGTAAGGCGTTTCTACAAGCTTATGCCGACCTGCTTTGTGATCGTGAGCGTGCCCAATGGCGGGAAGCCGGACATCGGTCCGGCGAGGAGCCCGTCCAACACTTGCTCGAACTCTTTATCGATGTCGCCGTCGAACTGGCTTCCGGTAGTCGTCAGCCAGGGCAGCCTCAATTGCCGGCGGTACAGTTCGTCGACAAGGATCATCCTGTCAGGCTATCGCGTGCGAAGCTTAGCCGGGAGTTTCGGGCACTATTGATGCGGCTGGCTATTGCCGCAAATGCAGTAGATGCCGAGGCGTTGGCGGATACGTTGATGATGCTTTGGGAAAATGCAACAACAAGCAACTTCAAATCAGGCAGCGACTCCCGGCGGATCGCTCAGCGTCTGCCGACCCTGGTCGACCACATCATCAAGAGCTACGTGATGCTGTAGGCACGCAGGGAGGAGGTCGCATCATCCTCGTTCGCATGCTCGACGGCGACGTCGGCCGATTGTTGCCGCATCAGCAATAGAGAGTTCGAAAACTAGTACTTACCCTAACGATTTTTGCCCTTTAGACTGCGTGCAGCCATGGCAGCGAAGCTGCTCTGTATTGCAACTAAAACAATCGTTGAGGTAGGTCACCATGAAGTCGTTCACCAGGATGGTTCTTATTGCTGCCCTTATTGCAGCACCGGTTGCGTCGTTCGCACAGTCCAGTCAGCCGGTAAGCCGTGCGCAGGTGCGCGCCGATCTGGCCCAGCTCGAGAAAGCTGGCTACGACCCGCACGACTGGATTCACTACCCCGAGAACATTCAGGCAGCTGAAGCAAAAGTCGCGGCGCAGAATGCCGCAGCCCAAGCCCCTGTCTCGGGTTACGGTGGTGGTGCTGACGGGACGTCCCGTTCGGGCGCAGCAAGCGGTATGTAATGTTGATGTAAAGACGCGATTCTCGAGAATCGCGTAGTTTGCGGCTGAGTCTTTCCCACCTGTATCGGTGGGAAAGACTCAGCCGTTTTGCTTTATGGGCGTTTGCAAGCCATCATTCGGATGCATTGATTAATTCTTGTCGTTCTGTCAAAAGCAACGATTCGTTGCAGCCGTGGAGCTATGCGCATAAGCATTTCGGTCGTAGCCTTCAGGTCGAGTCATCATTTCATTTCGGGTGCTCGTCATGGCGCGCGCTCCGGTAGGGCAGGCTCGCGTGCGGCAACGCTGATCGCGAACTGAGAACACGGATCCGCTGAGACGACCGCCTGACCGGGCGGATCGTCTCACCCGGATCGGCGCTTACTGCAACACCGTGCGCGTTGTCCGGCGCACATCATTTCCCACAGTGGTATCACGCAGATATAGGAAGGAGATCGAAATGTCGAAAGTTCTGGTTCTATATTATTCCTCGTATGGCCATGTCGAAGCGCTAGCGGATGCCGTCGCCGAAGGGGCGCGTTCCGCGGGCGCCACGGTCGACGTCAAGCGGGTGCCCGAGACCGCGCCGGCGGAGGTGGCCAAGGCCGCCTACTTCAAACTCGATCAGCAAGCGCCGGTCGCGACCGTCGCCGAGCTCGCCAACTATGACGCTATTGTCGTCGGCACGCCGACCCGATTCGGGCGCGTCTCATCGCAGATGGCGGCATTCCTGGATCAAGCCGGCGGCCTCTGGATGAGCGGTGCATTGAATGGCAAAGTCGGCGGTGCGTTCACGTCGTCGGCGAGCCAGCACGGCGGCCAGGAAACGACGCTGTTCTCGATCATTACCAACCTGCTGCACTTCGGCATGACCATCGTCGGCCTGCCATACAGCCACCAGGGGCAAATGACGCTGGATGAAATCGTCGGTGGTTCGCCGTACGGCGCCACGACGATCGCCGGTGGGCAAGGTCAACGCCAGCCGAGCGCGATCGAGCTCGCCGGCGCTCGTCACCAGGGCGAACTGATCGCCCGGACGGCCAACAAGCTGTTTGGCTGAACGTCAGGCTATTCGCACCGTTGACGCGCATGAGACGGTCAGGCAGATCCCTGCCTGGCCGACACGGCTTCGAATCCGGCCACGAGCGCATCGAGCAAGTGACGCACGGCGGGAACCATGCCTCGGCGCGTGGGAAAGATCGCATGCACAAGGCCCGGCGTGCTAGCCAGACCTGGCAGCAGGTGCTGCAGGCGGCCGGCCTGAATATCGGCCTCAACCAGTTCCCTCGGCAGCATGGCCACGCCGACGCCGGATATCGCCGCCACCCGAAGGCTTGCCAGGTCGTCGGTGGCGAGGCGAGGCTGGTGCGCCCATGAGGTCACGCGCCCCTCAGCGTCAACCAGATTCCACACGAATCGCTCGTTGCTGCTTGCCATGGAGAGGGTGGGCCATTCCTTTACGGAATCGATCGAACTGGGCATCGAATGGCGCGCGGCCAGTTCGGGACTGGCAACCAGAATGTGGATCGACAAGCCCAACTGGCGGACGGCGAGGTCGGTATTTTCCAACGGCGGCAGCCTGACCCGGATGGCAAAGTCCAGGCCTTCCTCGACGACATCCACGCGGCGGTTGGTTGCATCCAGCAGGACCTGGACATCAGGATTGTCCTCTACGTATCGCGCGATGATCGTTGAGATGCCGGACTCCAGCAAGGCCACGGGGCAGGCGATACGGACGGTGCCCTGCGGCTTGGAGCGCGTGCGCTCCACGATCTCTTTCGCGGCCTTGGCTTCCGCCACCAGTGCAAGGCAATGCTGGTGGAACTGCCGCCCGGTCTCCGTCAGGGAAAGGCTCCTGCTGGTGCGATTGAGCAGGCGAACGCCAAGTTCTTCTTCCAGTGCGCGAACGCGCCGGCTGAGTTTCGACGTCTGCAGGCCGAGGCCGCGCGCGGCCGCCGTGTAGCTACCACGCTCGACCACCTCTGCGAAGAGCCGAAGATCGTTGAGGTCAGTGATTGCGTTCATAGGCGGACTTCAACTCCTTCTGATCGTTCTATTGGTGGCAATGAAGCGTTTCATTGTAGGAGATATGCGCGAGTTCATTGCGAATATAGCATTCTTCCCATCACCTGCATCACTTGTATCAGCGCTGAATTCGGTCGGTCGCACAGGTGACAAGCGTCGCATTGGCGGCGGCGGAAAACGGAGATGGACATGCTCACACACAGACGTTGGGAATCACTGGACACGGCGAACCGGGATTGGCTGCGCGCGAAATACCATTTCGCGGTGAGCGCCGACGGCAATCCCGACCATGCCGCTCTCGGTCCCCTGATTGTGTGGAACGACGACGAGATCGCGGTTGACAGCGGTTTTCCCATGCACGGGCATCGTGACATGGAAATCATCACCTATGTGCGCCAGGGCCTGCTCGGGCATCGAGACACTTTGGGATCCGAAGGAACGATCCACGCAGGCGATGTCCAGGTTATGAGCGCCGGCACGGGCATACGCCACGCCGAATTCAACAAGGGCGAAGTGCCGCTCAAGGTTTACCAGATCTGGCTGTTGCCTCGTAAAGCCGGTGGCGAACCCGCATGGGACACCAAGCCGTTTCCAAGAGGCGACCGCTCAGGGCGCTTTGTAGTCCTGGCCAGCGGGTTCGCGGGCGACGAAGGTGCGCTGCCGATTCGTGCCAATGCGCGTGTGTTCGGCGCAATGCTGAAGGCAGGCGAAAGCGTTCGATACGAGTTGAGTCCGGCGCGTCGCGCCTATCTCGTCGTGGCCTCGGGACGCATCGAAGTGAATGGCGAGCCCGTTGGGCCGCTGGACGGCGTGGCGATTACGAAAGTCGCCGCGGCACAGATTTCTGCTCTTGAAGATTCCGAGCTGGTGATGGTGGACGCCGGCTAATTCCCTTTCTCTTAATCCACCTGCGTAAATTCATCTTAGGAGTTAGTCATGGAACGTTTTAAATTTCTTCCGTTGTTGGGTCGTATTCTGATCGGTGCACCGTTTGTCATGAGCGGGCTGGGCAAACTCGCGGCGTACGGCGCGACGGTTGGCTATATCGCGGCCATGGGTCTGCCCGTGCCGCCACTCGCATTCATTCTTGCCGTGCTGACCGAGCTGGGCGGTGGCCTGCTGCTGCTGTCGGGCTACCGGGCTCGCGCCGTGTCGCTGGGGATGGCGGTGTTCTGTGTGGTCACCGCGCTGTTCTTTCACCACAACTTCGCCGATCAAAACCAGATGATTCACTTCCTCAAGAACGTGATGATGGCCGGTGGTCTCCTGCAAATCACCTGGTTCGGCGCCGGCGCGTTCAGCCTGGACGCGCTCACCGGCCGGACAGCTTTGCGTGTCTCGCCTGTGAACGCGAGCTGACAAGTCTGATCCGCTGAGACGACCGGCTGACCAGTTGACCGGCTGGATCGTCTCACCGGGATCGGCGCTCGCAGGAACGCCAGCGGGCAGCCGCCATACCGCTTATTTCCCCAATTGTGCAATGAAGGCGCGAGCGGCCGGCCCCGGCGGCGCGTCCTTGCGGTAAACAACCTTCATCGGCATCGCTACATCGCGCGGCAGGCCTTCAATGCGAATCGCCACCAGGGTGCCACTCTCGAGATCTTCCTTGATCATGTGCAGCGGCATATGCCCCCAGCCCAGGCCGGCCTTCAGGAATGCATACTTGGCCCCCAGATCCGCGAGCCTCCACGTCGAGGCGGACAGCACGCCGAATTCGCGTCCCGCGGACAATGCGGTTCGGTCGCTGAGTACGAGTTGCACGTGCTTCTTGATTGCGGCAGCGGAAATGAGGCCCCGGGTATTTGCGAGCGGATGAGCGGGACTGACGACCGTCACCAGTTTCAGCTCGCGCAAGGATTCGACCTGCAGTTCATCCGTCACGATCGGCAGCGTGCCGATCACGCCAATGTTGCAGATCCGGTCGAGCACCAGCTTCATCACACCGCCCAGCGCTTCGACATAAAGCCGCAGTGGCGTGTGCGGATAATCCTTCTGGGACTGAGCCGCCGCGCGCGTCAAACTATCCATGGGGTACATCACGTCCATCGCGACGGAGAGTTCGGGCTCCAGACCCTCTCGCATCGCGCGTGCTCGCGCCTTGAAACCATCGATCGTGTCCGCCACGGAACGGGCGTCGAGCAGCAAGCTCTTGCCTGCATCGGTGAGCTGCGGGTAGCGGGCCGTGCGATCGAACAGCTTCACCTCGAGCTGTGCCTCGAGATTCGCAAGGGTCTGGCTAACCACTGATTGCGCGCGCCGGAGCTTGCGTCCGGCTGCTGAGAAGCTGCCTTCATCGACCGCCGCGATGAAGGTCCGAAGCTGGTCCAGCGTTACGCCGTCAAGCATATCCATCGCTCCAAACGATATCTAGAATCTAAAAATATAGGCTTTTCAGATGGAGTGCAAGATCTTACCTTACGTGTATCGCGTTTTTCTTAAGGCAGAGCCATGAACACCGACACAGCCGTACTCAACCCGACTCCAGAGACAACGCTGGCCCCGCGCCGCATTGCATTTCGCACCACTGGCAGTGCGCACGGCGGCATTAACCGCCTGGCCAGTCCCTCCGACATCGGCGAGTTGATCAAGCCTTTTGTGTTCCTGGATCACGCCGTGGTCGTGCCGACCGGCAAGCCGATGTTCGGGATGCACCCGCACTCGGGTCTCGCAACACTCACCACCGTGCTGAGTGGCGGAATTTCCTATGCAGACACGACCGGCAAGAGTGGCGAACTTCTCGCCGGCGGCCTCGAATGGATGAAGGCCGGCAATGGTGTCTGGCACGACGGAAACGTATTGCCGGGCGAAGCGGTACGCCTCTTTCAACTCTGGGTCGCGCTGCCGCCCTCGCAGGAGAACTCGCCGGCGGAAAGCCAGTACATTTCGCCGGCCGAGGTCCAGCGGGATGGACCGGTCCGCGTCATCATCGGCCGCCACGGGTCGGCGACGAGCGATATCCGCGCGCCCGAAGGCATCAACTACTTCCATGTTGAACTGAACGCTGGGGAGACGTGGCGCTACGTGCCGCCTGCCGGACACAACGTCTCGTGGCTGGCGATCGACAAGGGGCGGTTGAACGCATCCGAGCCGATCGAGGCAGGGGAGCTCGCCGTATTCGAGGAATCCGACGGGGCGCCCATCGAGCTGCATGCCGAGCAAGCAACGTCGTTCGTCATCGGCTCCGCGATCAAGCATCCCTATCCGCTGGTGCTCGGCTACTACTCGGTGCATACGAACGCAGACGCGCTTGCGCAGGGCGAGGCCGAGATTCGCCGCATCGGTCGCGATCTGGCCACGCAGCGCCGCGCCCGGTAAGCGGGCATCGACGGAGTGCGTGCCCGTCGTGCATGTGGATCCCCGTGACGGTAGGTAAGTCACGGTAACCCCGGCGGGCACGATTTGCTTGCGAGATCGGTGCGCCGCCGGTTCACGCGAATTCAATACGTCACCGTGCAAATCCTAAAGCACGCCCGGACGAGCCGCGACACCATGGTCGAAGTTAAACCGTGGCCGCCGGCACATGTGCCTGCACGCCCCGTCACCGGGAGAAGGAGGCGCATCGTGAATTACCCCCACGCTCATTCAGGTTCGCTGCCGCCCAAGGGGGCGGCTACGTCCGTTAGCGCGCGTCGGCAGGAGGCATCATGACCACGGCAGCGGACTATCTGGTCGATGCCCTGAGACAGGCCGGCGTGAAGCGCATTTACGGCGTTGTTGGCGACTCGCTGAACGGCATCTCCGATTCGCTCAGGCGTTCCGGCGAGATCGACTGGGTCCATGTGCGGCACGAGGAAGGCGCTGCCTTCGCGGCCGGTGCGGAAGCGCATCTCACCGGTCAACTGGCGGTCTGTGCCGGCAGTTGCGGACCGGGCAACCTGCACCTGATCAACGGACTATTCGACTGCCACCGCAGCGGCGTGCCTGTGCTCGCGATCGCCGCGCACATACCCAGCTCGGAAATCGGCATCGACTACTTTCAGGCGACGCATCCGGAAATCCTGTTCAAGGAGTGCAGCCACTACGTGGAACTCGTGTCGCACGTCGACCAGTTGCCGCAGATCCTGACCCGCGCAATGCGCGCCGCGGTCGGACGGCGCGGCGTGGCGGTCGTTGTGATTCCGGGCAACGTCGCGCTGTCGCCGACGACCGCCAAGGTTGCGCCCTGGCTGGTGCCGTCGGCACCGCCCGTGCTGCGTCCGGCCGACGACGAGATCTCGCGCCTCGCGGATATGTTGCACGCGGCATCGCGCGTGACGTTGATGTGCGGCGCCGGCTGCGCGGGCGCGCACGACGAAGTGGTCGAGCTCGCGAAGCGCCTGAAGGCGCCGATCGTGCACTCGCTGCGCGGCAAGGAGCACATCGAACATGACAACCCATACGACGTCGGTATGACCGGCATGGTGGGGTTCGCGTCGGGTTACGCCGCGATGAAGGCGTGCGACATGCTGCTGCTGCTCGGCACCGATTTTCCTTACCGGCAGTTCTATCCGGAGGACGCCACGATCGCGCAGATCGACGTGCGTCCCGAAGCGCTCGGCAACCGCTGTTCGCTGGATCTTGGTCTCGTCGGCACGGTCAAGGACACACTCGCCGCGTTGCTGCCGGTCCTCAAGGAAAAAACCGATTCGTCGCATCTCGACAGCGCGCTCGCGCATTATCAGAAGGCGCGCAAGGATCTCGACTCGCTTGCCGAGAGCAATCCGTCGAGCTCGACAATCCATCCGCAGTATGTGACGCGGCTCGTGAGCCAGCTCGCGGCTGACGATGCAATCTTTACCTGCGACGTCGGCACGCCGATCGCCTGGACGGCGCGCTATCTGAAGCTGAACGGCCGGCGCCGGCTGATCGGTTCGTTCAATCACGGCTCGATGGCGAACGCAATGCTGCATTCGATCGGCGCTCAGGCCACGTATCCCGGCCGCCAGGTGATCTCGATGTCCGGCGACGGTGGCTTCACGATGATGATGGGCGACTTCATCACGCTGGTTCAGGCGAAGCTGCCGGTGAAGGTGATCGTGCTGAACAACGGCACGCTGGGTTTCGTTGAGATCGAAATGCGCGCCTCGGGCTTCGTCGATACCGGCACCGACCTCGTCAATCCGAACTTCGCGCGCATGGCCGAAGCGATGGGCGTGAAGGGCATTCGCGTGGAGAAACCGCAGGAACTCGAAGGCGCGATCACGGCAGCGCTTGCCCGCGACGGGCCCGCGCTCGTCGACGTCGTCAGCGCACGCCAGGAACTGATCATGCCGCCGAAGACCACCGTCGATGAAGCCTGGCATTTCGGCCTCTTCATGATGAAGGCGGTGATGGACGGCCGTGGCGGCGAGTTGATCGATCTCGCGAAAGTGAACCTGACGCGCTGAACCTTGGCATCCGGTGTTTCCGGTGCGCCCGGATCGCGCGTGCAGTTGAATCGTAATGCTTCATTGCCTGCCATCAGGGAGAGACGGCGATGTCGAGTGGTGTGCGCCGTAGGCGCCATGGATGGACGGTCATGATGTCGTGCGCGACGTTGACAGCGTGTAGCGACGCGCCGTCGGTGGGCGTGCTGGGCGCGTATTTTCCGGACTGGCTGTTTTGTATCGTGGGCGGCGTGCTGCTGGTCGTATGCGTGCATGTGCTGCTTTCGCGAAGCGGCCGCGGCGCCTGGCTCACGCCGCCTGCGATCGTCTATCCGGCGCTGACGGTGCTGTTTTCCATCGCGCTCTGGGTAGCAGGCTTCAACCTTTAACGCCGTTGATCCTTTTGATCCCTTTAACCTTTAGCTGACCGTGTGACCATGACTGCTGCCCAAAGCACGGACGCAGGAAAGCAGCGTCCGCGAACCTGGCCCGCCATGCTGCTGATCGCGCTGGCCGTGATCGCGCTCATCGCCGTGATCTGGCGCGTGGATACCGTGCCGCGCACCGACGACGCCTATGCGTACGCCGACACGATCGGCGTCTCGCCCGAAGTCAGCGGCAAGATCGTGACGCTTGCGGTGCGCAACAACCAGGCGGTGAAGCAGGGCGATCTGCTGTTCGAGATCGACCCGCGGCCGTATCAGTTCGCGTTGCAGCGCGCCCAGGCGGCGCTCGCGCAACTCGATGCGCAGATTCCGCTGACCCAGCGCACCGTCAATGCACAAGGATTCAGTGCCGAAGCGGCGAAGTCGTCGGTCGCGCGTGCCCAGGCCGCCGCGAAGCAGGCGGGAGACACGCTGGCGAGAATGGAGCCGCTGATCGGCAAGGGCTACATTTCCGCCGACGATCTGGAGCGCGCGCGCACCACGCAACGCTCGGCGCTCGCCGAGCTTGCGGCCGCGCAGGCGCAGGCCCGCGAGGCGCAGGCGGCGGTCAGCAGCGTCGCCGCGCTGGTCGCGCAGCGCGCGGTGCTGACGGCTGAAATCTCCACGGCGCAACTCAACCTGGAATACGCGACCGTGCGTGCGCCGTTCGATGGCCGCGTCGTCGAGTTGCGCACGTCCGTCGGGCAATTCGTGTCCGCGCAAAAACCCGTCTTCACGCTGATCGATACGCGGCATTGGTACGTGATCGCCAATCTCCGCGAGAACGAGCTCGGCAACATCCGGCCCGGCACCCGCGCGACCGTTTACCTGATGAGCAATACGCGCATCCGTTTCAGCGGCTCGGTCGACTCGATCGGCTTCGGCGTCGATCCGCCGGACGGCGGCGGCACCGCGAACGGTCTGCCGAGCATTCAGCGCAGCATCAACTGGGTGCACGTCTCACAGCGTTTTCCGGTGAAGATACTGGTCGATCATCCCGATCCGCAGATGTTCCGGATTGGCACGTCCGCTGTCGCTGTGCTGCAGCCCGAACGTCGCGATAATCGTGACACTCGCGCGACGCCCAATGGAGCGCCGTCATGAGCGGGCTCGACGGCGTCGGGCGTCATCTCGCGTGGCCGCGGCCGCTCGGGCAACTGGCAGGCTTCCTGCTCTCGGAGCTTGGCGGGTTTCCGGGGCGCGCCAACCTGACCATGCGCAGCGTGCTCGGCTGCGCGATCGTGCTTGTCGTGTCGATGACCTTGCGGGTGCCCGAGGTGGCGTTGTCGCTGATCGCGGTGTTTTTCGTCACGCAGTCGAACATCGTGCTGACCCGCCTTGTCGCATTGTTGGCCGTGATCGGCACGACCTGCGCGATCGCCTGCATCATCGGCGTCTTCAAGCTGACGTTCGACTACCCGCTGCTGCGCATCATCGTCGCAAGCGCCATCTTTTTTTGCAGCGCTTATCTGATGCGAGCCGTGGCGAAACTGGGGCTGGTGTTCTTTCTCGTCTCGCTGATCGTGATTTACGCGCAGACCTTTGTCGATCGGACCGATAACGCGGAAGCGCTGGTGCGTGCCTGTCTGTGGGTGTGGGTGGCGGTCAACTACGCAGTTGTGCTGTCGCTGATCATCAACACGCTGTTTCTGCCAGCTGAACCGGAGCAGCAGTTGCGCGCCGCCATGCAAGGGCAGCTCGCGACGGCCCGTGCGCGGCTCGCGGTCATGATCGACACGAATGCGCCGGCCGTGCACATTGGCGCGCTCGATCTCGAGCGCGGCGCACTCGCGTTGCAGAAGCTGTTGCGTTTTTCGACCATGCGTCATCACTACAGCGAGGAAGATGCCTCGGCGTGGTTGGCCTGCGTGACCGTGGTATCGCGCATCTTCGAAGCTGCGGCGGTGCTGCCTGAGCATGCAGTCGCGCACGACGCCGGGCAGATCGATGCCATCCGCGTGGTGCAGGACGAACTCGTGTCGCTCGATCACGCGATTGGCGACAACCTGCAATGGCGGCATTGGGGCGCATCGCGCCAGGCGTCGGTGTTGACCTCGATACCCGCGCTTGACGCGATGCAACGCGCGCTCAACGCGTTCTCCGAGGCCACGCGGGGTGCCGTCGCGCCGACGCCACCGGAAGATACGCCCGCCGGCAGTGCAGCGGCGAAAGAGGCGAAGGCGGAGCAGGCGACGAAAGCGGCGGCGCCTTCCGCGAAGCCCGAACCGGACGTCTTCGCGAATCCGCGTTACGCGCGCTTCGCGCTGCGTACGCTGTTCTCGGTACTGATCTGCTATGTGTTCTACAACGCGGTGAACTGGCCAGGTATCCACACGATCATGCTGACGTGTCTCGTGGTCGCGCTGCCGAGCCTTGGCGCGTCGAGCCGTCAGGGCGTGCTGCGGCTCACCGGTGCACTGATCGGCAGTGCACTGGCGCTGTTCATGGTCGCGTTCGTGATTCCGCAACTGGAAAGCGTGACGGGGCTGCTGCTGATGAGCTTGCCCGTGATCGCGCTCGGCGCCTGGGTGGCGGCGGGATCCGAGCGGATCAGCTATGCAGGAATCCAGATCATGTTTACGTTTGCGCTGGCCTTGCTCGAATCGTTCTCGCCGCCGTCGGATCTCACCGAGATCCGCGACCGGATCGTCGGCATCGTCCTGGGTGTCGGCGTGGCCACCTTCATCCAGATGTCGATGTGGCCGGAGCGCGAAGCGGATGGCCTGCGTACGCAACTGACGTCGATATTGCGCAGGATCGCGGCGCTGGCGCGTATCGAGGCGAAGGCGGTGCAGAGCGGCCCACGCGCGACGGATTCTGCAGCGGTGGTTGAAGCGTGGGCCATGGTCGCGGATTGCGAGATGGCGCTCGCGCGTGTCGCGCTCGAACCCGACTGGCGCGAGGGAGAGACGACACGTATTGCGCTGCTGTCGCAGACGGTGCTCGCGCAGAGCCGTGCGATGCTTGTCGCGCTCGAAGCGTTTCACCATGAGGCGATGATCAATGCGTCGGCAAGCGCACCGATGCAGCGCGCCGCGAAGTTTCAGTCAGATGTCGCGGATGCGCTGGAGCGATACGCGTCACAGCTCACGGCCGAGCCACCAGCCGCGATGACGCCGGCGCGGCTCGACCCGAGCGGATTGCGCGCCGCACTGCCGCCGGCAGGCGCAGCGGGGACGGCAGGTGAGCAAACGCTGGAGCGGCTCGCGCAACGCATTGACGCGGCGCTCGCCGGGTTGCCACGCTGGTTGCCCGACGAACGTGCGTCCGGCGAATTCGCGAGCGCGGGGTGATCGGCGATGACGCACTTCGCTTGCATCCTGCGCCGCGTGTTGCGCTTACCGCACTTACCGAGCCTGTGGCGCCAGACGCGCATGGCGGCCGTACGATTGGCCACACGACCAGCCGCACGACTGCTCAACCACTGCCTCGCGTCTCTAGCGCTGCCATTGCTCGCCTCATGCGCGATCATTCACCACGATAGTCCGCCCGCCGCGATGATCGCGCCGCAGCAGATCCGCCTCGCCGACGACATCCATCTGGCCAACGAAGGCTGGCCGTCTGCACGTTGGTGGGAGCAGTATCACGATCCGCAGCTCAATACGCTCGTCGAGCTGGCGCTCGCGCATGCGCCTTCGCTCGCCATTGCGCGCGAGCACGTCTCGCAAGCCCACGCGCAGGTCGAGCTGATCCAGGCGGCGGCCGGTCTGCAGATGTCCGCGCTGGCGGAAGCCGATCGCGAGCATGTCTCGGGTCACGGGTTCCTCAGCGCGTACGCGTCGCACGATCCGGCGATCGGAGCGTTTGGGCCGTGGTATTGGACCGGGCTGGTGGGCGTCGACGCGCACTACGACATCGACATCTGGGGCAAGCAGCGCGACCTCGTGCGCGCGGCGATCGGCGAGCAGAACGCGCGGCGCGCGGAGGCGGCGCAGGCCGAACTCGAACTCTCGGCAGGCGTCGCGCAGCTTTACTACAGCATCCAGATCACTTACGCGAGCCTTGATCTGTTGCGCCAGCTTCGTGAAGTGCGCGCGTTCGAGCTCGACACGCGATCGGCGCGGCACGAACGCGGCCTCGAAGCGCTGACCCAGACCGCCCAGGCGCGCTCGCAGGTGCTCGCAATCGACCAGCAGATCGCCTCGAGCGAAGAGCAGATCGTCCACGCGCGCGAAGCGCTGCGTGCGCTGGCGGGCGTCGGTCCCGACGATCTGCCGGCAATCGCGCCGGTGCCGTTGCCGGCGCCATCGGGCTCACTGCCGTCGACGCTGTCGTATGAGCTGCTCGCGCGGCGCCCGGATCTGCAGGCAATGCGCTGGCTGGTACAGGCGTCGTTCGACAAGATCGATGCGTCGAAGGCCGCGTTCTACCCGAGCTTCGACATCACCGCGTTCTTCGGTTTCAACGCGCTGCGAATGCGCGACCTGTTCCTGCATTCGAGCCAGCAGATCAACCTCATTCCCGGCCTCACGCTGCCGATCTTCGACGGCGGCCGCCTGAACGCGAACCTGCACGGCGCGCGCACGGCGAGCAACACGCTGATCGAGCAGTACGACCAGGCGGTGCTCGACGCGGTGCGCGACGTCGCGCAGAGCGGCAGCCAGATCGACGACCTCGATCATCGCGCGCATTTGCAGCGTGACCGGATCGACGCGTTGCGCTTTGCGAGCGACAGTGCCGAGGCGAGCTACCAGACCGGCCTCGGCGACAGGACGAGCGCGATGCAGGCGAAGGCGCCGGTCATCGCTGGGCGCCTCGAACTCGTGCAACTTACCGGCGACGAGATCGAAGCGGGCATCGTGTTGACCCGCGCGCTGGGCGGCGGCTATCGCAGCGACGACCTGCCGGGGGCGTCGACCAGCACGAACAAGCCCTAGGCGGCGAGCACGCCGGCTTCGTTGCGGCTGCCGGTCGCCCACGCGAGCGTGCCGACCCTCTGTCGGGGGAGGGATCGCCGTGCCTGCCGACGCGAATGCGACCGATGACCCGCCAGCCATGGAGCCAGGTCATGAAGAATCATGATGCTTCGGAAATCCGCACTCCACTTCGGGCAACGCCGCTGCTCCACCCGGAGCCGTTGATCCGTCGAGGCCGGTCGTGACGCAGGACGTCAATCTGATCGAACTCACCGCCGAAATCGTGGCGAGCTTCGTGTCGTGCAATCCGTTGCCGGCAGCCGACCTGCCGGAGTTCATCTGGAGCACCTACGCGGCGCTAGCCGCATTGCACACGACGTCGGTACCGGCCGCGCGGCAGCGGGCGGCGGTGCCGATCGAGGAATCGGTGCGCGACGATTATCTCGTCTGTCTCGAAGACGGACGCAAGCTGAAGTCGCTCAAGCGCTACCTGCAGCGCCACTTCGCGATGACCCCTGACGAATACCGCGCGAAGTGGGGCCTGCCGGCCGACTACCCGATGGTCGCGCCGGCCTATTCCGCGCTGCGCTCGTCGATTGCGAAGCGCCATCCCGCGGGCGCAATCAAACCGCGTCGCGGCGCCTGACAACGCACAAACGAGGGATGCCGCGTCCGTCGTGCTCACCCGATGAGGGGATGTCGCGCCGCCGCCAGACTGCGCAAGATAGAGGCCGTCGACTTACGCCCTGCGGAGGCGCACATGTTCACGCAGACACCGAATGCAGCGTGCGGCAACGAGGTGGCAGATTTCGCCGCCGACGGCGGGACCGCGCTCGAGGAAGCCGAGCCGGTCGCCGACGCGTCTCATCGGCTCCACTCAGACAGCGTCTGCGATGCGATCGTCGCGCGGCTCGTGGCGCGGGCTGCTGAGCAAACGCGGCCGTCCGCGCGGCGCGCGGCGTCGCTGCCGCAGTGGCGTCTGCGGCGCGCGCTCGACTTCATCGAAGCGAATCTCGCACAGCCGATCGGACTTGCCGATGTCGCCGCCAGCACTGGACTCACCCGCATGCATTTCGCCGCGCAGTTCCGCTCGACGACCGGCTATTCGCCGCACGCGTATCTGCTGCGGCGCAGGATCGAGCATGCCCAGATGCTGCTGCGCTCGTCGGCGCTCAACGTACTCGACGTCGCGCTCAGTTGTGGTTTCGGATCGCATGCGCACTTTACGACCGTCTTCGGGCGGATGGTCGGCGAGCCGCCCAATAGCTGGCGGACCCGCATGCGGGACGAGGAGCCGCTCGTGGAGCCAGCGGTGGCTATCGACCCGCGCCGCCGCGACACCGGAGCGTGATCATGCAGACCGACCTGGCGGATGATGCTTGCTGGTGCGCCGCGTTGCGCCTGCTCGACGGGGGCTCGTGGGAGTGGGCCGCGAGCCGGCTGGCGCCGCGCGTCGAAGCAGTAAAGGTGCGGGGTGCGCCAACCGACGCGTGCCGCGAATGCGTGGTGCGCGTGCTCGATCGTGTTTCGACGAAGGTGGTGGTCGTGTACTGGTGCGATGCAACGTCCTGCCGCTACGGCGACCAGTTGTGGCGGGTGGGCGTCTCGAGGCGGCGCGGTCGCTGCGCGTTGTCGGGTGCGCCGATCAAGGCCGGCGACGCGGTCTATCGTCCGCGACAGGGGCGGCCGAGGCCCGTCAACGCGGCCGCGATGATGCTGGCCTCCGAGGTCGAACGCGTGTCATCCGGCTGATCGTTGGCCGTATTACAAATCCCGGTATTGATCGCTTTCGTTTCGGTTTCAGTCCGTGCAATACCGGACAACAACCCATCCTTTACCGAAAAAGAACCGAATCATCACGCTTTTCCGGACGGTCATCTCTAGTCTGGACGGTACTGCGTTCGTCCAGCGATTGTGACGAGCGGGTGTCCGACGGAGCGAGGAATGAACGAGGCATTTGTCTGCGAAATTCATCAGGAAGCGGGGCATCTTCAACCCCGCGCGGTGCCGCCGCGGGGGCAGTCCGACGCCCTTGTGACGCGGGCGCTTCATGTCGTGCCGCCTGGGCCGGTGTATGCCGACGAAGTTCAGTCCGAAGTTCAGTCATTGGCGCGCGTCGGCCGGGAACGGCCTGCGGTAAGTGCAGCGCGCATCCATCCGGATCTTGCGCGCGCGTGGCAGATGGTGATCCGCGGCGAGGCCGCCGAGGCGCTGCTGAGCGCGCAGCGGATTGAAGGGCAGGTCGGTCCGCTAACGGGCCCGGTTGCGGTTACTGTGCGTTGCGAGATCGCGGCCGTTCGGGCCGCGGCGCTCCTGCTGCAGGACGACGCGGGAGCCGCATTGGCCGCTGCGCTTTCCGCGCTGCGGCTCGGCACCGCAACGCCCACCGCGCATGTCGCGCTGACGGTGTGCCGCTGCGCTTACTTGCGCCTGGGCGACCCCGAGAGTTTCTACGCGGTGGAACGCCGCGCGCCGGACGGGCAGCCGGGCCGGCTGCGCGCGATCACCGCGATGCTCGACCTTGCGCTTGATGCCGCGGTCGAATTCGCTCAGATGCATTTCAATGCCGCGCGCTTGCTGGCCGACGACGCGCTCGATGTCGTGCGCCGTTTCGGGGCCGGTCCGGCGGCAATCGACGCGCTGCCCGCCTGCGTGATGGCGCAGGTGCTGTACGAGGAGGGCCGCGTCGACGAGAGCGAGGCGCTGGTCGCGGCGCGGCTGCCGGGCATCCGGCAGGGCGGTGCGATCGAAGGCGCGGTGCGCGCTTACGGACTGCTTGCCCGCATCGCCGCGAACCGGCGGCAACCGGGACAGGCGCTCCTGCTGCTGGCCGAGGCGGACGCGCTTGGGATGAAGCGCAACTGGCCGCGGCTGCGCGCCGCCAGCCTCGCGCAGCAGGTCGAGCTGCACGTGGCCGCGGATCGCATCGACCAGGCGGCGCTCTGCGCACAACGGCTCGCCATGCTGGCCGGGCAATGCGGCGCGGCGAGCAGCAGCGCGCGCTTCGAGATCGCGCGCTACCACGTACTCGCGCAGGCACGGCTTGCGCTCGCACAGGCGCATTCACAAGCATGCGCTCAGACGCTCTCCCAGGCATCCGCTCTGGCGTTCCCTCAGGCACCCATCGAGGTATCCGCCGCGGTCGATCTCGCAGCGCTGCGGCAGCTCCATTGCGATACCGTCCTGAGGCGCGATCGATACGGCGCGGTGACGATCGCGCTGTTGCTGATCGAAGCGTTGCTGGTCGCCGGTCTGCGCGATGAAGCGGTCGAGGCGCTCGTCACGCTGCTGAAGCAGGCGGCTTCGGCGGGACTGCAGCAGACGCTCGTCGACTGCAGCGAGCGCGTGGCGAAACTGATCGACGGGATGGTGCGCGGGTCGATCGTGCCCGCCGGGGATGTCCGCGAGCTGCTTCCCTACGCAGCCGCCTTGATGTCGCGACGCCGGCGGGGCGCCGCCCATGCGCAACCGGAGTGCGATACGGCGCGGGACATCGCACGGTCCGTGGCCGCCATGGGTCTCAGCGAGCGTGAACGCGTGATCATCGGACTGATGGGGCGTGGGCTGACCAACAAGCAGATTGCGATCCGGCTGTGCATCGCGCCCGAGACGGTGAAGTCGCACGCCAAGCATCTGTACACGAAGCTGTCGGTGAGGAACCGGATCGAAGCGGTGACGCTGGCGAGCCGTCTGGGTCTCGTCCGGTTATCCGGATGCGGGCACGCCGGCGACTAGCCCGCTTCGAATGTTTCGCGCAGACGATGGCCCGACGGCAGCTTTGCCGCGAGCGCGTCTTTCATCGTCCGGCCAAGTGCTGCGTGGTAGTCGGCCGATTGCGTGTCGCCGGCCAACTCGCAGGCGCGGGCAGCCGTGCGATGGATGCGCCAGTCCGCGAGCGGCGTCTGGTAACCCCGCATCGCGTCGAGCGCATGCTGCACGCAGCGCAACGCATGGGTTGCGTCATGCTGTTCGCACGCGACCCGCGCGCGCATCTCCCACGCGAAGCCCTGCCACGTGCGTTCTTCGATCGAGGTCGCCAGTTTGACGAGACGGTCGGCATGCGTGATCGCTGCGTCGAGATCGCGCTCCTCGAGTGCGACGCCCGCGAGCCCCCATTCGAGCGGCAGACGCCAGTACCAGTCGAAGATCACCGGCAGCGCGTCCATTCGTTGCATCACCTGTGTGAGCGCGTCGCGTGCGGCGCGCGTATCGCCGAGGCCGAGCTGTGCGAGCCCGGTCAGCAGCAGGCAGAGCCGGTATTCGGCCGGCAGGATCGATTTGCCGCTGCCCGGCTCGGGCGACTTGCCGGCCAGCACCTGCGTGCAGGCTAGCAGCATCGCGTCGAAATCCATCGCGTGGAATTGCACCCAGCAGCGATAGAGCGTGAGCGTGTCCGCGCCGTACGGGTTGCCGTTGTGCGCGAACATCGCGATTGCCTTGTCGAACTCGCGCTGCGCGCGGCCGAATTCGCCGAGATAGAGCTGCGTCCACGGCACACCCAGATGGACCATCCAGGTCGCGCGTGCCATGTTGAACTCGGGGCGGTTTTCGTCGTTCTCGACGAGGAAACGGTAGCTTTTGAGGATGGTGTCCTGGGCTTCCTGGTAGCGCGACGACACGAGCAAGACCATCGAGTATTCGCACAGCGACCAGGCGGTCGTGTAGGGATCGTCACCGGCGCGCAGGGGGACGAGCGCGGCCTCGCACCGCACGATGTCTTCGGCGCACCAGCCGCGCACCCACATCCGCCATACGTAGCAACTGATGCGGGTGCGGGCCTGCTGCTGCGGGTTGGTCTGCCGGTCGCTGAGCGCGAGTGCTTCGTCGATGATCTGGCTGCAGCGCAACTGGTCGCGCCAGCTATACGTGTACGCGAGGCTCATCAGCGCGCGGCTCTGGATATCGATCAGGCCGTGCTGCGCGGCACGCTCCGCGAGCTGCTCGCAGGTTTCCCGCGCGCGGGAGTCGTGGGCCGCCGCGAAGATCGAAGCACGGCCTTCGAGGAATTCCGTTTCCGCCGCCGCGCGGGCTTCACTGGGCAGGTTGGCCGCGAACATCAGCGCGCGGTCGAGGACCGCGAGCGCGTCGTTGTAGGCGAGACGTTTCTTCGCCGTCTGGATCGCAATGCGCAGATAGCCGAGCGCACGTTCCCAACGTTTCGCGGCGGCGAAGTGCTGGGCGAGTTCGGCGGCGACCCCGCCGCGCTCCTCGGGTGCGAACAGCGCCTCGAGCGCCTCGGCGACGCGCAGATGAGAGCGGACGGTGCGCAGCGGTCCCTGCCGCTCGTAGAAGGTCTGCCGGTACATCGTGTGGCGAAACACATAGGTGCTCGCGGCGAACCCGTCCTCGAGCGCAGACGTCGGCTCGCGCCGGATAAAGCTTTCCTGACGGCAGAGCGCCTCGCAGATATCCTCGAAATGCTCGTGGCTCAAGGCGGCGGCCGGCGCCGCAGTGGTCACGCTAAACGCGAGGCCGGCGACGCTCGCGCCTTCGAGCGCGCGTTGCTGGTCGTCGGTCAGCCGCTGGATGCGATGCTCGATGACCTGGTTCAACGTGAGCGGCACTTCCAGCCGCACTTCCGAGGGCGACAGATGCAGCTTCCAGCCCTCGGGCGTCGATTGCGCGATGCCTTGTTCGACCAGGTGATCGAGCGTCGCGACCATGAACAGCGGGTTACCCCCGGAGCGCTCGCGCACGAGCTGAGCGAAGCCGTTCGCGCTGTCGAGCCGGGCGTCGCGCGGGCCGCCCGTCAGATATTCGGCGATGGCGCCTTCGGTCAAGGGTTCCAGGACGATGTCGTGACACAGCTTCTGCACCCCCAGATCGCGGTTCAGCCGGCACAACGGGTGTTGCGCGAGTTCGGCGTCTTCCGGGCGGTACGTGGCGATCACCATCAGACGTGCGCCGCTGCGATGGCGGGCAAGCGCGGACAGCATGTCGACCGTCGAATAGTCGGACCAATGCAGGTCTTCGAACACCAGCGCGAGCGGCCGCTCAAGCGAGAGCGCTTCGAGGAATTCGCAGATCTCTCTCAACATGCGCCCGCTCGCCGCGCCGATCACCTGATGCTGCAGCTCGGCGCGGTATTGCTGCGGCACCGATCCCAGCATCTGGAGCGCCCAGGTCGGTGCGATCGACACGAGCGTGCGGGTGATCATCGGGCCCGCTTCGCTGCGGGTCAACTGGGTCAGCGCGTCGAGCACCGGGTAGTAAGGCTCGATGCCGCCGTAGCCTTCGACGCAGCGCCCGAGCGACGTCAACACCGTGGCATCGCCATCGAGCGAGTCCAGGAACCGATTGACGAGCGTCGTCTTGCCGATGCCTGGTTCGCCCGCCACGAACACGATGCGCGATGCACCATGACGTGCCTCGTCGAACAGCGTCTTCAAGCGGTTCAGTTGCTGCTTGCGGCCGACGAATCCGCCATGGCTGCGCTGGTCCGCCTCGCGCGGACCAGTGCTGGAACTGGCGGAGAGCGGCGCAATGAAGCAATAGCCGCGGCCGCGATGGGTTTCGATAAAGCTTGGACGTGCGGGATCGTCGCCGAGCGCCGTGCGGATGGTCAGCATGTGGGCCTTCAGCACTTCGGGCTGGACATGCACGTTCTGCCAGAGCGCATCGAGGAATTCCTCGTGGGTGATGAGCCGCCCGGCGTGGTTGATCAGGTATTGCAGCATGTCGTAGGCGCGCGGCGCCAACGTGAGCCTCCGGCTCGTGCCGTCGGGCGCACATTGCCAGACACATCGATTCACTCGATCCAGCCGAAAGGGTGGGAAATCGATCACCTAGGTTCTCCGATGGCGCTGCAACCCGACTTGGTTGCCGCGATTTTATACTGCACCTGTCGGTCATGCTGAGTGAAGCATTCCATTACACAATCAGGACCGGAAAATCACCCTTCCGGATTTCGAACACCTTACCCTGACGGGAAATGTGTGCGTTTCGCCCTGGCAGGCGGGCGCGTTTGTTCTTCAGAGGGTTGGCTAAAGGCATGAGGAGCAAGGTTGGCATGAAGGCTCATTCGAGCAGGTTATCGTCGATCAGTTTCGAAGGCTTTCGTCTGGATACGACGAACGAATGTCTTTGGCGGCTGGCTTCTTCCGGCACGACACCCGAGCGGATCGACCTGACGCGCAAGACCTTCGGCGTGTTGCGGTTTCTGATCGAGAATCGCGGTGCGCTGATTACCCATGACGCGCTGCTCGAAGCCGTGTGGCCCGACGTGCACGTGCAGCCCGAAGTCGTGAAGAGCCACATACAGACGATCCGGACACGGCTCGGCGATAGCGCGCAGCGCCCTCGCTACATCGAAACGCTGCGCGGACGCGGCTATCGTTTCGTCGCGCCGGTCGAGATCCCTGCAACGGAACTTGCGCCAGCCGTAAGCGAGGAGAGCTTCGGCCGCTTTGCCGGACGCACGAGCGAACTGCGGCAACTGTGTGCCGCAATGGACCAGGCCCGATGCGGAAACGCTCAGATCGTGGTGGTTGCAGGTGAACCGGGCATCGGCAAGACAGCGTTGCTCAGGCGGTTCGTTGCCGCCCAACGGTCCGGACCTGAGGATGCGTGGGTTGCCGAAGGGCATTGTGTCGAGGGCTATGGGGGCGCGGAGCCGTTTTATCCGGTTCTGCAGGCGCTCGGCCAACTTTGCCAGGGAACCGGCGGCAGCGAAGTCGTGACAGCGCTGGTGACGCTGGCGCCCACGTGGGCATGGCAGCTCCCGGGTCAGGTGGCGAGTCAGGTGCGCGAGTCCCTGCATCGGCAGCTTCCTCACGCGTCGCGCGAACGCATGCTGCGGGAGATCCGAGCCTTGCTGAGCGCTCTGACGCAGACGCAACCGCTGCTTCTGATATTCGAAGATCTTCATTGGGCCGACTACTCGACGATCGATTTTCTGGCGGCGCTGGCGCGCCAGCCAGGCGCGCTGCGCCTGATGGTCGTCGTCACTTACCGGCCGGACGAGGCGGCGCTGGCCGAACACCCCATCGAGCAACTGCACCACGAGCTTTCGCTGAGAGGCTTATGCCGGGAGCTGGCGCTGGGTCCGTTGCCTCGCGATGCGGTGGTTGCGTGGCTGACAGACCGCGATCACATCGACCCTGCCGAGGAAGAGCTGTCCTATCTCATCGCGCAACGTTGCGGCGGCAATCCACTGTTTATGCGGGCGACCCTTGCCGATCTCGTGGAGCGCAACATGCTCCGCAAGACAGCGACGGGCTGGCGGCCGCTGGCGCCTCTCGCGACGATCGGCGCGGCAGCGCCACACACGATAACCCGGGCGCTCGAAGGTAGAATCCGGCGCCTCGGTGCCGACGAACGGAATGTGCTTGAGGCCGCTAGCGTGGCAGGGCTCTGCTTTTCATCGGCGACCGTGGCCGAGGCCGCGGGTCTGTCGACGGAGCAGTTCGACGATATCTGCGAGGCGCTGGCACGCACTCAACGCTTCATTCAACGTTGCGGGGTGAAGCGCTTACCCGACGGGGGAGCGGCGGCGATGTTCTGTTTCGACCATGCGCTCATTCGTCACGCGTTCTATGGACGTCAAGGGCTGACTCGCCGCTCCCGTTTGCATCGGCAAATCGCGGAACGGCTCGAGGCGATCTACGCTCGCGATCAGCGAGCGGAGGTGGCATACGAGCTCGGACATCATTTCGCCGACGCGAGAGACTGGCTCAAGGCGATTGACTATCTACGCATGGCGCTGCAAACCGCAAAGGTTCGCTTTGCGTATCGCGAGGCGCAGTCGATTCTCGACTTTGCCGCTTCGCTCACCACCAGGTTGCCGGCTGATTTGCGTCCACTGAAAAGCTTTGAGTTTGCCGAGGCGCGCGCGTCGCTTTACGCTGCCGCGCATGATCCGCGCGCCGAGGCCGCCTGGATCGAACTGGAGGAGCAGGCACGCACGATTGGCCGGCTCGATGCGCAATTGCGCGCCATGCTCGGCCTGGCCTACGTCTTTAGCTGGAGCGACAGGCAACGTTGCATCGAGGTGCTAAACGTTGCGCTGGCGCTCAGCGCGTCGCATCCCGACCTGCGCGTCAGTGCGCTGGTGCGCGTGAGTGCCTACGTACGCCGTATCTGGACGGACGGCTGGTCGCATGCCGATCTGATTGAGTGCGAGACGGCGATGCGTGCGCTGCGCGAGACGGGGGATCCCTTGCTGATCGCCCGGGCGAATATGGAACACAGCATGCTGTGCATCATTTCCACCCGCTATCGCGAAGCGCTCGGCACGGTGCGGGCGAATTACCAGATCCTCTTTGAGCATGCGGTGGAACATCCGGGCTTTGACCTCGCGCGGGCGACGTGGATGGTCCGGCTGGGTACTGCGTGGGCTTATCTCTTCCTTGGAGAGTTGGGGCGGTCGATGGAATCGTTCGACCAGGGTATGGCTTCGTTTCACGAGAACGGCGACTATTTTGCGGCCCGCACACTCGAGGTCTATCGGGGTTGGTTGCTCGTGCACACGATGGACTACGAGTCAGTCATTGAAATGTACGAACGCTTTGTGCCGGCTTCAAACTCGTCCGATCGAGTGGTCGAAGCCGACTCCGGCGCGCTGCTGCCCGTGCAACACCGTGCGTGCATCGTGCTCGCGGGCCTCGCGTATATTGGATTGGAGGACGGCGTACGCGCCTCGGCGCTGTTTGCTGAAGCGCAACGGCAACTGGACGCTACACCCATCATGTTCGACTGGTACTGGCGACTGGCAATCGAATGGGGTGCCGCCGAGGCCGCGATGATGGCGGGCGACCATCGCACCGCGCGATCGCGCGGGGAGGCGTTCCTCAAGCTCGCCCTCGCCACCGAAGACCGGACGTGGCAGGCGCTCGCCTGGGAAGTCGTCGCGCGAGAGGCGCTCGCGAGTGGCGATCCGGTCATTGCACGCGAGCACATCAACGCCGCGTTCGCGGCCACGGAAGGCGTCGAAACCCCGCTGGCGGACTGGCGGCTTCACCGCACGGCGGCGGCGATTCACGAGGCCTGCGGCGACGCCGAACAGGCGGATGTGCAACAGCGCCATTTCATGTCGACGCTCGAGCGCCTGTCGAATTCCTTGCCGCGTGGCGCTCAGATCGGCCGGCGTCTGCTCGCTCTTTCAACAAGCTGACACATGCTTCAAACGTGGGACATGAGGCATGAGGTATTAGCCATGAGACATGAGACATGAGACATGGGGGAGCCATCATGGCGCCAATCCCCCCGCAGGGTGATATCGGCCGACAAGGAGTCGATGCAAGATAAGTGAATCCTCCCACCGATGGAATCAGCGCGACCCGCAGTGACAAACTCCGGTCCCGCGGTTCATATCGGCAGCGGATCATTTCATGCATGGAGCACTTTCAGGAGAGCCGGGATGAGTAAAAAAGTTGCCGAAATCATTGTGGATACGCTCGCCTCGGCGGGCGTCAAGCATTGCTACGGGATCGTGGGCGACACGCTGAATCTTATTGCTCATCACATCAACGAGAGCGACATCGAGTGGGTCCATGTGCGCCATGAGGAGGCGGGGGCGTTCGCCGCCGAAGCCGAGGCCATGTTGACCGGCAACCTCACGGCCGTGGCGGGAAGCTGCGGCCCTGGCAGCCTTCACTTCATCAATGGCCTCGTGGACGCCAACCGCAATCGGGCGCCGGTCATCCTGATTGCAACCCAGGTCGCGAGCGAGGAACTCGGCTTCAACTTTCCGCAGGAAGTCGACTTCAAGGCGATCTACGGATCGTGCAGCGTGTTCTGCGACATGATCATTACGCCCGAGCAGGCGCGACGCAAAACCGTGATTGCCTGTCAGACCGCCATTGCAAAGGGTGGCGTCGCCGTGCTGATCGTTCCGGTTGACATCGCCCATGCGGATGCCAGCGATAACGTCCCATATTCGGTCCACACGAATGTGCCGGTGGTCCGGCCGAGTGACGCAGACCTCGACCGTGTGGCTGACATCCTCAATTCGGGTGAGAAGATTGCGATCTACGGCGGTTCCGGATGCCGTGGCGCGCACGCCGAAATCATGGCGGTTGCCGAGCGGCTCAAGGCACCCATTGCGCACACGTCCCGCGCAAAAGACGCGCTGGAACATGACAACCCGTACAACGTCGGCATGACCGGCATTATCGGCGGCGAAGCAGGCTATCTGGCGGTATCCGAATGCGAGACCTTGCTGCTGCTGGGCGCCGACTTCGCGTGGCGGCAGTTCTATCCGGAGAAGGCCAGAATCGTTCAGATCGACATGGCGCCCGACCATCTCGGCCGTCGGCATCCGGTCACGCTTGGGTTGGTTGGCGATATCAAGGCCACGATGGAGGCGTTGCTGCCGCGCCTTGAACCGCGTACGTCGACCGAGTTCCGCGACAAGCTCGTCGAGCGGCATGCACGCGCAGTGGAAACTCACCGGTCGAAGGCCGTTGCGTCCAACCGCGGAACGATTCCGCCCATCTACCTGACCGAGTTGATCAACCGGTACGCAGCGAGCGATGCACTCTTCTGCGCCGACGATGGGACGCCCACGGTCTGGCTTTACCGGCATATCGACACGAACGGAAAACGCCGGGTGTTTTCGAGTCTGCTCCACGGCACGATGGCGGCGGCCCTGCCGATGTCGATGGGCCTGCAGAAATGCCAGCCTGGACGTCAGGTGATCTCCATGTCCGGCGACGGCGGTCTCGCTATGCTGTTCGGTGAACTCATGACGCTCGTGCAGGAGAAGCTGCCCGTCAAGGTGGTGGTGTTCGACAACGGCAAGCTTGGATTTATCGACATCGAGCAGAAGTCCGAAGGCATGCTCCCGCTCTATACGGGCCTGCAAAACCCGGACTTCGGCAAGGTCGCCGAGGCAATCGGCCTGTGGGGACGCACGGTGGCGAAGGCCGATGAACTCGAAGAGGCCGTCATCGCATGGTTGAACGAACCCGGCCCGGCGCTTCTGAACGTCAAGGTCGACACGATGACACTCGTGATGCCGCCGAAGATCGAGTGGGGTGCTGCGTACGGAATGGTTTTGTATTCAGCGAAAGCCATGCTGCAGGGGCAGTCCGCCGATGTGTTCGCCATGATCCGCGAAAATTTATAGGACTTGCTGGAGCAGGGGGGCGGCGGGCGAGTTGATCACCGCCTTTGCGATCGCGCTGAACCGAAGGATCAGCGTGCGCGAAGCGTCCTCATGCCCCTGTTTGGCTGTCTCGCCATGGCAGGAGTAGACTCGCCGGGGTTGCTCCGTGATACCACGCCGATCGTCGCCTTGCGCCGACAAGTGCGCGTGAACAGGAGGAGTCGAAAATACAGTTCGAGTGGCGTCGGGGAATTTGAAAATGCGTCTGTCAAAGGTTGATCTGAATCTCTTCGTTGTCTTCGAAGCCGTCTACAGAACACGAAACCTGACGCGCGCAGCGGAGATGCTGTTCATCACCCAGCCTGCTGTCAGCAATGCGTTGGCGCGGATGCGCAAAACATTCGACGATCAGCTGTTTGTGAGTACGTCGGCCGGCATGATGCCGACTCCCGTTTCGGAAAACATCATCGGCCAGGTTCGCGAGGCACTGCAACTGCTCGACTCGAGTACTCACGTCGGAGGACGCTTCGACCCCGCCTCGTCCGAGCGTACGTTCCGGCTCAGCATGACCGACCTCACGGAGGCGCTCCTTCTGCCCGCGCTGGAGGAGGTGCTGCAGCGACTGGCGCCCGGCATTCGTATCGAGAGCTACTTCACGACGCGTAAGGACGTTCCGGAAGCGCTAGCCAGCGGTGCGGTCAATCTCGCAATCGACGCCCCGCTGATTGACGATCCCTACCTCGAACAGGAGCCGCTGGGCCGCGACCGGTATGCATGCATGCTGCGTCACGACCATCCGTTTACGAAGAAGAAGCTGACGATCGACGACTACCTCAGCTTCGGCCATATCCACGTATCCAGCCGCCCCCAGGGATCGGGTCTCGTCGATGCGGAACTGACCAAGCTAGGCGTCAGGCGATCGATTCAGACGCGGGTTCAACACTATCTGGTCGCCCCGTTGATCGCGATGCGAACCGATCTCGTCCTCACGGCCCCCCTCGTGCTCCTCAAGCGCTATGACGCGCGAATCCTGGCGCTGCCGTTCGATCTTCCGGATCTCCAGTCTCATGGCTACTGGCATCGAAGCGTGACCGGGGACCCGGCTCATCGTTGGCTGCGCGAGCAGGTTGGCCGGCTCATGCTGGAAATGAACCAGTAGCTCGGACCCACGGGGCATGTGGCACATTCGGGGCATACATGCCCGGTGTCACGAGGATTTATAGCCGACTATCACAACAATCAATTTCCTGAATGATACGGCGCTGGGTATTCTGCTAGCCATGTTGAAGCGAGGCTGGCATGGCAGAACTCTATCTTGTACGGCATGGTCAGGCGTCTTTCGGCGCTGAAAACTATGACGAGCTATCCCCCTCCGGTCGTACCCAATCAAGTTGGCTCGGCGAGTACTTCGCGCAGGCGGATTTGCGGTTCGATCGCGTTGTCATTGGCACGATGCAGCGGCATCGGCAAACCGCCGACGCCATTCTCGCCGCCATGGGCGGCCCCCAAGTCGAGCTCGCGCAAGACGCGGGTTTGAACGAATACGATTTCGAGGCATTGTTCGCGGCGCTCGGCGATGAGGGTTTGCCGTCAGGTTTGTCGGTCACCAGTTCAAAAAAGGACTTCTACAAAGGGCTCCGGCAAGTGCTGCAGCTCTGGGCCGATGACCGCTTGCCGGGCGTTGTTCCAGAGACATGGCAGCAATTCCAGACGCGTGTCCAGCGTGCGCGCAGCGATATCCAGCGGGCTGGCGGCAGGCGCGTTCTGGTGGTGAGTTCGGGTGGTCCGATCGCAGTCACTGCCCAGCAGGTTCTGCAGACACCCGCCGCGACCGCGATTGCACTGAACCTGCAGATTCGAAACAGCAGCGTTTGCCAATATGTCTTTAACGACAACGCGATGTCGCTGGTCAGTTTCAATTCAGTGCCGCATCTCGAACATGCCGAGAGGCGTGAATTTGTCACCTACGGCTGACCTCAATCCGGATTCCTGCTAGATGAACTACCCCAGCCTCCAATTCGACATCGAAAATCTCACACGTTATCTGACGGCGCACGTGCCCGGGTTTCAAGGGCCGTTGTCCGTCGAGAAATTTTCCGGCGGCCAATCCAATCCGACGTTTCTCCTGAAGGCCCAAAGTGGAAGCTACGTGCTGAGGCGTCAACCTCCCGGCGACCTGCTCAAGGCGGCTCATGCGGTTGATCGTGAATTTCGCGTGATATCGGCGCTTGGCCAGACACCGGTCCCTGTCGCCCGTGCTTATCACCTTTGCGAGGACCGTGACGTCATCGGTAGCCTGTTTTACCTCATGAGCTACGAAGACGGGCGAATCTTCTGGAACCCGGCGCTGCCCGACGTACCCGCCGAGGAGCGCGGCGCTATCTACGACGCACTGCTCGGCACAATGGCCGCTCTCCACGACGTGGATATCGACGAAGCCGGATTGTCCGACTACGGCCGCCCAGGCAACTATTTCGAGCGTCAGATCGACGTCTGGACGAGGCAATATCGCGCCGCGCAGACCGATACATTGGAGGCCATGGAGTCGCTGATCGAGTGGCTGCCTGCGCACTGTCCGGCGGAAACCGGAAAGCCTTCGCTCGTGCACGGCGACTTTCGTATCGACAACATCATCTTCATGCGCGATGCACCCCAAGTTCGCGCCGTTCTCGATTGGGAGCTGTCCACGCTCGGCAATCCACTGGCTGACATCGCGTACTTCTGCATGTGTTTGCGGCTTCCGCCCGGCAGCCATATTGCCGGACTCGCAGGCTTGAATCGAGACGCGTTGGGCGTGCCGGACGAGGCGTCGATTGTCGAGCGATATTGCGCGCTCCGGGGAATTTCGTCGATTGAGAACTGGAACTTCTACCTGGCGTTCAGCTTCTTCCGGCTTGCCGCTATCGCACAGGGCGTGAAGAAGCGGGCCTTGAGCGGCAACGCATCGAACGAAAAAGCGCGGCAGGTGGGGGAGATGGCCGGGGCGCTTGCGAAGATGGGCATTGACCTGATCTGAAGACAGGCAGGAAATCGGAACGTAGAAATAGGGATGCTGATCGTGACTACAAACTTGTTTGACCTGAAAGGAAAGATTGCGCTGGTGACGGGCGCGAGTCGGGGTATCGGCGAGGAGATTGCGAAACTGCTCGCCGAGCAGGGCGCCCATGTGATTGTGTCGAGCCGCAAGCTGGAAGATTGTGAATCCGTTGCAAGCGAAATCAAGGAGGCGGGCGGGAGCGCCGAAGCGTACCCGTGCCACGTGGGGCGTCTCGAGGACATCCATGCGATCTTCCAGCATATTCGGGCACGGCATGGCCGGCTGGACATTCTCGTCAACAACGCGGCCACCAATCCGTATTTCGGCCACATTCTCGATACCGATCTGTCGTCCTTCGAAAAGACGGTGGAAGTCAATCTGCGTGGTTATTTCTTCATGTCCGTCGAGGCCGGCAAATTGATGCGGGAGAACGGCGGCGGCGCGATCGTCAACACGGCTTCGGTCAATGCCTTGCAGCCAGGCGACAGGCAGGGCATCTACTCGATCACCAAGGCCGCCGTTGTCAACATGACGCGGGCGTTCGCGAAGGAGTGCGGGCCGTTGGGGATTCGGGTGAATGCGCTGCTCCCCGGACTGACCAAAACCCGCTTTGCAGGGGCGCTGTTCGCAGATCAGGCCACGTACGAGAGCTGGGTGTCGCAGATTCCGCTGCGACGTCATGCGGAACCTCGCGAGATGGCGGGTACCGTGCTGTATCTGGTGTCCGATGCTGCGAGCTATACCAACGGAGAGTGTGTCGTCGTCGACGGTGGACTGACGATCTAGTCATGGGGTCGAGGCACGGCATTGACCTCGCTGTTGGTCGCGCGGTCAGCCAATACCTCGACGACATCAATCAGCTTATGGAAGAGTAAAAATGGACTTTGCATACAGCCCGAAAGTCGAAGCGCTGCGCACCCAGGTGCGTGCGTTCATGGACACGCACATCGTTCCGCGCATCCGGCAATGGCACGATGAAGTGAGTGCCGGTCAGTATCCGGTTTCCTTTATGGAGACCTTGAAGGACAAGGCGCGTGAAGAGGGTCTCTGGAACCTGTTCCTGCCGCATCTGCGCGATGACGAGCCCGGTACCCGCCTGACCAACCTCGAGTACGCGCCCTTGGCTGAAATCATGGGGCGGGTGTCGTGGGCGTCGGAGGTGTTCAACTGCAATGCGCCGGACACGGGCAATATGGAGTTGCTCCATATGTTTGCCACGCCCGCTCAGCGCGAGAAGTGGCTCAAGCCCCTTCTCGACGGCAAGATCCGTTCGGCGTTTGCGATGACGGAACCGGCGGTGGCCTCTTCGGACGCGACCAATATCACCACGTCGATTCGTCGTGACGGGGACGACTATGTCATCGACGGCCGCAAGTGGTTCATCACGAATGCAGCCCATCCGAATTGCCAGATCTTCATCGTGATGGGCAAAACGGATCCCGACGCGCCGAGCCACAGTCAGCAGAGCATGATTCTCGTGCCTCGCGATACACCCGGCGTCAAGGTGATCCGCAATATCCCGGTGGTCAATCACGTGGCGCCGGAAGGCCACTGCGAGATCGAGTTCAAAGGCGTGCGCGTGCCGCGATCGAATCTCCTCGGTGAAGAGGGCAGCGGCTTTGCATTGGCGCAGGCGCGTCTTGGGCCGGGACGGATTCACCACTGCATGCGCTCGATCGGCGCCGCGGAACTGGCGCTCGAGTTGATGGTGGAGCGGGCCCAGGCGCGCACGGCATTCGGCAAGACGCTGTTCGAACACGGGACAGTCGCCGAGTGGATCGCGAAGTCCAGAATCGAAATCGATCAGGCGAGGCTGTTCGTTCTCAAGGCCGCGTGGATGATCGACAACGTGGGTGCGAAGGATGCGCGCAAGGAGATCTCGATGATCAAGGCGCTCGTGCCGAGTGTTCACACCGCCGTTTGCGAGCGGGCGATGCAGGTGTTCGGCGCGATGGGGTTGAGCCCCGACACGCCATTGGCCGATAGCTGGACGTGGGGCCGCGCATTGCGCTTCGCGGATGGCCCAGACGAGGTTCACCTGCAGAGCATCGCGCGGATGGAACTCAAGACGCAGCCCTATGCGCCGGGGAAGAATAATCCTTACCTGATGGCATCGGTGTAACGGATAGCGCCAGGTTCAAGGCTCGACCTTGTTGAGGAACCTGGCGCGTCCTCACGCGTTCGCGCGTCCGCGCGGTCCGGTCTCGCGCATGAATATAGCGAGCACCATGGCCAGCACGATGCCACCGAGCAGCCACGAACCGGCTGCCCGGAATGCAGACAGGTTCACCGTGCCGCCGTTCGCATGGTGGGCGAGCAGCTTGCCGTACACGGGCGTGAGCAACGCGCTGAACGTGAACACCAGAAAATTGATCGCGCCGCTGGCGCTGCCTTTCACGTTGTCTGGGTTGACTTCCTTGATCACCGTGTAGGGCAGCATCGCCGCACCGGAGCCGATGCCGAGCAGCAGGCCGAGCACGTAAGGCGGCGCCACGCCGGCCGGCAGATAGAAAATGCCGGTGCCCGACACGAGCATCAGCAGTGCACCGCCGATCAACACCGGCTTGCGGCGGCCCAGACGATCGGACAGGTAGCCTAGCAGAGGGCAGCCGATCACCCAGCCGAGCGGCACCATGCTCGCGCGATTGACGGCCTCTCCATAGCTGACGTCGAGACCGTTGTGCAGGAATGGAATGCCCCAGATCATGTCGCCAATCGTAGTCGGCAGGAACAACAGGCCGGCGCAGAAACCGCAAAGGTAGGACTGCGGATTCGTGAGCACCTGCTTGTACGGCGCGAACATCTTCATCCACGAGCCCTGGCTGGCCGGGCTGTCGTCATGGCCTGCCGGCGTCACGAATAGCACCAGTACCGCGATCACAAAGATCACGAGGCCGGACAGCCACCAGAACTGCTGCCATGTGATGAGGCCGTGAATGAGCGGCGCAACGGCGAACTGACCCGCGGATCCGCCCAGCATGCCGAAGCATTGAGTGAACCCTACCGCCGTCGCAAGAGAGCGGGGAGGAAAGCCGTGCGTGGCGAGATACACCGCGCCGATAAAGCCACACGCCGAACCCGCGCCTTGCAGCAGGCGGCCGACCTGCGCGGCCTCCACGCTGCCCAGGCCGAACAGGACCGCCCCCACAGCAACGAGAACGATGCCGGCCGGAATGACCGCCTTGCCGCCGAGCCGATCGAGTAGTGCACCGCAAAGGATCGAGAACAGCGCATAGGTGTAGTAGTACAGGCCGACAAGCGTGCCCACGCCCAGTGCATCGCGCGCGAACGCCGCACTCAACTCGGGCACCATCACGCCCGGCGCGGAACGCAGCATGTACTGCATGAAGTAGAACGCGGCACAGAAAAGCCAGGCGATGACGAAACCCATGTGGATGGGCTCGCGCTCGGATGGAACATCTACAGTGCTGACGATTTTGCTGGACATGGTTCGATTCCCATTGCGTGGATAACGGTCCCTATACGCTTGCGGACTGCACTACCGGAACAGATTGACCTTTGCGAGGTCGATGAGCTGCTGGCCTCGACCGTCCATGACGGCGCGAAGCATGAACAGCCCGAAGTGGTAAGCCTGGTCGGCGGTGGTCGTGGGAGGCACCACGAGCTCCTGACGTGCGCTTACTACGTCGACGAGCGCCGGACCCGGATGGGCGAACGCTTCGCTTAGCGCGCCTTCCAGCTCTGCAGGGTGCTCGACGCGTATGCCTTTGATTCCGATCGCGTTGGCCATCGCAGCGAAGTTCGGATTTTTCAGGTCGCAGCCCGTATCGACGAAGCCACTGGCCTTCATCTCCATTTCCACGAAGCCCAGCGTTCCGTTGTTGAGCACGACGACTTTGACCGGCAAGCCTGCCTGAATCAGCGTGAGAAATTCACCCATCATCATGGTGAAGCCGCCGTCGCCCGACATTGAGATCACCTGCCGGTCCCTGAAAGCGGCCTGCGCGCCGATCGAGTGCAGGAGCGAGTTGGCCATCGAGCCATGATTGAACGAACCGACCAGTCGCCGTTTGCCGTTCATCTTCAGATATCGGGCTGTCCATGCGATGGGGGTGCCGACGTCGCAGGAGAAGATGGCATCCTCGTTGGCGAGTTCGCTGACGAGCCGGGTCACGTATTGCGGATGAATGATGCTGCTGCCCGGTTCCTGCTCAGCGAGCGAATCCAGATTCGCGCGCGCCTTGCGATAGTCGTCGAGCGCACGATTCAGGAAGCTGCTGTCCGTATTCTCCCGAATCATTGGAAGAAGTTCGCTGAGCGTATCCTTGACCGTTCCCAATACGCCAAGCTTGATCGGGCATCGATTGCCGAGGGCTTCTGCCCTTGTATCGACTTGCGCGATCGTCACCCCCTCCGGATAGAACTGTCGATAAGGAAAGTCGGTGCCTAACATCAGGAGCATGTCGCAGCTCTTCATCGCGGAGTACCCGGAGGAGAACCCGACAAGACC
This sequence comes from Paraburkholderia madseniana, assembly GCF_009690905.1. Lineage (GTDB taxonomy): Bacteria > Pseudomonadota > Gammaproteobacteria > Burkholderiales > Burkholderiaceae > Paraburkholderia > Paraburkholderia madseniana. The sequence continues at coordinate 101,757 of NZ_VOSW01000017.1, forward strand.
TGTCATTCCCACATCGAACGGGTTGTCGTATTCGATGTACTCCTTTCCTCGCAGCGAGTGCACGATCGGCGCTTGCAACTTGCGGGCGAGTTCTACAACTTCCGCGTGCGAATCCTTGCAACCCGCTCCACAAAGCAAGGTCACGCGCGACGACTGGTTCAACAGAAGCGCGAGTTTCGCGATGTCGGCGTCCGCCGGGCGAATCATTGGAGCGGACGGTGCGCTCCAGTTCGGCACAGGTTTTGTGAGCGGCCCAAGTGCCACGTTGCCAGGTATGACGACAACAGCGACGCCTTTACGCGCAACGGCCGTCCGGATCGCACGGCCCAGAATTTGCGGCAGCTGGTCGGGGTGGGTGACGAGTTCGACGTAGTGACTACATTCCTTGAACAGCACTTCGGGATGGGTCGACTGAAAATAGTCGATGCCGATTTCCGAACTTGGAATATGTGCGGCGATAGCGAGAACAGGAACGCCGCTGCGTTGGCAGTCGAACAAGCCGTTGATGAGGTGCAGGTTTCCCGGGCCGCAGCTCCCGCAACAGACAGCGAGTTGCCCCGTGAGATGCGCCTCGGCGCCGGCGGCGAAAGCCGCGCTTTCCTCATGCCGCATGTGAACCCATTCAATGGAACCTTCCCGGCGCAGGGAATCCGTGAAGCCATTCAGCGAATCTCCCACCACACCGAATACACGCTTTACGCCCGCGTTTACCAGTGCACCTACCATGTAGTCGGCAGCTATCGTTGCCATTTCACATCTCCATAGATTAAGAATTGCTACGGATCGGATGCGGTCTGGTCAGACGAAAGAAACGCATCCCGCGTGAGCGCGTCGTCCAATTGAAATGGGACGATGGAAAGTCTGTTTCGTTATGCGACGTTCCGGATGGTAGTTGGCTACCCTGGAGGCGGCTATTACATGAAGCTGGTATCGGCGCAGCGAGTCAATCAGCGCTCGACGCATGTCGGGCAATGAGGCCGGGCACTCGAACGTGCCACGAGCTACCGCACTACATAAACATGCAATGTCCCATTCGGGAACAACGCTTTATGTTGCGGCTGTGGACGTTAGACCCAGGCTGTAACGCCCGTGCGGCACGGTGAAACTCGCGCTCAAGTTGCCTGAGGAAGCCGGTCGCATCCGTCTGGCCGATGCAGCATCGACTCGACTCATCCACTAACCGGACGCCGGCGCGGCTGCCTTCGTGCAACCGTGCGGGTCTCTTGCACTCTCGAAAAATGGAGCTACTCATGGCCTATGAACTGTTGACACCCGACACGTGCGCACTCGCACTTATTGATCATCAGCCGCAGATGTTTTTCGGCACGCACTCGCACGAGCGCACGACCATCCTGCACAACGTCCAGATCCTCGCGAAGAGCGCGAAGCTCTTCAAGGTGCCGACCGTTCTGACGACGGTCGCGGCCGACTCTTTTAGCGGCCATCTGCTGCCGGAAGTGCAGTCGGTGTTTCCGGAGAAAACGCCAATCGACCGCACGTCGATGAACTCATGGGAAGACAAGGGTTTTCGCGACGCGATCAAAGCGACGGGCCGCAAGAAAATCGTGATCGCGGGCCTGTGGACGGAAGTGTGCGTTGCTTTCCCGAGCGTGCAGATGCTCGCCGAAGGCTTCGAAATCTACGTGCCGACGGACGCCTGCGGTGACATCACAGAAGAAGCTCATCAGCGCGCCGTACAACGCGTCGTCCAGGCGGGTGCGGTGCCGATGACGTCCGTGCAGTTCCTGTGCGAACTGCAACGCGACTGGGCGCGCGGCGAAACCTACGACGGCTGCATGGAGATCTTCAAGGCGCACACCGCGTATGGCATCGGCGTGCGCTACGCGAAGCAGATTTTCGGCGAACACGGGAACAAGGCGGGCTGATCCCGGCTGAGCGCGCAACGAAATTCCTCCACGCCATGCGTTTCACGCGCGCCGCCGCTTTCGCCGCGCGTGAAACGCGTCTGACCAAACATCACGGAGAGCGACGATGACCGCACCGATTCAGCCCAGCCGCATTGCGGACCTGGTGATCTATAACGGCAAGATTGCGACGCAGGACGACAAGCGTTCGTTCGTGACGGCGCTGGCCATCGCGAAGGGCGAGATCGTTGCGAGCGGCAACGATCACGACATGATGCAATGGGCGAACGAGTCCACGCGCCGCATCGATCTGAAGGGACGCACGGTCGTTCCCGGTCTCAACGATTCACATCTTCACATCATTCGCGGCGGGTTGAATTTCAATCTTGAACTGCGCTGGGATGGTGTGCCCTCGCTGCGCGACGCGCTCGAGATGCTGCGCGCGCAGGTCGCACGCACGCCCGCGCCGCAATGGGTGCGTGTTATCGGTGGATGGAACGAATTTCAGTTTGCGGAAAAACGCGGGCCGACGCTTGAGGAGATCAACGCGATCGCGCCGGATACGCCCGTCTTCATCCTGCATCTTTACGACAGCGCGCTGCTGAACGCCGCCGCGCTGCGTGCGGTCGGCTATGACCGTGATACGCAGAATCCGCCGGGCGGCGAGATCCAGCACGACCGCCGCGGCAATCCGACCGGCATGCTGATTGCGCGTCCGAACGCGGGCTTGCTGTACGCGACGCTCGCAAAAGGGCCGAAGCTGCCGTTCGACGACCAGTTGAATTCGTCGCGTCAGTTCATGCGCGAACTCAACCGCCTTGGCGTGACGAGCGCGATCGACGCAGGTGGTGGCTACCAGTCTTATCCCGACGACTACGCCGTCATCATGGAACTCGCGAAGCGTAACGAGCTGACCGTGCGAATCGCGTACAACCTGTTCACGCAGAACGCGAAAAAGGAAATCGAAGATTTCGCGAGGTGGGTCAAGGTCACCAAACCGGGTGACGGCGACGATTTCCTGAAGATGAACGGCGCAGGCGAGATGCTCGTGTTCTCCGGCGCGGACTTCGAAGATTTTCTGGAGCCGCGTTCGGACCTGCCGGACGTGATGGAAAGCGAACTCGAAGCCGTCGTGCGGCTGCTCGTGCAAAATCGCTGGCCGTTCCGGCTGCACGCAACTTACGACGAATCGATCGAACGTTTCCTCAACGTCTTCGAGCGTGTCAACCAGGATACGCCGTTCGGCGGCCTGCGCTGGTTTTTCGACCACTGCGAAACGATTTCGGCGCGCAACATCGACCGCATTGCCGCACTGGGCGGCGGCATCGCCGTCCAGCACCGGATGGCGTATCAGGGCGAATACTTCATTTCCCGCTATGGCGCCGAAGCCGCCGCGCATACGCCGCCTGTGCGCAAGATGCTCGCGGCCGGGCTGCCGGTCGGCGCGGGGACGGACGCGACGCGCGTCGCGAGCTTCAATCCGTTCGTTTCGCTGTACTGGCTTGTTTCGGGGCGCACGGTGGGCGGCACGCTGATGTACGCCGCGCAGGATCGGCTGGATCGCATGGAGGCACTGCGCCGCTATACGGTGGGTAGCGCATGGTTCTCGAATGAAGAGACGAAGAAGGGCGCGCTCGTGCCTGGCCAGCTTGCCGATTTCGTGGTGCTGAGCGACGACTATTTCACGATGGAAGAAGACGGCATCAGGCATCTGAGCTCGGTGCTGACGGCGGTCAATGGGCGGATTGTCTACGCGGCCGAAGAGTTCGAAACGTTCGACCCGCCGGCGCTGCCCGTTAGCCCCACGTGGTCGCCCGTCGCGGAGTACGGCGGCTATGCGCGCTATCGTCCCGCGGCGCCGCTCGTGCAGTCGTGCAACGACGCGTGCGTGAACCTGTGCGGCGTGCATCGTCACGCGCATGCGTGGGCATGGCGCAGCAATGTGCCCGCTGGCGACGCGAACGCGTTCTGGGGCGCGCTCGGCTGCAGTTGTTTCGCGTTCTAGGAGCAGGCAGGCGATGAAGCGTTTTCTCACTCCCGATGTGGCGCTGCTGTTTCTGCGCGTCACCGCGAGCGTGCTCGTGCTGCTCGTGCATGGACTGCCGAAGGCAATCCACTACGCGAGTCAGTTCGAGGCGATCGAAGACCCGTTGCATCTCGGCAAGACGCTGACGCTAGGCTGCGCGATCTTCGCGGAGGTCGTGTGCCCGCTGCTGATGATCGCGGGCATCGCGACGCGGCTTGCCGCGCTGCCGATCATGCTCGTCTGCGTGGTCGCGCTGAGCCTCGTGCATCGCGAATGGACGCTGGCCCAGGCGCAATTCGCGTGGATGCTGCTGATCATGTTCGGAACCATCGCGATCGGCGGTGCGGGACGCTACCGGATTGCGCTGCGGCCCCAGTCCGGGCAGCGGTAAGCCTGAGCGCACGGCGCGTTTGCCGCGGCGCGTGAGGAGTGAACCATGTCATATCTGATTGCATTGGGTGCGGGCCTCGTGGTCGGCCTGCTGTATTTCCTTGTGCGCGTGCAATCGCCCGCGCCTCCGCTGATTGCGCTTGCGGGGTTGCTTGGCATTGTGATTGGCGAGCATGCGATTCCGTTCGTGCAGGCGCGCATACGCACGCCCGATGCGCAAACGCAAGGTGCACCGCCTGTCGCCAGCACCAAGCCGACTCCGCTATGCAACGAGGATCGATAGGCGCGGCAGGCGGCGCACAACCGGATGTTGCGCACGCTGCCGCTCGTCGCGTTGTGCGTGCTCGCTGTGCTGGTGCGCAGGACGGGCACGCCAAAGGTCGGAATCTGATTGTGCCGCACAACGCTGCGGCATCCCTTACCAGCCAGGAGTGTTTTTTATGAGTACCGTCAAGACGGTTCGAGTGTTGCGGGCCGCTGTCGTTTCGATTGTGTCTGTCACGGCGCTCGGCATGGCGTTGAGCGGCTCGCCGGCTTTCGCCGAGGCCGATCATCAGAACATAGGCAAGAGCCTGCCGGTCGTGTCGGTCGGTCCGCAATACGATACGACGCATGTTTATGTGGCGAGCCAGGACATCGACGCGTTCGTCGACAGTTTTATCGCGACGTTCGGCGGCACCGCTTCGCCGCGCGCCGTGTTCACGGTCACGCCGACGCCGAGCAAGACCGCTTCGCAATACGTGCGCACGCCTGTCGGCATGCTGTCGGTGTTTGCATTCCAGACGCCGATACCGTATCCGTTCGGCAGCGAGCGCACGGGCTATCTCGTCACCGACATGGACAAGGCCGTTCGTGCCGCGCACGCTGCGGGCGCGGACGTGATCGTGGATACGTTCGACGATCCGATCGGCAAGGACGCGGTAATCCAGTGGCCGGGCGGCCTGAACATGCAACTGTATTGGCATACGAAGGCGCCTTCGTATGATCCGCTGGAGACGGTCCCCGACAATCGCGTCTATGCGTCCGCGCAATCCGCGGATAACTTCATCAAGCGCTTTGTACGCTTTTCGCACGGCAAGGTCGTGTCCGACAACCGTCACGCGGACGGTGGCGAAATCGGCCGGCCCGGCGAGACGATCCGGCGCGTACGCATCACGTCCGGCTTCGGCACCATGCTCGTGTTCGTGACCGACGGCAAGCTGCCTTATCCGTTCGGCCGCGAAGTCACCGGCTATCTGGTCGCCGATCTCGACGCGACGCTCGCGAAGGCGCAGGGCGTCGGCGTGAAGGTGTTGTCGCCGGCGAACAGGACAGTTGAAGGGCGTACGGCGATGGTCGAGTTTCCCGGCGGCTACGTCGCCGAGATTCACGAGCTGGCGAAATGATGCAGCGTCGCTCACTGAGGCACGCGGCGTCGAAGGCGGCTGCCTGCGCCGTGCTCGCGGTGTGCGGATGGGCAGAGGGCGTGAACGCGTTCGCCGCCGATAACGCAGCGGATGCGGTTGCAGGCGTGGCCGCTGCGCCTCAATGCACCGCGAAGCGGCCGTCGGCGCTATCGTTCAACCGCTGGCAGGAAGACTGGTCGGCGCTGGCCAATCCGTGCGTGCCGCGCGAGCCGTTCGATGCGCTCAAGTACATCTCGCCCGGCAGCGATCCGTCGACCTATCTGTCGCTCGGCGCGACTCTGCGTGAACGCTTCGAACTGAACAACGCGCCACTCTTCGGGCTCGGCGCCGCGCGGCCCGACAGCTACGTCATCCAGCGCGCCGAAGTGCATGCCGATGCGCGCATCGGCATGCATGTGCAGGCGTTTTTCCAACTCGAGGATGCCCGGCCCTTCGGCAAGGATGCTGTTTCGCCCGTCGACAAGAATCCGCTCGACATCGAGCAGGCGTTCGTCGCGTTCGTCTATGGCGTAGGCAGCGGCACGTTCAAGGCGCGCGTCGGCCGGCAGGAGATGGCGTTCGACTTGCAGCGGTTCGTCTCGGTGCGCGACGGGCCGAACGTGCGTCAGGCGTTCGATGCGCTGTGGGCCGACTATGAAATCGACAAGTGGCGCTTCATCGGCTATATGACGCAGCCCGTGCAGAATCGCGACGTCACGGCCATCGACGACGTGTCGAACCGGCATCTCACGTTCAGTGGTGTGCGCGTGGAACGTGCGAACACGGGGCCAGGCGATCTGTCAGCGTACTGGTCGCGCTACAACCGCGACAACGCACGCTTTCTCGATGCGGCAGGCACCGAGCATCGCGATGTATTCGACGTGCGTTACGCGGGCAAGGTTACGCCGTTCGATTGGGATGCCGAATCGATGGTACAGACGGGGCACGTCGGCAAGGACACCATCGGCGCGTGGGCGTTCGGGGTGCTGGGCGGCTATACGCTCGCAACGGTGGCGGGCTCGCCGCGTGTCGGTTTGCAGATCGACGGCGCATCGGGCGACCGGCATCCCGGCGATGGCCGCGTCGAAACCTTCAATCCGTTGTTTCCGAACGGCTACTACTTCACGCTCGCGGGCTACGCCGGCTACAGCAACCTGATTCACGTGAAGCCGTCGATCACCCTCAAGGTATCGCCGAAGCTCACGTTACTGACGGCACTCGGTTTCCAGTGGCGCGCGACGACAGCCGATGCGATCTACGGTCAGGGGATGGCCGTGGTGCCTGGCACGACGGGGAAGGGAACCCGGTGGACAGGGATGTATGCGCAGATTCGCGCCGACTGGCTCGTCAGCCCGAACGTTGCGCTCGCGCTGGAAGCGGTGCACTTCGAAGTTGGCGATTCGATCCGCGCGTTAGGGGCGCGCAATGCGGACTATCTCGGCATCGAAGCGAAGTTCGGATGGTGACCGATGACAGGAGCGGGTCCGCTCAACGCTTCGACCGGATCTGAACCGTCAGAAGCCTTCGTCCAGAGAGACCGCTTCGAGGACCGTGGCCAGAATCATCGCTTCGATGTTTAGTGGTGTAGGTTGAACCCGCTTGGGTCGATACACGGCATTGCCTCTTGTGATGGCCTGGCCACTCAGGGCGCAAACCCCGGCTTTCTTCGCAACGCAGCGCCGCCAATGCTGTTCGCCGTAGCAACAGGATGTCGCGTCGCTCCACGCGACCGTTGCCGAGGTGCGCCCGCGACGCTCCAGCACCCGGATGACGCATTTGCGGAAGTCGCTTTCGCTGCCCTTCGGGCGGAAGCAACTGGACACAACAGGCGCCTGTGTTTCACCTTCGTTCGAGAGGAGCGCCATTGTTGACTGCCACGTTCTGTCTGTTTCAAAGGGAGCTTGCATGATGCGGTTCCTCGATTCTCGTTAGAGCTAACCCTCGACCTTGACTGGATGATAGGTAGCAGACTGGCGGGCCGCAATTACATGATTGTGGAGGGCGTCCCTCATTCGCCCTCCAGCACCATGCCTCGCTCAGCGACTGGCCGCTCCACTGATCTCGACGTCCGGATACACGGCTTCTTCGCTCAGGACTGGCAGGACGACGCTAAAAGTCGATCCGTAGCCCTGATTATTGGCGGCAGTAAGACGACCTTCATGCGCTTCGATAATTGAGCGGGACACTGCAAGCCCGATACCCATTCCCGTGCTCTTGGTCGTGACGAATGCGTCGAATATGCTGTCGCCACCCACGATGCCCACACCGTTATCGGCCACCTCGAGTAGCACGGACCCGTCGCGAAGCGCCTTTGCGGTAATGAGAATCTTCGGTGTGCGCCCCGAGTTTTCCGTGGCCTCTATTCCGTTCGTGATCAGATTGATCAGGACCTGCTGAATCTGTATCTGGTCGACGAACACCGGCGGCAGGCCATCGGGCAAATCGAGGTCGATGTCGGCGGTTTGCCGGGTTTCGTCTTCCCGTAGCAGCCGCACGGATTCGAGGACCATGTCTTTCACGTTACGCTTGCGCTTCTGGAATGATTGGCTCTTGAACAGCGCACGGATGCTTTTCATCGTCTCGTCGGCGGAATGGGCATCTCGAACGACGCTTTCCGCGGAAGTCCTGGCTTCGCTCAAATTGGGCGGGGACGCTGCGAGCCACCGATTGCAAGCCTGCGCATTGGCGATAACGGACGTGAGGGGTTGATTGAGCTCGTGCGCGATGGAGGCGGAGAGTTCGGCGACCGTGGCAATCTGGGTTGCCCGCGCAAGTTCAGCCTGAGTGTGCCTGAGCCGGTCTTCTGCACGCTTGCGTTCGTCAATATCAAGACTGAGTCCATACCATTGAACAATGTTGCCGTCGGCGTCCCTCATTGCTTCACCCGTGTGCTGGTACCACCGGTAAATCCCGTCTTTTCGGCGAAGCCGGGCGGTGTGGCAGTACGGTTCGCCAGTCTCGACCGAGTGTGTCCACGCTTGAATCATGGTGTTCAGGTCGTCAGGATGGCAGGTCTTCTGATAGCCGGCGCCCGCGAGCTGCGAAAGATCCAGACCAACGAATTCGACGATTTTCCGATTGATGTAAGTGAGCCCCCCTTGTGGGTCATTGCTCCAGAGCATGGCGGGAATGGTCTCGATCAGTTCGTGTAGCTGGTGCTCCCGCTGTTCGAGCGCGGCTTCCGTTTGTTTGAGATCGTCGATGTCCGTACATACGCCGAACCAGTGCAGGATCTGTCCGCTTTCGTCGCGAAACGGTTCGCCGCGAGCGAGATACCAGCGCAGTGTCCCATCGGCGCCTGCAACCTGGTACGTGTCCTGATACGACACACCTTCGTAGACAGCTTGCCGCCAGCGCGAGCGGACACGAAGACGGTCTGCTTCCGGGATGAGACGAAGCAACATTTCTCCGTCGAATTCTTGCTCGGTCTTTCCCATGAAGGCGAGCATTTGCCGACTCCATCTGTCGACTTTTCCTTCCGGCGTGGCTCGCCAGATCATCGCGGGCAATACGTCGACGAGTCTTCGCAAATTAAGCTCTTCCGTGCGAAGAACCTCCTGAGCCAGCTGCCGCTCGTGGATATCCGTCGAAAGTCCATACCAACTCACGATATCGCCGTTGGCATCGCGCATGGGCGTGCCTTTGCATTGAAACCAGCGATATGTGTTGTCGGCCGCGCGCAACCGATGGACCGAGTCGTAGGGCCTCCCGCTAGCGAGGGAATCTTCCCAGACCTCAAGGGTTGATGGAGCGTCGTCCGGGTGCACCAGGTCAAGCCAGCCGCGCGCTCTCAGCTCTTCGAACCGTAGGCCGGTGTAATCCTCAGTGCGCCTGTTCATATATTCCAGGCGGCCATGAGCGTCCGTCCGCCAGAGCAGGCTGGGAACATTCTCGGTCAGCCAGTTCAGTTGCGCTTCCCGTTCACGGATCAACTCTCTCGACTCGCTTGCCGTCAGCGCCTGTCGAACCTTGTGATCGAAATCATCATCCTTCGAGTGGGCCGTTGAGTCTGGCCGTTGGATGTGCCGGGGGCGTCGGGAGACCAGCTCGGCACAAAACCATACCGCGCCGATTGCGACGGCGCAGCGGCCGATCGAGCCGGAGGATAGAGGAGGGTGACCGGCAGTCAACATCGTTCCGGCGATCCCAAGCGAGACGAAACTCGCGGCGAGACGCCCAAAGCTGCGGTCGAAAAAGTGCGCGACCAGAACAACCAGTACGAGGCCGAGGCAGCCCGTGACCGGTTCGAGTAAGCCTGCCACGCCTGACGCGCCGGCTATGGCAACGCTGAGGGCGGCAACCCGGGACGAGCGTGGTATCAACACGGTAAGCATGTCAACCTCGAAGTTCGTCGACGTATTGGATAGTGGTACTCCACATTTTCACATCAATGCCGGGATTTTCCAGCGAAAAGCTCACTAACTCGCAAAGCGAGCGGAGAGGGTTGATGGTTATTTCGTGTCGTACCGCGAGGTCTGATCGTGCGCACCGTTGTGGCACGAATCGAGTACGAGGCAATGGAGATAGGTCATACCATTGCGGATGGGTGCCTTTTCAGGAACTGCCGATCAGGCCGCTCAGGAAAAAGATAAGGGAAAAAAGATTAATTTAAAACGTCGCATCGGATGGCGCCATTACATATTCATGTCGCTACTTCGGCATGCGGCTAGTCTGAACCCACAAGACCGAGGTCTCGCGCACGCGCAACAGCTTGAGCGCGCTTGTCGACGCCGAGTTTCACGAAGACGCTTTTCAGATGAGATTTGACGGTTTCAGCGCCAATTCCGAGCACATTTGCGATTTCCTTGTTCGACCGTCCGCGGGCAATCAGGTCGACGATTTCGCGCTCCCTTGAACTTAGCGACCCGCGCTCGATATCGCGTCGACGGTGGCCGCCTGGCTGATAGAGAATCCGCGCGCCGTCGAGCAGATGATCCACGTAGGCGCTCAGCTCGTTTGAGTGCGCCGTCTGTTCCGCGTTCCCTGTATGCCTGATGTCTTCACGAACGGCGTCCAGCAGCAATCCGATGTCCGGCCCCACGTCGAGAATGGACTGGTACACGCCTGCGGGCGCGGCGACCTTCAGGACTTCGCGAAAGATCCTGATCGCACGGGCACGTTCGCTCGCTGCCAGCCAGATCAGCGCAAGCATGGTTCGCAGGCGTATCGCCTGGAAATCTGCATGTTGTCGTTCGGCGCTCTGCAGCGCGGCGCCCAGCACCGCGGTGGCTTCTTCGGTCCTCTGTTGGGCCGCGGCAACGGCGGCCGCTCCGAATGCACGATAGTTCTCGATCTCGAGCGAGATGGAACGCGAAGGATGGGCGTTGGAGTCCGCCATCTGATCGAGCTGCGCGACGCAGGCAGCCGCCTCGACCATCCTGCTTTCCGCAAGATAAAGCCGTGTGCGTTCAACCAGGGCGGCGGCGGTCATGCGGTCCCATTGACGTTCGCAACTCAGCGCCTGGGCACGATCGAGCAATGCGTACGCCCGCCTCACGTCCGAACGCGCGGCGGCGATCCGGATAAGGAGGCGGTAGGCAATCAACACGCTATCGAGCAGGACCGCAACGTCAATGACCGGCATCAGCCCGGCAACCAGCGTTTCAGCTTTGTCCAGCCGGCCTTGTTCGTACCAGATCTGGCCGATCATCGGTGCGCATAGCGCCACCGAGATCGAATCGGGACCGGCGTGGCGTTCGGCCAGTTGCATCGATTCCGTGAAATACCGTTCGGCAAGTCCGAAGTGCAACTGTTGCATTTCCGCATGTCCCAGCAGGCACTGCCGGTAGACCGAGGAGTACAGATTGCGCCGATTTTCTTCGGCTGAGTAGGCCATCCACGGCGTTGCGTAAAGCGCTTCGAGATTGCCGGCCTTCCAATGGGCGAAGCGCACGACGTTGGACGCCACATTGGTAGTCCAGATATCGGTGGTCGGCCGCTCGATGCATGGTTCAGCGATAACGAGTGCGCGCTCGGGATCGTCCTGCAGTCCCGCGACGACCGAGCGGATCGCCTGGCATTCGCGCCGGATGTCTTTGGCTTCGGCGCCAGTGTCGGACGCGAGATTATGTTCGACTACATCCTGCATCGCGAGCGCCTCTTCGAAATGCATGGCGAGCGCCATGCCCCAGGCGATCGCCAGCGTAACCTTCACCTGTGCGCCGGCCAGACCGGCGGGAAAGCGGCGCTGCAAGTCGAGTAGCGTGAGCAGGTCGCCTTTCTTGACCAGCGCCATCGCACACCGCTCCATCAGACGAATCGCGTTATCCGTGCTACCCGCGGCGATCGCGTGTTTGACTGCCTCCGTCCACAGTTCCTGATCGGCATACCACGCGCACGCGCGGCAATGCAGTTCCGCCACCTCGTCGGCGTGCTGTGCTTCGAGCTGGGCCCGCAAGTATTCGCTCATCAGAGGGTGATAGCGGAACCATTGCCCGTTGGAGTCGAGCGCCTGCAACAGCAACTGGCCTCCGGCGATTTCGTCCAGCATAGGCTGGCTTGCGCGCAGGCCGGTTACCGCCTCGCAGAGCGACGCGCTCAACCGGTCGAGTATCGACGTGCGCAGCATGAACCTGACCATGTCGGGGGACAGGCGCTCGAACATGTACTCGATATAGGCGGCGAACGGCCGCGACGTACCGGATGGCGCATCACGCTCCCGAACCGCCTCGCCATCCTTGCGCGATAGCATGGACATCTGGATGCGCAGCGCCGCAGCCCAGCCCTCCGTGCCCGCAAAGAGCGTCTGGATGTACGAAGCGTTCAGCGTGCCGGGCAATGTGCGTTCGACAAAGCGCCTCGTTTCGTCGAAGTCGAAACGCAACACCGACCCATCGATTTCCAGCAGATCGTCGCCTGCTCTCAGCCTCGCGAGCGGCAGCGGCGGATCGGTGCGACTGCAGAGGATCACATGCACATGAGGCGGCGCCTTTTCGATCAGGAACGACATCGCGTCGTGTACGGCCGGCAGGCTCACCTGGTGATAGTCGTCAAGAAACAGGACGACCTCATCATCGACTTCGACAAGCTCATTGACCAGCGTGGAAACGACGGCGTGTAACGGGACGAATGCGGCGTCGGCAGTCAGGCTGATCGCCGCGGCGCCGACCTTGTCGCAGGCGTGTCGTAACGCGTGCGCCAGATAGTTGAGGAAGCGTGCGGGGTCATCGTCTTCTGTGTCGAGCGACAGCCACGCCACTAATGCACCGTTCGCGCGCAACCGGTCGAGCCAGCTGAGCGCCAGCGAAGTTTTGCCGAATCCGGCGGGCGCCTTGATCACGGTGAGACGTTTGTTCGCGGCGCGCTCGGCGAGGCCAGCGAGCCGAGGACGCGCGATGAGATCCACCGGCACGCGCGGCGGAACGATCTTCGTTGCCAGGAAAAGGTGCAGTCCGCTCGCGGATGTCTCTCCAGTCACACGCATGTTTCAGTCACCCATTGTATTGAGCCAGCCAATTGTTGGGAGGCGTGCTTGCCGCCACCCCCCGTTTATAGAAGCGCATCCCCCGGGTCGGGGGAGGGGGAACTCTCCCCAATCTGGGGGATGGTAGGTCGCGTCGCGCCAGGCGACCATACGTGTACCGGATTGAGATTGAAGCGTGCCCCAGGCC
>NZ_VOSW01000180.1 GCF_009690905.1 Paraburkholderia madseniana
CGAAGGTCAGGCGCTGTTGCTTCTTCAGATACGGTATGTCATCGACCACACCGACACGGCGGGCGTGCTCGCCACCTTCGATGAAGCCGGCGTCGAACAGCGCGGCAACGTCGCTCTCTTCGACGTTTGCATAGCCGACTCGGCCTTCAGCCGTCGCAACTTCGACGAGCGGTTCGAGCCACAGCAAACCGCGCGAACCGTTGCGGACCAGTTCGATTGCGATGCCGCGACGTGCGGCTTCGTCAGCGATCGCACCGGCGAGCGCGTCCGCGCCGAGCGCGAGCGCCGCGGAATCGCGAGGGACATAGATGCGTGTCATACCGGTTCCTCCGCACGTTGCGCGCCCCTGAGCGTGACCTCAGCAGCATCAAGCAGTGCGTCGAACTTCTGCGGCGTAACCTTCGCGTGCAGCGTGCCGTTGATCATCAGCGCCGGCGACAGCGCACACTGGCCGAGGCAGTACACCGATTCGAGGCCCACGGCCGCGTCATTCCGATGGCCGCCGTCGTGCCCGGCGTCGAAGCGGCAGCCCGTGCGTGCCTCGATGTGCTGCGCGAGCGCCTCGGTGCCCATGCTGCGGCATGCTTCGGCGCGGCACAGTTGCACCGTGACGGGCGCCGCGGGCTGCGCGCGGAAGTGGTGGTAGTAGGTGATGACACCGTGCACTTCCGCGCGCGATAGGTTCATCGCCCGCGCCAGCTGCGCGACGGCGGCAGGCGGCACGAAGCCGACGTCGTCCTGGATCGCGTGCAGCACGGCAAGCAGGGAGCCACCACGGCGGATATGCCGCTCAATCAACTCATTCGAATCGGCCAAGATAGTCTCCTGCAGAGCGGCCCTGAGATGCCTTCACGTTCTGATCCCGCATTGCACGCCGAACACGCACTGCTTCAGCGGCGCTCACTCGTGCGAACCGAGAGGCGACGGTCGAAAGCGGCTTTCCGGTGCCGTGCTGGGCGCAGCGGAGTTCAGAATCCAGCGGCGTCGCATCGGATACAGGATGAACTTCGCCGACACACCGGCCATCAAGGAAATACACGCAACGAAGATGAACACCGCGTTCCATCCACCGTGCGTGGACAACAGCGAAGCCACAGGCACTAGCATGGCGGCAGTCCCTTTGGCGGTATAAAGCGTACCGGCATTCCCCGCCGCGTATTTGGCGCCGAACGTGTCGGCACACGTCGCGGGGAAATTCGAGAAAATATCGCCGTAACACAGGAACACGAGCCCGGAAAACAGCATGAACAGGTACGGGTTGTGACCGAAGTGCATCAGCCCCAGCAGCGCCAGCGCTTCGCCGATAAAGGTCATGAACATGGTGTTCTCACGGCCGATCCGGTCGGAGATCCAACCGCATAGCGGGCGCGTGAAACCGTTGCACATATTGTTGATCGACAGCGTCATCGTCAGCAGCGGCAACGTCACGCTCAGCACGCTGACCGGCATAGCCGCGAAGCCATACTCCTTCGCGATCGGACCGATCTCCGCTGTGGCAATGATGCCGCCTGCCGCGACGCACACAAACATGGCGTACATCACCCAGAAAAGCGGTGCGCGAATCATCTGCTTCGTCGTGTAATCGGTCTTCGTTGCGACGATGCGCCTGACCCCAGCCGCATGCGCCGGCGGCTTCGGGCGCACCAGCAAGGTTGCCAGCAGCAGGATGCAGACACCCTGGAACACGCCGAAGAACACAAATGCATGCTCGTACCCGGCGCTCTGGATCATGTTGGAGATCGGGATCACCGTCAGCGCCGCGCCGGCGCCGAAGCCCGCCGCGGTCAGACCGGCGGCCAAACCGCGCCGGTCGGGAAACCACTTGAGCGCCGTGCCCACACAGGTGCCGTAGACGCATCCTGCTCCGATACCGGCAATCACGGCGGCGACGTAGAGCACCGGCAGATTCGGCGCATAGGCGTCGAGAATCCAGCCCAAACCCGCGCAGATCGACCCGCCGATGACGACAGGACGAGGACCGAACTTGTCGACGAGCCAACCCTCGACAGGCACCAGCCAGGTCTCGGTGACGATGAAAATCGAAAACGCCAGCTGGATGGCGGCTTGCCCCCAGTGGTGTTTGGCGTCCATCGGGATGACAAACAGGGTCCATGCGTATTGAAGGTTCGCTATAAGACCCATGCAGGCGATGCCGGCTGCCAGCTGGACCCAGCGGTTATGCCGCCGCGCCGTATAGCCGCTGAAGGCTGTGTCAGTCTGTAACACGTTCTCTGTCTCCGTCTATTGACTTGTTTGCTTGCCTGATCAAAACACCTGCATGTCAAGGCTGAACTGTCATGGCGATTGAACCATGATGGGCGGCTTCAACAATTAACAAAAGTTAAAGTTTCTTCTGCGTTATATTAGCTATCGTTAATACCTCCCCGAAACTTTGCAGTCGCTGCGAGCGCGCCCGCGCACGATCGCAAGCGCTCCGGCCATTTATCTCCGGCTACCCTTCCACCTTGCGTGCGGCGTCGGCTAGACTCTGGCGATTCGCAGCAAATTGGTGGTACCAGATTCGCCGAACGGCATGCCTGCCGCGATCGCCACCGGGTCGCCTGAATTTGCAAAGCCCTGTCTCACGGCGATGCTGCACGCGGCACTCACCATCTCGTCGACCGATTCGACGTCAGGGCTGACTGTGGAATGCACGCCCCACACCAGCGCAAGACGCCGCGCCGTCGACAGCTTCGGCGTGATGCTGAGAATCGGCGCGACCGGACGCTGACGGGCGGCCCGCAGGCTGGTGTGTCCGGACGTCGTGTACGTGACCGTCGCAACCGCAGCGATGGTCTGCGCGACATCGCGCAGTGCCGCGCAGATTGCGTCTCCCGGGGTGCCCAGCGGAAGTTCATGCTGAGCATCGAGCAGGCTCCGGTAGAGCGGATCATGTTCGACCTCCTTGATGATCCGCTCCATCATCGCCACGGCCTGCACAGGAAAGCCGCCGCTGGCCGACTCCGCAGACAGCATGACGGCATCCGCGCCATCGTAGATCGCCGTCGCGACGTCCGATGCCTCGGCGCGCGTGGGCACCGGTGCTGAAATCATCGATTCGAGCATCTGCGTCGCGATGATCACCGGCTTGCCGTGGCTGCGGCAGGATCGAAGAATGCGCTTCTGCGCGCCCGGCACGCGTTCGGGCGGAAGCTCGACGCCGAGGTCGCCGCGAGCGACCATCACCGCATCGGCCGCATTCACGATCTCATCGAGCCGATCAAGCGCTGCCGGCTTTTCCAGCTTGACCATCAGCCCGGCGCGCGCTCCAATGAGTTCGCGCGCGTCGATCAAATCCTCCGGACGCTGTACGAACGACAGCGCAATCCAGTCGGCGCCGAGCGACAACGCAAATTCCAGATCGATCAGGTCTTTCTGGGTCAGCACGGGAATCGGCAGAATCGCGTCGGGAACATTCACTCCTTTTCGATCCGACAGCGTTCCTCCGTGCAATACGCGGGTACGGATCCGCTCGCCGTCATTGTCGAGCACTTCCAGGCGCAGTTTGCCGTCATCGAGCAGCAGCGACTGGCCGGCGGCGACGACGTCGAAGAGTTCCGGATGGGGCAGGCATACGCGATTGACGTCGCCGTCCGCCGGGTTCCGGTCGAGCGCAAATTCGGCGCCCGTCACGAGCATCACCTTGCCCTCGGCGAACGGGCCGACGCGCAGCTTCGGTCCCTGCATGTCTGCCAGAATCGAAATGGGCCGGCCCGAAGCACGCTCGACCTCGCGAACCAGCTCATAGCGCCGCCGATGGTCCTCGTGCGAGCCGTGACTGAAATTCAGCCGGAATACATCGGCGCCGGCGTGAAAAAGTTGGGTAATCGTTTCGAGATCGGAGGTCGCGGGGCCGAGGGTCGCGACGATCTTTGCTTTGCGTAGGCGGATCATAACGGGTCAGTAAGGTGAGGTGGCGGGCGAGCGAGCGCGGCAACAGCCGGTCAAGCGTCAAGTTGTCTGAGCAATGCGTCGACGCTGCCCTTCGCGTCGCCGAACAGCATCCGGGTGTTGTCCTTGTAGAAGAGCGGATTGTCCACGCCCGCATAACCGGTCGCCATGCTGCGTTTCGACACGACCACCGTGCGCGCTTTCCACACTTCGAGCACCGGCATCCCCGCAATCGGACTGCCCGGATCTTCGAGCGCACCAGGGTTCACGATGTCGTTTGCGCCGATCACGAGCACCACGTCCGTGTTGGTGAAGTCTTCGTTGATCTCATCCATTTCGAGCACGATGTCGTACGGCACCTTCGCTTCGGCAAGGAGCACGTTCATGTGGCCCGGCAAGCGTCCGGCGACTGGATGGATGCCAAAACGCACCCGCACGCCGAGACTGTCAAGCTTGCGCGTGATTTCGCTGATCGTCGTCTGCGCCTGCGCCACGGCCATCCCGTAGCCCGGCACGATGATGACCTCGGAGGCGTCGCGCAGAATCGCGCTGACTTCGTCGACGCTGGTCGCCACCACCTCCCCCGCGATATCCGCCGAACTCGTTCCGCTCGCCGCGCCGAAGCCGCCGAGAATCACCGAGATGAAACTGCGGTTCATCGCGCGGCACATGATGTAGCTAAGGATCGCGCCGCTCGAACCGACCAGCGCGCCGGTCGTAATCAACAGGTCGTTGCTCAGCATGAAGCCCGTGGCCGCGGCGGCCCAACCTGAGTAACTGTTCAGCATCGACACGACCACCGGCATGTCCGCGCCGCCGATGGCCATCACCAGATGCACACCGAGCGCCGCGGCGAGCACGATCATCACGAGCAATGCCCCGATGCCTTCCGCGCCCGACGGCACCGAGAGAAACCGGTAGCCGATTGCCACGCACAGCACCAGCACAAGCAGGTTCAGCAGATGCCGGCCCGGTATCACAAGCGGTTTGCCGCTAATCGTGCCCTGCAGCTTCAGGAACGCGACGATCGAACCGGTGAACGTGATGGTGCCTATAAACACGCCAAGATAAATCTCGGACAGGTGAATCACCCGCTCCGCGCCGCCGAACTCGCCGGCCGGCATCAGATAGTTGGTAAAGCCGATCAGCACCGCGGCCAGCCCGACAAAGCTATGCAATATCGCGACCAGTTGCGGCATCTGGGTCATCTCGACCCGCCGCGCCAGCAGCGCGCCGACCGCTGCGCCGATCACGGCCGCCGCCAATACGACTTCGATCCCCGCGCCCTGTGCGATGATCAGCGTCGCAACGACTGCGATCAGCATGCCCGCCGCGCCATACAGATTGCCGCGGCGCGCGCTCGTCGGATGACTCAGTCCGCGCAAACTCAGGATAAACAGCGTGCTCGCGCCCAAATACGCAATGTTGCCGATTCCGTTCAGCATGACCACTCCTTAGTTGCGCTGGAACATCTTCAACATGCGTTGGGTCACGAGAAACCCGCCCGCGATGTTGATCGTGGCAACCAGCAAAGCGACGCCGCCCAGCACCGTTACCAGCACATTCGGCGTGCCGAGTTGCAGCAGCGCGCCAATCACGATGATTCCGCTGATCGCGTTGGTCACGCTCATCAGCGGCGTGTGCAGCGCCGGCGTCACATTCCAGACCACCTGGTAGCCGACGAACACCGCTAGCACGAACACCGTCAGGTGCGCGACGAATGCGGGCGGTGCGACCCCGCCGAGCGCGAGCAGCGCGAACGCCGCGATCGCCAGCAAGACGAGCGATGTGTACCGCGAGCGAGCCGCAGCGGCCGCTTGTTCCTCGGGATCGACGGGGCTCGCCGCGGGCTTCTCGGGCGGCGGCCGATGCGCGGCGATCGCGGCCTGTTTCGGCGGGGGCGGCGGCCAGCTGACAGCGCCTTGATACACGACGGTCGCGCCGCGCATCACGTCGTCATCCATGTCGATGCGGGCCACACCATCCTTCTGCGGCGTCAGATCGGTCAAAAGATGGCGAATGTTGGTGCCGTAAAGCTGACTCGATTGCGTCGCCATCCGGCTCGGTAAATCGGAGTAGCCGATGATCGTCACGCCCTTGACCGACACCACCTCGCCGGGCTGCGTCAGTTCGCAGTTGCCGCCCTGCTCCGCGGCCATGTCGACGATCACGCTGCCCGGCCGCATGCCCTCCACCATCGCCGCGGTGATCAGCTTGGGCGCCGGCTTGCCCGGAATCAGCGCGGTGGTGATGATGATGTCGACGTCTTTCGCCTGCGCGGCGAACAGCGCCATCTCTGCTTCGATGAACTTCGCGCTCATCTGCTTCGCGTAGCCGCCGGAGCCGCTGCCTTCCTCTTCGACATCGAGCTTGAGAAACTCGGCGCCCATGCTTTCGACCTGCTGCTCGACTTCAGGACGTGTGTCGAACGCACGCACGATCGCGCCCAAGCCGCGCGCCGCACCGATTGCAGCGAGCCCGGCGACACCCGCGCCGATCACCATCACCTTTGCGGGCGGCATCTTGCCCGCAGCGGTGATCTGTCCGGTGAAGACGCGCCCGAAATGCTGCGCGGCTTCGATCACCGCGCGGTAACCGGCCATGTTTGCCATCGAGCTGAGCGCATCGAGCTTCTGCGCGCGCGAAATGCGCGGCACACAGTCCATGGCCAACACGCTCGTGCCGCCGTCGGCGAGCTGCGTGAGCAGCACCGGGTTCTGCGTGGGCCAGATGAAGCTGATCAGCATCGCGCCTTTTTTCAGCAAGGTCGCTTCGTCGGCCTCGAGCGCCGGATTCAGTTCGGGCGCGCGCACCTTGATCACGATATCGGCATCGGCCCACAACGCCCGGGTGTCGCTGACCACCTGTGCGCCGGCCGCGCGATACGCGTTATCGTCGAATGACGCCCTAAGGCCCGCGCCCGCTTCGACGTTCACCGCAAAACCGAGCTTCAGCAACTGGCTGACGGTTTCGGGCGTCGCCGCGACGCGGCGTTCGCCCGCGCGGACTTCGCGCGGCACTGCAATCGTCATCGCCATGTCAGGCCCCCGATGACAGCGTGTTCGACAGCACGCCGATACCTTCGATCGATACCTCGACCGTCGAGCCGTCCTTGATCGAGCCGATGCCAATCGAGGTGCCGATTGCAATGACGTCGCCGGGCAACAGCGTCATATCGTGCGAGATCCGGCTCACCTGTTCGGCGGGCGAAAAGATCATGTCCGACAGCGAATAGTTCTGCCGCTCGACGTTGTCGAGCCGCGTCACGACGTGCGCATTCCGCCAGTCGAAATCACGCTGGATCGCAGGACCGATGCAACTGAACGTATCGAAACCCTTCGAGCGGCACCATTGCGCAAAGTTGGGGTCTTCGTTCAGGAGTTCGGCCGCCGTCACGTCGTTGATGCACGTGTAACCGAAAATGTAGTCGTTCGCCTCGTCTACCGGGACGTTGCGGCAGCGCTTGCCGATCACGATCGCGAGTTCCCCTTCGTAGGCGATCTTGCCGGCGTAGGCTTGCGGCCGCTGGATGGGTTCGCCCGGGCCAATCACCGAAGTGGAGGGCTTGATCAGAAACAGCGGATGGGACGGCGCGGCCTTGCCGAGTTTCTCCGACAGTGCGCGGAAGTTGTTCCACAACGCGACCACCTTGGTAGGAACACATGGATTGAGCAGCGTCACGTCATCGACGCTCAGGACGTTGGCGCTTGGGACGGCGTCACCGAACATGTCCCCTTCGTATTCAGTGACGCGATGGTTTTCCAGCACGCCGAAACCAATCCGGCCATGGGCGAGCCGAAAACGTATCCACGATTTCATCGAAATGTCTCCTGCGATTTTTTTTGCTGCAATGAAGCGACCGATCAGGCCGGTCGCGCGGCGATGTCTTGTACGGCGTACTGCGGCGCGTCGGATGCGCGGCCAGGTTTCGTCTATGCGCTCATATCGCACCGACCGCATGCAAATGTGCGATCTGATCCGGGTGGTAACCGAGTTCGGCCATCACCTCGTCAGTGTGCTCACCCAGCAGCGGCGAGCGCGTGACCTCGGTCGGACTGTCCGACAGCTTGATCGGATTGCCGACCGTCAGATACTTGCCGCGCACCGGATGATCGACCTCGACGATCGTGCCGGTCCTGCGCAGCGACGGCTCCTCGGCGATCTCCTTCATCGACAGGATCGGGCCGCACGGAATGTCGTACTTATTGAGGATTTCCATCGCCTCGAACTTCGTCTTGGTCATGGTCCAGCGCTCGATCTCGGCGAAGATCTCCTTCAAATGCGGCAGGCGCGCGGCGGGCGTCGCGTAGTTCGGATCGGTGGCCCACTCCTCCTTGCCGATCACGTTGCAGATCCTGGTCCACACCGGCGCCTGGGTGATGAAGTAGATGTACGCGTTCGGGTCCATTTCCCAGCCCTTGCACTTCAGAATCCAGCCCGGCTGGCCGCCGCCCGACGCATTGCCCGCTCGCGGCACCGCTTCGCCGAAGGTGCCGTTCGGATGTTGCGGATATTCGCGCATGACGCCGGTGCGTTCGAGGCGCTGCTGGTCACGCAGCTTCACGCGGCACAGGTTCAGCACGCCGTCCTGCATCGCCGCGAGCACGTGTTGACCACGCCCTGTCGTTTTTCGCTGATAAAGCGCGGTCACAATGCCGAGCGCAAGATGCAGCCCGGTACCGCTGTCGCCGATCTGGGCGCCGGTGACAACCGGCGGACCGTCGTCGAAGCCGGTGGTCGACGCCGCGCCACCCACGCATTGCGCGACGTTCTCGTAGACCTTGCAGTCTTCATAAGGGCCGGGGCCGAAGCCTTTGACCGACGCGACGATCATGCGCGGATTCAGCTCCTGGATCCGCTCCCACGTGAAGCCCATCCGGTCGAGCGCGCCCGGTGCGAAGTTCTCCACCAGCACGTCACATTTCTGGATCAGTGCTTCGAGAACCTGCTTGCCTTCCGGGTTCTTCGCATCGATCGTAACGGAGCGCTTGTTGTGGTTCAGCATCGTGAAGTACAGGCTGTCCGCATCAGGAATATCGCGCAGTTGCTCCCGCGTGACATCGCCCGCACCGGCGCGCTCCACCTTGATCACATCCGCGCCGAACCACGCCAGCAACTGTGTGCACGTCGGCCCCGATTGCACGTGCGTGAAGTCGAGGATCCGCACATCCTCCAATGCTTTGCCCATCTCACGTCTCCCTGTATTGATCCGTACCCGCCCCGCACGCCCGGGCTACCGGGTTGCCGGACTGAGCAGCGCCAGCGCCACGCGACGCGCGCCGGCGATGGCAGCTTCCTCGCTTTCAAAGACGGCCTCGTCGACGACCTGCTGGTACGGCAGGAGATCGGGTTGCGCCGGATGATTTTCTTCGGCCGTGCGAATCGCCACGTAGGCGGTCCATCCGCCGTTGTGGATCAATTGCATCGCGGACAACTCGAGCCGATATTGTCCAAGTACTTCGACGTGCATCGGATGCCTCCTGATAGATCGTCACAAGAGAAAGTCAACCGGATCGACACGGCTGGCGTTGCGTTACGCTCCCGCTCGGGCTTCCAGTTCGGCCATGCGTTTGCGCAGATTGCGCTCCTCCTGGAAGCGGCTGGTTTCATCGCGAATCACCGAAACGATCCCGGTCAACTCATGTTCCGGCGAATGCAGCAGCGTCTCGCTTTGGTTGAAACCAAACATGCGCTCAGCGGCCGGATTCCATAGCGTGATATTTCCTTTGGCATCCGAAATGATGATCGCATCGCCGACGGCTGCGACCAGTTGCTCGAAATCAATGGCTGTTTGCATAGCGAAACCGGAATTTGAAAAAAGCGGCGGTTCAAGTGCAGACGGCGCCCGCCTCGCGCGCCGTCCATGCAGGCTCCGAAAATGAAACTTCAGATACGTCTAGTTCTACCTGCTTGCGCCGTCAAACGGCCTTGACTTCGTGCAGGTTGAAGATTTCCTGCTTGCTGTAGCCGAGGCTCGCCAGCACTTCATCCGTGTGTTCGCCAAGCAGCGGCGACGCGGTCACTTCCGGCTTCATGTCCGAGAACTTGATCGGACTGCCTACCGTCAGATACGTGCCGCGTTTCTTGTGCGGCACTTCGACGATCGTGCCGCTCGCGCGCAAGGACGGATCGTTGG
>NZ_VOSW01000181.1 GCF_009690905.1 Paraburkholderia madseniana
GAAGGAGCCCAGACTATCTCTATCTGGTTTCGACTATCTGCCTCAAAAAGCGGAACATTCTGGACTTACAAGACATAGTCCGGAAGGGAAGATAGTGCCGCCTATGTCTTTGAAGACATAGGCGACATAGCTTCGCGACACACCTCCTTGAACAGAAGGTGGACATCCGCGTGATCCAGGTGCTGCTCGGCCATGCGAAGCTCGAGAACACCGCGCTCTACGTCCAGGTGGCCACCGACCTGCTGCACGAGGTCACCAGTCCGCTGGACCGTCTGCCCTCCGAGTAGGCCCGCGCGCTGTAGCGCCTCATGCTGGAGGTTGCGGACATCTTCCGCAGCCACGGGCCAGCGTGGCGGACCACGATACACCTGAGCCTGGGGCAGCTGAAGGTCATGTCGGCCATCGAACGGTGCCGCACGGCGGCACTGGGCGGACATGTGCTGCGCTGTTCAGGCTGCGCAAGGACAGAGGTGTCCTTCAACTCGTGCCGGGACCGGCATTGCCCGAAGTGTCAGGCCAGCGCCGCACACCGCTGGCTGGAGGCACGCCAGGCCGATCTGCTACCCGTCGAGTACTTCCACGTCGTCTTCACGCTGCCCGCGCCCATCAGTGCGATCGCCTGGTACAACAAGCGGGTCATCTATGGGCTGCTGCTCGACATCGCCGCCGACACGCTGCGCACGATCGCCGGGGATCCCAGGCATCTTGGCGCCCAGATCGGCGCCACGCTCGTACTGCACACCTGGGGCTCGGCGCTCACGCATCATCCACACGTGCACGGCATCGTACCCGGCGGCGGACTCTCGCCCGATGGCGAGCGCTGGATTGCGTGCCGGCGTGGCTTCTTCCTGCCCGTGCGGGTGCTCTCGCGCCTGTTCCGGCGCCGCTTCCTCGAAGCACTCGCAGACGCACACCGGCGCGGCCAGTTGCAGTTCTTCGGCGAATACACCGGGCTCGCTGATCCCGCTACCTTTGCCCGGTGGCTTGCGCCGCTACGTACCTGCGAATGGGTGGTCTACGCCAAGCGCCCGTTCGCCGGACCGGAAGCGGTGCTCGAGTACCTCTCACGCTACACACACCGCGTCGCCATCTCCAACCAGCGCCTGGTCGCCTTCGATGAGCGTGGCGTGACGTTCCGCTGGAAGGACTACCGTGCGAAGGGACGCACCCGCTACAAGACCATGACCCTCGAAACCGGCGAATTCTTGCGCCGCTTCCTGCTCCATGTGCTGCCCGGTGGCTTCCATCGCATCCGTCACTACGGACTGCTCGCCAACCCGGTGCGCCGCACCAATCTCGCGAAGGTGCGCGATCTGCTGCACGTCGCACCCGAGATCAGCCCGTCACCGGACGACGCCGTCATCCAGCCCCGCCCCGTCTTCATCTGCCGGCACTGCGGCGCACCGATGATCGTCATCGACATCCTCGCGCGCTGCGCCCCGATCCGCGCACCGCCAATGCGCCGGAGTCAGACATGAGCGCAACGGTCCTTCGATCTGCCTGTCGAACGTCGGCTCTGCGGCAACGCGGCCCACGAGCGGACGTTTGCGCGTGTCGCTTCGCACAGGCCCTCGCACGTCCGCTTCGCCACCACAATTGCGCCACGGCACCGCTTCATCACTGCGTCAGCGCCCATCAGGCATCCCGCCTGGCCGCGTCGCATCTGGCACCGCTGGGCATCCGGACCGATCAATCGCCATAGCCGCGAAGCTCCAACCGCATCGGGGCACTCCGCGGTTTCCTCCATCGAGGCCTATTCGACGCCTGCCAACACGCGCTGAGCCACCGTCACATTCCTGTGGCCGATGGCAGGCATCGAATAACCCTTAACGGCTACGGCCGACCGCGTCAGGCGGGATGGCCCACGATAAGCCTTTCGAATTATCAGCGCGAGCGTCCGATACCGCGTCTATTCCAAATGTTCGAACAAACTTGCGCACCGTCTACGAGGCTGAGGCCGAGCGGAAACATGACGGCCACTTACGAGTGCTGCCGTCAAGCGAGCAGGTCCGGTACCTGACGAAGCGCGTTCCATCGTCTCCACGCGCGCCTCACTCGCGGGTCGGGGGCTGGCGCGGGCGACTAGGGCGATGTGCGCCGCCCTGCGTGTTTCGCGTGACTTTTGCCACATACCGTCGACGCATGGTTAACGATTTCTTCATGTTCTGTCGATGGCACAGGCTCGCGCTTCTGACCACAATGAAACAGGTCAACGTGAGCGGCGCGGTGCGCCGCCGCTGGCCAGCCTCTGCCGGACGCTTTGTGCCTGTGCAAGCGCCTTGACATCACGCACACCCTGCGAAGCGCCCGTGGTCGGTGACAAGGAGATGAACATGAAAAGCAAAAGTTTGACCTGTGCGGCGGCCGTTGCGGCCACCCTTCTGTCGTTGAGCGGTGCGGCGCATGCCAAAGGCCCCATCTGTTCCAACGAAACGCTGAGAGGCCTGTATGGATTCAGCGCTCAAGGCGAAATACTCGGCATCATCGGCACGGATGGTGCGGTTCACTACGCAAAGTCTCGGCTGCTGCTCAACGATGTCGCCGTCGTCAACTTCGACGCCAACGGCAACTTCACGCGAAACGATGCGGGCAATATCGGCGGCTTGCCAAAATCGGGCGGCGCCTTCAATTCCGTTCAGTTCGGCACCTACAACGTGAACAGCGATTGCACGGGAACGATGACGATCAACTACGGCACGAAAGCGAGTCCCGCAGGCGTGGTGCTCGTTGTGAATATCGTTATCTCGTCGGATGCGACACTGGTGATCGGCGAGATGACCAGTGAGACGGTCCCCTTCGCTGCTGCGCCTCCCACCGTCGATGGCACGTGTGGGAACCCATGCTCCGAAGCGGTGCAAATCAGTTTCGAGGGCAAAAAGGTGCTCGCCTACGGATTCCGTTAGGCGGACGGGACACGGCTTCAGGGGAAAGGTGGCAGCGACATCGGTACGTCGACGCTTGCCGCTTTGGTGCGCAGGCCGCCCGGCGCCCGGCTTTCGCTGGCGCAGCGGCGCGCTCGGCCAATCGGAGCTGCGGCAGACGCGACCCTTCAAAAGCCGATCTGATCGCATCTGTCCGACGGTCCGTTGCGGGTCGTCCTGAGCCGATCAGGTGTCGGCCCGAGTTCGGCCAAGAAGGGCCTTTCGGGTTGGGCCGGTGAACGTCTGCTGATAAGCTGCAAGCTGTCTTCTCGGGACTTGCGCCAGATAATTTGTGGACTTGTTTGCTGGGTGCAGACCTTTCAGTGGCCAAGCCCTCACATTGGCGGGACCAGTCCAGCTACCTGATACCCCTGAACTGAGTTCTCACTGGTGCTGCATTGGACGCTCGGCGCGCACCTCAAGCATGCCGCCGGCATCCGCGCCGACTTCCCGCGGTTAGTCAGTCAGCAACCAATCGCCGGTGCTGGCGTGCCCGATCAATGCCCGGAGTCGATGGTCATTCATCCGCTTGTCGCAGATAGAACGCGTCGAGAAACTCGTTCATCAGTGCCGCTATGTCATCCACTTTTTCATCAAGTGCAAAGTGGCCTGCGTCGAGCAGATGGACTTGCGCATTTGGCAAATCACGCTGGTAGGCAGCAGCTCCGGCCGCAATGAAGGATCTGTCGTAGCGTCCCCACAGGATGAGCGCGGGAGGCTGTTGCGTTTTCATCCATTCTCGCCAGGCTCCATAGGCCGCCACGTTCGTACGGTAGTCATAAAGCAGCGCGGCCTGGATGTCAGACTGGCCCGGACGATTGAGAAACGCGTACTCGTCCGTCCAGGTGTCCGGGCTGTAGCGTTCGGGGTTCGGGCTCTCACCGTCGTGACGATATTTTGTACTTTCGAACGATGTGAACGCGGTGAACACTTCTGGACGCGCGGCAGGATCCGCCCAGTACTCCTTGATGGCCGTCCACTTTTGCCCGAGACTTTCCTCGTGGCTATTGGCGTTCTGGATCACTAGCGCTTCAAGACGCTCGGGATGTGCCAGCATGATTCGGAATCCGATCGGACCACCGTAGTCCTGCAGATAAAAGCTGTAACGGTCGATGCGAAGCTGTTCGAGTAGGCCATCGATCGTCTCGGCGAGGTGATCGAACGTGTAGGCGAACTGCGAAGGCGGCGGTGCGTCGCTGTGGCCGAAGCCAGGATAGTCCGGTGCGATAAGGTGGTAGTGTGTCGCGAGCAGCGGAATGAGGCTATCAAACATCCGCGACGACGACGGAAACCCGTGAAGAAGCACGATGGTTGGTGCGTCTTTGGGCCCCGCCTCTCGATAGAAGACGCCGACACCTTTAACTTCCGCTCGGTGATAAGTGAGGGTCGATGAGGACGATCCGCTCGGAACAGTCCTGCGTGGGCGGGAATCGGTAGGCGGACTCTTTGTATTCATGGTGACTCCGTTATTAGGCAACGTTGGAGCGGCAAGTTAAGTCTGCGCCCTTCATTCCCTCGAAGCAGACGACATTGCTCGTCAGTGCACGACATCAGATGGCGATGTCAAGGCTACGGCGTAATCGAATCAGATCAGCCCGCAAATGTTAAAATGACTGACGGTTGATGCCGGTAGCTCTCAGGGCAGTCGTCGAAATGATTGCGGCCGCTGCTTTGAGCGCTCTCCCATCTTCGTCCCGGGTAATCAGCACCTGCCGTTCGTCAGTGGATTCGCGTGAACGATTGACGCGCCCGGCCGCTTCCAGACGTTTAAGAAGTGGGGTAAGCGTGGCGGAGTCCAGGAACACTCGCTCGGCGACCGCCCTCAACGCTATGCCATCGTGCTCCCACAGCACCGACATGACCAGTTACTGCAAATCCTAGCTTATTTTTGCGGACGAAACATTCCAAGCCGCCCATCTGGCGAACAGTACAGGGCGCGTATAGGCCTTCACCCAACGCCGATCAGTCTGGCTTCGCGTAGTCGTGCCTGCTGCCCTCGTCCTTGCACGCCCAAAGCCACGCCACGACGAACACGCCGAGACTGGCGCCCAAAGACGTCCCTATTGCCAAGCCAAGCAAGAATTCCATCGCTTCCGCCAGTTTTGTGTGATTGCCAAACTGTGCACGAGCGTGGGTGGGTGATCGTCTGCCTGCATAGTGGATCGGCAGCATGAGATAGATGCGCTTCATGATCACTTTTCCGGTCGTGGCCAGCGGGCATCGAAGCCCATGATTTCATTCTTGTACACTTCGACACAGCCTCGAAGTAGGAAGGCTCGCGGAAAAGGATGGGTAAAGACCCGCAAACGTCTTTGGCCACGGCTGCTGCCAACTCCGCCTCGAGTCACCGAAGCGCGTAATCATTCTTCCTACCGCTTGCCCTGGCTGTGCAGCCCCGAAGGGTACATGCGGAGGTCATAACTGGCGATCGGTTCTTTGCGTTGCGTCAATAAATGTGTCACCCGCTGCGTCGACGCGTGCTGACATCCGTTCGGCCTTGGCAGACAAGCGTTTGCAGGCGCAAATTAAACGCGTCACCGGGCGATGGAAAGCCGGTGGGAGTGACTCCGGTCAGCGTTGGGGCGTCCACCTCGGTTCGACTGACTGCGCGGCCGTGCGTCGCGAGCGCGAGGCGGCTCGGTCGCACAGTGCGCTCAGCTCACACAAAACATATTCCGATGCGGATCGGTAACGGAGCCCGTACACATATGATCGTCTCAATATTGAGCCAGCTTGGGCGATGCGCTGGCCCGTCACCGCAAAGTGCATTCCTGTGACCGCTCTATGTCTTTCTTTCAATTCCATGTCGCCGTACTCATAGGTCTCGCGGCCGGCTGCTTCAAGTGCAATGGGATTTGCGTATTGTCAGGATTGAGCTCACTTCCGTTGCGTAGCAAACATACTCCAACTTCATTCGGCGGCTCGCAATTGCCTCGCCGCATCGTGTTTGCCACGCCAAGGAGTCTTGCACACCAATGTCGCAAGAGGCGCTGTTTCAGCGAGGAAACGTTTCGGAACTTAAGCGTATTCGCCGCAAGCGCCTTGGCGCAGGCAACCGATATCAGGCGTGAATCTTCAGCGAATGGCACGACTCTCGCATAACGTCCTTGCGAGGTTAGACGAACATACTGCGGTTCGATAACGCCGCATGCCATGTGCCGCTCCGCGTGCCCGGGTTCATCCAGATAATCAACAGGAGTCAAGACATGAGTGTCCTGCGCCCTCCGCTTAACTCGGTGTGGGAGAACGACGAGGGAGACCGACTTGTCGTGATTGGGCTGAGCAGACTATTCACCGAAAAGGAAACGACAGCGGCCAGCATCATCGCATGGCGAACAGGCGCCGAAAGCCGACCGCAGGCGTGAGCTCTTTGTCGTCAGGTACGCGGAATATGCCGACGGCCATGATATAGGTTGCGAAATCGACAACGAGCAGTGGGCCGACCTGATCACATCTGCGGGTTTTCGCATGACCGGCATTGAGCCACGGGGTTGACGCTGCTGGCGCATCGGCTAACCA
Organism: Paraburkholderia madseniana; assembly: GCF_009690905.1. Taxonomy (GTDB): domain Bacteria; phylum Pseudomonadota; class Gammaproteobacteria; order Burkholderiales; family Burkholderiaceae; genus Paraburkholderia; species Paraburkholderia madseniana. The sequence goes on from NZ_VOSW01000181.1 coordinate 6,441, forward strand.
GGAAACCTGAGAGAAAAGCATGCGGGCAGGAAGCCCGGTGTCCAGCATTAGGGGAAGTCCTTGCAAACAGTATCGGCCACAATCGGCCGTTCGACGAGAACGCCAAAATCGCTAACAATTATCACTTCCATCGTGCAGCCGGAATCTACGCGGCCAGCATCGCCAGCTTCTCTCCCACTCACTGCTAAGCCACCAGAGTACTTATGCGACCTGAACTGCGTGACCCGTTGACCGGAAACAGCTCCAGCAACTGCTGCCGCTGACCAAGGCCGTGTTTCACCTGCATGAGAGCGGACGCGGGTACGTTGAGGAGTTGAAGCGGATTTCTCGATTGCTTGGTCGCGTCGTCGGTCAAATCGATGTTCTCGGTGCGTTCGGTTCCACGGATGCCGACGGGTTTGCGAGACGGCTGGCAATAGACTGGCATGCCGCTCCAATGGACCTATCAGAGCCGGAGCTTCTGGAGTTGTTTGATGCCGTCTGCGAGGTTCGCGGAAACCAAGAGCTTCTTGAATACTGGGTCCGATGTCTTGCGCTCAACACCGGCGATGACCGGATTTCAGACCTCATCTTCTGGCCCGAGCAATACTTCGGCGCCGGGTACGATGGACGCGAGCTTAATCCGGCCGAAATGCTTGAGGTCGTGCTTAGCAAACGGCGTGCAGAAGGAACCCAGTGATGCCGTTCGGTTCTGGGGGCTCTCAATGAGGCTCACATCCCCGGAGGGAGGGCGGTGTCCATTCCATCTGGGTCGATCAGAGCCGTTCGAAAGCACCTATCGAGGAGCATTCGGCACACGCAATCGGTAGTCTCGACGCACCCGCATCGAACGCCCCCCCTGCGCCTAAGCGACCCGCGGCACCCTGATCGAATACGGGTTGAACCGCACAATCTCCTCGCCGATCTAGTCATTGCGGTGCGCGAATCGACGTTGGTTCGATTTCATTTCGCCCGAATACCGCGGCAGCCGTGTTGGCCGCACCAAACCCGCCCGTATTGCTTGGCACGATCCCCATGAGCTGCGGCGGGATGCGATGCGCCGCGAGCAAGTTGTCGCGCGTAAGCGATGCCATGTCGTACTACTGCTTCGAGCCGGAGAACTTTGAATTCTTCGCTCGAGCTAGCGTGGGACCTTCTGCCCCCAGCGCCCTAGCTGTCCATCTTTAGTATCCAAGCCAAAGCACCATGGCTTACCTGATTAGTTATTCCACACCGCTTCACTCTGAAAGCCGTTGCGCCAGCATCGTGTTATGTTCTCGCACGCCTCCGGAAATGCAGAACACGTCGATAAAGAGCCACCCGTATAGCGCCAGCAACAGGAACACGCCGATGTAGGCGAACGCCGTGGTCCAACCGAAGATGAACAGCAGCAATTGAAGGACGGCAGTGCCGGTGAAGCCGAGATAGAACCGGTGCGCGCCAAGGCTACCGAGAAAGAGCCAAAGCAGAAAGGCCACCACGCCACTCTTTTTCTGAGCTTCGTACATCATCATGCTGCGTGTCGAGTCGTTCATTTTCAGGATTTCCGAAAGGTTTTGGGGAGGCGAGGGGGCAGTGACCTCGGAGTGCGACGCGGGCCGTGTTCTACAGCCGGCCAGACGAGGACCAACTGCGTTGAGCCGTCAACGATCGAAGCGCAACCGCCAGGGGACAGCAGTCCGTGCACCACCCATGTCGATTTCATAGATTTCCCCGTTTTTGTTGTGCTGCCTTGGATAGGCCGTCCCTTCGCTGTCAAGGAGCGATTTGTTACGCTGCTATTGGTTGGCCTTTGATTCCGTCTTCGCTGAGTTGCCGTGCGGAGCACACATGCACTAAACATGCCATCACCTTCAAGCCGCTGTCGCCATTGGCCGACAGGCTGGATAGGTTTTGGGGAGTGCAGATGCCGTGCCGAAGTGATTCAGGTTTGAACGGCGATCCTTGATAACGAAACGATTTCCTCGTTCGTCTCGCCCGCGCAGTCTTTTCTTGTTGTCCCGTTCTTGCAGAACGTAACAGCGCTGTGGTGCCGCTTATGTGGAGTCCCCGCTGCGCGTCGAAGGATTTGTGGGGTGTCGTCGGACGAGTACTTGCGCCAATTCAGCCAATACAGGCTTTCTTATCGGTTCGGTTTGTCACAAAACTGAATACCATCTCCCCACGGCGGGAAGCTGCGGTGCGCCCATACGCGAAGTCAGGACGCGCCGGTCTGCTGGCTCAGTTGATGTAGTACGCCGTCAACACCATATGAGCTGCCATATCGAGTGGGAACTTCGCCTCGCCTCGTCGGTTCGGTCGCCCACGCCTTAGGCGCGAATTACCTGCTCGCGCAATCCTGCAAACAGGCGGCGAAAAAGATGCCGCCGCACGTGACATGCAGCGGCATTCACAAGCCGCAAGTAACGGGAATCACCGTCGCTTACTACATCGATAACGGCAGCGGCGGCGAAAGCCTGAACCCGCCTGAACCCTACAAAGACAATCTGTTCGCGAAAAAGTCGTTTGCTTCTCGGTAAATGTCAGCTTCGGGCCATCAATCGGGCCGAGCCCAATCTGCGCACATCAAGGAGCGTAGTAGTTCAATTCATCGATCCGCGCACGGATCGCGTCCACATTGAGTGCCTCGATGTCGGCGCTCGCCATCGACCCCCGGTCGGCTCGCCATGGACCGTTATAGGCTTGACGCTGCGCGTCGCGATAGGCCAACCACTGACGTTGGGCGTTGCGGATCAGCATGCGCGATTGCGGATCGGCGTTGCGCATGATCCGTTGATACACGTCGTTCATGCGTCTGTCATACGCAAGGTAGGCCTTGTGTGAACAGTCGGTCATGCCCGCCGTCGTCTGCCCCGCCGGCGTGCCAAGACATGCCTCGACCTGGGCCTCGATCGGGTCGACTTTCTTTTGCGCCGATGCGATGGGTACAGCAAGGACCATCAGGATCAAAAAACTAGCCGTTCGTGTCATCATCCGCCCTCATCCGTTGATAGCTGCAAATGCGCAACTACGCATGTTGCCAGTGGTCGGGCATAAGGTGTCGTTCGAATTTCGTGGGATCTTCCGGATGGTGGGCTCCCCAATGTGCATATCCGGCGACATGTTTTGCGGCGCGCCCTGGTCGAGGGGCGATGCCGATCTCGAACCAGACCGGCGTACCTGCGGTCTCTCGGGCGCTCGTTGCCTAACGAAGCTCCTGCAGAAAGAGCTTGGAGACCTGGATCGCATTGCGGCGTGGCGCTTCCTCTAAACGTACCAGTCGAGTGCGAGTGCGAGGTCGAGGTCGAGCTCGAAATCGACGACGGGGTGCGCAGCCTCGTGTGAAACCCGAGCGGCCGCTCTACCGTGGCAGAGAGATGCGACGCTTGGGGCAGTGCCCGGCCGAGCCTGTGTGGAAACTCAGTTTTGGCTCTGAGGGCGAGGTTGCCGGTCGGTCGATAAAGTTAGATGCGTCTCGCTTGCGCTAATCAAACATCCGCGGGCGCAAGAAGCCCCTTGGGGCTT
>NZ_VOSW01000182.1 GCF_009690905.1 Paraburkholderia madseniana
GCAGAGCACCTTTTATTATGTTCAGCAATCGCAGGATATCGCGTGCCGAACAACGCTTGTCGACGCGGAACGCGCTGCATGTAACCTCTCCGGACCTTGCATAATTCCGTAGCGCGGATAAGAGCGCGACATCCGGCCATTCTGCACGGGCAGATCCTCGTGGCTGTTCAGTGACACCGTTGCCGGTGCGAAGGCCAGCGCGATGATCTATAGCCTGATGCTCACGTGCCGCGCGTGCAACGTCGAACCTTACGCATATCTCTTGCATGTGCTCACTGAGCTGCCGCAACGGCCACCCGAAGCAGACATCACCGATCTCCTGCCGTTCAACTTCGCGATGTGAAGCACTTCGACTCGAACATGCGCCTGACGCGATTCGTGTCGGTTTCCGGACAGCGCACAGCATAGGTCCCGGCACGCAGCAGGCAGGCGCAGTCGATTGCGACGCCAGGCGATAATCGAATTCCGCCTGCGTCCAATATGATGCTTTGCTCGAATCCATGACCAAGTCCTACACCATCTACACACTTCACGCGCAGATCCGTGACATCGAACCGCCCGTCTGGCGACGGATCCACGTCGACGGCAATATCACATTGCGCAAGCTGCATCACATCCTGCAAGCCGCCTTTGGGTGGACCGACTCGCATTTGCATGACTTCGAGATCGACGGGCGGACTTACGCGATGGGCGATAACGACAACATGCTCGATCTGTTTGCTGAAGATCCCGAAATGCTGGATGACCGCAAGACGCGGTTATACCGGATTGCATACCCGGGACACCGGTTCCTCTATCGATATGACTTTGGCGATGACTGGCATCATGACATTCACGTGGAAGAAGTCACTCAAACGGACCATGAGCCGCACAGCGAGGCGTGGATTGGTGCTGGAGAACGTGCCTGTCCGCCCGAGGACGTGGGTGGCACCTACGGATATGCAGAGATGTTGCGCGTTCTGAGCCTGGAGCCAGATAGCGACGAAGCGAAGCGTTATAGAACATGGGCGGGCGACGACTTCGATGCTGAACTGTTCGACCGACGGGCAGCCAACTCGACGCTGCTGCGCATGGCGTGGAACAACTGGGGCAAAAAGTAGACAGGCTTGAACCCCTGCTCTCCGATGCATCTGATGATCCGGTGTGCTTTAACTGGCGCTTACGGCAAATCGCAAGCGTGGGATATCGCGATGCACCGCTCGAAATCGATGCGCGTGAACACGAAATGGTTTGAGTGATTTGGAAAAGCTATGCCGCCCCGTGCGGACCTTGCAGGACAAGCGCGACGCGAAGCGGTTGAGGTATCGCTGCTCAATTTGCTCAACAATTACGACGCCGAGACTGCGGTGCTGAGCGATGCGGTTCCCAACTGGCTACGCGAAGAGTTGGCATGCGAAGGCGTGCAGATCTACCAAGAGCGGCACGGCACTTGGATTTTGGCGCCTTTATCTCAAACTGACGGCATTAATCAACACACGACATGCGCGCGAACGATCTAGGTATGGAACCCAAGAAGATTGACGTTCAGTTGACCCATGAGGCGGCCGGAGTGCTTGGGTCGGGCACGTTTCATTACGGAGGCGATCGGTGGGCACACGTAAGCTTTTCGTGGTCTCAGACCGTTCCAGCAGCCCTTGCAGAAGGAAGCAAGTTCGATCTGGTAAAGGCCGTTACAGAGGACGGGCAGGTGTTTTCGTTGTGTGCCTGCAAGGTACAAGGCTACTCTCTCTATGCGGACTACGTGATAGAGGCTGATCTCAACTCGACCAGCTTCGATTCAATCTCCGTGCAATATCACGACGTCTCAGAGTGGTTCCTGCACTGGCAGAACATTGATGGCGAAGTTGGAAAGACGCTGACATGGAAGAGAGTCCCTGAAGGCATCGATGTTACGGTCAGGACTGACGGCGATCATTTCGGACTTCGCAGCGAGATTATCGGCTCGCGCCGTCAGCAGGGCGAGGACGTTGTGCTCCACGAGCGCGTTGAGTTCGTGTTCACGGCGGAGGATAACGCGTTTGGCTTGGATGACCTCAAAGCGAAGTCACACGAACTTTCGTGTCTCCTGTCTATTTTGATGATGTATCCGGCAACCATTGCGGCTATCAAGGTCTCGCAAGATTCGGAGCACTACGTCCGGGTTCACTTTCCGACGTCTGTTCGCCCCGAGCGGGATCTGCAGGACTCGGGGTTCTGGCTTCGCTGCTTCATCCAGCAGCCCTGGCTCGAAGGTGAGTGGCAGTCCATCGCAAACCGCTACTATGAGTCTCGCTACCGTAAGGTCGTCTGGAGCCGTGTTGCGGGCATGCTGCGCTACGAAGGCTTCTGGGAGTACAAGGTTTTCGGATACGTGAGCCTCTTGGACAGCTACCTAGACATCCGTTTCGAAGGTACGAAGCCAACCATTCAATTGCCTCCAGCGAGGAAGAAGATCGACAGATTCCGTCGCAATCTCGCGACCGAACTACCGGCGGTGACGCAGGAACTGCGAGAACAGGTTGTCGAGATAGCCAGCAGGTCGTTCGCTTCGATCGACGACAGCTTCGAAGACAGGTTTCGCAAAGCCGCCGCCGAGATGGACACTGACATCGCGAAAATAGTCAACCTCTCGGACGAGGACTTCAAGTTCATCAGAGAAATCCGAAACAAGATCGCACATGGAGATGACCACGGACTTGAGGCGGACGAATTTCCTCGAGTAGTTCGAACAGAGGGCAAGATTGCTCTGTTGTTGACTTACTTTGCCTTTCTTGATCTTGGAGTGACTCCAGAGAAGTTCGTCAAGTGCCTGAGTTCGACACACAACAGCCTACGATTTGCTGCGATGCTGGATGATATACATCTGTCCCGCGTAAATCGCAGCGCCGAATTCTTTCCGGTAACAATGGAGAAACTCGAGCATTTCCGGACTATCAAATCGCTCCGCGTGTATGGTTGCTGTGTCCAAAACGCTGATGGGGACCTCGACTACTCGCAAGAATTCACCAAAATTTACGCGAACTGGCGAAGTGACCTCCCAAGATCATTGGGCCTGCAGACTCCGGAGAGGATATTTGGACTCAGCCAAGATGATGCACGAATGGTTGGACAAGGATACTTCGAGTGCGGCGAAGAGCGTGTTCCCGTCACTCATATGTGGATCATCAAGCACGAAGCGTGTAGTGAGAACCAGATTGGCGACCGCCCGGACCTGGCATAAACGTCACTGGTATGACGCTTAGGGATCAAGTAGTTGCATCGACTAGGTGGTTTGCCAAGCATCCTTGTAGGCACAGCGCCAGTCCGGAGTGACCGGTGAAGCATTTGTGCAGACGCGCTATGCGGAACCATTCGCTATTGGAAACTAGGGGCTGGAAACAAAAGTCTGCAAGGAACGGGAACAGTTTTATGCAAAACAGCGGTCGAAATAGCTTGACGCCATCTCCAGCGTCCGACTTTACATAACGTAAATTATCAACAATTTTAACGGGGTACGATGCTATAATCGAAGCGACTTCACCGGTTCTTGCTTGTCGATTGCCGGTTTCCCCAAGATAATTTCTGTCCGAGCGCGATCATCGGCGCCCACCGACCAAACGCATGACCAAAGATCCGGATACTCCCGTGTGGGCTGAGGACTATCGCCACTGGTTCACCGAACTCAAGCAACGCGTTGAGCACGCACGGCAGCGCGCGGTAGCCAGTGTCAATCGCGAGCTGGTCGCACTGTACTGGCAGATCGGCCGCGACATTCTTGACAGGCAGCAAAAACAAGGCTGGGGCGCGGGCGTTGTTGACCGGCTCGCGCGCGATCTCAAGGCGGCATTTCCCGACATGCGCGGCTTCTCGCCGCGCAACCTCAAGTACATGCGTGCGCTCGCGCAAGCCTTTCCGCAGCCGGAATTTGTGCAACAGCCCGTTGCACAATTACCGTGGTCGCACGTGGTGACGCTGCTCGACAAGCTGGACGACACCGCCCAGAGGATTTGGTACGCGGAAAAATCGCTTGAGCACGGCTGGTCGCGCAGCGTGCTGACCATGCAGATCGAGACGGCCGCCCATGCGCGTACCGGCAAGGCGGTGACGAATTTCGCCGACCGGCTGCCGCCAGCGCAATCGGATCTCGCGCGCGACGTACTCAAGGATCCTTATATCTTCGACTTCCTCGGCCTGACTGAGAGCGCACAGGAGCGTGACATCGAGCGTGCGCTCACCCAGCACATCACGCGTTTCCTGCTCGAACTGGGTGCCGGGTTCGCTTTCGTAGGGCGTCAGTACCGGCTGGAGGTAGGCGGTGACGAGTTTTTCATCGATCTACTTTTCTACCATCTCAAGCTCCGCTGCTATGTCGTTGTCGAACTGAAAACGACGCCGTTCAAGCCCGAATACGCGGGCCAGTTGAACTTCTACCTTTCGGCGATCGACGCGCAGGTCAAGGCGCAGGAAGACCAGCCGACCATCGGTCTACTACTGTGCAAGGAAAAGAACCGGCTCGTGGCGGAATACGCGCTGCGGGGCGTAGCCAAGCCGATGGGCGTGGCCGAGTACCAGTTCATGCGCGAGGTACCGGAATCACTGGAGACGGATTTGCCCACCATTGACCAGATTGAGGCGGAATTACGTCCCGATTTTCCTGACTCAACCACGTAGTATTTGTCAGCGCCCCGCCCTCCTCTCACCCAACCGTCAGGCAACCGTCGGTTACCTGACCAGAAAGTCGTTCACGGTCAGCCACAGCAGCTCATCTGGTCGCGCGAGTGATTTTCTTTGAGCAACCGCGACGATGCGGTTGCGACCGTTTTCAAATGCTTTGAGCGTACGCGCCGGGTCGGCGCTACGTGGTAACCAGAAATGCTGTTCGAGTGCGTCACGCGCAATTGCGCCTTCGACCTCGCGGCCGCGAATCGACACCATGAAAACCACGGCGCGTCCGTCTGGTGAGACGGCGGGCGGGCGATCAAGAACTTCCATGACGTACCTCGACAATATCATTCGCGGTCTTTGTACTTGTACTGCGCCACTCAGCGATAAATCTACTACAGAAGTTGAAAGCAGCATGATCGTCTATGACGCAACGCTTCAACCTCACCAGGTATCCCTTATCGGTAATCGCGAGGCGGCTGACGTGTTGGAGGCGGTTTTGTGTTTTGAGGTGTACCCAAGCGAAACAGACGGTTAGTTGCGTATTCGAAATCAGCATTCTCCGTTATGGTGAGCTTTTTCGGGAGCACGTGTGTACCACCTCTGGCGAGTGATCCGGCACTACAGCGTGAAGACACCTACCTATAAAGCTGAATTTACCAGCGAGAACGCAATAGTCGTTTCTGGAGAAGCGTTCGTAGATCGCGGCGCGTATCGGTGACGACGTGAATGTAAATCGTGTCGCCGCGCACCTCATAGATAACCCGATTCTGTCCGCTCAAGGCTTCCCGGAAATTCAGACCGCCGAAATCTGCAAGCTCAGCCGGTACATAACCACTCTGTGGGAATTGCCTGATATTGCTAAACGTGACGGTCAATTCCGCGGATGTCTGCTTCCACGTCTCGGCACCGAAACTTTTGAGGATGTAGCGGCGCAAATCCTTCGTATCCTCTTGCGCCTCGTCGAGAATCAGGAGCTTCGGCTTCGCCTGCCCCATCAGCGGATTTTCTCCTTCCGATCAAGGTCGTCGAGCTCGGCAAGAAACTCATCAGCATCCTTGAATTTTCCCTGCTCGATGTCCTTCTGGCCTAAGGCCAGGAGCTTGAGCAACGCCAGCGTTTGCTGGGTGTCTTCGTAGCTTTGCACGTCCTGCACGACGAGCTTCGCCTCGCCATTCTGCGTAATGAGCAGCGGCTCGCCAGAAGCCGTCAAATCCTTGACGATCTGCGCTGCGTCGCTTTTGAGGTAGCTGATTGGCTTTACGTGGTCTGCCAGGCGCATGTCCGATTCTCCGTTCGTCACCACAGTCAGACAGAATATAGACTAAATTCAGTTTTTGCAAAGTCCTGAATCAGGCTGGGCCGCTCGTGAGCTGTCATAGGGGGCTCGATTTGCCCATCCGCAAAATACGCTGCAGTTCGACACCAGTTGATTGGTCACCATGAACGCGCCGCCCTATCCTCCTGCATCGCCCGCCTCACGGGTCACGGGCGATGCAGCGCGCTGGTCGGCCCTACGTGTTCAAGTGGCGCACTACAGACAAGTGGGTTGCAAACGACACAGTAAGTTTGAACTAAAAAGTTCACGAGAAATGATCGATTATGTTATGTCAAATTAAAAATCAGAGAGCGGCGGACTTTTAATCCGTTGGTCACAGGTTCGAATCCCGTACGGCCTACCAAAAGATTCAAGGGCTTATCCGCCCCGAATATCTCGAGCGGAACCCCGCAACTTGCCTTCGTTCACGATACAGCCAAAGACTTGCTCTGCAGTCATTTTGCTGTTGCCGCGCGTCAGGTGAATCAGTCGGCTCGAAACGTCCCCGCGAATCATCTTTTCTCCAATTGTTTCGCGCCCAGCTCGTTCTGGCGTGGTTGCTGATGGCGAAGATCATCGCAACGCATCGCTTTTCCGTGGGCTCAGGGGTTAATCAAAAACGGCTCGCGCGACTGCCCTTTGATCCACATCGGCTCACGTCCCATGCCGCTCCATGTAGCACCGGACACTGGATCGCGATACTTCGCCGGTTTGGTCCCCGACTTCGGCCCGCGCTTGCCTTTGGGTTGAGCAAATACCTGCTCCGGCGTCAGCGAGTACTCGTTGATGATCTCGCGAACCTTTTCGATCGCAGCAGTGACTTCCTGCTCTTGCGCGGCGTCAATTTGCCTTTGCAGTGCCTCACGTTGCTTCAGAAGTTCACGGTAGCTTGCCACTCATTTCTCCAGTCTGTTCACTTGGTTGTCTCACGTTCGTAGCGCGACTTTTGGAATACGGCCACACCAGCTTTTCCTCGGTATGTCAGGCCGCCGCTGATTACTCTGCGCCTGGCGCTTCCTTGTCCAGTTCGTTGTAGCCCTCGGCGGGGTCATCGCCGATCACATCCTCAAATTCGAGCGAATCGGGGAAGACGTCGAGCGCCGCCTCGGTTAATTCCTCGGCCAACGCGCTGATCGCATCGATCCATTCCTTTGTCGCGATTCCCTTGTCGCCGTTCTGCCAGTTCGCCGACCTATCATCGAATTCATCTTCAAGCTCGCGATGCACGTCATCGAGCATGCCCCGCGCCACATCGACCTTTTCGTTATATGCGGCCACGTCTAGTTCCAGCTTCGCACGTGCAGCCGCAACCGCCTCATTGAACACACGCACAGACTCTTCCAACGTGCTCCGCTGCGCCGTCAGTTCGCCGAACGCTGCATCGATGCGCTTCTGATCGGCGGCTTTGATCTTGAATGCCATGCGTGTCCTCTTTCGTGATACCCGAGTCCTGCGGCTGGGGCGCTTCATTTAACTCACGATCGCCAAGGCTTTTCCGATTGTTATGTGGCATCCGCGGCGCGAGCAGCCAGCTCGGCCAAATGCTCGATTACCTTTGCTCGCGGCCGGCCCACAAAGATTACATCTTGCAAGGTCTGAGGCCCGCCGGACAGGCTCATTATGTAAGAGTCGCGTCGCGCAAACAGGTCCAGCGGATCGCGCTCGACAATGGCCTTCGACCCGTCAACGAAGCTCACAACAACGCGCTCTCGTTGGGAGTCGGCTGACACGTCTGATACGCCTGGCAAAGCGGACAAATCCGTCCGTATGTCAAGATGGTCCATGGTGCTTTCCCGCTTTACTTGATTAACCGCAAACCAGCCGACTTAGCGGCTTTCGCGTCGAACGTCGCTGTGTACTCGCAATGTGCGTCATGACAAGCGCGCTCGATCAGACAGTCGGCGAAATCGGCCTTCGAGGAAGTGAACACGCGAAGGGCTTTCCAAACTGTCTCGGCAGCTTCGACACTCAACTCCTTAGTTCGAAGAAAACCCTCAACCACCTTTGCAATCTGGTCACGATCGGCCGCGTACAGGCTGGAGAGAACCCACACGACTTCGACCAGGGCAACCTGCGTTACGTATCCGGGTTCGTCAACCGTCAGCGATTCGATCAGCGCACTCGCCTTCGGCGACTGCGCTGCATCATCTTGGGCGATGTAGCGGACTAGCACGTTTGTATCGAGACCGATCATTAAGCACCGGCTCCGCGTGCGGCGATGGCAGCATTCATATCTTCAACGGACACAGGCTTGGCCGGTTTCCCTACAAGTCCCTTGAGCGATTCCACGGATTTTGTCGCGGGCACTAACTCGTAGCGACCGGTGGTCTCGTTGAGGACGAATTCGATTCTGTCGCCGGTTCCCAACCCCAAATCGTTCCGAACGCCGACCGGGATCGTGACCTGGCCCTTTGACGTAATTGTCGCGGACGCCATGACATTCTCCTTGATTGCACAATTCCTTACTTTAAGGTAAGGCAAAGAAGAAATCAAGATCTGAATGCGGTTTTTAGTCCCCCTGTCCAGGTATATCGGCCGCTCAAGTACAAACTTCAATGCATGCCGATCCTCACTCTAAAAGACCATCAATCGCGTCGCTCGGAACGGTCAGGCGACGCATCGTCGGGCTGCGAGATTTCAATATAGGCGGTGATGGCGAGAGAGGGGGGGGGGGCAGAATCTGGCAGCTCGCTGCCAGTCCCACCAGTATCGATGAAAGCGGGACGGACTATCTATATAGGGTCGAGTGCGGTCGATCGACGTCGAAGGGCGGAGGTTCGACCACTTCGACACCCTCGCCAGCGCATGTCGTCGGTCACTGGCACACCGTGGCTCGGGCGCTGCACCAAATCAAGCGGGCCGCGTTGGCGCATACTAGAATCGGTAACCGATACCACGCGGCGTCGCAGGTGCCACATGCGAGATATTCCGATTAGTGACGATTTTCCACCAGGTTTTTGCGAGGAGGTCGGTCGCCTCGTGATAGCGTTCGGTCGCCTCGAATATCTTATCAAGCTGTGTTTCAAAGACCTCCACGGGAAGGGTTTTACTATAGGGATGGCGGAAGCCGAGTATGACGCTCAAGCGTTCGCCGACTTCTGCGCGGAAACAGGGATATTGACGAAGCTCGCGAAGAGCAAGCTATCCGCGAGGGAGGCAGACGCTTTTTGTGAGCTGATAAACAAGGCCGTGCCGTTAGGCACATTTCGAAACGACACTGTCCACGCTTGGTGGTACGCCGACTTCAAGGGGCTACCCTCCCGAATTCGACCAAAGAAGGATAGCCATGAATTGGCGGACTGGAGTCGTGGCCGTGTTGTACAGGTTACCGAAATACGGGGAGCCCGAGAGGAAATTGAGCGCATCTACCGCGATCTGGACACGCAGCGGGGAACTTGGACAGTTCGAAACCCGTAGGGCCTACCCAACATGACCCCCGCGGCGACAATAACCGCAAGGTTACCCAGTTTGCAGTTCATGCCGTTTCGCTTCCGACAACCGGCTCGCCGTTGGAAATACCACGTTCGGTGAACACCGTCGTCAGCAGATCAAGCGCCCGCACTTCGAGTGCGGGCATGCGCTCGGCTTTCGCACCGGTGACTGGTCACGTGACGACGCCACGAATGACAGTGTGCATTGCAAGCTGCCGTCAGGGTGCGATTAGATCGAAGGGCGGCAGTGGGTCGGCTACGGCCGGCCGCGTCGGGCGGCAGTCGGCCGAGCCTGTGTGAAAACACACTCATCGCCTAAACTGAATCAACTCATTGAGACCGGGTGACTCATGAAGCGATTCGTTGAAGGCGATGAGCGCAAGCAGGTCGCACTACTTCCCGAATGCGT
>NZ_VOSW01000183.1 GCF_009690905.1 Paraburkholderia madseniana
CGCTATCTCGCGTACCGACTTGTTCTGGCGGTGGAACATCCGCCGCACCTTGCCAATCATCGTCATCGGGATCATCCCCAAACACCCTGCCAGAAAAACTAGCAGGATAGGTTGATTGCCCGGCTCAGTTTTCAGTCGGCGCGATCCCTACATGTGGCTGAATTTTCGGTCGGCGTAAACAGCGTATTGGAATGGATGTGGATGAAGTTGGAGAGCGTTGGACTTATACATGGCGGTTCGAAAGGACATCGCTGGACGTCGACCGGGCAGATGGTGGTGAAGGATTACATCAAGCGGGTAGTGCAGACGCTTGAGCACTTTCGCCACAGCCGGATTCAGGTTCTGCTTCATCGATCAGATCGTGCGTTCTTGGGACTTCAGCATAGCAGGTCCCTTATTGCGACAAAGCCCTTCAGCTGCTCATCGCGGGCCCTCAAATTGGTCCGGCCGACACTCAACCGATTTGGTAGTCGCTCTTTGCACTACTGCCGTGAATGGCCGGAATAGTGCTGTTTGCGGCTTGATTAGCCCCGTTTGTGAATTTTTTCGTTGAAATACTGGGCACTGCGCGCTGACACATGGAGAGATAGGATGATCCATATGTGCAGCACGTCCCCTTTTCTCGACCATAGGATCAAACTGACATGACGTACCTGGATGAACTACAAGGCAAATTCGAGCGGGCGATTGCTGCCGGAGCATGCCCTACCGATAGCCTACAAGTGAACGTCAAAAATGAGGGCTGTGTGTTTGTGACGAGTGAATCGGTCAGCAGCTCGGAAGGCAATGCGGACGTCACGATCACGATCGCGCGCAAGGATCTCGAGAGTCTCGTTGATGGCAAGCTCAGCCCGCCGATCGCGTTTCTGCAGGGAAAGATCAAGGTGAAGGGCAATCCCGAGGCGGCGCTGAGATGGCTCCCTGTTATCCGACGGGCGTCGTAGCAAGGGGAACGATTGGTCGATGCCGCGAACCGCATATCGGTGACGCGTTTAATGAATTTATACGGAGGACGAAATCCATGGTCTGGACCAACACCTACAACAAAGCATTGCTCGAACGAGCCCAACAGGTGATCCCGGGCGGGATGTACGGGCATATGTCGACGTCAATGCTTCCTGCCGAATTCCCGCAATTTTTCCGGGCTGGGAAGGGAGCGCGCACGTGGGACGTTGACGGAAACGAGTATGTCGACTTCATGTGCGCTTACGGGCCGAACCTGCTCGGATATAACGAGCCGACCGTTGAGGCAGCCGTCACGGCGCAGCGGGAGCTTGGCGATGCGCTCAACGGGCCCGGCGAGGTGATGGTTGACCTGGCGGAGCGCTTTGTGTCGCTCGTCAACCATGCTTCGTGGACGATGTTCGCGAAAAACGGCACGGACGTCACAAGTGCCGCGATGGTGATTGCGCGAGTCCATACGGGAAAGCGCATCATTCTCGCGGCGACTGACGCTTATCATGGTGCGGCACCATGGTGTGTGCCGATCATGCTGAGCTCGGGCACGATACCTGAAGATCGGGCCAGCATTGTCTACTATGACTACAACGATCCCCAAAGCCTTACCGATGCGTTCAGGGAGCACAAGGGGAACATTGCCGGGGTGTTCGCAACGCCGTTCAAGCACGACGTGTTCCGCGACCAGGAGGAACCCGATCTCGAATACGCGCAGACGGCCCGCCGCCTGTGCACCGAAACGGGCGCGCTGCTGATTGTCGACGACATTCGCGCCGGGTTCCGTCTTGCACGCGATTGCAGCTGGTCGTTGATCGGCGTGGAGCCGGATCTGAGCTGCTGGGGCAAGTGTTTCGCGAACGGTCATCCGATTTCCGCACTGCTCGGTTCGGAGCAGGTTCGTGCGGCGGCGAAGAAAGTGTTCATTACCGGATCGTTCTGGTTTTCGGCGATTCCTATGGCTGCGGGCATCGCCACGCTGCAACTCATTCGCGATACCGACTACCTCGAGCGGCTCAAGCGCGCGGGTCAGAAACTACGTGATGGACTTGACGAGCAGGCGCGCTCACATGGCTTCGAGCTACGGCAAACGGGTCCGGTCCAGATGCCTCAGATCCTTTTCGAGGACGATCCCGATTTCCGGATCGGCTACGCGTGGGCAGCGGAATGCGTTGTGCGAGGCGCGTACCTGCATCCGTACCACAATATGTTCCTATCGGCCGCGCATTCCGACACAGACATAAAGCATGCCCTCGCGGCGACGGACGGAGCATTCGAGGCGGTAAAGCGCAAGTTGCCCGACATCGGGCCAGTCGTTCAGCTAAGCGCGCTCGTCTGATTCGGGCCGACGATTTGAATTTGCGTCGAATACTGGGCTTCGTGCCAAAGCTTGGGAGGCACGAACGCCTTTTGTGTTGACGTTTTCGTCGAGTCGCTGGCGATGGAAGCTGGGGCTTTGCTAATCCCGGCTTCCGTTCAACGCACGGCGTTCAGGATCGTGGGAATGAGCAAGCGCATCTGCCGTTCCTGGCGCGCGCATTTGATTGGGAACTTTGCCGGACCAGCGCTTGAATGCGCGCCGGAACGTTCGGCTGTCGCTAAAACCAGTCGCCATCGCGATTTGGTTTAAGGGAAGTCTGGTGCGCTCCAGAAGATCTAGCGAATATTCATAGCGGGCGCGGTCGATGAGACTCTGAAACGAGACATTCAAGCCGGTTAGGCGCCGACGTAAGGTCCGCTCGCTGAAGTTAAGCAGCCGTGCGACTTCGTCGAACCGTGGAGTTTCGTCGATGGACGCACGCAGGACCGTCAAAATCGATTCGATCAGTTCGTCGTGGGGTTTCTCGCGTCCCAGCAATTGGTCAATGCTTTCCTGCAAGCTTTGCATCATGAATTCGTCGTATGTTCTGAGCACGATGTCATGCCAGAATCGGTCGCTGATGATCCGGTTTGCAGACGCACCGAACGAGACCGGGCAGTTGAAGAACCGTCCATATTCGACCGCGTGCGACGGACGTGGATAACGCAGTTCGACCCGCAGCGGCTGGTAGCGCTCTCCGACAAGTGCGCGCGTCATCGCGACCCCGCTGACGAGAATTTCTTCGACGAAGAAGGGCTCCAGTTCTGGATCGTAGAAACGCATTGACGCCTCGATCACAAAACGGCGTTCGTCAGCGGAATAGTCGACCTGGGCGATTGAGCCGGCCTGAATCTGGTACTTTATGCCGTATTGAAAGGCATCGCCTAATGTCCGGCAAGTCAGCATGCCTAGGCCAGGCAGTCCAAACGACGCGATCGTCTGACGGCTACCCGTCGCGATGCCGATCGACGGATCATTGAGCAACCGCATCGCGCGCCTTATGATTGTGCTCGTTTGACGATACGAGACCCTGAAATCCTTGTTCTGTAGATCGTCGAGCGTGAAGCCAAGTCCCTTGCAAAGACGCTCTGGCGTATAGCCCCTGTCGCGTATGAGGTGCATCACCTGCCGGATGATGTGAGGTGGAACGTCTGCCGACGTGATTCGAGTGTCGGAAATGGCGTGCATGCGTGCTCCTAGAACGATATATTGTGTGCGGCGCCCCATTCGATGCTGGACAAAGAACCCGCGCTAGCCACCGTTCGAGAATATAACCCGCGTTGAACCCCCAGGCCTTGACGTTGCACTCGATCTTCCGGTAACCCGGCGGGTCGGCCCGGATCTTTTGGGGCACATGTTTCGGCCCGCGTTCAGCTGGCGATACAGCGCCTCGGTGCCACACATATCCGCCATGATAGAAAAGGCCGCGTACGGTCCCGGTCAACGGTCCATCTTCGAGAGGTACGTTGGATGTGGCAGAGACGTAGCTCCTGCGCCGGTTGACTCGAAGGTCTTCCATGCCACCTTTTGCGGTTCAACTTTCGCATAATGGAAGGGATTGCCTTTGAGCGTGATCGTCCTGTTGAAGAGCCTTTCGGAGGGTATCTGATTCGGGATGTTCAGCATGTCGATATAGTCGTCGAAGATCGCTCTGACCTTGGACGTCATCACGACCCGGCGGACACCGTAGGTGTGGTCAACACTCCGCAATGCGTTCGTGATCCCGGCCATCGCCGGTTTGAGCATCTGACGCTGGCCGTTCCTGATCTTCTCGGGCAGCATAGCCGGTGACGCACATGGCAGACGATCTGACACCATTCCGTCGACGCGCCGAACGATCCGGGGGGCGCGGCGATCGGCCTCAAACAGCTTCGAGCGGGCGGGATACTGAGACTGCATTCGGAGCAGCGGCTGAAGCTTCACTTGATCGGCGAGGTTGTGCACGGTCGTATGCACGATGCTGCCGTAGGTGAGTGGTTGCCGCACTGGACGGCGCCCGACAGAGCCACTCCTGCCTGTTACCAGTACGGGTTGTTTCATGATCTTGCGCCGACGCTTCCGCTTTAGTGTGCGTTCGATTTTTCCAGTGTGCCTGGCACGCGTGCTGAACGTCGACGAAGCATCTGTGCGGCGGTCGCGACGACGATCGATCCTACCGCGAAGCCTAGCGTGACGAACGGAACTGGACCGGCATCGTCGCCTTTGACGACCAGCGACGAGACGAGTGGCCCGAACGCGGTGCCCAGCAATTGAACGCCGGGTGTGAGCGTCGCAACGCGCCCACTCCGATCGAGTCGCAAAGCGAGGCCGATGTGAAACGGCATCAGGAACAGCCACGCAAACCCGAACACACCGCACAGCGCGATAAAGCTGGCAATGTGCCCGGACGGAAGCAGGAGCATGCCAGTTGGGATCAATGCGAGTACGAATGCGCCGACGATCAGGGTGAGCATATTGTCGACGTATCTGACCGCAGCCGCCGACACTATGCCACCCACCACCTGCATGAATAGCACGGCGGAAACTGCGGTCTGGGCGGCTTGCGCATCGAGCCCGGCGTGCTGTCCGATCGGCTCCAGATAGGCCCATAGCGAACCGAGCGCGGCCATCTGGACGAAGGCGATCAGAAGCGGCATCGCGGATGTGACGGACCACGCGAACGGCTGACTCGCATGGTGCGAGAGGGGCTTTAGCGTGGTGGGTAGCCGTAGCAAAAGCACGCAAGGCAAGAGCGCCAGCGCGCCCAGCATGTCGAAGCCGCCCTGCCAGCCCCCATAAGCGATCACCGCACGGGCGAATACGGTGGCTACGCCCGCCTGCGCAAGCGTCTGGACGGTGAGAAAGATGCCGGCCAGCCGGTCGGCGGCACGCGAACGAACGATGACGCAGGTGGCCACCCACACCAACACGCCTTCGCCAAGACCCGCTGCCGCACGAATGGCAGCCAGCGGCGTGTCGCCTGTCAGCCGGGCGGTCAGGACGTCAAGACCGGAAATGACGAGGGCCGCGAGCAGGGTGATGACGCGCAGTCTGCCGATGGGCAGCAGCGCATCACCGAGTACGACTCCGATGCCGAGTGCGACGATCTCGCTCATTGCGATGATACCCACTCCCTGAAGGGACGCGTGTCTCGTATCGACCATCGCACCGAGCAGAATCGGCTGCAGGCCGACCATCAGCAGCGCGATCGATCCTATCGACAGGGCCGCGACAATGTTTTGTCTGCTCATGACGGCGGGTTGCGAAGATTGCATGACTTTCCCCTGACTGTAGAAGTTTATGACGAGATATTCTTGCCGTGCGTCGTCAGCCGGTGCGGCGTGAGGCGCCTCAGAACTTGCGCGAGACCGACGCGAGGAACGTTGGCTTGGACGTCGATTTGACGGAACTGCCGTCCTGAACGGCGAAGAGCGCAGGCGTTCTTACGATTGCGGCGACCCAGGAGAGATTCCACTCGAATCCCCACCTGACGTGCGTCACGCCGATGCTGTAATCGAAACTGTTGGCCTCCGGGAAATTCGCCACCTTCTGATAACCGGTGTGCAGCTTCAGCGTTGTGTCGCCCCTTATCGCGTACTGGTAATCGAGATCGAAGAGCAGGGTGCCGCGCGATCCATGGTTGCCCCTGGCGTAGCATTCAAGCGCTTGGGTGGGATCGGGATTGAACTGCAGCATTGCGCCGCACACACCGCCGGTATTTGCCCCGCGATAGGTTTTCGAAATCACGTCGATCACTCGGCCCTGGAGGTTGCCATAGCCCAGTTCCAGCAACGCGTAGTCAGTGTTGTAGTTGGTGCTGGTGACGTTAGTAGGCACCTGGTTCACAAAATCGAACGCTTGCGGCGAGTCGAAGTTCGCTCTTGGAAAAATCTCGGTAGCGAGGCCCATCCCAAAGTGCCATTTATCCGGATTGCCGAAGCGCCAGCCGCCAGCAAGAGTAAGGTTCGTGCCGTTGCTATTCGTGAACTCCTGGCGGCTGACATTGTTGATTTGGGCTACGGCGACCAGTCCGCTCTCATGGGCGGCTTCAATAGAGAGCCTTGCACCCGGTCCATTCAGTGAGTCGGAGACGCCCCTGGTGCGAACGTCAGACATCAGGCTGACTGAAGGGTTGAGGGAGTAGCTGGCGATGTCTATGTCGTCGGCACGTGCGTTGACGCACATGACCGAAGTAAGCGCAAAGACGGGCCAGACGCGCGAAAGAAGTGTTCTGTTCATGGTGATCCTCCGGCACGAAGGTTAGTTCTTGCAGACGGGCGATGCGGGCAGTGATTGTTCGCGCGTCATCTGCTCGGTTTCACCCAGCATTTCCGTGCCGATGAATGCCCGCACGGCGAGACCCGAACTGTTAGCACGGACCGCGCCCTTGTAATGCTTATTTGTGCGTGGGTCGAAGACCCACCCGTCGCGCCACGCGTCGTCGTCATAGCGCTTGAGTTTTGCGATGCGTACGCCGCATGTATCGGAGGCCGTGCCAGCGTCTTTATCCCAAACGATCGTGCCGCACAGCGAAGATGGTTCGTCTGTGCACGCCTTGAACTCGATGACAGCGTTGCCGTCCGCAGAGCGCCAGAGGCCCTTTGCGTCGTCGGGGCCGGCGGCAAACGCCGATTGCAGCGTCGCCGCCGCGATGACCGGAATGAAGCAGCATGCAAGGCGTACCGTATACATATTGATATCCTAATTAAATTGATGAAAAGTGCTACTACAAGAATGCAGTCCCTGGTTCAATGTTTTCCCGACTGTTACGAACGTTCCGTATCCGCCGATAGCATCCATGGCAACTGCTCAGCCCCGGCAGATCGATCATTTGCCTACAAGGTAGTTAAGACTATCGTATAGACGACAAAATTGTGATTCAAGTATTTTCTGCTTGGGATAACCCCGTGCTGCGGGCGCGGCGAAAACGTTCATGGCGCGTGCCGAAGAGGCGCAGAGGCGGAGGAGACCGTGCTCGACACGAAATAGAGGGAATGCTCGATGAAAAGCCGTTAACGGCGGAGGGTCACCGCGATTCAACGTCGCCGACATCCAGTCGATGCCATCGCTAACCGGACGGTCGCGCTCCTGGTCGGGCTGCACTCCACGCGATAGTCGCCGCGGTCGCGCTGGTGTCACCGCGTGCACCGGGCTAGGGCGCGCTGGCCGTCAGACTTTGGCGAGCATATCGACAAGGCTGCGGGCTATTCGCGTTTTCAAGCCCGTATAGGGAGGGAAGAACAATTTCGCCATGAGTAACCTACCGCCGCGCAACAAGGCACGTTCGTGGGAAAAGGCTTTGAACCCGAAGAAACCGTGAGCGTTGCCGATTCCGGACGCACCGACCCCGCCGAACGGCAGTCCGCTGTGCGCGTACTGCTGCAGGCAGTGGTTGACGCATGCACCGCCCGAGCTCGTCTGCTGCAGCACACGCTTGATCTTGGCATCGTTGCGGCTCCACACGTATAGCGCGAGCGGCTTGGGGCGGGCGTTGATATAGGAAATCGCGTCTTCGATTGCATCGAATTCGACCACGGGCAGCACCGGACCGAAGATTTCCTGGTCGGCGATACGCGCGTGCTTCGCCAAGTTGCCGAGCAACGCGGGCGCGACGTAGCAGTCCGTCGTGCTGTACGGACCTCCGGTCAGCACTTGCGCGCCTTGCTCAAGTGCGTCTTCGACGAGCGTTTCTATGCGGGTCGCGTGGTCGACGGAAATGATCCGCGCAAGGTCGGCGGTGGCCGCGATACGGTCGTCTGTCGGGCCGAAGCACTGTTCGATGGCTTTTCGGCATTGTTCGACGAATTCGTCCCGCACGCTGCGATGCACGAGCAGATAGTTCGGTGCAACGCATGTCTGTCCGGCGTTGACGAGCTTGGCCCACATTGTTGTCTCAGCCGCCCTTTTGATATCCGCTGTTTCGTCGACGATGACTGGCGATTTGCCGCCGAGCTCCAGCGTGACGGAACTCAGATGCTTCGCGGCTGCCGCCATGACGATCCTGCCTACAGTCGGGTTTTGTCGCGATAAGGAAGGCGGGTCAAACAAATGTTGATATGATGAGGACTACTCATGCGACCAACGAGTAGAACTGCTGGGCGGGAGTTTGCGCGATGCCACCGTCTTTCATCCGACCCGCACGGGGTGTGACGCTCGGTGCTGCAATCCGTCCATACGATCGTCGGACATGAGTGGTCGGCTCAAACCTGGAGCGGCCCCGTCCGGTCAGGCAGGTGGGCGGTTTATGCCAATGCGCCGTGAGTCTGTGCAATATTTGTCAGGCTACTCTCCGCAATGCGGGCTTTCTGGTTAAGCGGAGCATGGGTGCCGACCGGCCCGTAGACTGCCTGCCCGGGCGCAATAGGGTCGCCGGTGAGCGCGCAGACGCCAGCCTCGGAAGCGGTGGTGCGCTCCCAGCTTTGCTCGCAGTAACAGCAACGCCCGGCTTCACGCCAGGCGACGATCAGCACACCGGCGCTGGGACGCTCGAGGATGCGTACCTTTGTCGTGGCGTTTGTCTGGGCATGATGTGCTCCGCCCGTCGTCTCGGCAGCGATGGCAGGGAGACCTCCCGCTTTTCTCCGCCTTTTCTCCTGCATCGTGCCACGGCAGACTGGCGAACCACAGCGACACGCATAACGCTGTCGAAGTGCCTGAGTGCTGCGGCCGTTCACAGTGAGCGCATAGTCGATGCTCAGTTCCTCGCCGGGTTTCACCGCCCGGATTGTTCGGATGAGAATCCGGCCATCGTGATCTTCTGCTGCGCAGTTCGGACTGCATGAGTGGTTAAGCCACCGGGCGCTGTTCCCTCCAATAGGGCCGTCGATCACGGAGCCGTTACCGATGTCGAAATAGAACGTGTGATCTGGATTTTCCGGGTCACGCGGGTGGCGCCGGATAGCCTCCTCCCACGAAATCCGCTCGCCCCTGTATTCGCAGACGAGTTCGCCCAGAAAGAAGCCTCGTGTGGCAAACACGCCGCGGCCATGAACCGCAGAGCGACGGACAGTGACTTTCGTTCGCGGTGGCGCGGCGGAAGAGAGGGGCAATGGTGGTCCGGCAAAAGCGGTCATGAAATCTGTGTCAGAGCGCCAACCGGGATAATCCGGAATTACGGCATGAGCGTAGGCTGCCTGCGACGATTTTTTTGTGCAAGCGGAAGGGTGCCTCGTATGGCGAATACGGCGAACGGAATCCCAGGCAAAAGCGCTGGTTTCCGACGGATGTAACGGCTGGGGCGGTTCAGTCCCGCACGTGCCGACTCCGTTGTCAAAGTCGGCCGGATTGCGCGACGCAAAGAGGGTGACGCCCGTGTCGATCCACAACGTCACGCCGGACTTCAGCTTGATCGGGCCGCTCAAGAAGCCGGA
>NZ_VOSW01000184.1 GCF_009690905.1 Paraburkholderia madseniana
TGGTATTTGAGTTCATATCGTCGATTTATCAATCAGTTATGCGATGAAGTTTACAGGTCGAACGCCCCGTATACAAGCCCTTTCGGGCTTAAGTTGAGAGCATTGCTGTGCGGGGCGGCACTTACTTCTCTTTGCCGGCCGCAAAGAGAAGTAAGCAAGAGAAAGCGGCTCAAACCGCTACTGCTAAGTGGGAACCGTGGCCTGCAAGTGGCAGTGGCTCCGTGGAATCCGGGCCCTCGCACATTCGGCGCTAGTGACAAAGGGCTCATCAGCTCCCACTCCGCACTGCGTGCGTCGCGGATGGGTCTGCCTGGGAAACCAGGGGCTTCGGTTTTGCGCCCCGGGGAACCATCGGCTTCGCCTCGGCGGCGCTGTGCGCGCCGCCGAGGCGGTGGTTCAGTCTCGTTTCTTTAGTCGCGGTGCTTCAGCGTTTTATAGCCTGAACTTTCCGACCATCTGCTTCAGGCCGCGGGCCTGATCGTCCAGGGATCTGGCGGCTGCGGTGGCCTGTTCCACTAGCGCGGCGTTCTGCTGCGTGCCTGAATCCATCTGCGTTACCGCGAGATTGATCTCTTCAATTCCCGCGCTCTGTTCCGATGATGCCGCCGAAATCTCGCCCATGATGTCGGTTACGCGCTTCACCGCCTTCACCACTTCATCCATCGTTTGTCCGGCATCCTGCGCCAGCGTCGAGCCGTTGCTCACTCGCTCCACCGACGTGCTGATCAAGCCCTTGATCTCCTTGGCGGCAGCCGCGCTGCGTTGAGCAAGGTTTCGCACTTCGGCAGCGACTACCGAAAATCCTCGGCCTTCTTCGCCGGCTCGTGCTGCTTCCACCGCCGCGTTCAACGCGAGAATGTTGGTCTGGAATGCAATCCCCTCAATCACGCCAATGATGTCGCCAATGCTCCGCGCGCTGTCGTTGATCTCGTTCATCGTCGCCACCACGCGACTTACTACGTCGCCGCCCTTCTCCGCAATTTCCGAGGCGTTGTTGGCCAGCGTGCTCGCCTGCTTGGCGTTGTCGGCGTTCTGACGAACCGTCGAAGTCAACTGTTCCATGCTGCTCGCGGTTCGCTCGAGTGCCATCGCCTGTTGCTCGGTGCGTTGCGACAAGTCCAGGTTGCCCATCGAGATTTCGCCCGATGCGGTCGCGATTGCGTCCGCGCTGGACGCGATGTCGGAGACCGTCGTCGCGAGGCCGCTTTGCATGTCGTGCAGCGCGTACAGCATGCTCGACTTGTCCTTGCGGCCCAATGCGATCTGGTTCGATAGGTCGCCTGCGGCAATCCGGCTGGCAATTTCCTTTGCGTACGCGGGCTCGCCGCCGAGTTGGCCGGCGAGGCGTCGGACTACCCACTCGCTAATGCCGAACGCCAGTGCGATCAGCGCGACCGTCATCGCAGCGAGCATCACGAACGACGAATGGAAGATGAAACCCGATGCCTCGATGGTTGCCTTTGCGGCTGTGCCGCGCTGGGCAACGAGTTCGTCGACGAGTTTTTCGAGCTTGCCAGTCTCGACCAGCAACGAGACGTCCTGGGTGCCGACCTGCCAGTTCATCTGCGAAAGATCGAGCGGCTGCGCTTTTACGAGGGTCACGAAATCACGCAGGTGCCCGCTCCACACCGCGACAGCAGCGGCGAATTTCTTTTGCTGGTCGACGGCCTTCGCGTCGGATGTGTCGACGTACTGTTGCAGCGTCCCGAGCTCTCTGGCGAGGCCGCTCAATCCCTTGTCGATGTCGGCGCCGAGATCGTCGCGCTCCTTGGCGGTGGTCGCGGTCAGCAGCATCTTTTGCGCGCGGCTTGCGCGCAGCATGTGGCCACGCGCCTCTTCGGCAGCGCGACTCGCCACGTGGCCCTGGTCGTAGATCGATTGTGCGGAAGCATTCAGGCGGCTGATCTGCGTCAGCGAAAACACGCCGATCGCGAGTGTGCCGATCAGCAGCACGGCAAACGCCAGCCGCAATGTCGCCTTCACCGACAAGCCCTTGAGCCGCACGGCCCGCGAGTGGTTGCCCTGGCCACGCGATGGCGACGGTTTGCCCGCCGCTTCCCCTTCCGGTTCGAACCCCGCGCCCGTCTGGCCGCCCAGCGAAACTGCTTTCATATTTCTCGTCCCCACGTTTCGAACTGCCGGAAAGGTCGGTTCCGGCATTAATACTTATCTCTCCGGGTCTACGGCATAACCGTCTGCGATCTTTAACGTCGCTTGTCTGATGCCGACTGCCGCGCCCGGTCCTCGACGCGTCGCTTTGTAAGCGTCGCGCCCGCGACCGTTTTATACATGGCCAAAAATCCCCAAATCGCATTTATCAGACGACGTGCCAGCCACACGTCACCATGCGCAACACACTTGACACAGGCACCGCCGTGGTGCATCTGGCTTGGGGTTTCGGCATATCCATGACGCATGGAAAGCACAATTCGTGTCCGATTCTCGACAAAACTTGTCCTTACAATTCGTGCGAGCCACATTAAACTGCGACAAATAGCTGACAAGGCCGGGCGCCGCGTCGAAATGCCGCGGCAACCCGGCAGGTCACGCGCAGGCATGCGAACGCCGGAAATCGCGACGCGCCAGCAGCCTGAAATCATGACCGCACATCCTTTCCTCTCCCTCATCTAGCGTATGGAAACGAGCCTCGAAAAAAGCGCCCTCGCCGGCGCCTCAGTCTCCCCCGTGGGTTCCGCCAGCCCCGCTGCGGCGCAGCCGGCCGCCAAGGTCCAGCGCACGGTCTACTCCGTGCTGGGTGCGATCAGCTTTTCGCATCTGCTCAACGACATGATCCAGTCGCTGATCCTGGCGATCTACCCGATGTTTAAAGACAACTTTTCACTGTCGTTCGGGCAGATCGGCCTGATTACGCTGACCTACCAGATCACCGCGTCACTGCTGCAGCCGCTGGTCGGCAGCTATACCGACAAGCATCCGAAGCCCTATTCGCTGCCGGTCGGCATGGGCTTCACGCTCGCCGGCCTGCTGCTGATGTCGGTCGCGCCGAGTTTCGGCGTGCTGCTGGTCGCGGCGGCGCTGGTCGGCTGCGGCTCGTCGGTGTTCCATCCGGAATCGTCGCGGGTGGCGCGCATGGCCTCGGGCGGCCGCCACGGTCTGGCGCAGTCGCTGTTCCAGGTGGGCGGCAATGCGGGTTCGTCGCTCGGGCCCTTGCTCGCCGCGTTGATCGTGATTCCGCACGGCCAGCGCAGCATCGCGTGGTTCTCGGTGGCGGCGCTGGTTGCGATCGTCGTGCTCACGCAGATCGGCCGCTGGTACAAGCAGCATCCCGCCGTGAAGAAGGCGCGTAGCCAGACCGGTCACGCGACCCTGTCGCGCAACCAGGTCATGTTCGCGATGGGCGTGCTGATGCTGCTGGTGTTCTCGAAATACTTTTACCTCGCCAGCATCAACAGCTACTTCACGTTCTATCTGATCGACAAGTTCCACCTGCCGGTGCAGGCCGCCCAGGTCCACCTGTTCGTGTTCCTCGCGGCGGTTGCGGCAGGCACGGTGATCGGTGGTCCGATCGGCGACCGGATCGGCCGCAAGTATGTGATCTGGGTATCGATCCTCGGCGTCGCGCCGTTCACGCTGCTGCTGCCGTACGCCAACCTGTTCTGGACCGGCGTGCTGACGGTGATCATCGGTATCGTGCTGGCTTCGGCGTTCTCGGCGATCCTCGTCTATGCGCAGGAACTGATCCCCGGCAAGGTGGGGATGATCGCGGGCCTCTTCTTCGGTTTCGCGTTCGGCATGGGCGGGATTGGCGCTGCCGTGCTCGGACAGTTGGCCGACGCCACCAGCATCGCCTATGTGTATAAGGTCTGCTCGTTCCTGCCGCTGATCGGCCTGTTGACGGTGTTTCTGCCGGATGTCGAAGGCAAACGCGCGAAAGCGTGACGGAGCCGCTTGCGGTTGCATGAAGAAAAAGGCGCTACGGCGCCTTTTTCCGTTGGGCCGCGCCCTCATGGTGAACCCGCGTTGTCCGCAAGGCGACGCCTGCTCTATGCTTGTGCGGATGTACGGCCTGCCCTCCCGCCGCGCCTCGCAGCCGTACGACTCGACATCCGTTCACTCTCGCAGCAGAAGGATCGCCGCCGATGACCACCTACCGCGACTTCCACCGCCGTTCGATCGAGCAGCCCGAGGAATTCTGGCGTGAAGAGGCGCAGCGGATTCATTGGCAAACGCCGTTCGATACGGTGCTCGACCGCTCGAATCCGCCGTTCGCGCGCTGGTTCGTCGGCGGGCGCACGAACCTGTGCCATAACGCGGTGGACCGGCATATGGCCGAGCGCCCGCAGCAGAACGCGCTGGTGTACGTGTCGACGGAAACCGGCATCGAGCGGCGCTACACCTACGCCGATCTGTACGCCGAAATCAACCGGATGGCCGCGGTGATGCGCTCGCTGGGCGTGAAGCGCGGCGACGTCGTGCTGCTCTATCTGCCGATGATCCCCGAAGCGCTGTTCGCGATGCTCGCGTGCGCGCGGCTCGGCGCGATTCACTCGGTGGTGTTCGGCGGCTTCGCGGCCCCCAATCTGGCGGCCCGCATCGACGATGCGAAACCTGTGCTGATCGTCACCGCCGACGCCGGCGCGCGTGGCGGCAAAGTGATCGACTACACGCCGCTGATGGACGAAGCCCTTGCGCGTGCGGCCCACAAGACACCGCACGTGCTGTTGATCGACCGGCAACTCGCACCCGAGCGCCTGAACGCGAGCTACCTCGTCGCCTACGAGCCGCTGCGCGAGAAATTTTTCGACGCCCACGTGCCGTGCGAATGGCTCGAATCGAACGAACCCTCGTATGTGCTGTACACCTCGGGCACCACCGGCAAGCCGAAGGGCGTGCAACGCGATGTCGGCGGTTATGCGGTGGCGCTGGCGGCATCGATGGAACACATCTTTCAGGGCAAGCCCGGCGATACGATGTTCACCGCGTCGGACGTGGGCTGGGTAGTCGGCCATAGCTACATCGTCTATGCACCGCTGATCGCGGGCCTCACTACCGTGATGTACGAAGGCACGCCGATTCGTCCGGACGGCGGCATCTGGTGGCGCCTCGTCGAACAGCACAAGATCAATCTGATGTTCACCGCACCGACAGCGTTGCGCGTGCTGAAAAAGCAGGATCCGGCGCTGCTGAAAAAATCCGATCTATCGAGCCTGCGCGCGCTGTTCCTCGCCGGCGAGCCGCTCGACGAACCGACCGCCGCATGGATCGCCGACGCGCTCGGCAAGCCCGTGATCGACAACTACTGGCAGACCGAAACCGGCTGGCCGATGCTGGCGATTCCGCGCGGCGTCGAAGCGCTGCCCACCAAGCTCGGCTCGCCGGGCGTGCCGTCGGCCGGCTTCAATCTGACCTTGCGTAACGAACTGACAGGCGAGCCCTGCCCGCCCGGCGAAAAAGGCGTGCTCACGCTGGGCTATCCGCTGCCGCCGGGCTGCATGTCGACGGTATGGGGCGACGACAAGCGCTTTGTCAGCACGTACTGGTCGAGTATTCCGAATCAGCAGGCCTACTCGACCTTCGACTGGGGCATTCAGGATGAAGACGGATACGTGACGATCCTCGGACGCACCGACGACGTGATCAATGTGGCCGGTCATCGGCTCGGCACGCGCGAGATCGAGGAAGCGTTGTCGAGCCACGCGGCGGTCGCGGAAGTCGCGGTGGTCGGCGTGACGGATGCGCTGAAGGGTCAGACGGCGATGGCCTTCGTGGTGCTGCGCGACGCGCAAGCCTATGCGAGCGAGAAGGCACGAGCGAAGCTGGAAGCCGAACTCACCACGACGGTCGACCGCCAGCTCGGCGCGATTGCGAGGCCGGCGCGTGTGGTGGTGGTGTCGATGCTGCCGAAGACGCGCTCGGGTAAGCTCCTGCGCCGTGCGATTGCGGCGCTCGCCGAGGGACGCGAACCGGGCGATCTGCCGACGATCGAGGATCCGGCGGCGCTGCAGCAGGTGCGGGAGGCGCTGGGTTAAGGATTACGCCGCGCTACGTGCCGCTAAAAACCGCGTCAGGATCGCGTTCGAATACGTCCCCGCGATCTCCGTCAGAAACGACACGAACGATTGCGGCGCGTGATCGTCGGCGGTGTCGGAGATGGTCCGCACCACCGCGCACGGCACGCCGTACTCATAACAGACCTGCGCGATCGCAGCGCCTTCCATCTCGACCGCGAGCGCGTCCGGCAGCGCATCGCGCAAGCCTTTGACACCCGTCGCACTCGCGACGAACTGATCGCCACTGATGATCAACCCGCGATGCACGCGCGGCTCGCGTGTGCCGAAGCGCGCCGCCGCAGCAGCCCCCTCTTCCGCGACAAAACGCTCGCATGCCGCAGCCAGTTGATCGGCAAGCGCCGCATCGGCTGCGAAGCGCGACACGCCGAGCAACGGCACCTCGAAGCGCGGAAACAACGGCGACGCGTCGAGATCGTGCTGCATCAGCCCGTTGGCGACGACGATATCACCGACCCGCACCTCAGTCCCCACGCCACCCGCAACGCCGGTGAACACAACCGCTTCGACATCGAACGCATGGATCAAAGCGCTGACCGTAGCCGCCGCCGCGACCTTGCCGACGCGCGCCAGTGTCACGACGCAAGGCGCGCCGTGCATGGTGCCGAGGTGATAGTCACGCTGACCGTGAGTAATGATGCGCACGCCGGATTCGGCGCGCATCGCTTCGATCAGATCGCCAAGTTCCTGCGGCAAGGCCGCCAGAATGCCAAGCGGACGATGCGAGACCGTTGCGCCGCTGTGGTTTGGATTCATGCCGCCCGTGCTCATTCAACCGCCTGCAATTTAGCGACCGCAAGCGCCAGCCACTTTTCGCCGTGCCGCTTGAATTTGACTTGGGCCTTGGCATCCGTGCCACCGCCTTCCAGCGCCGTAATCGTGCCTTCCCCGAACTTGGTATGGAACACTTGCTGGCCGACGCGGAAACCCGTTTCAGCAGCGCGTTGTTCGTTCGCAAAGGCCGGCAACGGCGCCGGCGTCGACGACACGGCGCCCGTGTAACCCGGTCGCGCGAACCAGTCGCGACCATAACCGGCGTTATCCGAACGCCCGCCCCAACGCGCGCCCGCCTCGACCTTCGGCGTGAGCCACTTGAGCGTTTCCTGCGGCAGTTCGTCGAAGAAGCGCGAGCGGATGTTGTAGCGCGTCTGGCCGTGCAGCATCCGGCTCTGCGCAAACGACAGATACAAACGCTCCTTCGCCCGCGTGATCGCCACATACATCAGACGACGCTCTTCTTCCAGCCCATCCGATTCCATCGCGCTGTTTTCATGCGGGAACAGCCCTTCTTCGAGCCCGGTGATAAACACCGCCGTGAACTCGAGACCCTTGGCCGCGTGCACCGTCATCAACTGCACGGCTTCCTGACCGGCTTGCGCCTGGTTGTCGCCCGCTTCCAGCGACGCGTGCGACAGGAAACCGGCGAGCGGCGTCATCGTGTCCGGGTTTTGCGCCGGATCGGCGATGCCGGGCGCGTCCAGCACGACGGTATTCGGATCATCCGTGGCGACGGCCAACTCAGGCGCCGTGGTCGCGCCCGGGCGCAGCGGAATCGAGCGCGCCGGCGTATCCATGCCGTAGCCTTCTTCGCTGACAAAAGCAGCGGCCGCGTTGACCAGTTCCTGCAAGTTCTCCAGCCGGTCCTGGCCTTCGCGTTCGTTCTGATAGAACTCCGTGAGACCGCTCGTGCGCACCACGTATTCGACCGTTTCCGGCAGGCTCATCTGCTGCGTTTCCGCGCGCATCTTGCCGATCAGGTTCGCGAAACTCGCGAGGCTCGACCCCGCCTTACCCGCGACATACGGAATCGCCGCGGCCATCGAGCAGTTGTACAGACGCGCCGCGTCGGCAAGTTGCTCGATCGAGCGCGCGCCGATGCCGCGCGTGGGGAAATTGACGACGCGGGCGAACGCGGTGTCGTCGTTCGGATTGTCGATCAGGCGCAGATAGGCGAGCGCGTGTTTGACTTCCTGGCGTTCGAAAAAGCGCAGACCGCCGTACACGCGATACGCGATGCCCGCATTGACCAGCGTGTGTTCGATCGTGCGCGACTGCGCGTTGCTGCGATACAGGATGGCGACTTCGCTGCGCGACGTGCCGGTGCTGATCAGCGCCTTGATTTCCTCGACGATCCAGCCGGCTTCCTGCGTATCGGTGGCGGACTCGTAGACGCGCACCGGTTCGCCGTGACCCGCGTCGGTACGCAGATTCTTGCCCAGACGCCGCGAGTTATTGGCGATCAGTTGATTGGCCGCGTCGAGAATATGGCCGTGCGAGCGGTAGTTCTGCTCCAGCTTGATCATGTGCCGGACGTTGAACTCGTGTTCGAAGTCGCGCATGTTGCCGACGTTCGCACCGCGGAACGCGTAGATCGACTGATCGTCGTCGCCGACGGCGAAGATCGAGTTGGTCTGCCCGGCCAGCAACTTCAGCCACGCGTATTGCAGCTTGTTGGTATCCTGGAACTCGTCGACGAGGATGTGCCTGAAGCGCGCCTGATAGTGGGCGCGCAGCGGCGGATTGTGCGCGAGCAGCTCGAAGCAGCGCAGCAGCAGCTCCGGAAAGTCGACGACGCCTTCGCGCTGGCACTGCTGGTCGTAGGCTTCGTAGAGCTCGACGAATTTGCGGTTGAAGTTGTCGGTGGCGTCGACGTCTTTCGGGCGCAGGCCTTGTTCTTTGGAATTGTTGATGAAGTACTGGAGATTTTTCGCCGGGTACTTTTCGTCGTCGATGTTGAGGCCCTTCATCAGACGCTTGATCGCGGAGAGCTGGTCCGCGGTATCGAGGATCTGGAAGGTGGCTGGCAGGCCGGCGTCGCGATGATGCGCGCGGAGCATGCGGTTGCAGAGGCCGTGGAAGGTGCCGATCCACATGCCACGGGTGTCGATCGGCAGGAGAGCCGAAAGACGCGACATCATTTCGCGGGCGGCTTTATTGGTGAAGGTCACCGCCAGGATGGTGGCGGGCGACGCCAGACCGTGCTGGATCAGCCACGCGATGCGCGTGATGAGGACGCGGGTTTTGCCGCTGCCCGCGCCTGCAAGGATGAGCGCTGGCTCGTTGGGGAGCGTGACGGCGGCGTGTTGTTCGGGGTTTAGATTGGCTAGCAGATCGGGCATTTTTTGGGAGGACGGCGAGGGCGTTCGACATTATATGCCCCTCCGGGGGTTAGGTTTTTTTGGGGTTTTTTGCCTTTTGCGGCGGCATTGTCAGGGTTCTTGGGGCTTTGGCCTTTCCTTGATTTGCTAGTGGTCTATTAGCGTTGCCCCTGTGCGGGGCGGCACCTACTTCTCTTTGCCGGCTGCAAAGAGAAGTAGGCAAGAGAAAGCAGCTCAAACCGCTACTGCTA
>NZ_VOSW01000185.1 GCF_009690905.1 Paraburkholderia madseniana
TCGAAAATCGACAATCTTCTGAAAAGTTTGTAGCGGGTCTCGCCAGACTGTCCGCTTTTGGGGTCGCGCGGTGCCGACCGCCGGGCTCGTGCTGCACATGCGGATCGCGTGAGGCAGAGGTCGGCCATGAACGGTCCTTGAGCCGCAGCTATAACTTGGTGTCCGTCTGTCCGTCGTTGTTGCAATTGCGGCCCTTCGAGATGTGGAAGAGGTCGTACTTGCGAGCTGTCCGCAGACAACTGGCTCGGCGCTTCCGGCTTTCGACGGTGGCAAGCGCTTCCGCCTTTCCTCGCCGGCGAATGCGCGATGGACCGGAGTGTTCTTACTATCGATGCGGCATCAGCACTGTCATGAACGATCCGAAGCTGCAATCGTTGTCGCAGTCCAAGCATCCGCGATACCAGTGATGTTCTTTTCAGTATCAAGCCGCGCTTGCTCTTAGCTCTTAAGCGTCCTCCCACGTTTCACCGCGCTCGGCAATCAGCTTGCCAAGTTCGCGAGTGGAAAGTACGCGTCGCATGGGGTTCGTCGAGCCCGACTCGTCGTCTGCCAGATTCTCAATAATCGTCAGCAGCACTTTGCGCGCGGTCTTGATATCGCGTTCGCTCAGGCCGGTCACGCTTATCTCGTTTACCTCCTCCGCAAGTGGTACGAGCTTGTCCTTCAGCGCGCGGCCCTCGGCGGTGAGATACACGTGCGTGTTCTTCTTGTTCTCCGGACGCTGCTGGCGCTCGACCAGTCCAAGTTTTTCCATCGCCGTCACGGCGGCGAACGTGGTGGGCGCCATCACGCCCGCCTGCTCGCTCAGTTCGCGCTGCGTGAGCCCGTCCGTTTCCCAGAGGATGCGCAGGAAGGTCCAGTGCCCGAATGACACCGAATGCTCCGCAAGCCGCATTTGCAACGCGCGCACCATCGATCGTGAGGCGTCTTTCACAAGGTGCGCGAGGCGGTCGTTCGGCACCGATTCGTGCCAGTGGCGCAGCATCTCCGCGGTTTCACGCGGCGTGCCTTCCACAGTCTTCTTTCGTGTCATGGCGATGTCTCGTTCCAGAGTGCAGGTGTCTTGCCCGACATGATAGCTGCGGGCCGTACGCTTTGCGCAGCCAGGATCCTCCGCAAGGATCTCGGTGCAAACCCGAACTTGCTCACGCGTGACCGTCTCCTTACCATTATGATTAGATATCGAACAAAATATCCTTGATATGCGGGACGTGCGGTCACACTTCGCGCGCCGGTGTGTCGCCCTCATGCACGGAAATTGGAGACGTTTGGTGGCCAAATCCACAGTCACGCAATTCATGTCGGAATCGGACGCGACGGCAGCCCGCGTCGAGGCCACGTATCACAAGGTCACTTGGCGGCTGATGTCGTTCATCTTCGTCTGCTGGGTGCTGAACTATCTGGATCGAGTGAACGTGAGCTTTGCGCAATTGCATCTGAAGCAGGATCTCGGCTTGTCCGATGCCGCGTACGGCCTTGGCGTGAGCCTGTTCTTCATCGGCTATATCTCGCTGGAAGTGCCGAGCACGCTCTGGCTCAAGAAGATCGGCGCGCGCCTCACCGTCTCGCGCATCATGATCCTGTGGGGCGGCATTTCCACCGCGATGGCCTTCATGACCACGCCAACGCAGTTTTATATCGCGCGAATCCTGCTCGGCGCGGCCGAGGCCGGTTTCTGGCCCGGCATCATTCTGTACCTGACGTACTGGTATCCGGGCGCGCGGCGCGCGCGCATCACGTCGCGCTTTCTGCTGGCGATCGCGGCGGCGGGCATCATCGGCGGCCCGCTGTCGGGCTGGATCCTGCATAACTTCGTCGATGTGCTCGGCTACAAAAACTGGCAGTGGCTGTTCTTTCTCGAGGGCTTGCCAGCGCTGCTGATGGGCGTCGTGGCGTTCTTCTATCTCGTCGACCGTCCGCAGGACGCGCGCTGGCTCGACGACGAGCAGAAGAAGATCATCCTTGATGCGCTCGCCGCAGACCGCGCCGAGAAGAAGCCCGCAAAGCACACGCATCATCAGTTGCTGGTCGCGCTGAGGGACCCGCGCGTGTATATCCTCGCGGCAGGCTGGGGCACGGTGCCCCTGTGCGGCACGATCCTCAACTACTGGACGCCGACCATCATTCGTCAGGCAGGCGTTTCGGACGTGCTCAACGTGGGCCTGCTGTCGGCGTTGCCGTACATCATCGGCGCGCTCGGCATGTTCGCGGTCGCGCGCAGTTCGGACGTCACGCTCGAGCGGCGCTGGCATTTCTTCGGGTGCACGGCGGTCGGCGCGTTGGGCGGCTTTCTGCTGCCCGTACTGTCGGGCAACACCACGGCGGCCATCGTCTGTCTGGGGATGATCTCCATTTCCTACTTCGGCGCGGCGGCCATTATCTGGTCGATCCCTCCCGCATATCTATCCGATGATGCCGCCGCCGCAGGCATCGGCGCGATCAGCAGCCTGGGGCAAGTGGGCGCGTTCTGTGGACCGATCGCGCTCGGCTGGATCAAGACGATGACGGGCAGCCTTGCGATCGGCCTATCCGCAATCGCCGTACTCGTGATGCTTGGCGGACTCGCGGTGCTGATTGGCGTGCCGGCCAATACGCTGCGCGAGCACGCGGAAAAGCAATCTTAGCGTTCAGTTCTCGCAGCAAGGGCGGCGTCTTCGATGTGAAGGCGCCGTTTTCATTTGCGTCATCCGAACGATTTCAGGGAAAACCCGCTTGCTTCTACATGATTAGATATCTAATATAAACGTCATGGTGATCGACGGCGGAGGGATGGTGTCATCGAATGAAGACAAATGCGGGAGAGTAGGTGCAATGAGCGATTCGGCCAGCAACGAACTGTCATTCAGGACGCTCGTGGTGACGAAGAAGGACCCGGTGGCGGAAGGCATCTTCCGTTTCGAGCTCCGCGATGAAGAAGGGCGCGGATTGCCGTCCTTCACGGCGGGCGCGCACTTGACGGTGCGCGTGCCAAGCGGCGCGAACCGCAACTATTCGCTGTGCAACGATCCTGACGAAACGGACCGCTACGTGATCGCCGTGAAGCGCGACGCAGCGGGCCGCGGCGGCTCGGTCAGCATGACGGATGACGTCGCGGAAGGCGGCCGCATCGAAGTTTCCGAGCCGCGCAACGAATTCGAACTGAGCGAACGCGCGCGCAGCTTTGTGTTCGTCGCGGGCGGCATTGGCATCACCCCGATTCTCTCGATGATGCGTCACCTCAAGGCCACCGGCGGCCCGCGCTTCCAGCTCTATTACGTCTCGCGCAGCCCGGAGACGACGGCGTTCCTCGAGGAACTAAGCAGCGCGGAATGGAAGCCGCACGTCGTCGTGCATCACGATCATGGTGATCTCGCCAATGCGTTCGACTTCTGGCCTGTTTTCGAAAAGCCCGGCAGCGGTGCGCACGTTTACTGCTGCGGCCCGCGCGCGCTGATGGACGGCGTGCGCGACATGACTGGTCACTGGCCGACAGGCAGCGTGCATTTCGAGAGCTTCGGCGTGGATCAGTCGCGCGCGGCCGAGAACACGCCGTTCAGCGTGAGGCTCGAGCGATCGGGCCGCTGCTTCGACATTCCGAAGGACCGCTCGATCCTCGAAATCCTGCGCGACAACGGCATCCGCGCGCCGAGTTCATGCGAAAGCGGCACATGCGGATCGTGTCGCACGACGCTGTGTGCGGGCGAAGCGGATCATCGCGACATGGTGCTTGACGAAGACGAGAAGCGCGGCCAGATCATGATCTGCGTGTCGCGCGCAAAGAGCGAAGAACTGGTGCTGGACCTCTGAAAATCATCCCCATTGAATACGTTGGTCAGGAGAAGCGTAAATGCTCACGCATGAAGAAAACGAATTGCTGTGTCGTGTCGAAGGCGATGCCCCGATGGGCCAGTTGATGCGCCGTCATTGGACGCCCGTGTGTCTCAGCGAAGAAATCAGCGAGCCGGACGGCGCGCCCGTGAAAGCGCGCGTGTTCGGCGAGGACCTCGTGGTGTTCCGCGACACTGACGGCAACGTCGGCGTGATGGACGAATACTGTCCGCATCGGCGGGTGTCGCTCGTGTATGGGCGCAACGAGGATTGCGGCCTGCGCTGCCTCTATCACGGCTGGAAGATGGACGTAAAGGGCAACGTGATCGAAATGGTATCCGAGCCTTCGTGCAGCGACATGACCAGGAAGGTGAAACACAAGGCCTACGAGACGAACGAATGGGGCGGCTTCGTCTGGGCGTACATGGGCCCGCAGGACGCAATACCTGAATTCGTGCCGCCCGCCTGGGCGCCGACCGAGGACACGCGCGTCAGCATCGCTAAGGCGATTTTGCCGTGCAATTGGGCGCAGATTCTCGAAGGTGCGATCGATTCCGCGCATAGCTCGAGCCTGCATTCGTCGGACTTTGTGCCGGCGCGTGTGGGCGGTGCAGAAGCAACGTCGAAGAACTGGCTGCGTCCGTCGACGGACAAGGCGCCGCGTCTGCAGGTGCATCGCACGAGTTACGGCTTCCGCTATGCCGCGCTGCGCCGCCCAATCCAGAACGCGGCCACGCACGATTACGTGCGCTCGACCGTGTTCGTCGCGCCGGCTACCGCGCTCATTCCGCCGAACAACCTGTACAACGTGGCCAACATCAACGTGCCGTGCGACGACACCAGCACCGCGTTCTATTTCATGGCGTGGGGTCATCCTGACAAGACACCCGAAACCGAGACGTGGCGCAAGTTCCTCGGGCAGCAGGTCGGCATTGACCTCGACGAGTTCTACCGGCCGTTGCGCAATCACGACAACCGCTTCTGGCAGGACCGTGAGGCAATGAAAGCGGGCAACTTCACCGGCATCAAGGGCTTTCCGAACCAGGACATCGCGATGTGGCTGACGATGGGCCCGATCGCGGATCGTACCGAAGAGCGGCTGGGCGCGAGCGACGTCGCTGTGGTCGAATTCCGCCGCCGCATGCTCGATGCGCTGAAGGAATTCCAGTCGGGCGAAACGGCGATCGGAGCCGGAGAGAACGCGATCCCGCGCAGCGTGTGCTCGTTCCAGGCGATGGTGCCGAAGGACGCGGACTGGAAGCAGTATGCCGCGCACCCCGTGTGCGTCGAGCGCGCTGAAGGAGCAGCGGCGGAACTCGAGCCGAACTATCAGGTTCAGGTCTGATGGAGAAGATCCGACTCGGCATTGCGGGTCTCGGCCGCGCATTCTCGCTGATGGTGCCGACGTTTCTCGCTGACACACGCGTGCAACTCGTCGGCGCATGCGATCCTCGCGCGCAGGCCCGCAAGCAGTTCGAAGCCGATTTCGACGCACCCACCTTCGACAATATTGAAGCGCTCGCGCGCCTGCCGGACATCGATGCGATTTACATTGCGAGTCCGCATCAGTTTCACGCGGCGCACACGCGGATCGCGGCATCGCACGGCAAGCACGTGCTTGTTGAGAAGCCGATGGCGTTGTCGCTCGACGAATGCGACGACATGATCGCCGCATGCCGCGACGCGAGTGTGCATCTGATCGTCGGTCATTGCCATAGCTTCGATACGCCATATCTGCGCACACGTGAACTGGTCGCATCGGGCGCGTACGGCGACGTGAAGATGATCCAGGCGCTCAACTACACCGACTATCTGTTTCGTCCGCGCAGGCCGGAGGAACTGAAGACTGAAGATGGCGGCGGAGCCGTCTTCAGCCAGGCCGCGCATCAGGTCGATATCGTGCGGCTGCTCGCAGGCAGCCGCGCGACGCGCATCCGAGCGGCAGTGGGCAACTGGGATCGGGCGCGTCCGACCGAAGGCGCCTACACCGCAACGATCTGGTTCGAGAACGGCGCCTTCGCGACGCTCGCATACAACGGCTACGCCCATTTCGATTCGGACGAGTGGACCGGCTGGATCGGCGAGATGGGGCAGACACGCGGCGCCGACGAATACGGCAACGCGCGCCGCAAGTTGGCGCGCGTGGAGTCTAAGGAAGAAGAAGCGCGGCTGAAAGCTGCAGGCACCTATGGCGGCAACGCCTACACGCCGCTTTCCCAGACAACGCCCGAAGCGCGCAAGCGTCATCAGCACTTCGGACCGCTCATCGTGTCATGCGAGCACGGCGATCTGCGGCCGATGCCCGATGCCATCCTCGTCTACGGTGACGAACGTCGGGAGCGCGTCGAACTCGACGCGCCTGCCGTGCCCCGCGCCGAAGTCATCGACGAACTTATCGCCGCCGTGCATGGCGATATCGCGCCGCTGCACGATGGTGTCTGGGCACGCGGCACGCTCGAAATCTGCCTCGCGATGCTGCGATCCAGCGCAGAACAGCGCGACGCGCTCATCGGCGGCTAGAAAACCAATCATCAGGGAACTTTGAATATGGGCAAGCTCAATCTGTCGGTAGCGGTAGGCAACTATGACCGCATGCGTCCTCTCGTGGACGGCGAGGTGCAGATCGACGGCGTCGATCCGGTCTTCATGCTGCAAGACCCGGAGGAGATCTTCTTCCGGGCATTCCGTCATGCCGATTACGACATCTGCGAACTGTCGCTCTCCAGCTATAGCGTGAAGACGGCGGCCGGCACGAGTCCGTATATCGGCGTGCCGATCTTTCCGTCGCGCGCGTTCCGGCATACGTCGATCTATGTGCGCACCGATCGAGGCATCGATACGGCCGCTGATCTGAAGGGCAAGCGCATCGGCGTGCCCGAGTATCAATTGACGGCCAATGTGTGGGCGCGTTTGTTTCTCGAAGAGGATCACGGTCTAAAGGCGTCGGACGTGACCTGGGTACGCGGTGGCTACGAGGAAACGGGCCGCGAGGAGAAGATCAGGCTTAACCTGCCCGCCGATGTGCGTTTGGAGAACGCGCCGTCGAACGCGACGATCACGGGCCTTCTGGCATCCGGCGAAATCGATGCGGTCATCGGCCCGCGAGCGCCGTCGTGCTTCACGAACGGTCATCCGAACGTGAAGTATCTCTACGACGATCCGCAGAAGGCCGCCGCCGACTGGTACACCCGCACGAAGCTGTTCCCGATCATGCATCTGCTGGGCGTGCGCTGGACGCTGGCGGAGCAGCATCCGTGGCTGCCGGGCGCGATCGCGAAGGCGTTCGAGAAAAGCAAGGC
Organism: Paraburkholderia madseniana; assembly: GCF_009690905.1. Lineage (GTDB taxonomy): Bacteria > Pseudomonadota > Gammaproteobacteria > Burkholderiales > Burkholderiaceae > Paraburkholderia > Paraburkholderia madseniana. The sequence goes on from NZ_VOSW01000185.1 coordinate 7,107, forward strand.
TGTCGCGCTCGCGAAGCTGAGCGACACCTCCGCGACCAAAGTGACGCTGCCCTTCGTCGAAGAGCAGTTGCGCAACGCGCGCCGGTTGATGGGCCACGATTTCTGGTCGTACGGCTTCGAGCCGAACCGTGATGTGCTGTCGCGCTTCCTGACGCGGCATCACCAGGAAGGCTTGTCGAACCGGTTGCTGCAGCCGGAAGAGCTGTTTCATCCCGCCACGCTGGAGAGCTTCAAAATCTGATATCGGCGACGTCTCGCGCGCCCCTTTACAACGCGTTCGATGCGCCGTGGAGACCGGCGCATCGGGCGTGCTCCTCACATCACAAGCAAGAACAATGAAAAGAAACCTGATCGCCTCGCTGATTGCGGCGGGGTGCGTGTGCGCGTCCGCGCACGTTCACGCGCAAAGCTCCGTTACGCTATACGGAATTCTCGACGTCGGCGTCGAATATGCGAATCATGTCGTGCAGGGCCAACGCTCAGCATCCGCCGTTCGCGAGCAGTCGGGCAATCTCGCGGGATCGCGCTGGGGCTTCAAGGGCAACGAAGACCTCGGCAGCGGCTACATGGCCGTGTTCACGCTCGAAGGCGGTTTCAACCTGAACAACGGCGCGCTCGGCCAAGGCGGACGCCTCTTCGGTCGCAAGGCGTTCGTCGGCGTGTCGACGCCATACGGCACGGTGACGCTCGGACGCCATCAGAATCTGCTTTACGAGTTGATGTACAAATACGATCCGCTGACGCTCAATCCGAGCTATTCGGCGCAGTCGATGGATGCGCAACTCGTGAATCGCGCCGACAACTCCATTCGCTACGGTGTGCACGTCGCGGGAGTGACCTTCGCGGCACTCTATAGCAGCGGCTACGATTCGACGATCCCGAACGGCGCCAACGTGCCCGGGGCGACCAAGGTTGGCCGTGAGATGAGCGCTGCGCTTCTTTACGATAATGGACCGCTGAGCGCGGGCGTAACATACGACCAGTTGCAGGGTACGTCGATTGCGACGCAGAGCAATACGCGAAGCCGTGCCATGTTTGGCGTCTCTTACGATTTCCGCCCGGTGACGGTATTGGCGGGATTGCGCTGGCTCAACGTCAGCAACACCTCGACGCTGGCGAGTTCGATGCTGTACTGGGGCGGCGTGAACTATCGCGCGGTGGCGCCGCTGCTCATTTCAGCGGGCGTGTATCGCACGCAATATCGGAATCCTCGCGGCGGACCGACAATGGGCATCCTGCTAGTGGATTACTCGCTCTCGAAGCGAACCGAGCTATATGCCGAAGGCGCGTATGTCAGCAATCCGTCGTTTTCCACGGTGGGCGTGCGCGGGGCCGACAACGATGTCACGCCCGGTGCGGACCAGACCGGCGTGGCCGTCGGCATCCGGCATTCGTTCTGAGTGGTCAGGTCGCCGAAGAACTTACGTCGATGCGGACAACGTTGCTATGAAGCGCGCTTTTTCTCTCACCGTCGCACGACCCAACCCCCATGCCGCGAAGTACTAATTCGTCCGCGTCGACAGCCGTAAGATCAGTGGCCGTTGTCGTTCCGATGCTGTTGAAAAAGTCGGTGACGGTCGTTCTAACCCGGTTTTCATGGGTCGTTTTACCCTTAACCGATGCTCGCGAGCGGTTTGTGGGGCGATCTGAGAGGTCGAATTTTTCACTCCTGGTGTTAGGGCGACGCGCTACGACTTTTTCAACAGTATCGTTCCCGAACCAGCCTTCGGCCGGTCTACCTGAGCCGGTCCGCTTAGGGTCGACTTCAGTCCTCCGCGTTCTCGGAGAGCAGTCATTCGACCGGTTGCAATCAGATGGAAGTCGAACGTCCGTTAAGGCCGATCGGACTGTCATCGACCGCCAAGTTCAGACACTGACGAACCCCGGATACACCTGCGCGCAGACTGTCGACGCAGAGACGACCAGCCGCCCGCGTCCTCTGTGACCTCCGAGTCCGCGACAACACGCCAACCGCCGCCGACGATGCCTTGTCCAATCGGTCAAACGCAAACACTTAGCCTGCCTGGTTGAACGCTACGCGGCTGCCTTGATTTATAATCATCAAGCCGTCGGGAAACACCCGGCAGCCAGGTGTGGAAGCCTGTTGTTCTAACCGCACACCCGCCCAGGCGGGCGTGCGTCTACCTATGCACGTCTGTATTTCTATGGGCGGGCTGTGGTAGGGGAGCAGCAAGGCACGCCGGCACGATAGAACACCGGTCTTCCAAACACGCCACGGTCCAGCTCACC
>NZ_VOSW01000186.1 GCF_009690905.1 Paraburkholderia madseniana
CCCGCTTAGCAGTAGCGGTTTGAGCTGCTTTCTCTTGCCTACTTCTCTTTGCAGCCGGCAAAGAGAAGTAGGTGCCGCCCCGCACAGGGGCAACGCTAATAGACCACTAGCAAATCAAGGAAAGGCCAAAGCCATAAGAACACGGACAAAAGCGCTGCCCCGCACAGGGGCAACGCTAATAGACCACTAACAATGCAAGGAAAGGCCAACACCCCAAGAACACAGACAAAAAGCGCCGCGAAGGCAACAAAAAACCATTACCCTTCCCGCAAATACCCCACAAGCACCTTATGCGCAACCATATCCACAGCAGGCTTAATCAACCCATTCTTGTCAGTCCAAACCTTCGGCGTCAACGCGCCACTCAACGCGACACTATCTGCGTCAGACAGAGCAAGCAACGCCGTCTGCACATCATCATCAAACGCAATCACGTTGACGAAAATCGTATCGCCGTCATTGGTGGTCGCCCGGACCTTGCAGGTCACAAAGCGCTTACCATTCTGCCCCGTGCGGATCTGCGCCTCGCCGTATAAGCGCCCGCCCACCAGTCCATCGATCATCGTCCTGCTCCTGTTTTTCCGTACCGTGCAAAAAGCAATATCGCCCAGCACAGCCCGTATGATCCCACGATACGCAGCGCGGCTTACGCAAAAGCACGGACTGCTCGGACCATATGCCAATCGCCGCGCGCACGCGCTGAACTCACACGTTTACGGTGCACCCGTCTGCGCCCCCGCCGCCTCGAAAATATCGCGCAACCATTGCGCAAACACCCGCACCCGCGACGACAACTGGCGATTCTGCGGATACAGCACCGAAACCGGCATCGGCGGCGGCGGAAAGTCCGCGAGAATGATCTTCAGCCGACCCGACGCCAGTTCACTCGCCACACGGTATTGCGGCACTTGCACGATGCCGAGCCCGGCCACCGCCGAGCCTGTGTAGAGATCGGCGCCGGTCACCGATACCGTCGACGGCAGGTACGTGGCGGTATCCCGGCCGTCGATTCTGAATTCGAGCGGCACCGGCTTGCCGGTCGCGCTGGACAGATAATTGACCGCCCGATGCGTAGACAAAGCCGCCGGATCGGCCGGCTCGCCATACGCCTCCAGATAAGTCGGGCTCGCCACTGTCACTTGCGGTAACTGCGCCACGCGCCGCCCCACCATCGACGAATCCTGCAGATTGCCCGCCCGCAACACGCAATCGATCCCCTCCCGCACCAGATCGACCAGCCGGTCGTCCTCGCCGATCGTCAACTCAATGTCGGGAAACCGCGCGAGAAACGCCGGCAGCGCCGGCACGACGAAGTGCCGGGCCAAGGTGCCCTGCAGATTCACGCGCAATAGGCCCTTCGGCGCGATGTTGGAAAACGAGCCCTCCGCCTCCTCCATATCGGCAATCAGCCGCACGCAGCGCCGGTAGTACGCCTCGCCGTCATGCGTGAGGCGGACCGAGCGCGTGGTGCGTTCGAGAAGCCGCGCGCCGAGCCGCTGCTCCATGCGCTTCATCAGGTTGGTGACGGTGGCGCGCGGAATCTGCAGATCGTCCGACGCGCGCGTAAAGCTTTGCCGCTCGGCGATCCGGATGAACACCCGCATTTCCTCGAAACGATCCATGGTTGATGCCTTTGTGCCGGGCCGGCGATCCGGCCGCTCATCGGTCAATTATTGAAGTAAATGGAATGATTATCGCAATTTTAACCCGATTATCTCTGTTACGAAAGCGACCATGATTCGTTTCACCAACTCACCACACAGAAGGAACCGAATCATGAACACGATCAAGAACGCCCAAGTCGCCATCGTTACCGGCGCATCCCGTGGCATCGGCGCAGCGGTTGCACAACGCCTCGCCAAGGACGGCTTTGCGGTTGCCGTCAACTATGCATCGAGCTCGTCGGAAGCCGATGCGCTGGTCGCGGAACTCACGGCGGCAGGCACCAAGGCCATCGCAGTGAAGGCCGATGTGTCGAACGCCGACGACGTGCGTCGCATGTTCGAAACCACCGAACAGCAACTCGGCAAAGTGGACGTGCTGGTCAACAACGCCGGCGTGCTGAAGACAGTGCCGCTCGCCGACACCAGCGACGCGCTGTACGACCAGACCTTCGACATCAACGTGCGCGGCACCTTCAACACGCTGCGCGAAGCGGCAGCACGGATGAACAACGGCGGACGCATCGTCAACTTCTCGAGCACGACACTGGCGCTGAACATGCCGGGCTACGCGATCTACAACGGCACCAAGGCCGCCGTCGAAGCCTTCACGCATGTGTTCGCCAAGGAACTGCGCGGCCGCAACATCACCGTCAACGCGGTGGCGCCAGGCCCGATCGCGACCTCGCTGTTCCTCGACGGCAAGACCGAAGAACAGATCCAGACCTTCGCGAAGATGCCGCCGCTGCAACGCCTCGGCCAGCCGGACGACATCGCCTCGGTCGTGTCCTTCCTCGCCGGTCCGGATGCAGGCTGGGTCAATGGCCAGATCCTGCGCGCCAACGGCGGCGTGGCCTAACCCACTTAATCCAGCTTGAAAACACGTAAAGCGCCTCTCTGACAGCACCTTTACGTCGCATCACTTTCATCGAATCGGAGAAGAAAAATGCAGAAGAACGTCATTCTGGTGACGGGCGCGGGTACGGGCATCGGCAAGCTCACCGCACAATCCTTGGCCGAAGCCGGCCATATCGTCTACGCGACGATGCGCGATGTCGAAGGACGTAACAAGCCGCGCGCCGACGAAATGCGGGCGCTCGCCCAAGCGAAGGACATCCAGTTGCATCCGCTCGAACTCGACGTGTTGTCGCAAGAATCCGCCGATGCCGCCGCCGCGACGATCGTCCGAGAGCAAGGACGGCTCGACGTGGTGATGCAGAACGCGGGACATCTGGTGGTCGGCCCGAGCGAAGCGTTCACACCCGAAGAAATGGTGAAGGTGTTCGACACCAACCTGTTCGGCGCGCAGCGCGTGAACCGTGCGGTGCTGCCGTATCTGCGCCAGCAGGAAGCGGGCTTGATGTTGTGGATCAGCAGCACGACGACCAAGGGCGGTTTTCCTCCCTTCCTCGGCCCTTACGGTGCGGCCAAGGCGGCGATGGATTCTTTGGCCGTCACCCTCGCCTACGAAATCGCGCGCTTCGGTATCGAAACCTCGATCGTGGTGCCGGGCGCGTTCACTCGCGGCACCGCCCACTTCCCTAGCGCCGGCAAACCAGCCGATACCGAACGCCCCGCTGAGTATGCACGTTATGACGGCGTGATGGATCAGATCGGCGAGCGACGCTTGCGATGCGCGACAACAACCTCAGTCGCCGCTATTACAGCGAACTGTTCGCCGCTCCGGCAGAACTCATTAAATAGCCGTCGAGCCGGAGCGCGTGGTTACGCCGTGACAAAGCCACAGAAGCGTGCTTAAACCGCCTTCGGATTACGCTCCGTAAATCCTTCCTGATGCCAGTACGGATACGCGGGACGTACAGCGCTGGCAGCGTCGAGTTTCGCCACCTGTTCGGGCGTCAAATTCCAACCCACTGCGCCCAGGTTCTGCCGCAACTGCTCTTCGTTGCGCGCGCCGATCAGCACCGTCGATACAGTAGGCCGCTGCAGCAGCCAGTTCAGCGCGATTTGCGGCACGGTCTTGCCGGTTTCGGCCGCAACCTCGTCGATTGCATCGAGCACGCGGAACAGGTACTCGTCCGGCACCGGCGGCCCCATGTCAGAGGTTTTGTGCAGACGGCTCGTTTCTGGCAACGGCTGACCGCGCTTGATCTTGCCGGTGAGACGTCCCCAACCGAGCGGACTCCACACCACCGCACCCACGCCTTGATCGACGCCGAGCGGCATCAGCTCCCATTCGTAATCGCGACCGATCAGCGAGTAGTAAGTCTGATTCGCGACATAGCGCGGATAGCCGTAACGATCCGCGGTGTCCTGCGATTTCATCAGATGCCAGCCGGAAAAATTCGACACGCCTGTGTAGCGGATCTTGCCGGCGCGCACGAGATCGTCGAGCGTCGACATGACTTCGGCGATAGGCGTCTTCGCGTCGAAACCGTGCAACTGGAACAGATCGATGTAATCGGTTTGCAGACGTTTGAGCGCTGCGTCCACCGCCTGAATCAGATGAAAGCGCGATGAGCCGACATTGTTCGGACCGTCGTCGAAACGGAAAGTCGCTTTGGTCGAAATGATCGCTTTGTCGCGCTTGCCCTTGAGCGCTTCGCCGAGCACCGACTCGGAAGCGCCGCTCGAATAGATGTCGGCACTGTCGAACATCGTGATGCCCGCATCGAAACAGATGTCGAGCAAGCGACGCGCTTCGGCGACGTCGGTGGCGCCCCACGCCTGGAAAAATTCGCCCTTGCCGCCGAATGTGCCCGTGCCGAAACTCAGTACCGGCACCTTGAAACCAGATGCACCCAGATGTCTGTATTCCATTGATGATTCTCCGTGACCTAGCCGTCGATAAACGGACGTTCAGTCTACGCGCGTCTCGGCAAACGTGCCGCCGAACCCGGCCAACGCGTCACGCGCGCTTCGAATCACGCTGTCCCAATCGCCCAATGCCGGCTGCCGGAACAATCTCGCTTGCGCATACCACGGTGTATCGGTGCGCTCCAGCATCCAGCGCCAGCAGGTGTCGAAGCGGTTCAGAATCCATACCGGTTTGTCCAGCGCACCGGCCAGATGCGCGGTTGAGGTGTCCACCGATATCACCAGGTCGAGGTTCGCCACCAGCGCGGCCGTGTCAGCGAAGTCCTCGAGCTCTTCAGTGTAGTCAATGACGTTAGGGTGTGAATCGTTGCGCGGCAACTGAAGCGCAGACGGTCCCTTTTGCAGACTGAAGAACTGCACGTTCGGCACATCAAGAATCGGTGCGAGCCGCTCGAACGTAATCGAACGGCGCGCGTCGTTCTTGCGGAGTTCGGCGACATGCGGCCGGTTTCCGCCAGCCCACACGAGTCCGACTTTCAGGCGCCCTTCTGCTTGTGCAGCGATACGTTCGTGCCATTCACGCGTTGCTTGCGGGTCGGCGAACAGATAAGGCGTCTTTGACGGAATGCTCGCGAGATCGGTCCTGAACGCGAGCGGCAGACTCAGCAATGGGCAGTGACAATCGAACGGCGGTAGTGCCTCGCCCGCGTCGATCAATTGATCCACTCCGTCGAGCGTGGACATTAGCCGTATCAACTCACCCGGCACTTCCAGCACGACTTTCGCGCCGAGCTTCGACACCATCCCGGCATACCGGCAAAACTGCAGCGTGTCGCCGAGACCCTGCTCGGCGTGAAGCAGAATCGTTTTACCGTCGATCGAAAAATCGCCCATCCAAAGCGGTTGCGCAAAGGTGCGCCTGCCTGCTTTGATCCGGCTACGCTCCCAGCGCCATTCGTATTCCTTCCATCCCGCTTCTAGCTGCCCCAGTTGCAGCAGACACAACGACTGGTTCCAATGCGTCTCGGCAGCGACGGGATTGACGGCCAGTGCGCGTTCGTAGCTCTGCAACGCTTGCGCGTGCTCACCGAGATCGACCTGGGTCAGTCCAAGGTTGTTCCATGCATCGGCAAATGCAGGTGCAAGTTCGAGCGCGCGCTGATAGCTTTGCCGCGCCTCGTCCGCCTGATTCAGATCGCTGAGCGCATTACCGCGATTGCTCCACGCGTCGGGGTAGGTCGGCTGCAATGCGAGCGCGTGATCGCAGCTTGCGAGAGCATCGGCGGGACGGCCCAGATCGCGCAGCACACAGGCGCGATTGTTCCAGGCTTGCGCGAAATCCGGCATCAAGGCAATTGCGCGGTCAAAGCTGCTGAGCGCTTCGAGCGGCAAGTTCAGGCCGGCTTGCGCGTTGCCGCGATTGTTCAGTGCGTCCGGGAATTTCGATTGCAATGCGATCGCGCGATTGGCGCTCACGAGTGCTTCGTCGAAACGTTGCAAGGCATTGAGCGCATAGGCGAGATTCGAATGGACGGGCGCCTGTTTGGCATTGATGGCGAGCGCCTTGCTGAGGAACTCGATGCCCTCCTCGACACGACCCGCCTGCAGCGCGAGCGAGCCCAACAATTGCAGCGCCTCGAAATGGCGTGGCTTCAGTTCGAGAATCTCACGGTAGAGTTCTTCGGCCTCGGCGAATGCGCCGTTCTGCTGAAGCGCGACGGCTTGGCGAAGCATATGGTCCAACTGTTGCGGGAGATTGGCAGGCTTGCTCATGAGGTGAGCTTTGATGGAATGCGTGTGGAATCGGGAAACCGCTTGCAAGCTTCCTGAGTCGCGGCGGAAGCCACGCGGGTCAGGCCTGAAAGAACGAAGCCGATTATCGCCGAAAAGAACGCGTTTGGACTGCTGTGTGCAAGCGGCCTTGGATGCGCGCGAGCGAGAGGGAGGGCTGCTGGTTTTGGAGGCGGTTTTGGAGGCGGTTTTGGAGGTGGTTTTTCAGGCGTCTCTTTTAGACGTGTTTTTAAGCGTTCTTTTGAGGCGTTTTTCTATGCTGCCTGGTGGCGCGCGTCACGCCGAAACGTGACGCGCGCCTTGGTGCCTGGACTGTGCCGGGTGTGTCTAGTGTCCGGCTTACTGCGCAGTCAGATGCTTACGCTTGGCGAGCTCCTGAGCCATCGCGTAGTGCTCCTGGATGGTCGGCAGCGCCTTTTTCGCCGCGTCCTTCAATTGTTCGTCGCGGCCCGAAGCGATTTCCGCCTGGAAGGCCGACAGCGCTTTCTGTTCGCCGGCGAGTGCGACCTGCTCGATGTAGGTCTTGTCGAAGTCGGCGCCGCGCAGGTTATTGATGCTCGCGAGCACCGCCGGGTCCGGATCGTTCTTCGGCACGTCGACGCCACGCGGGCTGGCAGCGCGCAGCGCGTCGGAGATTTTCGCGTTGTCGTTCGACACGCGTTCTGCGAATGCCTTCACGTCCCGGTCGGTGGAGCGCGAAGTGGCGATGCGTGCGGCATCGCGTTGCGTGGAGACAGCCTTGGTGGCGTCGGTGATGAAGGCCTGGTCGGCGGCATGAATGCGAACGGCATCCGGCGCGGCCGCGGTCTGAGCACTGGCCGCGGTAGCGACGGCCATAAGGCTGGCCATGCAGGCACTGGTGATGGCGGCGAGAGGCAAGCGGATCATACGTTCTCCTTGGAGTGGAAGCGAAACGACGGCGATGCGAGTGCGCCTTGGCCATTGCATGCGATTGCATTGATACCTTGCAAGTCGCTTGCGACTGGCTAACGGCGCCGCGCTCTTATCGCTGTGCATTCTAGGAGGCGCATCACCCAGCATGTGAAACCATGCTGTCGCTTCTGTAACGTTAGGTAACCTTCATACGAATTTCCTGCTTTTGCTGTATGGTCGCCGGCCTCTTCCTGCCCTGAATAGCGGCTGGGGGTTAACCAGAAAGCATCGGCAAACCGCCTGAATTCACTGAACTTTCCTGCTGCTGCGCCGATAACAGAAAGGTAGGGCACGCGCCGGGGCCGAACGAACGGTATGCTTGGCGCACCACTCGCACCGCAATCCCTGGAGAGATTCGATGGCAGTAGATCACCGCGCGAACGACGAACGCAGCAATCTGACGAGTTCCAATAAATTCGAGTTGTTGCTGTATCGGCTGGGTTCGGTTCCCGGCAGCGACGCGCATGAGCTCTACGGCATCAACGTCTTCAAGGTGCGTGAAATCTCGACGATGCCGCCGGTGACGCCGATTGCGGGTTCTTCGCCGTTCGTGATGGGCGCGGTGGACATTCGCGGCCAGATTATTCCCGTGATTGACTTGCCGCGCCTGATGGGCTGCGAGCCGACGCGCGGCTTGAACATTTTGCTGGTGACGGAATTCGCGCGTTCGACGCAGGCTTTTGCAGTCGAGGAAGTGGACGACATCGTGCGGCTTGAGTGGAACCAGGTGCTCTCCGCTGAAGGCGCGGCCGGTGGCAATCTGGTGACGAGCATTGCGCGTATCGACGGCAACACGGGCGACTCGCGGCTCGCCCAGGTGATCGACGTAGAGCAGGTGTTGCGCGACGTGTTTCCGTCACAGCATCCGAGCGTCGACCCGACCTCTGTGGGTGAGGCGCTTGGCATCCGCCCCGGCGCGAAGATTCTCGCCGCTGACGATTCCGGTTTTGCGCGCAAGCTGATCGAGCAGGCGTTGAGCGCGATCGGCGCGGACTACGTGATGACCAAGACTGGCGAGGAGGCATGGAATACGTTGCAGCAGGTCGCGCGTGAAGCGCAGGCTAATGGTACGCGGGTGAAGGACAGTATCGCGCTGGTGTTGACCGATCTCGAGATGCCGGAGATGGACGGGTTCATGTTGACCCGTCAGATCAAGGCTGATGAGCGGACTCGGGATATTCCGGTGATTATTCATTCTTCTTTGACCGGTGCGGCGAATGAGGCGCATGTGAAGAATGCTGGGGCGAATGGGTATGTGGCTAAGTTTGCAGCCGCTGAGCTGGCTAATGCTATTCGTAATGCGCTAGGGGCGCCTGCGGCGGAGGGGGTTGTTTGAAGGTTTGCGGGTTTTTTGCCTTCGCGGCGCTTGTTGTCTGTGTTCTTAGGGCTTTGGCCTTTCCTTGAATTGTTAGTGGTCTATTAGCGTTGCCCCTGTGCGGGGCGGCACCTACTTTTCTTTGCATGCCGCAAAGAAAAGTAGGCAAAAGAAAGCGGCTCAAACCACTCCTGCTAAGCGGGTACCGTGGTCTGCTGCGGGTAGTGGTGCATCTGGAATCTGTGTTCTCGCACATTCGGCGTCTGTGACAAGGGCGTCATACTTCCGGCGGCGCTGCGCGCGCCGAAGAGCAGTTCATAAAACCGATCGCTACGTTTTGGCGCTCACGCCTCGCCAGCGGGTCGTGACTCGTTATCGCACAGCCATATCATTTGAGGCGGGGTTCCGCGGAGAGTGCAAAGGCGCCTCGCCGAGGCGAAGCCGACGGCCCCCGCGGCGCGTAACCGAAGCCGGTGGTTTCCCATGCAGACCCGTCCGCGACGCACGTAGTGCGGAGTGGGAGCTGATGAGTCCTTTGTCACTAACGCGGAATGTGCGAGAACGG
>NZ_VOSW01000187.1 GCF_009690905.1 Paraburkholderia madseniana
TCCGCCCGCGCAGTGGCAAGACGCACGTCACCGATGGGCCCTATACCGAGTCGAAGGAAGTCGTGGGCGGCCTGTTCATCATCGAGGCGGATACCCATGACGAGGCGTTGCGCATCGCCTCCATGCATCCGGCGGCCACGCTGGGCGAAGAAGGTGGATGGGTCGTTGAGCTTATCCCCGTGGATTTCTACTGGACCCGATGAGGGCTTGGACGCGTGTCTCAAATATGCGTTGGCGCTCTGTTCTCCTCAAACACCTTCACGGCTTCGTGAGTCATCGCGGCGATACTACTTCTGGGCCGAGCGGCGACGCCTGTGATCGACCCTTCTCTGCCGTTCGCCGCGGTATCCCGGCAACGGCAGCTTATGACGGTACAACGGTCATCGTTCCTATCTCGACGTTCGAAGGTGCGGCTGCGATAGTCGGGCGACCCCGCGCTTCAACCAGACCACCCCGCCCGCCTGTAATCGCTCGGCGACATTCCGGACACCCGCTTGAACGCGCTGCTGAATGCGCTTTCGGATGCGTAACCCAACCTTGCCGCGAGAACGGCAATCCGTATTTTCTCGTCGATTAACGCCTGCTTTGCCATACGCATGCGCCACTGCGTGAGCCACGTGAGCGGAGCCATGCCCGCGACAGACCTGAAATGCACGCAGAACGCCGTGCGCGACATTGCCGATGCGGTCGCAAGCTCGTCCAGCCGCCACGCCCGGCCGGGATCGCCATGCATCAGCCGTAGCGCGGGCGCAAGCCGCCTGTCGCCGATGGCGCGCAGCCAGCCGTTGGGGATTTCCGTGCCGGTGTCGAGATGGACGCGCAGCATTTCGACGAACATCAGTTGTGCAAGGTATGTTGAAGCAAGGCCGCTGCCCGGCAAACCCGACGCGAATTCCTTGACGAGCCGGGCAAGCAGCCATCGAAGAACGTCCGCCTGCTCGCAGTCCGCACGGATGTGTATCAGCGATGGCAGGACGTCGACCAGCAACGCGTCGTTTGAGGGCGCGAGCCTGACGTGTCCTCCGATCTGCGTGCAGCCGTTGCCGTCGCCGATTGTCGCGGTCCTGGTCCCGTCGCCGGAGAACACGGTGGCCGCGTCGACCGGTTCCGCGTCCGGGTCGCTTGCGAGGACAAACGAGCGTTCGCCGGTTAGCAGAAAGACGTCACCTTCGCCGACCGCGACCGGCTCCGTCTGCGCGTCGATGCAAAGCCAGCAACTGCCCTTGACCAGCGCGAAGAACTTGATCTTTTTCGGCTGCGGAAAGCGGATCGCCCATGTGCCGCCGGCAGAGAAGCCGCCTGCCACAACGGGCTGGGCGCCGAGCAGCCGAAGGATATCCGAAAGTGGATCGCCCTCGATTTCTGAACTCATGCGACAGTATTCCGAACTTTTGATTATTCATCGTACCGGAATTTGAGCCCACAATGCGTACATCGTTGTTTGTCCAGGGAAACGCCATGATGACGCTACAAAAGCCACTCGGTTCGGGTTTCGGAGCTGCCACCACTGCCGACGAGGTCATCGCCGGCATCGATCTTTCCGGCAAGACGGCGATCGTGACCGGGGGCTACTCCGGCCTCGGGCGCGAAACAGCCCGGGTTCTGCGTGCCGCCGGCGCACGCGTGATCGTCCCCGCGCGCGACCTGCGCCGCGCCAGCGGGGCACTGGCCGCCATCGACGTGGAAATCGCGCCGATCGATCTGCTCGATCCGGCCTCGATCGACGCTTTTGCGGCGTCGTTCCTCGAATCGACACCGGCGCTGCACATGCTGATCAACAGCGCCGCGATCATGGCCGTGCCGGAATTGACGCGCGACGCGCGAGGGTATGAGTATCAGTTCGCGACCAACCACCTCGGCCACTTTCAACTCACGATGCGGCTCTTGCCTGCGCTGCGCAAGGCGGGAGACGCTCGCGTGGTCTCGGTATCGTCGATCGGTCACCGCTATTCGCCAGTGGTTTTCGACGACCCGCATTTCGAGCGTCGCCCGTACACACCGTGGGCAGGGTATGGGCAGTCGAAGACGGCCAACATTCTCTTTGCTGTCGCACTTGACCAGCGCGAGAAGACAAACGGGATCCGCGCGTTTTCGCTGCATCCGGGCGCCATCGTCGATACTGGGCTGGGGAGATACGTGACGCGCGAGCAGCTGATCGCCGCAGGTGTCCTCGATGAGCAAGGCGAGCCAGTGCGCGATCCGGCTAGGCAACTCAAGACGATCGGGCAGGGCGCGGCCACGCAAGTCTGGTGCGCAACCAGCCCGCAACTGAACGGCTTGGGCGGCGTGTACTGCGAAAATGTTGACGTGGCCCCGGTGATGAAGGAACAACCGGAGAAGATCGATATGGCGGATGCCATGAGGCTTACGGGCGCAGTGCCCTATGCCATCGACCCAGCCTCCGCCGATGGCCTTTGGGGGCTCAGCCAGCGACTTCTCAACTTCTAGTGGAGCCGCTACTTGCCGGATTTCGACTCTTCGGTTTTTTGATGCGACAGGCGCATCATGGCTGGCTGCGGTCCGTTAATTTTGCCAGCCATTCACGATAGGCCGCCTGAGTTTGACCCGTAGGGCGAGACGAACGGCAAGCTACTGCAGATTTTTCGAGAGCTACCCGCGCAAGGTATCTGCCATCTTATGCAAGATGTCTGGCAAAAGAACCTGCGCCTCAAGTGGGCCCACCACGGAATACCCTGATCCCGATTCGCCGTCGATGACGATCACGACCGCGCAGCGTGCGCGTGTCATGTCTCGCACATGGTTGCATGCAGTGTCGAATAGCCCGGCCGACTCCCCAGCTGGTATGACCGTTGACTCGAAGTCTGATGTCATTGTGCCCTCGCAAAATGTTTGATCAATCCATAGGACGAAGCGCCATCCGCAGAGAAGTGTATCTCGCCCAATGCGGGCGAATAGAAGGCGCCGCCGATGAAGCGCGCAGATTGGGTGATGTGGGCAATCGACGTTCTCGCTGCTCGAGCGAGGGGGCGCAGCAGGTCGGCAACGATAGTTCAAGGGGTGGAATGACAGGCGCAAGGCCTGTCAGATATGGATTGCTACGGGCGCTCAAAAATTGCACCGCGTGGCATTGAAGACAAACTTAAGATCGGGGAGAACCTGATGCACCGTGACCTGGGACACGTTGTTGAGACACTCAGCGCGAAAAAAAGCCGGCGCGAAGCCGGCTTGAAAGGATCTAGCGTCCGAGTGAGCTAGAACCTGAGAGGTCTGCACTATAGGCGGAATAGCTTAAGAAGCGCTTAAGCCCGGCACGAGTTGCCAAGAGCCAGAGGCTCGACCAGCACGTGCCGCGTAGTGCAATCAATGGCCGCCGCTGGCGTTGTGGCGAACCGCCGTGTGGATGACCGCCAGCGCCTCTGCTGGGCGATTGAGCAGGAGCAACGATTCAGCGATGCACAGCCTGGAGTGCAATGCCGTTAGGTCGTAATTTGCGACCATCAGACGGACTTCCATGATCGTTTGCCGAATCTCCGCAGAAAGTTGTTCGGGATCACCTGCAAGCGCGGGCGAGCGCAGGGCCAGTCCCCGTCTACCACGAACAGCAGATCATCGGCAGTCAGCGGAATATCAGACGTGAGCACGGAGGAGCTTCGGCGGTGATAGATCCTTTTAGTTTAGACGGCTGCAGGGTGGTTACACAGCCGACAGCGCTGAAAGATGTGGGCCGCACAAAGCAGGCGCAAAAAAAAAGCGCCCGAGGTGGGGCGCTATAAAAATGCCTCAACCCGGTTTCCAAGGCGAGAGGAGGCGAACCGATGCTACCGTTAGTCCGTCCCAACCTGCTTTTAGGGAAGATATGGATTGCTACCATTGCTGCAGCAAATCTGTAGCACACGAAACATTCCCCCCTTTGAGCGTCAGCCGACTGTTTCGCAACTCATTTGGCGCGGGACAGATTCGGGGAGTACGGTTTCAGTTGCGTGTGCATGGAGGAACGAATCATGACGGGTAGTCAAATGAACGAGAAAACACCCTGGTTCCTTTCTACGATCAAGCCTGTCCGCAAAGGCTTTCATGAGAGTCACTGGTTGATCGGATCGCAGGACAGGGAGGCATTCTGCCTCCCGTATTCTCTGAGGACGTTACTGCGACCTCTTGGAAGCCACCGCGTTGTCTGTCGCCCGCAGCTCAGCGTTGGCTGTAACCAGTAGCCTCGCGTCGTGGTCACGCAGTGCTGCATCCAGCATGTCGAAAGCCTTGTTCAACTCCCGCTGCCCTGCCTTCGTTGCCTTGCCGGTTTCCAAAATCGCTTCCGCTTCCTTTTTCAGTCGCTTGTCAGCTTCGCGGCGAAACGACTGTCAAGCGTCCCTTCATGAAGGAACTCGTTGATCCGCATTGTCAATGCTGCCAGCGTCCCCTCGGTTGTCTCTGCCGCATTGCCGACCTCGTCGGACGCAGATTTCTTGCTCATCAGCTTTTTCCCAACCCACAACTGCCGGTCGTATCCCCGCGGCTTCAACGGCCGCTTTCGGAGTGGGTTCAATTTGTCATCCAAGCGTTCGCGCTTGAACGCTTGACGCCTTACCTTCATTACCTCGGGCAGTCACCAAGTATCTCGGAGTGGTGTGACACGAACTCAGTGAGAACTTGCAGAACATGTTCTTTCCGCTCGGGATTGCAACCGATGTCGTCTCGTCCGGATGCATCAGTCGATCAGTTTAATTGACCACTGTGGCTTACGATATGGTGGAATCGCAGCTTTCGCGATGTGCAAGATCATGGGTCGCGATTGTTACTGGCTAACGCGAATATTGACCGTGTCAAAGCGCTGTCCCTGCATGCTAATGGTTTGAGGCCGACCCGCTCGTCAGCGCACGAGGGCTCGAGCTGTCACCTCCACCCTGTGCCATCCCGCCAGCAAACTATCGGCAGGGCCGGGCGTAAAGATTTCGCCAGCCTTGTCGATATACTGCAGGAAGTGCCGCGCCACTGAGTGGCAGGCTCCGCGCTCACTTGTAATGGCACTTTTCTTTCGCCTTACAGACGCGGTCTCGGGCTCGCCAGCTCAACCGACGACAGCAATTTGATCGAACCATTGCTAGACGTGGCCGACAAGGTGCCCTACCACGCTAGGGAGCGGGGCGGACAATTGATGGCTGATCTGAAAGCGGGCTGGAAGCAGACACAATCCAGAAGACTATGTTTCGAATCACGCGTTCCCTTCTGGCAAAACCGGCCCTGTTCATTTTCGCCGGGATTGGTATCACGCTTGCCACCACCGGCGTCACGGCAGTCTCGCTGTACCAGATGAGGCTGGACGCAATGACGCAGGCCCGCGCTGCCGCACAGAACCTCGCCCTCTCCCTGCAAAAGGAGACCGAGCGTAATCTGGACATCTGCCAACTTGCCATGCGGGATGTCGTGACAAGTATGAAGACCCCCAGTCTCCTCCAACTCACTCCCGAGGCCCGGCACCTCGTCGCTTTCGGCGCGGCCAACAACGTAAGGGAACTGGGCGCGATATTCGCGGCAGATGCTGCTGGCGACAGCGTCCTCGACTCCCGTTGGGTTCTACCGCCAAAGCTCAATGTAAGCGACCGCGATTACTTTCAGGTTCAACAACAGCAGAAAGGGGCCGGCTTGTATCTCAGCAAGCCCTTCGCGCCGCGCCTCGGCAACGCTGGGCAACCGTCGATAGCGCTGAGCCTGCGTCTTGACGATGCAAATGGCCACTTCGCAGGAATTGTTGCAGGTACGCTCCGGCTAAGCTATTTCCACCAGCTATTCGAAGACTCGATACTCGGCGATCACGGAACCCTTACCCTGTTGCGCACAGACGGGACTGTCCTGATGCGGCAACCGTATCGCAGGGACGATATAGGCCGCACTCTCGCGGGCGGCCATTCCTTTCCCCCGCTCGTGCAATCGGATCACGGAACCTATGTCGACGTTGCCGTGCTCGACCACATCGAGCGCCTATACAGCTTCAGGCGGATCGGGACCTATCCACTAGTCGTGGTCGTTGGCCTGGCGACTGAGGACATCTACGCCGGATGGCGTAAGCGGGCGTTTGCCATTGGTATCGTGACTGCCATACTGGATGTGCTTACCATCATGCTGTCTCTGATGTTCAGCGGGCAATTGCGTAGAAGATTCGCAATGGAACGTCAGTTGCAGACGCTGGCATGGTTTGATGCCTTGACCGGCTTGCCCAACCGGGCGCAACTCAACAGGGAAACGCTCCGTATCCTGGCGGACGCCAGCCGGAATTCGTCACAGTTCGCGATACTGTTCATTGATCTGGACCGTTTCAAGCGCGTCAACGACACGCAGGGCCATTCTGCCGGTGACGAAGTGTTGAGCGAAATCGCGCGGCGTCTCCGGTATTGCGTCCGGGGTGATGACGTGATCGGTCGCCTCGGTGGAGACGAGTTCCTGGCAGTACTGCAGAATTGTGACGTACATAGGGCAGCGCACGTAGCCGGGCGCATCCTGCAAGCCCTGTACCAGCCTATCACCGTCAACGCAAAGTATGACACCAGCATCACGCTCAGTGCGAGCATCGGCGTCTCACTGTATCCACACGACGGGTGGGACGCCGATACCCTGCTGCGTAATGCAGACATGGCGATGTACAAGGCGAAGAGCACGGGACGTAACCAGGTACATTTCTATGCGCCTGTGTATGAGCGTCAAGCCAAAGAAC
Source organism: Paraburkholderia madseniana (assembly GCF_009690905.1). Classification (GTDB taxonomy): domain Bacteria; phylum Pseudomonadota; class Gammaproteobacteria; order Burkholderiales; family Burkholderiaceae; genus Paraburkholderia; species Paraburkholderia madseniana. The sequence continues at coordinate 6,668 of NZ_VOSW01000187.1, forward strand.
AGCTCGAACTGGAAATCGCGCTGCAGCGAGCCTTGCAAGGAAGAGCCCTGAGCGTCACCTACCAGCCCAAGGTCGATGTGACGGGAACACTGCATGGAGCCGAAGCCCTGGTTCGGTGGAACGACGAGAAACTGGGGATCGTCCCGGCAGACCGCTTTATCGCCATCGCGGAAGAAAGCGGCCTGATTGCAGAGCTGGATGCCTGGGTGCTGGACGAGGCCTGCCGTCAACTCGCTGAGTGGCGCGCCGGGGGCATCGATGTACCCAACATATCAGTGAATGTCTGTGCCGCCGACTTCAAACGTCCAGATTATCCCGGCTTTATCGCGCACACGCTGCAGGCTCATGGTCTGGCGCCTGCCGATCTGATTCTGGAAATGACCGAGCGAGTCATGTTTGATGAGTCGGCCGATGACATCCGCACATCGCTCGATACGATGCATGCCCTCGGAATAACGCTATCGATAGATGACTTCGGTACGGGCTACTCGTCTCTGAGCTATCTGCACCGGTTCTCCGTTAAAGAACTGAAGATCGACAAAAGCTTTGTGCTGGGCATTGGGGCCGATCCAATGGCCGAATCCCTAACACAGACTGTAATCAATATCGGCAACGTGCTGAAGCTGAGTGTCATCGCTGAAGGCGTGGAAACGCAAGCACAGCGGGACTTTCTACATGACCACGGCTGCCTTATGTACCAGGGACATCTGTACTCGGCACCGCTACCACCCGGCGAATTCGCGCTGTGGGTAGAAACGCATCGGCAGCGAATACCATTAAGCGAATGAGATAAAGGGTTCTGGTGCAAATAGGCTCATTGGACCGGTTAAAGTAGCGATCCAATCAATCTGGTGGGCTGTGATGAGCAAAGGGAAGGGGCTGGAGGGGTTGTTCGATGGTCGGCATTTTGATCGGGAGATCATTGTTCTGTGTGTGCGCTGGTACCTTCGCTACAAGCTCAGCCTGCGCGATCTGGTCGAGATGATGGCCGAGCGGGGATTGTCGCTGGCACACACTACGATCATGCGTTGGGTAAAGCGCCTTACGCCGGAGTTCGTCAAGCGCTGGAACCGGTTTGGCATACCCACAGGCCGGTCACGGCGTGTTGACGAGACCTATCTGAAGATTCGTGGCAAGTGGGTCTATCTCTACCGGGCGGTAGATCGGGCCGGCCAGACAGTGGACTTCATGCTCAGGGCGAAGCGCGACGTGAGCGCGGCCAAAGCCTTCTTCAGCAAGGCCATCAAACATCAGGGCCAGCCACCGGAGACGATCACGCTCGACGGGTATGCCGCCTCGCACCGGGCCGTGCGGGAGATGATCGCTGACGCTCTGCTGCCTGATGGAACGCACGTGCGCTCCTCGAAGTATCTGAATAACGTGATCGAGCAGGATCATCGAAACATCAAGTCCAGAACGAACGTGATGCTCGGATTCAAACGGTTCAGGTGTGCGAAGACCACGATTTCAGGCATCGAGTTGATGCACCGCATCCGCAAGGGCCAGTTCAATCTCCGCACTCTCGGGCTCAAGGATACTGCTGTACCTGCCGTCTGGAACGCCATCCTGTTCAATAAATAAGGCATCCTTATATATTGGAGACGTCTCGGCTTCACCACCTGTTTGCACCAGAACCCAATTGTGGTGCTGACGGCTCGAAATATGTTTCTCCGCTCAAGGACTACTTGCCGGACGCAAGTACCGGTGAACTGAGATGGCTGCACGCGGAGCTTGGCGCCACGATGCCCTATCGGCAAGCCAAGGCCGTCATGGACCTTCTGCTACCCGCCTCAGGTCGCGACAATCATGTAACCATCCGCAACCACACCGTGGCCATCGGAAAATCGATACAGCACGCACGGCCGGTGCATCGGTGATGCGAGACGTAAAAACCGATTGCCGAGCTCGGCATTGACGTCGGCTATGTCCGTCGCGCACGTTGCAATCGCAAGGGTTCAGGCAAGGAAAATCGCGCAGAAGCCGAAAACCGATCATCGTCGATCGCGGTCGTCGTCGCTGCTTTGGGGCAAGCCGGTGAGCAACCACCAGTGTGGGCTTCCGCCCTGCCGCGGACCCGGCGGCTGAATCAAGAAATGAAACGATTCCTCGAGGACAGCGGATACGGGAATCCTAATGAAGTCGTTGTCCTGACTGATGGACCTCGGGACCTGGCCGGCGTCGCCAATGACCTCCCCTACGATAACGAGTGGATTCTCGATTGGGCGTAAGCAGCCGGCGAAGTCATCTTGATCGGTAAGTCGAGCAGCCCGACGATCATGTCCATTCAAATTTTAAATGGACAGGTGTACATGATGGACGAAGTCGAGGTTGTCCAGGATGTGGTTCAGCCG
>NZ_VOSW01000188.1 GCF_009690905.1 Paraburkholderia madseniana
ATGAGGCCCCGTTCTTTCCCATGTCCTGGGGCGGTGTCCGTCGCCGGTTGGGGCGTTTGCGCGTCGTGGCCGTTGTCGGATTTCTATCCATTGGCCCCCCGGGCGCGGCGGGGGCGCCCCCCCGCCGCCACTCCGGTCACGGTGCTGATCGGGGTGGTGACGGTGCCTGACCTCGTCGACCGGCCGCAGATCGTGGTTCGCTCCGGTGACAACAAGGTCGAGATCGACGAATTCGCCCGCTGGGCGGATCCCTTGAAAACCCAGATCCCGAACGTGGTCCGCGCCGATCTCGCGCGTCTGCTTGGCAGCGCATTCGTGTCCACCCGCCCGATGGCCGGCGATCCGGCCTCGGCCTACCGGGTGCAGCTCGATGTCCAGCGCTTTGACGGCACGCTCGGCGATGCGGCCACGGTCGACGTGTTGTGGTCGGTGTCGCCGCCCGGGAAAGGTTCGCCGCGCAGCGGACGCAGCACTGTGCAAGAGCACTGTGCAGGCGCCGGTTACGATGCGTTGGTGGCTGCCTATAGCCGGGCCCTCGTCACGGTCAGCCGCGACATCTCCGCTTCGATCCGCCCGTAGCCCATCCGCACGGAGGAAAAGCATGGGTCCCGTATTCGTGGACGTAGCGGAACAGGCGCGCTTGAACGCCGCGCGTGAGGCTCAAGTCCCATGGAAGAAATGGGGACCCTATCTCAGTGAGCGACAGTGGGGGACGGTCCGGGAGGACTACAGCGAAAACGGCGATGCCTGGAACTACTTCACCCATGACCAGGCGCGCTCACGCGCCTACAAGTGGGGCGAGGATGGACTCGGCGGATTGTGCGACGACAAGCAACGGCTGTGCTTTGCGCTGGCATTGTGGAATGAGCGTGACCCGATTCTGAAGGAGCGCCTCTTCGGCCTCACCAACAGGGAGGGCAACCATGGTGAGGATGTCAAGGAATACTACTTTTACCTCGACAGCACGCCCACCCACTCCTACATGAAGTACCTCTACAAGTACCCGCAACGGGAGTATCCGTACCGGGACCTGGTTGAGATCAACGGAAGGCGGTCACGTGAGGAGTTCGAGTACGAACTGCTCGACACGGGCGTCTTTGACGACGACCGTTATTTCGACGTGTTCGTGGAATACGCCAAGGCGGGTCCGGAAGATATCCTCATCCGCATTTCCGTTCACAATCGCGGCCCGGACTCGGCCCGGCTTCGGGTCTTGCCGACACTATGGTTCCGCAACACCTGGTCGTGGGGCGAGGACTATCGCAAGCCCTCGCTGCGCGAGGCGGGTCCCGGCGCCATTTGTGCCACTCACCATGAGCTGGGCGAATACTGGCTCCGTTGCGATGGCGCCCCGGAGACGCTCTTCACCGAAAACGAGAGCAATGCGCGGCTTCTGTGGAACCAACCCAACGCATCGCCCTACGTCAAGGATGCGTTCCACGCGTACGTCATCTCGGGGCAAGGCGACGCAGTGAATCCCGCCAGGACGGGAACCAAGGCCGCGGCCCATTACATTTGTGACGTATCCGGCGGCGGCAGCGAGACCATCCGGCTGCGCCTCACGGCAACCAGAATGGACAATGCCTTCGGCGACTTCGAGAACATGATCGATACCCGCATCGCCGACGCTGACGAGTTCTACCAGCGGATCGCGCCCAAATCGCTGACCGAAGATCAGCGCCGGGTACACCGCCAGGCGTTGGCGGGAATGCTGTGGGGCAAGCAGTATTACTACTTCGATCTCGAGCTCTGGCTGCGCGAGCATCGGAGTCATCCATTGATCGAGGCCGCCCGTCGCGACGTGCGCAATACGGAGTGGTTTCACATGTTGAACGCCGATGTGATCTCCATGCCGGACAAGTGGGAGTATCCGTGGTACGCGGCCTGGGACCTGGCCTTCCACACGATCTCTCTCGCGCTGGTTGATTTCGATTTCGCGAAGGAGCAGCTGCTATTGATGTTGCGCAGCCTGTATTTCCATCCAAGCGGGCAGATTCCGGCCTACGAGTGGAACTTCAGCGACGTGAATCCGCCGGTGCATGCCGCGGCCACGCTCTGGCTGTACAAGTACGAGAAAGAGCTGGGACGGGCCGACCTGCGATTCCTTGAACGCTCGTTTCAGGGGTTGATGCTCAATTTCAACTGGTGGATCAACCGCAAGGACCCAGCGGGGCACAACGTCTTCGCCGGCGGATTCCTGGGTCTGGACAACATCGGCGTATTCGACCGCAGCGCGCAGCTTCCGACCGGCGGATCGCTAGAGCAGGCGGATGGGACGGCGTGGATGGCATTCTATTGCCAGAGCATGCTGGAGATCGCCATCATCCTGACCGAGTACGACCCGATCTACGAGGAGGCCGCCTTCAAGTTCGTCCAGCATTTCATGTGGATTGCCTATGCGATGGACCGTCGCGGCGAACATCAGGACGAGATGTGGGACGAGCAGGACGGCTTTTTCTATGATCTGTTGCGGCTCCCCGACGGCCAGACGATGCGTCTGAAGGTAAGGTCGATGGTGGGGCTGTTGCCGCTGTGCGCATCGACTGTATTCGAGGCGGAATCTGTCACTCGCTATCCGAAGCTGATGGAGCTGATCATTCAGTTTCGAAAACGCTACCCCGAGCTGGTTGCCCATGTGGCCCCGACCGATGCGGGTTACATCGGCCATAGGGAACGAAGGCTTCTGTCGATCCTCAACAAGCGCAAACTCGAGCGCGTGCTCGGCTACCTGCTCGACGAGAGCGAGTTCCTGGGGCCGCACGGCATTCGTTCCCTCTCTCGCTATCACCTCGACCATCCATTCGTGCTTAATGTCGGTGGTCAGGAGTACAAGGTGCAGTACCTGCCGGCAGAATCGAATACCGGCATGTTCGGCGGCAACTCCAACTGGCGCGGTCCGGTGTGGATGCCTGTCAATTTGCTGATCGTCCGGGCACTGGTGAATCTCTACAGTTTTTTCGGCGATGATTTCAAGGTTCAATGTCCAACCGGTTCGGGGCCGCACATGACGCTGTTCGAGGTGGCGCAGGAAATCGTCCGCCGGCTGACCGGTACGTTTCTGCGCGATGCGAAAGGGCGGCGGCCTGTCTACGGCGGGACGGCCAGATTCCAGGACGACCCGCACTGGCGCGACCTGATCCTGTTCTACGAGTACTTCCATGGTGACAATGGCGCGGGCCTTGGGGCGAGTCATCAGACGGGCTGGACGGGTCTCGTCGCCCCTCTGCTGGACCTGTTCGCGCGCGTCGACGCGAATGCCGTGCTGGAAACCGACCGCTGGCGCGTGATGGCCAGGGTCGTAAGGGAGCAGGTGGGTGGAATCTAGCCTTTTTATTCGGTGAACTTCTCGGCGATTTGTCGTTCATGGGCTGCGCGTTCGCCGAGCGAATCGTAGACGGGCTCACAGCGCAACAGAATGGGGACGATCATCGCGGTGAAGCAGGCTGTGAGCATCGGGAAGAGCAGAGTGAAGCTTCCCGTCATCTCCGTCACCAGGACGATCCCGGTCACCGGAGCGGCCGGCGGCCATTGGGGCGAGGGAGCAGGAATCGGTGCGCTCGTCGGCGCGATGGGCAGCGGCATGCGAATGCGGCGCGAGCAGCAGCAAATGGCCATGCAGCAGCAAGGCATGCAGCAGCAGGCGTCGAGTCAGCTTTCGACATACAACCGCGCAGTGGGAGCATGCATGACCGGTCGCGGCTACACCGTCGAGTAGGCGCCGTACCTCACCCACCCGATCCATGGTCCGCTGGTCGCTCACTGATTCACGACAGGCAGGAGAAGCAATCATGCTGAAGAGTTTGCGGGTAACAGCCGTGGCGGTCCTTGTTTGCGCCACGCCTTCATGGGTGCTCAGTGCAGACTTCGACGGCAGCAAGCCGCTGCTGTGTGCGACGATCGACGCGCACTTCTGCGACGTAGGGGAAGTCTGCTATCGGACGCTACCGGCGATTCTCGGCGCGCCGCAGTTCATGCGTATCAACTTTGCGAAGAAAACCATAGTCGGGCCGAACCGCAGCACCGAGATCCGGTTCATGGAACCGAGCAATGGACAATTGCTTCTCCAAGGGACGGAACTGGGCTATGCCTGGAGTGTCGCGCTTGATACACAGACTGGCGCGATGTCCACAACGCTCGTCAACCACGAAGACGTGTTCGTGCTCTTCGCGGCCTGCACACCGACGTAGTTCAGTTCGATGATGGTCGCGCCACTTCACCTCGCGGGCGTCATTCGTGAAGTAATCCTTCTGGTGCGCAGCGCCTCTCGGGGCGCGAGAGACGCCCTTGATCGCCTGCCTGCAGGAAACTATCGCGTCCTGCCTGAAGCTGACCTAGCCAACAGCCTGCCCGGTCGGTTTCGTGGGCATGGGACCGAAGAACATCGCCTTGAGCTTGTCGCGGCCGATCACGCGAGCCAGTTCAGCGAGCACGCAGTAGTTGGCGATCAGCGTCACCAGCAGGATCTGGATCGCCCAGAAATGCGGCCAGTTGAACTCGGCCAGCAATTTATGATTGGCGGCAACCAGGCCGGGGGCCTCCTTCCAGTAGTCATACAGGTGCTCCAGGTAGTGCACGAACAACGCTACGAGGGTGTAAATCGCCGTCTTCCAGCTGGCATTCCATATCAGCGGCTTCTCGGGAAAGCGGTTGATGAAAGGCAGCATGTTGGCGATCAGTACCGATTTGCCGAGAATCAGGGCGGTAATGGTCACGGAGGCCGATGTCGGCAGTGAGATCCCGGTGCCCCAGGTCGTCAGCGCGCGAATGATCGCGACGATGTGGAGGATGACGAAGAAGAAGATCGTCGGCGGTAGGATCTCCATGAACTCATGCTTGATCCTGGCGGCCAGCTTGCTCATGTTCCTCTCCCGATGTGGTTGGCTTCGCCAGCGTCCACCGGATACGGCTTGAAAGCGGAGGCTGAACTGGCGACGCCGTTCGTCCACGTTGGGTCTAGCGACCCAATACCCCTCCTCGGATCCGGGAGGAATCAATCGCGCATAGACGACAAGCGACGGGTTTCATTGAGCGCATATTGGACCATGGTCCAATATGCGCATCCACGCTGGTGTCATAGTCTATCTTAGAGGCGAAAACGGTTGACCGCGCGTTCGCGGACGAGGCGCCCGAAAAAATCAAGAACCAGGCCATCCCTTTGGAAGCGATGATCCCAGGCCCTTTCCCGAGTGCCGCATTTTTTGACGAAATGAGGACAAGCTCATGATCAAGCGTCTCCTGTGGTTTGCGATGGTACCTGCGTTGCTGTTCGCGAACGCCGCCACCGCTCAATACCCGATGATGGACATGGTCGCCGACAAGCTCGTTCAAAAGTACCAGCAATCGTCCTGCGAGCAACTGTGGCAGGAGAAAGCCCAGAAACAGGGGCGACCCAAGCCCGAGAGAGAGCAGGAGGCCATGCAGATGCTGCGCGACGATCCGCAGATGCGCGCCGCTTTCATCAATAGGGTGGCAGCACCGATTGCCAACAAGATGTTTGAATGCGGCATGATTCCATGATGTCGTCGGGCACGCCGTGAAACCGGGTTACTTACCGAGGCCGCGATGACCTGCGAGAAATTGAAGTGGGGCGTAACCATCGTTGTGCTGAGCGTTTTCCTCGCTGCAAGCGGCAACGCCCAGCAAACACAGCACACGCAGAAAGCAGCCGCCAGGCCGGCGGCGAAGCCTGCCGCGCCAGCGTTCCAGCCCGGACTCGAGCCACGCGCGATCGACATCCTCAAGGCGGCGAGCGCCCGCCTTGCCGCCGCCAGGTCGATGTCGTTCACTTCGGTCGTTTCCTATGAGAGTCCGAGCCGCCTCGGTCCGCCGCTCGTCTATTCCACCAGGTCGGAAGTAACAGTCCGGCGGCCGGACAAGCTTAGGGTCATCACATCCGGCGACGGGCCACCGTCAGAGTTCTATTACGACGGCAAAACCATGACGGCATTCGCGCCGTTGGAGAACCTGGTCGCGATCGCCGACGCGCCCCCGACAATCGACGCCGCGTTACAGGTGGCCTTCGATTCCGGGGCAATCTATTTCCCGTTTACCGATGTGATCGTCGCGGATCCCTACAAGGACATCGCCGACGGACTGAAGATCGCTTTCTACATCGGTCAATCGAACGTGGTCGGCGGCACGACAACGGACATGGTGGCGTATGTCACTGGGGATGTGTTCATACAGGTCTGGATCGGAGCGCAGGACAAGCTTCCGCGCCGTATTTACGCCATTTACCTCAATGATCGTGCCCAGTTGCGCCATGTACTAGAACTCTCCGACTGGCAACTGGATCCCGCCATTCCGGCGGATACCTTTAATGCCGCCAAAGCAGCTGGCGCGGCCCGCATTGCGTTCGCGCGTCCGGACGCGAGCGATGCGCCAGGAATGAAGCCGCCGCCGAGAAGCAAGCACGCCGGGACTCAATAAGGAGACGCATCGTGAAGAAAGCCGTCATCCGTCTGGTGGGTCTTCTCGTCCCGGCGCTCACAGCGGGTGCAGCCGGTGCATGGTCGCATGCCAACTATTACGGAGGCAGCACGTCGCATGCGCCCGGTTCGGGGTCGACAACCCGCAGCAACGCGTGGGGCGGCAGCGAAACGCACACATACGGCCAGGGCACGACCGCGACCGGCCGCTACGGCGACACCGCAACGCACGCACAAGGATCTGGACAGACGAGCTTCACCAACCGATATGGCGGGAGCGCGACCCACACCTATGGCCAGGGCACCAGCGCCACCAACGCGTATGGCGGTTCGGCTTACCATGCCGCAGGCTCGGGTTATACGAGCTACACGAGCGCCTCGGGTGCGACCGCCTACCATAGCGCTTATTACGGCGCCAGGTACCCCGCCTACCATCCTCCGGTCACAGTGAACAATTATGGATCTAGCTGCTACAACTGCGGCGGCTGGTCTACCGCCGGCGCAGCCGCAGCGGGCGTAGCAGTCGGTGTGGCGGCGGGCGCGGCCATAGCTTCGGCCAACACGAACGCCGCTGCGTCGAATGCTTACAACGCAGGCTACGTCGCTGGGGCAACGACAGCCCCGCCTGCACCCGCACCCGTCAGTACGACGTTCGCCATGGGTGCGATCTACGCGGCGCTACCGGCAGGCTGCATAAGGCCCGCGGTTCAGGGCGGCACATACTACCTATGCGGTAATACGTGGTTCCAGCCCGCCTACGGCGCGAACGGTGTTTACTACCGCGTGGTGCCTGCACCTTGAGGAACGTCCAGCGGGGTCAATCGTGAGTTCATTGGTAGTCGCCTCGATCGTGTTTGTGTGCGTCTTCGGCAGCGGGGTGCTCGGCTTGTCGCTTCGTTCGTTCCTTCCCGACCATCACCTGAGCGAGGATTCGACTGCCATCGTGAAGCTGGGAGCCGGCCTGATGGCGACGCTCGCCGCTCTCGTCCTTGGTCTTCTGATCGCCTCGGCAAAGGTTTCTTTCGACCGGCTCAACGACGAGTTCACGGAGACGGCCGCTACGGTCATCATGCTCGATGGCACGCTGGCCGATTATGGCCCGGAGGCGAAAGACGCCCGCGAGGCCCTGCACCGCACCTACGCCTCAGCAGTGGATCTGTTTTATTCCGGGAGAGGTACCGGGAAGGCCAACGTGGACGCGCCGGAGAGCTTGGCGCACGTAGTGCAATTTCAGCAAAAGCTTCGGGAACTGGCACCACGAAACGACATGCAGCGCATGCTTCAATCGGAGGCTCTCGCCCGCAGTCACGACCTGGCGAAAACGCACTGGATGCTGATCCAGCCGGGGCAGGGCGCGATTCCAGCGCCATTCATGGCGGTGCTGGTACTCTGGCTTGGTATCCTCTTCGCCGGTTTCGGACTGGTCAGCGCCAACATCCGAACTGCTATTGCGACGCTTTTCGTCTGTGCGCTATCGGTGTCCGGCGCTATTTTCCTGATCGAGGACATCGCCCACCCGCTCGAAGGGCTGATGCAGATCTCGCGCGCGCCGGCGCAGATCGCGCTCTCCCATCTCGGGCAATAGCCGCAGTCGTCCGCACACCCCCCGTCTTGATCGAAAGTAGCGTCGAAAGCTGCACCTCATTGGAGTCGAAATGCTGCCGATGCACCTCCTGGGCACGAAACATCAGGTCCAGGAAGGGCAGGCCGTAGAACGCCAGAATGGCCTCCACGCTCCACCGCGCAGCGGTACCTGACTCGCGTGCTTGCGCGGCGGCAGTGGTGGCGGTTGCTGCTGCGGCCTCGGCGCGCAGCGAGGCAAGAGGAACGATGGCAATGGGTTTCATGATTGTTCCGTTCTACATAGCTTTCTCAGGCGCTCGGCGCCTGACCGGCGATGGTGACGCGCTGCCCGTAGCGGTTGAGCGGGTAGTAGTCCCAGACCGCATGGTGTTGTGTGCATCGGTTGTCCCAGAACACCATTGAGTTCAGCGTCCAGGGAATCCGGCAGACGAGCGGTGGCGTCAGTTCAATCATTCGATAGAGCATCTCGAGCACGCACCTGCTCTCGTAGCTGGTGAGCTGGACGATGCGGGACGTGAAGCCCCGATTGACAAACAGCAGTTTGCGGCCCGTCTCAGGATGGCGCACCACGATCGGATGCTCCGCGGTCGGAAACCCGCCTTCCGGTGCCTTGTGCTTGTAGTTGCCGACGTACGGAATCGCGCCGTCGTGAATAGCGGTCATGCCCTCGAGCAAACTCTTGAGTCGATCCGACAGCATGTCGTAGGCGAGGTACATGTTGGCGAACATGGTGTCGCCGCCGATGCCTCCCTCTGGCATCTGCGTGACGTAGAGCATTGAGC
>NZ_VOSW01000189.1 GCF_009690905.1 Paraburkholderia madseniana
AGGACCTTTTGGTGTGGTGTTCGCACCACGCCCTTTTTCATTCCCGGAATTGCCCTCGCGCGACACCCTGAAAACCTCCGCACCGGCTTCCCATTCCGCAATCTCCAGTCTGAACGCAAATGCACCATGGCAATCGACGAAGCGCTTCGAAACCAGATCGAACAACTCACCCAGCAAGCCAAAGCTGCACGAGCCGATGAACTACAAACCTCAATCGCGGAAATTCGAGTGAAGGGGTTGGTCCCATACCGGCGCATTCCGACGCGTGCTTATGGATATGCCGACCCAGAGTGGAAGCCGGAAGCGTCGTTGAAGTGCTATATGCCGAACGGTATCACGGGCGAGTGCCTTACGCCGGTCAGGGCCTGCGCAGCAGCCTTTCGAGATTAGCGAGTCTTTATCAGGAGATGCGATGTCTACTTCGATGTCTGTCAATAGCGCGACAGCAGCCAATCAGTCAAATACGTCTGACACGGCGACTATCTTGCAGCTGCAAAAACTCGAGAAGGCGATTGGGCGTCAGTTCAAGGCCGCAATAGCTGAAGCCCAAAAGAGCCCAAGGGACCCGCAAACCCAGCTGCTGGTGGCGCAACTGTCCGCCCAATTCGCTGCAGTTCAAAGCGATATAACTGAGCTTGAGGGCACCAGCACGCTCAACTCGGGCAAATCGAACCTAAAGGCAACGCAGCAGGCGAGTCGTACGCTGGATGAGCAAAGGAATGAAGAGAAGGCGAACGAAGCGAACAACATCAATCAAGAAGACGGCCGGACTTCAGAAGTCCGGCCGAAGCGGATTCGGCTTGATCTGACCGGCACCTACATCGACGACGCGGTCTAGACCGACGCCGGATAGGGGCGCCTCCCTAGCGAGCAGGGGGGCGCTAAGAGCCGTTTATATAGATTCCTCCGAACATAAGTGTGCTGCATTGACTTGTTGATCTACATGCTGAACGGCTTGCAATCCGGGAGGCGACATAAGCGACTCTTCGCCGGAGATAAACGAATGGTCATTCACGTCAAGTTTGAAGAATCGTTTTGCAACAATACTGTCGCGGCCGTTGCGTAGCAAGACGTCGCATTCGGCGCCATGCTGATCGACTGCCCGCTACAGGAGATAAGGCTCGCCGCGTGACGTTGCCACCACCTAACGTGTCACAGCGATGAGATTCCTTCAGAGCGTACGTTACGATCACGCCCCGATCTAAGAGAAATTCTTCGATGTTGCGCAAGCTCAACTGGAAGCGAAAACCAGCGCATAGCGCAACTGATGACAACAGCAGGGAAACGGTGACCGTGATAGAGCCCTGTCGCGAATGTCCACGTGATGATGCCTGCGACTCAGAACGTGTTGGCCGAAATGCGTGCTCGATTGCGAGTTTTGGTCTGTCTGCTTTCGACAAAGTTAGTCATGCAATTCAAAGTACAAGCTACAAGCGAACCTCACTCTGGAGCTAAATTGATGAAGAAGTCACTTATCGCACTCGCCGCGCTGGGCGCTTTCTGCGGCGTTGCGCATGCGCAAAGTAGCGCGACGCTGTACGGGATCGTAGATTCCGGGATCACCTACACGAACAGCCTGAAGGGGCACTCCGCATGGCAGGCGACTAGCGGCAACGAGCAGGGCTCGCGTTGGGGGATAATCGGTTCGGAAGACCTGGGCGGCGGCAGCAGAGCGATCTTCCGCCTTGAAAACGGCTTCAATGTCGAGACGGGCGCGCTTGGTCAGGGCAGTCGCGAATTTGGCCGGCAGGCATATGTGGGCCTGACGAACAACGGCTTCGGTACGGTGACGATGGGTCGTCAGTACAACTCGTTCCAGGATTACGTCGCTCCGCTGCAGATCAGTTCGACACTCACGCAGTATTCGACGCACCCGCTCGATAACGACAACCTGAACAATACCTTCCGCACCGACAACTCGGTGAAGTACGCGACGCCAGTCTTCGTAGGCTTCCAGGCGGATGCAATGTACGCGTTCTCGAACTCGACCAACTTTGCCGCCAACCGCAGCTGGAGCGTAGGCGCTAGCTATGCGAACGGTCCGATGCATCTGGGCGCAGGCTACGCGCGCCTGAGCACTCCGGCGCTCGACACGACCGGCGCGATTCCATCAGACAATTACTATTCTCCGACCTACCTGAAGAGTGCTACGGGCATGCAGACGTGGGGCGTGGGCGGCACCTATGATTTCGGCGCGGCAACCCTCGGTCTGCTGTATACCGGTTCATTGTTTAGCGCGGCCACCGGAACACCGTTCACTCCGTCGGCGAAGGGCTCCCTGCACTTCAACAACTACGAAGGCAGTTTCCGCTACAAGTTCACGCCGGCCCTGATGTTTGCGCTCGGAGAAACGTATACCGAACTGACTCAAGGCACGGCATCGGGACACTATCTGCAAACCAGCGCAGGCATGCAGTACTTCCTGTCCAAGCGCACGGACGTCTACGTGAACGCGATCTACCAGAAGACGTCGCGCAACCTGAACGCATGGATCGACGGTATTGGTTCGGCGTCGACGACGAGTACGCAGGTTTCGGGTGTGGTCGGTATTCGCCACAAGTTCTAAGTGCGCCGGGAGACCGGCAAGGAGTAGGTGGTGCAAGTCCACAGCGATGAAGGAGTAGCGAACCACATCGGCCCCGAGCCGTGCGCAGGTCATCGCGAGGTGATCGGCGAAGCGTCGGTAGGGGAGCGTGCGGGCCAGCCATTGAGCCGTGATATTGTGTAAATCCCGGATGCCGACTCCGTTTAGAACGCGGAAGGCAACACGGAGGGGCGCGTGAGCGCGAGCACCCCTGCGATCCGGCGTGGTCACGGGCGCCAACCGGCACGACTCGATGGCATTCGAGCCCACGCTCGATGCCATTCCGGCAGTCTCGAGCCTGAATGGCCATCAGCCTGTCCACGCTAGATCATCAAGTCGGTCAATCGTCTCTCATACTGGCCAGCACCTATGCCCATACAAGGGTATCGAATCCTGAGCACTATGCTTCGGAAGACATCATGTTCTTCGACGCAATCAACTTGGGTGTCGGATGGCAGCCGCAGACGCATAGATCATCGCTCAGGGCCGCCTGTCTTCCATCTGGTGCGATCATAACCTGCCGTCTTATCATCGTTCAAAATCAGATATCTCGCCACACGCGCATCTCGCTAGCAAAGAACGCGTAAGGGCTGCGCAAAGCGTGAAACACGTGGGCGCAGACACATGAGTCTCAAACGCGCGTCGCCACGGCTCGACTAAAACGGTGATCGAGGTCCCAGCATCTTCGCCGACACTACAACGCGGGCAGCAAACCGCGCGACGTGCAGAAAACGGGTTGTGCAGATATTCGCTTGGTGTCGTGTTCGCAAGTTGCTTTTTTTGCTTTAGGAAATCGAATTCGTTCCGTGAGAAATGGACATAATCTCGTACAGAACAGTTCTGACACGGTTTAGAGGCATGTGCGACCTTTGATCCGTCCGATGACTCGCACAGGGTAGTCACGCGGATGATAGTAGTCCCGACGCTTCCCGATGCAGGAACCACATCGTTCCGAAACTCGCTCTCAACAGGAAGGCAACCAAACCGGACAGGCTTTATTGCCTCAATTGTGGAAGGACGCTAAAAGATTTCTACAATGCGTGGCTTTCAGCCATCGTGGTTTTCGGTGTCTTGATATGTATGATTTATTTTCGCCACGGACATTCGTGAGCGCAGCGTTCGCTTCACATTCCAGAGATCACCGTCAGCACGACCCGTGTCACAGAATCGCAGAAACGGCCCGCAACCGGCCAGCCACGCAGACAGCCTTTTAGCAAGACAATGCTGCTACCTCAGTCCGCTACTTATGTACGCGAGCAATCGCTGCATAGACATCTTGCATTGGCGACATCTCGGGCGGGAAAGGACAATGGCGACTTGCTCGCGGAACTCGTGAAAGCGCTATACCTAGCCTGTATGAAAGCCGTGCTCGAAAAGGCAAACTGCGGCACGCGGCACGATCTGTCGTCCTTTCTTCTTTCCTTGCCGCAGCGGAACACGCCGTCGGCATGATCACATGTTCGGTGTCAGCCGTTCCCCCCTCAAGCGGGGGAAGATCGGCATGCGAGACGATGGCAGTATGTGCACTAACTTTTCTTCGCGTCAAGCGTCGATACGCTACAGGATGGGTCGAGTTTTATCCGTGCGGACCTCCGCTCCCGCGCGGCAAACGAGGGCATCCAAGCGTCAGCGGGCGATCACTACGGTTCAGAGAGTTACTGCCGCAGTGAAATCGGCTGCTGCTCTCTGACAGACCTCCTAACCGGAACCGGTGCATTGCGCGGACGGCACTCGTGACGTCACGACGAACCCACCCAGGCAACCAGCGGACCTGCACGCTCCGCTCTCCAACGTAAGCAACGACGAGCGAACAGATTGCAAAGGGCCGCACAGATGAGGTTGGTGTTCTTCAGCAGCGCTGGACGATTCAGAAACGATAGTCATTCAACAGGAACGGTCCGTTATGCGATGGTTCAAAAATTTCAAGCTACGCGACAAACTGCTGGCATCATTCTTGCTTTCCGCTCTCCTAACTGTTTTGGCGGGGGCGGTGGGTGCAATCAGGATACGCGAGTTGGCCTCGATGCAGGTGGCGATGTATGAAACCGAGGTTGTGCCCATACGCCAGATTGGCACCGCTGCCTGGCAGGCCGCAGCGCATTATCGGCGTTTATACGATTACGTGGTGAAGACAGATCCCAAGGGCCGCGAGGACACGCTTCGTTTCAACTCGAAGGGGGAGGAGGCTGTTATCTCCGCTCTCAGCTATGAACGGACACATATCTTCAACGACAGGCAGAAGCAACTGTTGACCGACTTCGATACAACCTGGCCCGCTTACCTGGCTTCTGCACGAAAAGTGGAGGAGGCCGCCCGGCAGGGCGACCAGACGTCTGCTCTACAAGAAATGCGGGAAAAGACCGATGGTTTGCAAATCAGGATCCGGTCGATCCTGATCGATTTCTCAAATATGCGCGACATGTCAGCCAAGGCGCGTGCGGAAGCGGGAGTCGCCGCGGTAGGTGAGGTAACGTGGATGATCGCCGTCTGCTCTGTAGTTGGTGTAGGGCTTGCTCTTGCGCTCGGTTTCCGGGTTACGCGGTCGATCACGCGAGAGATCGGCGGCGAGCCGCAAGGCGTCGCCCAGGTGGTCCATCAGATTGCCCTAGGCAACCTAGATACAAGAATCCATTTGCGCGATGACAATGCGCGCAGCGTGCTGTCAAGAACACGACAGATGCAAGACAGCTTGCGCACCGCGGTGAGCTCCATACGTGCCAGCAGCGAGTCAGTTTCGGCGTCATCCTCTGAAATCGCACAGGCGAATCAGGACCTTTCTCAACGGACAGAACAGCATGCGGCCTCGCTCGAAGAAACTGCGTCGAGCATGACGCAATTGACACAGACGGTGAAGCAGAATGCGGATAACGCGCGTCAGGCGAACGCGCTGGCGTCTAACGCTTCGATAGTAGTGGAGAAGGGCGCTCAGACTGTCGAAAAGATGGTCCAGACCATGCGCAATATCAGGGCGAATTCGTCGAAGATCGCTGAGATCACCGGAGTCATTGAGGGCATCGCATTTCAGACCAACATCCTGGCATTGAACGCGGCCGTCGAGGCTGCTCGCGCGGGCGAGCAGGGGCGAGGCTTTGCCGTCGTCGCCGGTGAGGTCCGCAACCTGGCCCAGCGCTCGGCCGCAGCAGCGAGGGAAATCAAAGAGCTGATTGGCTCGTCGGTCGTCGTCGTTGAGGATGGCTCACTGCAAGCTGAGGAAGCAGGCATCACGATGACTGATGTCAGACGGGGAATTAAAAGGGTGTCGGACATCGTCAGCGAGATTGTTGCTGCATCGGCGGAGCAGAGCCGCGGCATTGAACAGGTAAATCAGGCTGTCATTCAGATGGACGACGTGTCGCAGCAGAACGCCGCGCTCGTTGAGCAGGCCGCGGCCGCCGCTCAATCGCTGGAAGAACAGGCGATGAAGCTCAAGGATGCAGTTGCCGTGTTCAAGTTCGCCGACGACGGGGCTACACCGCGGCTCGGGCACTTTCGGAGAGAAAACATCGCCCGCCAGTGTTGAAGACTGGCCGGGTACGCTCGGCGGAAATCCGAAAACCACGGCCACCCGTGATCACCCTCACGCACACCATTCCCATAGCGGGGTACGGGCAGCACAGAGTGGCAAGCGTTTTGAGTGGGGCTGGGCCCGAACTGCGGTGAAGCACCGCTGACTTTACTGACGAAATTCCGGCGAATTCAAAGAGCACGGCGGCTTCGGCTGCCTGACTCGCCTATATGCATTGTGTTTGATGCCGTTGTGCGGCAGCACCCGGCTCAAGTCTGGGGGCGACGTCAGAACGCTTTTCCCATTCTGGACATTGCGTTCAACGAGCAGTGGTAATACGCCTCGTGGGATCGTTGTGAAAACGCTTGAGGACCAGTACATTGAACTATATGTGACCGGAAAGCCGCGTGACATGTTGTGGATAGAGCGATTTGCACCGTCGGATGTGGGAATGGTCGTGGCCGAACAGGATGGTGTCCGTTTCGTTTTCTCGGGAAGCGAAAAGCTCGTGGAGTGGGTGGCGCAACTGAAGCCGTCGCATGTCAGCGAGCTGCCAATGAGATTGGCAATTCATTCTCGCGTGTTGGTGTCTTCGAAGCTGAGTGGCTTCGATTAATCACGGACGGCTAGTGCAGTGTTATCCAGCGCTTAGAACACTGCACTAGCCTGAGTCCGGTCCCCCAGAGCGCTCGGCTGTGACGAACGTCGTGCGGTGACGCGCGATCCGGTCGCGGGAGAGTACGCATGGCGTCCTGCTGTCACAGCTTACCGAAACAGGGTTAAAAGCAACAAACGCTGTAATCGTTTCGCACATCTCCATTTGGCGGACCGGCGTTAACCGGAGCAGACGTGTTGTGCCCAAGCGTCCATAAGTGGACGTCGTTGTTCAGGCAGATCAGTGCGGTGGTACGCCGCTTCGACCTTGTTCGCAACGGTATGCGCGACGGTGCGCTCGGCAAGGTCGCGCACGTAGCGTGTTCGCTCGCCCAATCCCGGAGGCTTGACCGAAAACCATGCGCGGTTGCGACGCGTCCAGCAGTATCGCTCTCGGCCTTGACACGGCGAAGCAAAGCAGTCAGTGGCATGTCGCTCAGTACTTTCTCACGTGGCGATGGAAATGCCAGAGAGAGTCATGCAGCCGCTGTTCCTTAAGAGTTTGCACCAGCGCGGTGGCAACCTCCGGCAAGGGCACGCGATGCGGCTCTTTCGCTTTCATTCTTTCCGCAGGAATTCGATGCGGCTGGAAAGCGTTTGACGCGAATATGGCGGCCTCAGTCACCGCCCACGACAGTCGGAACGGTTGTAAGCGCCTAGCCATCCCATCTTGAGTTGCGTTGACGGTCTTGGGAGCATCGTATCCACTAAAAATAGGTGGACACGTGAACACTATCGAAGAAGAAGCGCCACTTGGCCGTCGTCGACGCCGGCGCTATAGCGTCGAGTTCAAAGCCCAGGTGGTCGCGGCTTGCCAAGGACCCGGGGTGTCGCTCGCGGCCATCGCGTTGCACCACAAGCTGAACGCGAATCTGCTGCGACGTTGGGTAGAGCAGGCCGAAACGAACGATTGCGTGCTGGTGGCGCGTAGCGACGTGGGGGCGCCGTCGGCACCGGCACCGGCATTTGTGCCGTTGCCGCTTGAGGCGAGAAGCGCGCGTACGGCTGAGATTCGCGTCGAAGTTCGTCGCGCAGACCAGTCGATTACGGTTAGCTGGCCGACATCAGAGGCAGCACAATGCGCCGCCTGGCTGCGAGAGTGGCTCGCGTGATCCGCATTGATGAGGTGTGGCTGGCAGTCGACCCGCTGGACATGCGCGCGGGCTTCGATACTGCACTGGCGCGGGTGATCAAGGTGTTCGGCGCTGCGCATCCGCACCATGCCTACCTGTTCGCCAACCGGCGGGCCAATCGCCTGAAGGTGCTGGTTCACGACGGCATCGGTATCTGGCTGGCAGCGCGACGGCTGAACGAGGGACAGTTCGTCTGGCCTCACGCTGGCAGCGAACCCAGGCAACACGCGCTCACGCAGGAGCAACGTAAGCAGCCGGCGAAGTCATCTTGATCGGTAAGTCGAGCAGCCCGACGATCATGTCCATTCAAATTTTAAATGGACAGGTGTACATGATGGACGAAGTCGAGGTTGTCCAGGATGTGGTTCAGCC
>NZ_VOSW01000018.1 GCF_009690905.1 Paraburkholderia madseniana
ATCACTGACCATAAAGTGTCAATGATGTCCCCGCACGTCTGTCAACCATGTCCCCGGTCTATACACAGCCGGCAAAGAGAAGTAGGTGCCGCCCCGCACAGGGGCAACGCTAATAGACCACTAACAAAACAAGGAAAGGCCAACACCCTAAGAACACTGACAACAAGCGCCGAGTAGGCAAAAAACCTCAAACAAGAGCCCCTTCAACAGCGCGAACGCGCTCAGCATGCACGGCATCCTTAATCCCCGCAGGCGAGTCAACGAGCCGCTTAGCCACAGCACCAGCATCCACCCCCCGCGCAGCAACAAGCGCAATCCGCAGCCGCTCAGCCTGCGGATACTCCCGCATCTCAAACCCAAGCCGCCCACGCGCATCCGCCTCACAAGCCTGCAAGGCTTCAGCAAACCGCGCCGGTTTCCGAATCGCATCGCTGCGCTCGAGCAGCCTCACCAACGCGGCCGCCCCCATCTCCATCACGCGATGAATATTCCCATGCTCCCGCGCGACCAGCAGCGCCAGATCGCGGCATTCATTCGGCACCCGCAGCCGCTCACATAAAGGCTTCAGCAAATCCACGCTGCGCCCCTCATGCCCGATATGCCGCGGCAATACGTCGTCCGGCGTCGTCGCCTTGCCCAGATCATGCGTGAGCGCTGCGAACCGAACCGGCAACGCGTAACCCTGTTGCGCGGCATGGTCGACCACCATCATCACGTGCACGCCCGTATCCACTTCGGGATGATAGTCAGCCCGCTGCGGCACGCCGAACAACGCTTCGATCTCCGGCAGAATCCGCGCCAGCGCGCCGCATTCCCGCAGCACCTCGAACATGCGGGACGGCTTCTTCTCCATCAACCCGCGCGACACCTCCTGCCACACGCGCTCGGCGACCAGTGCATCGACCTCACCGTCGGCCACCATCTTGCGCATCAGCGCCATCGTCTCCGGCGCCACCGTGAAATCGACGAAGCGCGCCGCGAACCGCGCAATCCGCAAAATCCGCACGGGGTCTTCCAGGAACGCATCGCTGACATGGCGAAACAGCCGCGCCTGCAAATCGCCCCGGCCGTTGAACGGGTCGATCACCGGACCGGTCAGTTCGCCGTCCGGGCGCATTTCGCGCGCCATCGCGTTGATTGTCAGGTCGCGGCGAGCGAGATCCTCTTCGAGCGTGACATCCGGCGCGTAGAAGAACTGGAAGCCGTGATAGCCCGCGGCCGTCTTGCGCTCGGTGCGTGCAAGCGCGTATTCCTCGTGCGTCTGCGGATGCAGAAACACCGGAAAATCCTTGCCCACCGGACGATAGCCCTGCACCACCATCTGCTCGGGCGTCGCCCCAACCACCACGTAATCCCGGTCCTGCACGGGTACGCCCAGCAACTCGTCGCGGATCGCGCCGCCTACTGCGTAGATATTCATGGGCATACGTCTTGGTACGGAATGGCATGCGTTTCGCGCAGCGCGTCGTCGATCCACGCCTTCACCGCCGGCAACGCCGTCACGCGACGAACGTAAGCCGCGGCGGCTTCGGAGAGCGCCGGTTGCCACGTGTTGAAGCGCATCACGACGGGTGCGTACATCGCGTCGGCGATGCTGAACTCGCCGAACAGGAAAGGACCGCCGTAGGTATCGAGACACCGGCTCCAGATCGCGTCGATGCGTGCGATGTCGGCGAGCGCGCCCGGCGTTGCGTTCTTACCCGGAAACGACGCACGAATGTTCATCCACATGTTCGAGCGCAATTCGCCGAAACCCGAATGCATCTCGGCGCTGATGCTGCGTGCGTGGCTACGCGCCGCCGGGTTGCGCGGCCACAGCGCATGCTGCGGGAAGCGCTCAGCCAGCGTCTCGGCGATCGCCAGCGAATCCCAGGTAGCCGATCCATCTTCGCCGATCAGGCACGGCAGCTTGCCCGGACCCGTCGGCGCGTAAGCCAGAATCGTGGACTTCGTGCCGGATTCATACAGATGAATCAGCACCTCTTCAAACGGAATACCGAAATGTTTGACCAGCAGCCACGGACGCATCGACCATGACGAGTAGTTCTTGTCACCGATAAGCAGCTTCATGCCTGATATGAAAGGAAGAGATAAAAAGGTTTAACGCCCAAAGGTTCAACGCCCCGCGCTCGCGCGAAACGCGTCGAAGCGCGAACGCGTCGACGCGCCGGTCAGATACACGGGCGCGATCGTTTCAATGCTGGCGGGTTCGATGCCGAGTTCAGGCGCAAGCGGTCCGCTCAACACGTTGTCGACTTTCATCGAATCGAGATTGTCGCGCGAAATCACCGGTTCGCCCGGCGCCATTTCAAACGTCAACGCCTGCAAGCGCGCCAACGCCTCCGGCAGGCGAATGATTCGCGCATGCCTGCCGATCACGTCGCCGCAATACTTGACGAGGTCTTCGAGTGTATAGACGGTCGGCCCGCCGAGGTCGTAGGTATGGCCGCTGGCCGCGTCGAGATCGAGCACGTTGCAGATCGCTTTTGCCACGTCGCCGACGTACACCGGCTGGAATTTCGCGTCCGGCATCGCAAGCGGAATCACCGGGAACATCCGCTGCAGGAACGCGAACTTGTTGAGGAACTGGTCTTCAGGACCGAACACCACGGACGGACGGAAAATCGTCCACGCCAGATTCGCCGCGTGCACGGCCTTTTCGCCGTCACCCTTCGAGCGCGAATACATGCTCGGCCCATTCAAGTCGGCGCCGAGCGCGCTGATGTGAATCAACCGGTGCACGCCCTTGCCTTCGCAAGCCGCAACGATTTTGGTCGGCAATTCGACGTGCGTGCGCGCGAACTCCGGGCCATAAGGCGTGCCGCGTTTGCCATGCAGCGTGGCAACGAGGTTGATGACGCAATCGGCGCCTTCGACGAAACGCGCGAGCTGGACCGGATCGAACACGTCGGCTTCGATCACGTCGATGGGGAGCAACGTGAGATGGCGAGCGTTGTAGCGGCGCCGGGTGGCGATGCGCACGTCTTTGCCCATTTCAACGAGAGCGTTGACGAGATGGCTGCCGATAAAACCGGAACCGCCGATGATCGCAATGGCTTGATGTCGCATTTTCGACTCCCTAGTGGAAGCCGCGGCAACGGCTGGCGTGGCGCACCGCCGCATCAGAGTGATGCGGCGGCGGCACGGCGCTTACGGCGCGATATAACCCAGACGCGCCTTCAGCGATTGCGGACGGCCTTCGAACAATGCCGCGTAGTAGACCGTGTTAGACAACACATTCTTTACGTAATCGCGTGTTTCCTGGAACGGAATCGCCTCGGCAAAGATCGCGCCTTCAACCGGATGCTGCAACGATTGCCGCCAGTTGCTCGGACGGCCCGGGCCCGCGTTGTAACCCGCAGTAGCCAGCACGGCGGACCCGTCGAACTGATTGTAGATCATCGACAGGTAGTTCGTGCCGAGCAGGATGTTGGTGTTGATGTCGTTCATTTGCTCGCGCGAAATCGGGCCGAGGCCGATCTTCTTTGCCACCAGTTGCGCGGTGCCCGGCATCAATTGCATCAGACCGCTCGCGCCAACTTCCGAACGCGCGTTCATGATGAAGCGCGATTCCTGGCGAATCAGCCCGTACGCCCATTCGACGTCGAGCCCATTCGACTGCGCATCGCGCTCGACGATATCCTTGAACGGCGACAGATAACGCAGCGAGAAATCGTGCTCGCTCTTCGTGCGATCCGCCGTGTTGACAGTGCGGTCATACAACTGGATACGGCGCGCGTATTCGGCAACGGCGAGCAGTTGCCGGTCGCTCATATCGCGCAGCGGCCAGTTCCATTCGCGATTGCCTTCGAGGCGCAGATTCAGCGCATAGAAACGCTGCGCCAGATCGAAGCCCGGCGTGTTGCCGGCCTGTTGGATTTCGGCGTCGGTCACTGTGGTTTTCGGCGGCACGGTGATCTTTTGGCCAAGCTCTTCCGCAGCCAGTTGGCCGTAGAAGTTGAAGCCCTGCGAGATCGACTCGAATTCCTGGTTGGCCGTGGTCGTGTCGCCGGCTTGTTTGAGCGCGCGGGCGTGCCAGTAGACCCACGACGGCTGATTGCGCAGCGCCGCCGGCATCTGTTCGATCGACCAGCGCACCATCGTCCAGTCGCCGGCGAGCAGCGCGGTGCGGGTGCGCCATTCGTACGCCGGGTTCGACAGCGGCGCATTCACCGACAGGCGGTACCAGTCCACCGCGCTCGGCATCTGCTTGGCAGCGGCTTGATACGCAATCGTGCCCCAACCGATTGCGCGCTCGGGCGAACTCAACGACGGCGCCACCGAGGCGAATGTGGCCGCTGCCATGGCCGGATCGTTGCGCGCCATGCGCGTGATCGCCAGCAACGCGAGTTGGTGCGATTGCGTATCCGGACCGACACCGCGCGCCAGCAACAACGGCGGCGTACTCGTGGCCTGGCCGAACAGCACCGGATCGGGCGGCTGGTTGCTGAGCGCATCGACGAGCTTGCTGCCTGTGCTCGTGTAGTTCTGTTCGTACGCGAGGCGGATCTGTTGCCACACGTCGTCGGAACTGAATTGCTGGTTGACCGCAAGCGCGGTAACCAGATCGACGCAGCCGTCGCCGTACCACTTCGGATCGACCAGCAGCGCGCGCGCCGCGTCGGCGACGTTTTCACCCCGCGCGGCACGCGACTCGAGCGCGTAGCACTTAACCTGCGTATCGTCGTTCAGCACGAAACGCGCGTATTGCTGATCGAAGTTACGCCAGTCGTGACGCGCGCCGAGCACCGTCAGGTAGTCGTTGCGCATGCGGTCGGCGACGGCCTGGCCGTCGTACTTCTGCAGGAACGACAGCACCGGCGCATCCGGCGCGTCAATACGCGCATGGCCGCTGGAATCGAACAATTGCGGCTTGAGCTGGAAGTACTCCAGATACGAAGGTGCCGGATAGTTCGGGATCATGCTCGCCAGTTGCGCTGCGCGCCCCGCGTCATTGTTGCGGGCGGCTTCGCGAAGCTGGACGAAGGTCTGGTCGTCGTTCGTGAGTTGCGAAAGGGGAATGGGCTTGACGGCGGAGGCCGTGCTGCACGCGACGAGTGCCGCAGCGGCAAGCGCCAGACCAGCCGCGCGATATACTCGATAGAGGCGTTTTGACATCGTTGTTTCTGGAGCGCGAATTGAACCCAAGCATAGCATGCAACCCCGTCGCAGAATCGAAAAAGGCGCTGCGTCGAATGCTATTGGAAGCAAGGCTACAAGCGGCTTCCGAGCCGGCGCACAACGCCGCGCTCAACCGTCGCGTTCTCGATGCGTTGAAGCACTACGGCGTGAGCAGCGTGGGGTTCTATTGGCCGCTGGCGGGCGAATTCGACGCGCGCGCCGCGATTGCGATCTGGCTCGCGGCCGACTCGCAACGCGAGGCGGGTTTGCCGATCGTCAAGGAACGCGGCGTGCCGCTCGAATTTCACGCGTGGGCGCCGGATATGGCGATGAAGATCGGCCATCACAAGATCGCCGAGCCCACTTCGGGGCGCGTGGTGCTTCCCGATCTGCTGTTCGTGCCGTGCGTGGGCTTCGACGCCGACGGCTTCCGGCTCGGCTACGGCGGTGGCTACTACGATCGCACGCTGGCCGCATGGCCTGGGCCGAAGAAGCCGGTCACGGTCGGCATCGCCTATGAAGCGTGCCGCACGGACGCATTGCAGCGCGAGGCCCACGACATCCCGCTCGATCTGATCGTGACGGAAGCCGGTCTCTATCCACAGCCGGCAGATTAAGCGTTTGAAGAGCGCCGTGCGAGGCGCATCCCTCTCCCACCACCGAGGGCAAAGCCCGTTATAAAGACGCCGCCGCCCGCGAGGCCGTGTCGTACAGTCCGGACGCATTGCGCATCAGTTGCGCCGCCTCGCCAATCTGCTCGTTGGTCAGGCCGCTTTCCTTCAGCGTCGAAATCAGGCAGCTCTCGCGCACCTCGCGGTACTTCAGACAAAGCTCACGGCCTGCATCGGTCGCCGAGAAGAACACTTCCTTGCCGGTCTTTTCGCTTTTTACATACCCTCTAGCTACGAGCTTCTTCAACGCGTAAGTGGCGACGTGCGTGTCTTCGATGTTCAGCACAAAGCAGATGTCCGCCAGCTTCTTGCGCCGCTCGCGATGGCTGACGTGGTGCAGCAACGAGACTTCGATCGCGGTCATGTCCTTTTCGCCGGCCGCCGACATGCAGCGCACCATCCACCGGTTGAATGCGTTGCCCGCCATGATGAGTGCGTACTCCAGCTCGGACAGCTCCGCGCTTGTGTCAGACACGAGATGTTCCGAGGAAACGATCTTGGTGGGATGGCGCGACATGGTGAAAATTCTCGAGAAACAGGATGGGAAGGTGTCGGGAGTGTACGACGAGCAGCCCATTCTCGGGACCCTGGCGAAAACGCTTATTGAGAATTTGTTGAGATTTTATTGATAATGTACGCTTCAGACATCACGGACCCTATGCTGATAAATAGGCACAGGGTCCGATATGCTCGACATCTCCGACTCAACCTGGGCCGTTAAGCGATGAGCCAACCAAAAATCTTTCCGCTCGGCGATGCCGCGCTAGTCTGCGAGGCGCCGCCGCCTGCCACGCTGGACTGCCAGCGGCGCGTGTGGGCTGCCGCCGAGGCCGCGCGCGACTGGCCGCACGTGCTCGAGGTTGTGCCCGGTATGAACAATCTGACGCTCGTATTCGATTCGCTCGAAGCCGATCGCGAAGCGCTGGTGAGCCTTCTGCAAGCGGCCTGGAACGCGGCAAGCGACGTGCCCGCGGCCGGTCGTCAAGTCGACATTCCGGTGCAATACGGCGGCGAGTTCGGCCCCGACTTGCAAGCGGTCGCCAATCACAGCGGCCTGAGCGTGCGCGAGGTCGTGCAACGTCATGCGGACGGCGAGTACGTGGTGTTCTTCCTCGGTTTTCAGCCGGGCTTTGCCTATATGGGCGGGCTCGACACAGCGCTGCACACGCCGCGCCGTTCGTCGCCGCGGCTGGAAGTGCCGGCCGGTTCGGTCGGCATCGGCGGTGAACAGACCGGCATTTATCCGGCGACCTCTCCCGGCGGCTGGCAGTTGATCGGCCGCACCGAACTGCCGCTGTTCGATCCGTCTCGCCGTCCGCCCACGCTGTTGCAACCGGGCGACCGGGTGCGCTTTACCGTCGCGGGGATACACGCATGATCGATGTGATTCGCGCGGGTCTGCTGACCACGATTCAGGATCTCGGCCGTCACGGCTACCGGCATCTCGGCGTCGCGATGGGTGGCGCGCTCGACCGTCTGTCGCTTGAAGTCGGCAACCGGCTGGTCGGCAACCGGCCCGATGCGGCCGGCCTGGAAATTACCTTCGGCCCGACCGTGCTGCGCTTTCTGCGCGCCACACGCGTGGCCATCACCGGCACCGAATTCGGCGCGACGCTCGACGGCAAGCCGGTCTATTCATGGTGGAGCCTGCCGGTGCAGGCCGGCCAGGAGCTGGTTCTGCAAGCGGCCAAACGCGGCATGCGCGGCTATGTCTGCATCGCGGGCGGCATCGACGTGTTGCCGATGCTCGGTTCGCGCAGCACTGATCTCGCCGGCCATTTCGGCGGACTCGGCGGCCGGGCGTTGCGCGACGGCGACCGTCTGCCGGTCGGCGCGCCGCCGCAACGCGGCCACCTCGGCTTTACCCCCGAAGCGCCCGAGTTCGGCGTGAAGGCGCCCGCCTGGTGCAAGTTCGTGCTGGTTCACGAACCGCTGCGGCGCGGCCGGCATCCGTCCGGCGTGCCGTGGGCCGTGCCGATCCGCGTGCTGCAAGGCCCGGAATACGATAGCTTCACTGAAGAAGCGCACGAATCGTTCTGGTCCGATGAATGGCTGGTCACACCGAACAGCAACCGTATGGGCTACCGCCTCGCCGGTACGGAACTGAAGCGCACCCGGAAAAACGATCTGCTCTCGCACGCCGTGCTGCCCGGCACGATTCAGGTCCCGCCGAACGGCCAGCCGATCGTGCTGATGAGCGATGCGCAGACCACCGGCGGCTACCCGAAGATCGGCGCCGTGATCCAGGCCGATCTATGGAAGCTCGCGCAGGTTCGCCTGAACGCCGCCATCCGTTTCATCCCGACGACGCCCTATGAGGCACGCCAGGCTTTGCTGGAAGAGCGCACGTATTTGCGGCAGATCGACGCCGCGATTGCCATGCACGAAGAACGTTGCGCGCGCCAGCAGGCGGTCGCAACGCTGTAACACTATGTAGGGGAACACCATGGAAATCGATTTGAACGCCGACCTCGGCGAAGGCTGCGGTTCCGACGAGGCGCTGCTCGACCTCGTCAGCTCGGCCAACATCGCGTGCGGCTGGCACGCGGGCGGCCCTAACGCCATGCGCGACTGCGTGCGCTGGGCGGTGCAAAAAGGCGTGTCGATCGGCGCGCATCCGAGCTTTAACGATCCTGAGAATTTCGGCCGCAAGGAAATGGATCTGCCGGCCAACGATATCTACGCAGGCGTGCTGTATCAGCTCGGCGCCCTGTCGGCGATCGCGCAGGCCGAAGGCGGGCGCATCGCGCACGTGAAGCCACACGGAGCGTTATACAACCAGGCCGCGCGCGACGCGAAGATCGCCGATGCGATCGTCTCGGCGGTTCACGATTTCGACCCGTCGGTGGCGGTGTTCGCGCTCGCCAACAGCGGACTCGTGACGGCTGCCCGGGCAGCCGGCCTGACTGCCGTCGAAGAAGTATTCGCCGACCGCGGCTATCGCGCCGACGGCTCGCTCGTGCCGCGCAAGGAACCGGGCGCGCTTCTCGACGACGAAGACGTGGTGCTGGAGCGCACGCTCGCCATGGTGCGCGAGCGCCGCGTGCAGGCCGTCGACGGACACTGGGTGCCGCTCAACGCCCAAACCATCTGCCTGCACGGCGACGGCCCGCACGCGCTGGCGTTCGCACGGCGCATCCGCAGCGCGCTAGAGGACGCGGGCATTGATGTTCACGCGGCCGGCGCCGCGAGCGTCTGACTCGCGCGTCGATCATTGCGAACCAGACAGCGCGATTCAACCGTTACCCAACCCCGAACGCCCCGCTCCGTGCGGGGCGTTTGTCAGGTGCAGGACGCATTGCAGTACCCGCGGTGGAACAGCAAATGAGCAGCAGATAAGCGGCAAACAATCAGCAAACAAGCAGCAGGTGCAGGTGCAGGTGTAGTCGAAGCAACGCGGCCATCAAGAGCCGTGGCAGCAAGACGGCGCGTGGATCATCAGGCGCCGGCCCACGTTAGCCGCCACAAGCGGCGAGGTTGAAACCCTGTTTGGAGATCCAGATGCAGACAACAGTCAGTCTATGGCCGCTCATTGGCGTGGCCGTCATCATCGTCGGCTTTTTATTACGGTTCAATCCGATGCTGATCGTGGCGGTTGCCGCGATCATCACCGGTCTGGCCGCGCACTTCCCGCCTGAAAAGATCCTCGCTGAAATCGGCACCGGCTTCATCAAGACCCGCAATATCCCGCTGATCATCCTGCTGCCGCTGGCCGTGATCGGCCTGCTGGAACGGCACGGCCTGCGAGAGCGCGCGCAAGCTTGGATCGGCGGCATCAAGGCCGCGACCGCGGGGCGCTTGCTGATCGTCTATCTGCTGGTGCGCGAGCTGACCGCCGCTGTCGGCCTGACCGGTCTCGGTGGCCATCCGCAGATGGTGCGTCCGCTGATCGCGCCGATGGCTGAAGGCGCGACTGAAACGCGCTTCGGCAAGATCAGCGACGCCGTGCGTTTCAAATTGCGCGCCTTCTCCGCGGCGACCGACAACGTCGGCCTGTTCTTCGGTGAAGACATCTTCGTCGCGTTCGGCGCAATCGTGCTGATGACGACCTTCCTGAAAGAAGCCGGCATCATCGTCGAGCCGATTCACGTGGCCGTCTGGGGCATTCCGACCGCGATCTGCGCGTTCATCATTCACGGCTTCCGCCTCTATCTGCTCGACCGCAGACTCGAACGCGAACTGCGCGGCAATGCCGCCGCGAACACCGCCTCCGTCGCGCCGACGCAATCCGCCGCAGGAGACAAAGCATGACCTTCACGATTACCTATCTGTTCTGGCTGCTCGGCGTCGTGCTGCTCGTGATCGGCGGCATGATCGTCACGGATAAAGAACACCCGCGCCGTTTCACCGCCGGCGGTTTCTGGATTCTTTACGCGCTGATCTTCCTGATCGGCGACAAGCTGCCGCCGTCGGTGGTCGGCGTGCTGGTGATCGTGATGGCGTTGGCCGCAGGATTCGGCGGCGTGACCGCAGCCAAGCCGAAGGTGCTGTCGCTCGAAGCGCGCAAGGCAAGCGCCGCGCGTCTGGGTAACAAGCTGTTTGTACCCGCGCTGACGATTCCCGTCGTCACCGTGATCATTACGCTGTCGGCCAGCCATCTGATCTTTGGCGGCATGCCGTTGTTCGAGAAGGCCAACGTCACGCTGATCGGTTTCGGCATCGGCTGCGTGATTGCACTTGCGATTGCCTGCGTGATGACACGCGATACCGTCGGCCAGTCGATGAAAGAGGCGCGCCGCCTGGTCGACGCATTGTCATGGGCCGCGGTGCTGCCGCAGATGCTCGGCATGCTCGGTCTCGTGTTCTCGGACGCCGGCGTCGGCAAGGCGGTCGCTCACGTGACCACGGCCTACATCAGCCTCGACTACCGCTTTATCGCGGTGGCCGTGTACTGCGTCGGCATGGCGCTCTTCACGATGGTGATGGGTAACGGCTTCGCCGCGTTCCCGGTGATGACAGGCGGCGTCGGTGTGCCGATCCTGGTCGGCGTGTTTCACGGCAACCCGGCGGTGATGGTCGCGATCGGCATGTTCTCGGGCTACTGCGGTACGCTGATGACGCCGATGGCCGCGAACTTCAACATGGTGCCGGCCGCGCTGCTGGAATTGCCGGATAAGAATGCGGTGATCAAGGTGCAGGTGCCCACCGCGCTGACCCTGCTGGTTGTGAACATCTTCCTGTTGAATTTCCTGATGTTCCTGTAGGGCCGTTTGCCGAACCGCGTGGCAGCCTTCGATATCTCATAGGACTTTCGCTGTGGTCGATGCATGCGCGTGAGTCCGCGGCAAATGGACGCCGCCGAATTCGGAGGCGTCCGATCGCCATGGAAGGGGCCTGAACATAAGCTGGTGGATGCTCTTCCATCCACATGCGCAGGCGACGCGCGCAACGCGCGCCGTCAGCGCTTTCCAGCAGGTCCCTCATGGAACATCAAGCCCACCCCGACACCGCGCCCACCGACGCTCCGCCCTCCGCTTACCTCACCTCTCTGATTGAGGCCGCGCTCGAAGCACACCAGGCCGGCCGCCTCGATGCGGCCGAGCCTTTTTACCGTGAAGCGCTCGCACTCGACCCAACGCATGCCAAAGCGCTGCATTACTTCGGCGTACTGCAACATCAGCGCGGCGATCATGGTTTCGCCGCCGAGTTGATGAGCGAAGCGCTCAAACTCGATCGCACCGACGCCGCCTGCTGGAGCAACCGTGGTCTCGTCGCCGCTGCGCTCGGCCATCGCGAAGAAGCGATGATCTGCTATGACCAGGCGCTGCAGTTGCAGCCGGATTTCGCCGACGCGCGCAACAACTTCGGCGTCGCGCTGCAAGCGCAAGGCTCGCTCGAAGTAGCGATCGAACAATACCGGCTAGCGTTGACGGCGAATCCGTCGCTAGTCGACGCACATCTGAACCTCGGCACGGCGCTGAACAAGCTCGGCCGCTACGACGAGGCGCTGGCCTGCTATCAGCACGCGCTGGCGTTCGATCCGCACTCGGCGGAAGCGCATTTCAGTGCTGGCAATGCGTACAACGCGCAAGGTGACCACGCCGCCGCCATCGCCAGTTTCGAACGGGCACTGGCACTGCGTGGCGATTATGCCGAGGCCCACATCAATCTGGGCAGCCTGATCGGCAAGCTCGGTGACTACGCCGGTGCCGAATCGCAGTATCGGCGTGCAGTCGCACTCAAGCCGAACCCGACCAATCTGGTTTGCCTCGGCGGATCTCTCGGCGCGCAGGGCCGCCTGGATGAAGAAGAAGGCTTCTACCGTCATGCACTGGCGCTCGATCCCAACTACGCGGACGCGCATCAGGGCCTCGCGTGGCTGTTGCTCAAGCGCGGAGATTACAAGCAGGGTTGGGCGGAATTTGCGCAACGCTGGCGCAAGAGCGACTACGAGGCGATCGCCGTGCCGGGTGTTGCGGAGTGGCATGGCGAGCCGCTCGACGGGCGCCGTCTGTTGCTGGTCGGCGAACAGGGTTTCGGCGACCACTTCCAGTTTCTGCGCTATGCGCGCGTGCTCGAGCAACTCGGCGCCACGGTCGATCTCTGTGTGCGCGAGCCGCTTCTGCCGATGGTCGAGCGCATCCCGGGCGTGCATCGCGCGTTCAGTAGCAAGCCTGAAGGCCCGTACGACTTCTGGGTGCCGATGATGAGCGTGCCGTCGTGCGTCGGCACCGAACTGTCGACCATTCCCGCGGATGTGCCGTACATTTTTGCCGACAAGGCAAAGATCAAGACATGGCGCAAACGGGCAGACGCAGCCGGCAAAGCAAAACGCAAAGTGGGCCTGGTGTGGTCCGGCAGCCCGACGTTCGGCAACGATCGTTATCGCTCGATGGCATTGGCCAACCTGAGCCAGCTAAGCGAGCTGAATGACATCGCGTGGTACGCGCTGCAAAAGGGGCCAGCGCACGATCAGTTGGCTGATGCACCTGAAGCTTTCCGCGCCCACGATTTCACCGCAGATCTGAAGAGCTTCGACGACACCGCCGCGCTCATCATGAATCTCAATCTTGTGATCGCCGTGGACACCGGCGTGGCGCACCTGGCTGCCGCACTGGGCAAGCCGGTGTGGGTGCTGCTGCCCGCCAACTCGGACTGGCGCTGGCTCGAAGAGCGCAGCGATTCGCCGTGGTATCCGGCGATGGAGTTGTTCCGGCAGACCAGGTTGGGCGATTGGGCGCCCGTGGTCGAACGCGTATCGGAAGAACTACGCGACGGCAGTCTATAAAACCTACGCTGCGCAGATTTCAGGCGTTGCTGCGCAGCGCCTTCTCAATCCTTTCGTACGCACCTTCGTACGCAGACAGAACGCCGCGGCGCCGCGCCTTAAGGACGGCGACGCTGCTGCGCCAG
Source organism: Paraburkholderia madseniana (assembly GCF_009690905.1). GTDB lineage: Bacteria > Pseudomonadota > Gammaproteobacteria > Burkholderiales > Burkholderiaceae > Paraburkholderia > Paraburkholderia madseniana. The sequence goes on from NZ_VOSW01000018.1 coordinate 13,146, forward strand.
CATGTAGGCGCGCAACAACTTGTTGATGCGCGTTTGATAGCCCGCCCCCTGTTCTTTGAACCAGCTCAGTACATCCGCGTCCAGGCGCATGGTCACAGCCTGTTTCGGCGGAACGTGCAACTCGGCACGGTCAAAAAAATCGTCGCCCAATTCGGGCACGTCGCTCGTGTCGATTTGCGCGTCGCCTGCTTTTGCAAGTCGCTTCCAGTCGGTTCCTGATGTTTTACCCATAATTTCGCCTCTGCTCCTTTTCAGCCATTCCCACGCTACCCACCGTGCCAGTCAATTCCAGACGCTGTACTTGTAGCGTTTGACCTCGTGCTTCGTCGCCTTGCGGGCCGAAATGATACGGATCACATCGGCGCTGCGTTCGACGTACACCACTACGCCTACGATCGCGGCCATCCAGCCTAGCGCGATCCAGCGTTCTTCACCGTAGTCTTCCCGCTGGTCTATCGCCGTCAGCACGGGATGATCGAACACGTCGACCGCATCTCGGAAATCGATGCCATGCTTACGAATGTTGATTTGATTCTTGAGTTCGTCCCATTCAAACCGCACACAGCACCTGTATTGACGTCTGTACATACATCATAGCACGCACGCGTAGCTATGTCCGCATGAGCCGCGAGCAGTTTGCGACACACGTCAGCGTCGGACTGGCTGTGAAATTACCGGTTCCTGATCTGGCCGAACGGCCTACCCCGGTTAGGACTGTGATCAGCCACGCCGCAGATTTCGCAGCGTAAGGCTGGGACGACTCTCACCCCGCATCCACCACGAACCCGTGCTGCCGCAAAAGCTGCAGCACGCCCTTGCGGCCACCCAGATGCAACGCGCCGATCGCCACGAACACCGGCTTGTTCGGCCCGGCGATCAGCAGCATCCGCGATACGAAGCGCCGGTTGCGTTCGTACACGATCCGGTTGTCGATCGAATCGGAGATCCGCTTGTCGCGCGCCAGCTTTTCGGACTTCGCGGCCTGCCACGCCGCAATCGCATCGGCATCGCCCACTCGCCACAGCCGGTGCAACGTCTTCACATCGTCGACGTTTTCCGCGGGCGTCTGCACCAGGTCCTGCGCGAGCATTTCGCGTTGCTGCGCAAGCGTGAGTCCGGTGAACGCACGCATTTGCTGCGGCAAGGTCTCGAGACCGACGATCTTGCCGCGCGTCCTGATATAGACGTTCTGCAATTGCGCTTCCGTGCCGTACTCGGTCTGCAAGCCTGCACTCAACGAATCGTAGGTTTCGACGACGAGAGACGCGAGCCACGGCCGCATCTTCTTGATTTCATCCTGCGCCGCGGGATTGCCGCGCAGGCGCAAGGCCAGCTTGCGCCATAAAGGTTCGGGCAGCAGACCCGGCAGACAGTCGCGGCGGCATACGCCGTACTTCGACACGTCGTCTTGCGAGACCAGCAGTTCGTCGGGTGAGAGTTCGAGCGCCAGCGTCGGCGAAGCCGCTAGGGCGCCCAGGATCGGCGCGCGGAACGGTTGCCCGGGCGGATAGTCGGCGGGGTCGCCGACATGCAACGTGCCGAGCACGTAAATGGTCGTGGTGCCGCGTGTCGCGACATAGAACGGCATGCGCGCAGGCTGCGCGCGCACCGGGCCGCTCGCCGTGGTGCCGGGCGTAGCGGGCGGAGGATTGAAGCCCGGCAAGGTGGCGCGTGGCGGCGCCGGCAGACTTGGCACCGGCATCGCCGGCCGTCCTGCCTGGGCGGGCGTATTGGCAGCCGCCCCAGCGGCATGCGCGAGGCCGATCGGCCCTGCGCTCAGGTGAAAAGCAGAACATACGCCGAGGAGCGTGGCACCGGTCAGTGCAAACGCTCCCCAGCGCCGCGCGAAAGCAGCGTGGCGGCCATCATCGCGCGAGCGGCGCGCAAGACGACGCGCCGCCACTGCATCAGGCATCCATGTCCCCCACCTCCTCGGCGCGGTGACACGACACCTGACGGCCATCCACTTCACGCAACTTCGGCTCTTCGCTGCGGCAACGGTCGATCGCGTACGGGCAGCGCTGATGGAACGTGCAGCCCGACGGCGGATTCAGCGGCGACGGCATTTCACCTTGCAGCTTGATCTTGATGGTGCGATCCGCTTCGAAGATCGAAGGCGTGGCCGACATCAGCGCACGCGTGTACGGATGACGCGGATTCGAGAAAATCCGCTTCTTGTCGCCAAGCTCCGCCACGCCACCGAAATACATGACCATCACATCGTCGGCGATGTGCTCCACCACCGACAGATTGTGCGAGATGAACACGTAGCTGGTCTTGAACTGCTCCTGCAGATCCATGAACAGATTGAGAATCTGCGCCTGGATCGACACGTCGAGCGCGGACACCGGCTCATCGGCGACCACGATCTGCGGATCGAGGATCATAGCGCGAGCGATGGCCACGCGTTGCCGCTGACCGCCTGAGAACATATGCGGATAACGCTTGGCATGCTCCGGACGCAGGCCGACCGTACGCATCATCTGCGCGATCCGTTCGGCGCGTTCGGTCGTGCTCAGTTGCGTGTTGATCGCGAGCGGCTCGCTGAGCGTCTGCTCGACTGTCTTGCGCGGATTCAGGGAGGCAAACGGATTCTGAAACACCATCTGCACGCGCCGCCGCAGCGCCGCGATCTTCGCGTGATCGGCGCCCGCCACGTCTTCACCGTCGATCAACAGACGGCCCGCGCTGGGCTTTTCGATCATGGTCAGTTGACGCGCGAGGGTGGATTTTCCGCAACCGGATTCGCCCACCACCGCCAGGGTCTTGCCGCGGTCGAGCGCAAACGACACGCCGTTCAAAGCCTTGACCGTCCCCTGGCTGAACATGCTGCGCTTCACCGTGTAGTAACGCGCAAGCTTGTCGGCAACCAGGACGTGATCGCCCGCATGGTCCGACTGGCGCCGCGGTTCGAGTACTGCGTTCATCGTGCGCCTCCATGGGTGTGAATGTTGGCGTCGCCGCTCAGGTTCAGGGGTTTGATGCAGCGCACGCGCGCCACTTCGGCGTGACCTTGCATCGGTGTCAATGCCGGTCGCGCCTTCATGCAGTCGTCGACCACATACTTGCAGCGCGGTGCGAACAGACACCCTTTCGGACGATCATCACGCCCCGGCACCATGCCCGGCAGTGCGGCGAGCCGCACCGCGCCGACATTGTGTTCGGGAATCGCCGCCAGCAACGCTTCCGTGTACGGATGATGCGGCGCGGCGAAGATGTCCGGCACGCGGTTCGTTTCGATCACTTCGCCAGCGTACATGACCGCGACACGCTGCGCGACCTCGGACACCACCGCCAGATCGTGCGAGATCAGCACGAGCGCCATGCCGCGTTCCTTCTGCAGCTTGATCAGCAGTTCCATGATCTGCGCCTGGATCGTCACGTCGAGCGCGGTGGTCGGTTCGTCGGCGATCAGCAGTTTCGGATTGCAGGCAATCGCCATCGCGATCATCACGCGCTGGTTCATGCCGCCCGACATCTGATGCGGGAACGACGTGATGCGGCTCTTAGCGTCAGGAATGCCGACCTGGTCGAGCAACTCCAGCGCGCGTTTGTCCAACGCGCTACCGCGCAGGCCTTCGTGCAGCTTCAGCACTTCCTTGATCTGATAGCCGACCGTGTAGCTCGGATTCAGACTGGTGAGCGCGTCCTGGAACACCATCGCGATGTCTTTGCCGATGATCTTGCGGCGTTCCTTCGCCGACGCCTTCAGCAGATTCTTGCCGTTGAAGGTGATTTCGTCGGCGGTGACTTTGCCCGGCGCGTCGATTAGGCCCATCAGCGCCATCATCGTCACGCTCTTGCCCGAGCCCGATTCGCCGACTACGCCGACCACTTCGCCCTGCGCGACATCGAGGTTGATCCGATCGACTGCGGGCAGGCCGTTGAAATCCACCGCGAGGTTGCGGATGGTCAATAGATTACTCATGTCATGCCATCCGTTTCAGTTTGGGATCGAGTGCGTCGCGCAGCCCGTCGCCGAGCAGATTGATCGCGAGCACTGAGATCAGGATGGAAAGACCCGGCATCGTGACGATCCACCAGGCGCTGTCGATATAGTCACGCGCCGAGGCCAGCATCGCGCCCCACTCCGCCGACGGCGGTTGCACGCCGAGACCGAGGAAGCCGAGCGCGGCGGCATCGAGAATCGCCGACGAAAAGCCCAGCGTAGCCTGCACGATTAGCGGTGCGGTGCAGTTCGGCAGCACCTGCGAGAACATCAAACGCAGCGTGCCCGCGCCTGCAACCCGCGAAGCCGTCACATATTCCTTCTGCAATTCGCCTTGTGCCGACGCACGCGTCAGACGCACATAGCCCGGCAGCGCGACGATCGCGATGGCCAGCATCGTGTTGACGAGACCCGGACCGATGATCGCGACCACCGCGACTGCCAGCAGTAGCGAGGGCAATGCGAGCAGCACGTCCATGATGCGCATGATCGGCGTATCGGCCCATTTCTCGAAGAACGCCGCGATCAAGCCGAGCACGATGCCCGGAATCAGCGCGAGCACCACCGAGACAAAGCCGATCCAGAACGACAGCCGCGCGCCATACATCAGACGCGAGAGGATGTCGCGGCCTGCTTCGTCGGTGCCGAGAACGAACTTCCAGTTACCGCCGTCGAGCCAGGCGGGCGGGATTTTCACGGAGTCGCGATACTGCTCGATCGGGCTATGCGGCGCGATCAAGGGTGCGAAGATTGCGATGAAGATCAACACCAGCACGATGACGCCGGCGGCGACCGCACCACGGTTACGCGAGAAATTCGCCCAGAATTCGCGGGCGGCGATGGCGCGGCCGCTGGGCGGCGTCACCGCTGTGGGGACTGTATTTTGTATGTCTGCCATGGTCAGGTTACCTCGTATGGCGAATGCGCGGATTCAGCACGCCGTACAACAGATCGACGACGAGGTTCACAACGATCACCAGCGTAGCGATCATCAGGATACCGCCCTGCACCACCGGATAGTCGCGCCGGCCGATCGCGTCGATCAGCCACTTGCCGATACCCGGCCACGAAAACAGTGTCTCTGTCAGCACGGCGCCTGCGAGCAAGGTGCCGACCTGCAGGCCGATCACGGTCACGACCGGAATCAGCGCATTACGCAATGCATGCACGACGATCACGCGACCAGGCGACAAACCCTTCGCACGCGCAGTACGAATGTAGTCTTCGCGCAGCACTTCGAGCATCGACGAACGTGTCATCCGCGCGACGACCGCCAGCGGAATCGTGCCGAGCACAATGGCCGGCAAAATCAGATGACTGACCGCGGATTTGAACGCGCCTTCGTCGGTGGACATCAACGCGTCGATCAGCATGAAGCCGGTCACGTGCGGAATGTCGTATTCGACCGCGATGCGGCCCGACACCGGCGTCCAGCCAAGGTCGACGGAAAAGAACATGATGAGGATCAAGCCCCACCAGAAGATCGGCATCGAGTAGCCGGTGAGCGCCGTGCCCATCACGCCGTGATCGACCACCGTGCCGCGCCTGAGCGCCGCGAACACGCCCGAGGGCAAGCCGACGATCAACGCGAACAGCATCGCGCAGATCGACAGTTCGACGGTAGCGGGAAAACGTGCGAGGAATTCGCCCATCACGCTGGTATTGGTGATGATCGAGGTGCCGAGGTCGCCGTGCATGGCGCGACCGATGTAGTGAACGTATTGAATCGGCAAGGACTCGTCGAGCCCGAGGCGATGCATCGCGGCGGCATGCATGGCGGGATCGACGCCGCGCTCGCCCATCATCACTTCGATGGGGTCGCCCGGTATCAGGTGAATCAGCGCAAACGCGAGGATCGTGATGCCGATGAACGTCGGTATCACCATGCCGATGCGGCGCAAAACAAAGCGGAACATGGTTCGTCCCTATGGTCTTGATGAAGAAAAAACGCAACCGGCGACGAGGGCTTGTGACCCCGGCCGCCGGACCATTTCGACCAGTTTTCTAACCGTGCGAAAAGCTACTGCGTAAGCTTGACTGTATAACTGTTACTTGACGCTGACGCCGTCGAAGCGCGCATAACCGAGCGGCTCGATACGCATGTCGACCACCTTCTTGCTGACAGGCTGGTACACGGTCGAGTGAGCGATCGGCGAGAACGGCAGTTGCTGCGCGAAAATCTGCTGCGCCTGCGTGTACGCCGTCGTGCGCGCGCCCTGATCGGACGACTCGCGACCCTTCTGGACCAGATCCTCGAACGGCTTGTAGCACCACTTCGAGAAGTTGTTGCCGTTCACCGCTTCGCAGCCGAGCAGCGTGCCGAGCCAGTTGTCCGGATCGCCGTTGTCGCCGGTCCAGCCGATCAGCATCGTGTCGTCTTCACCTGCGTGCGCGCGTTTGATGTACTCGCCCCATTCATACGTGACGATCTTCGCCTTCACGCCGATCTTGGCCCAGTCGGCCTGGATCATTTCCGCCATCAGACGGGCGTTCGGGTTGTACGCGCGTTGCACCGGCATCGCCCACAGCGTGATGTCGAAGCCGTTCGGATAACCGGCCTTCGCCAGCAGTGCCTTGGCCTTGTCCGTATCGTACGCGGCGCTCTTCAGGTTCTTGTCGTACGACCATTGGGTCGGCGGCATCGGGTTCGTCGCGGCCTGGCCTGCGCCTTGATACACCGACTCGATGATCGCCTTCTTGTTGATCGCCATGTCGAGCGCCTGACGCACTTCGAGCTTGTCGACCGGCTTGTGCGACACGTTGTATGCGAGGTAGCCGAGGTTGAAGCCCGGCTGCGACGGCATCGCGATGTTCGCTTCAGCCTTCAGCGGCGCGATGTCGGCCGGACGCGGATAGCTCATCACCTGGCATTCGTCGCGCTTGATCTTCTGCACGCGCACGCCGGCGTCCGGCGTGATCGAGAAGATCAGCTTCGAGATCTTCACCTCGTTCGGCTTCCAGTAATCCGGATTGCCGTCGAAGCGGATCGTCGCGTCCTTCGTATAGCTGCGGAAAATGAACGGGCCCGTGCCGACCGGGTTCTGGTTGATGTCGGCCGCCTTGCCGGCCTTCAGCAACTGGTCTGCGTATTCACCCGAGAGGATCGACGCGTATTCCATCGCCAGATTCTGGATGAACGGCGCGTTGACTTCCTTCAGCGTGAACTTGACCGTGTACGGATCGACCTTTTCGACGCTGGTGATCAGCTTGTCGAGGCCCATGTCCGTGAAGTACGGGAACTGGACCGGGTACGCCTTACGGAACGGCTGGTTCGTGTCCAGCATGCGCTGGAACGTGAACACGACGTCGTCCGCGTTGAATTCGCGCGTCGGCTTGAAAAACGACGTGGTCTGGAACTTCACGCCGTGGCGCAGATGGAACGTGTAGGTTTTGCCGTCCGGCGAGACATCCCACTTTTCTGCCAGGCCAGGCTCGACTTTCGTGCCGCCGCGTTCGAACTCGACGAGGCGGTTATAAACGGTGAACGTGTTGGCCGTGAAGTCGACACCCGTGGTGTACTGGGCCGGATCGAAACCCGCAGGGCTGCCTTCTGAGCAGTAAACGAGTGTTTTGTTCGGAATCTCGGCATGCGCGCTCGTAGCGCCCAGCATCGATGCCGCTGCAGCAGCGACGAGCGTCGTAACACGCGCGGCGCGCAACAGGTTGTTTTGCTTCATGTTTCCTCCAGGTTCGGGGCCGGCTCCCGCCGGCGTAGCGCGATCTTACTTGAGCTTGGCTCACAGCAACAAGCGGAGGAAAATACCCCTGTTGACGATCGGAAACAGTTAGGGCATGTGGGCGGCCGTACGCCGGCGCTGGCTGGAGCGTACGGCTGTTGCGAGGCGAGGCGGGCTCGGCCGGAAAACCGCCGCCTGCTCTTATTTCAGGCCGACGTTCATGAATTGCGTCGGGCCGAACGGGTCGATCTTGAAGCCCGTGACGTTCTTGCTGATGGGCTGATACACCGTGGAATGGGCGATTGGCGTGAACGGCACCTGGTCTTTGAAGATTTCCTGGGCTTCCGTATAAGCTTTGGTGCGCTCGGCAAGATCGGTCGTGCTGCGACCCTTCCGGATCAGATCGTCGTAAGGCTTGTAGCACCATTTGGAAAAATTACTGCCGTTCACTGCGTCGCAGCCGAGCAATACGCCCAACCAGTTATCCGGGTCGCCATAGTCGCCGGTCCAGCCGATCAGCATTGCCTCATGCTCGCCCGAATGACCGCGGCGAATATATTCACCCCATTCGTAAGTAGCGATCTTCACCTTGACGCCGATCTTCGCCCAATCCGCCTGCAGCATTTCCGCCATCAGACGCGCGTTCGGGTTGTAAGGCCGCTGAACCGGCATGGCCCACAGCGTCAGATCGAAGCCGTCGGGGTAGCCCGCCTCCTTGAGGAGCGCTTTCGCTTTGTCGACGTCGTACGGGGCGTCCTTCAGATTCTTGTCGTAGCCCCATTGCGTCGGCGGCATCGGATTGGTCGCCGCCTGGCCGGCGCCCTGATACACCGATTCGATAATCGCTTTCTTGTTGATCGACATATCGAGCGCGCGGCGCACCATCAGATTGTCGAGCGGCTTCTTGGTGTTGTTGTACGCGATATAGCCGAGATTGAAACCGACCTGACTCGGAATGGCGAGCGATGCATCGGCTTTAACCGCTGGAATATCGCCGGGACGCGGATACGACATCACCTGGCACTCGCCGCGCTTCAATTTTTGCAGCCGCACGGCCGGGTCGACGGTAATCGCGAATATCAGCTTGCTGACTTTGACGACGCCCGGTTTCCAGTAATCGGGATTGCCGTCAAACCGAATTGAATCGTCCTTCGTATAGCTGCGGAAAATGAATGGACCGGTACCGACCGGATATAGATTGATATCGGACGCTTTACCTGCTTTCAGTAACTGATCGGCGTATTCAGCCGACAAAATCGACGCAAACGGCATTGCGATCTGCTGCAAAAACGGCGCATCGACTTCCTTCAGCGTGAAACGCACCGTATACGGATCGAGCTTCTCGACCTTGGTGATGTTCTTCGCGAGGCCAAGGTCGGTGAAATACGGAAACGGCACTGCGTAGGCTTTGCGGAACGGCTGTTCCGGATCGAGCATCCGCTGATAAGTAAAGACGACGTCGTCAGCGTTGAATTCGCGAGTGGGCTTGAAGAACGAGGTGGTCTGGAACTTCACGCCGTGCCGCAGATGGAAAGTGTAGGTCAGGCCGTCCTGCGACACGTCCCATTTCTCGGCAAGGCCAGGCTCGATATCGGTACTGCCGTGCGCGAACTCGATCAGCCGGTTATAGACCGTGTACGAGCCGGCGGTGAATTCCACGCTGGTGGTGAACTGGGCGGTGTCGAAGCCCGCTGGACTGCCTTCGGAGCAGAACACGAGGGTTTTGTCGGGCAAGGCGGCCGCGCCGGCTGCGGCGGGCGCGAGGCCGGCAGCCAGCACCGCGCAGGCGCTCAAGACTGGCAGGCAGGTATGGCGAACTGCAAACAGCAATCGGGATACTGTCATCACGTTCTCCGCACAGCAGCCAAGTCAGCTGCGCTTCGATCATAGACAGCGCAAAAATCGGGTTCAATGCGGGCTTACACCCCACCGGTAAAGACTGGATGCGAGGAATTGCTGCGCTGCAGCATCGGCAGCCTGACGCGTTGACTTCCTAGGCTGGATTTTCTGCGCACGATATCGGATACGAGACGTCAAGCCGCAACGGGCCTAGACGCACGATTCAGGCGCAGACGTGCCGGAACAAGACTCCCGGGCTGACCAACCACCCGATTTCCGGCGAAAAAAACCGCGCGGCCGGATACGCCGCGCGGTTTTTTACAGAGGCTACTCAGCGCTTAAGCGCCCAGCCGTTCGCAGATCGCCTTGGTCGCCGCGGCGCCATTGAGCGTGTAGAAGTGCAGGCCCGGCACCTTCGCGTCGATGAGACGCCCGCACAGGTCCGTCACCACGTCCAGCCCAAACGCGCGAATCGACTCGCGGTCGTCGCCGAAGCTTTCCAGACGGCGCGCGATCCAACGCGGCACTTCCGCGCCGCACATCTCCGAGAAACGCATCAGCTGCGAGAAGTTCGTAATCGGCATGATGCCCGGCACGATAGGCACGTCCACGCCGAGCTTCCTCGCGTCGTCGACGAAACGGAAGTACGCGTCCGCGTTGAAGAAGTACTGCGTGATCGCCGAATTGGCGCCGGCCTTCACCTTGTGGGCGAAGTTTTCCAGATCGTGACGCGGCGAGCGCGACTGCGGGTGGTACTCCGGATAGCCGGCCACCTCGATCCAGAACCAGTCGCCGAATTCGGCGCGGATAAAGCCCACCAGTTCCGACGCGTAACGCAGCTCACCCACTGCGCCCATGCCGGACGGCAGATCGCCGCGCAGCGCGACGATATGGCGGATGCCATGCGCGCGGTACTCGTTGAGGATCGCGCGCAGGCTCTCTTTCGAGGAGCCGATGCACGATACGTGGGGCGCCGCTTCGAGCCCCTCCTTCGCCATTTCGACGACGGTGTCGAGCGTGCCCTGTTGCGTCGAGCCGCCAGCGCCGAACGTGACGGACACGAACTTGGGCTTGAGCGAGGCGAGCTGCGTGCGGGTGGCGCGCAGCTTGTCGACGCCTTCCTGCGTTTTCGGCGGGAAGAATTCGAATGAAAGTTCGATCGGGTTCATGATTCAGTAGATCAACCGATACTGCGGTTGCCGAAAATAAGCGCGGACAGCAGCCACGAAACGATGCTGTACAGAATCGAGCCGAAGAACGCCGACCAGAAACCCGACACTTCAAATCCCTTCAGCAGCGACGCGCACAGCCAGAAGCACAGCGCATTGACCACCAGAATGAAGAGTCCGAGCGTGACGATCGTGACGGGCAGCGTCAACAGGATCAGCACCGGACGCAGGATCGTATTGATCAATCCGAGCACCACCGCGACGATCAGGGCGGTGCCGAAACTCCGGATATGAATCGACGGTACGAGGTAGGTGATGATCAGGAGCGCAAGCGCGTTGATCAGCCAGGTCAGCAGCACGGTCATGTAGAGCTCCTTTGGCAGGGTGTCCGATCACGGGAAAAAGCGCGGGACGAGGCGGGCATGGTGAACAAAGCGGCGCCTTGCGCGCCGCCTTGTCGTCAAACTGTCATGCTTTGAAACCGCCCGCGTGCTTGATGCTACTTGGAAGCGGTTGCTTAGTAGCGGTAGTGGTTCGGCTTGAACGGACCGTTCTTGTCGACGCTGATATAGCTCGCCTGATAGTCCGACAGCACCGTCAGTTCCGCACCGATACGCCCCAGATGCAGACGCGCGACCTTTTCATCAAGGTGCTTCGGCAACACATAGACCTTGTTTTCGTACTTGTCGCCGTGCACGAACAACTCGATCTGCGCGATCGTCTGATTCGTGAACGATGCCGACATCACGAACGACGGATGGCCCGTTGCGCAACCCAGATTCACCAGACGCCCTTCAGCCAGCAGGATGACGCGCTTGCCGTCCGGGAAAATGATGTGGTCGACTTGCGGCTTGATGTTTTCCCACTGGTACTTGCGCGTCGATGCAACGTCGATTTCCGAATCGAAGTGACCGATGTTGCAGACAATCGCGTTGTTGCGCATGGCAGCCATATGATCGTGGCCGATCACGTGGAAGTTGCCGGTCGCCGTCACGAAGATGTCGGCCTTGTCCGCCGCATATTCCATCGTCACGACGCGATAGCCTTCCATCGCTGCCTGCAACGCGCAGATCGGATCGATTTCCGTGACCCACACCGTCGCGCCCAGACCGCGCAGCGATTGCGCGCAACCCTTGCCCACGTCGCCGTAACCCGCCACGACCGCGATCTTGCCCGCGATCATCACGTCGGTTGCGCGCTTGATACCGTCGACCAGCGATTCGCGGCAGCCATACAGGTTGTCGAATTTCGACTTCGTGACCGAATCGTTCACGTTGATGGCCGGGAACGGCAGGCGCCCTTCCTTTTCCATCTGGTACAGACGGTGCACGCCGGTCGTGGTTTCTTCGGTCACGCCCTGGATGTGCGCGAGACGCGTGGAGTACCACACCGGATCGGCGTCGAGATGCTTGGCGATCGACTTGTACAGCGCGACTTCTTCTTCGTTTTCCGGCTTCGAGATCACCGAACGGTCTTTCTCAGCCTTCGAGCCGAGGATCAGCAGCAACGTGGCGTCGCCGCCGTCGTCGAGGATCATGTTGGCGAATTCGCCATTCGGCCATTCGAAAATGCGGTGTGAGAATTCCCAGTATTCGTCGAGCGATTCGCCCTTGAATGCGAACACCGGCACGCCGCCTTGCGCAATCGCGGCGGCTGCATGATCCTGCGTCGAGAAGATATTGCACGATGCCCAGCGCACGTCCGCGCCGAGTGCCGTCAAGGTTTCGATCAGCACGCCGGTTTGAATCGTCATGTGCAGCGAACCCGCGACGCGCGCACCCTTCAGCGGCTGCGAGCTCTTGTATTCCTCGCGCGTCTGCATGAGGCCGGGCATTTCGGTTTCAGCGATATTCAGTTCCTTGCGGCCCCAGGCTGCAAGCGACATATCGGCGACGAGAAAATCTTGCTTTGAATCGAGAACTGCGGCGTTCATCACGCCCTCCTTTCTAAAGAATTGACTAGAAATTTGACGTGAGCGCGGTTCGATGCGGTGGATGGGAGCGCAATGCGCATCCTGGCCCTCCGATTGAAGCCTCCGAGCCTGGCGGGCGGCCGGCGAATATGCTGATTCGCGGTACCCGTCGCAACGCTCCTCGAAGACGAACGGCGATTGTAGCAAATCGAGATGGCTTCGGGGTGAGGCTGGACTGGCGGAGTTGGAGCTTTTTGTGACTCCAGGGTGTTTGGCGGCAGGCGGTGCTGGCCGGGCGCAGCGCGCCTCGGCCCTGCGCTCGAGCCACGTCGGTGTTTGGAATCTACGCAGCGTGATTCGGGGGAGCAGAGGCGGCCGCCCCGGCAGCGACGCTTGCCGTGCGCAACTGCTCGATGCCCGCGCGCGCGGATTCGAGAAACTGCCTCGAAAAGCGGAATGCATCGGCCACGTCGGCAGGATCCGGTGTCTGCAAACCAAGAACGATGCGGAAATAGCGTTCGGCGTGAATGCCCGCGTGATAGTGCATGCGCACGCGTTTCGCGTCATCCAGGCGCCGGTTGCCGAAAATGTCACGCAAGGCCCACGAAAACGCGCCATCTTCGCCACCGATGCGACGAAACGCGTTGTCCATCGGAAAGCCGCCGAGCGCGGCATACGCTGCGCGGCGGATGATCAGGCTGCTCGGCACCGTGTTGCTGAGCGTTGCGGCGTGCTTGCCGAAGTCGGGATGGTTGGTGAGCTCGACCGGAAAATCCGTGTAGTCGACGTCGAGCCGCACGGACACTTCATTCGGGTTCTGCGTGAGAAACGCGCTCGCGGCGGCTAGCGCGCCGGGCAGGTATTCGTCGTCGGCGTCGAGGAAGGCGAGCAGACCGTAAGCTGCATGCATCGCGCCCCAGTTGCGCGCCCGAGCCGGGCCGCCGTTGTACGGCATCTGCAGCAAGCACACGCGTGGGTCGAGACGTCCGTAGTGTGCGACCAGGTCGGTAGATCCATCAGTCGAGCCGTCGTCCACCACGACAATCTGCGCGGCTTCCGGCTGAATCAGGCAACTTTTGAGCGCACGGGCGAGCGTCGCCGCGCCGTTGTAGCAGGGAATGATGATCGAGATGGGCTTCATGGATTGAAACAGGCGCTGCGGGCCGAACGATAGAGAACCGTCGATGGTAGCCCGCTTCCCGTCAGGTCCATCCTGGAAAAGCGACGTGCGCGACCGCACCGGCCAACGCACTGCGCGCAAACGGCGCCGACACGAAGCGTCGCCATCAGCTTACCCCGCAACATAAATACGATGACTTACAATCGCTCGGATCATTCCAAATTGGAATTCTGGAGCCTGAGATCGTGGAACTACGAGCGCTGCGGTATTTCGTCGAAGTGGTCCGTCAACAGAGCTTCACCGTCGCCGCCGAGCAGATGTTCGTCACGCAGCCGACCATCAGCAAGATGGTCAAGTCGCTGGAGGACGAAATCGGCTCGCCGTTGCTGCTACGCGATGGGCGCCAAATGGTGCTGACCGACGCCGGCCGGATCGTCTATCAGCGCGGTCAGGACGTTCTGGCCGCGCACGCGCAGTTGCAGGCCGAGTTGAATGACCTCGATACGCTCGGCCGCGGCGAGTTGACCATCGGCATTCCGCCAATGGGCGGCTCGCTGTTCACACCCGCCATCGCCGCCTTCCGCCAGCGCTATCCGAAAATTGAGCTGAAGCTGTTCGAGCAGGGTTCACGCGCGATCGAGACCGCGCTGATCCACGGCGAACTGGAGTTAGGTGGCGTGTTACAACCGGTCGACCCGGAGAACATCGAGGTGTTGCCGATGACCCGGCAATTGCTGTGGCTGGTCGCGCGCACCGGCTCGCGCTGGGACGATCTGCACGAAGTGCCGCTCGCCGAGCTCGCCAACGAGCAGTTCGTGTTCTATGGCGAGAGCCTCGCGCTCAACGACGTCGTGCTGAACGCGTGCCGGACCGCCGGCTTTGCGCCGACCATCGTCGGGCGCAGCGGGCACTGGGATTTCATGGCGGCGTTAGTGCTGGCCGGGGTCGGTATCGCGCTGTTGCCTGCGCCGTATTGCCGACGGCTCGACGCGGCGCAGTTCACCTGCCGCCCCGTAGTGGCACCGGAGATTCCATGGGAAGTGGCGATTGGCTGGCGCCGCAACGGCTATCTGTCACACGCGGCGCGCGCATGGCTGGAGGTAGCGCGCGAGACGCTGCCAGGCCAGGCCGGCGACGATTTCATGGTGGGGCCGGGCATCGGTATGACCGGCATCACGGCGCCCGCTAAGACACCGCCGCATACGCGGCCGGCCGAATGACAACATGCCCCCCGGCGCGAACCGGGCGGCATGTCTTCAAGACACGGCTGACCTCGAAGACTTATCTCCAAGCACCACCTCGGAAGCCTATCGCGACGGGCGCATCTCAGAGACTTATCTTCAAGGCTCAGTCAGCGCCGTCATTACTGCTGCGCGACAAACTCGATGCGGCGGTTGGCAAAACGGCCGCTCGCCGTGTCGTTGCTCGCGACCGGACGCGCATCGCCATAACCTTGCGCGACCAGCGAATCCGCCGGCACACCCGTCTTCACGAGATACGCGCGAACCGCTTCGGCGCGCTTCTTCGACAGTTGCAGATTGGCTTGCGCACCACCGACATTGTCCGAATAGCCGGCCACTTCGAGCTTGGCCGTCTTGCCGTTACGCGCGCAGGCATTCAACACTTGCGCCGACTGGTTCAGATCTTCCAGCGCCGAGGCCGGCACGCGAGCACCGGCGCTTGCGAAGTTGATCACCTGCAGGTTCAACACCTTGACCACGTCCGCTGTTACGCACGAGCTGTCCGGCGCGAGGAGGCCCTTGATCGCGCCGCGGAAGTTTTCGGTTGCGTTCGCGACCGCCTGTTCGACGTTGAACGAACCGATCTGATACGAGGCGCCGAACAGCGATTTGAGTTTATCGAGCCAGCCGAGCTTCGCGTTTGCCGCGCTGCCGCTCAGTTCGACGTGCGCGCCATCCACTTTCACCTCGGCGCCCGGCAATGCCATCAGCGGCAGCAGGCCGTCCAGATGAACGAGCCAGTCGGCCTGCTTGGTGTCCTGATCGACCGTGACGTTCGCGACGAAACGGTCAGCGCCGAAATGCTTTGTCAGCGCGTCGATCAGATGGGTCTTTTCGGCTTCGCTGCCAACCGTGGCCGTAAGCGTCGGTTTGCCGGCGGCGTCGACGGTGAAGCTGAGCTGACTGTCTTTGGTCGGCGCGGGCGCGGCGGCAGGTTGCTGCGCTTCGCTGGCGGCGCTTGCAGCTACAGCGGCAGGCGTTGCAGCCGCGGCGGCCGAGCCCTCAGCCGATGCGGACGCCGGCTGCGCCGTTGCCGCGGCTCCGGCGCTACTGCGCTCGCTGCTTTGTTCGTCTCGTTGCTCGCTATGGCAACCGCGCAGGAACAGGAAAGCCAGCACCGCAGCAATCGCCGCGAGCAGCCACCACAGCCACTTGCGCGAACGGCGCTCTTCGCGCACCACCGCGTCGGTTGGCACGCGGATGCTCGACATCGCTTCGGCCACCGGCTTGGCGGCAGGCGTCGGATGGTCGATGTGCGCCGAGACCGCCTTAAGCTGCGACAGAATATTGCCGGTGAACGCGCCGAGTCCAGTCAGGCCAAGCCCGGCCATCAGACGGTCGTTCAGATACGGCGCAATGGCCGGCAACTGATGGCCCAGCAGCGTTGGCAACTGGCCGACGTTACCCTGACCTTCGAGAAAATGCCGCTTCAGCAGGCCCAGCAGCGTTGCGCCGACGATACCCGTCATGGCGTGCGTCGCATGCGCCGGGACGCCGGTTTGAGTGGCGACCTCGTCGCTGAGCGTATCGACGCGGCGATCGAATGCGCGCTCGAGCAACTGCCGCCCCACACCTTCCAACTGGCTCACCCCGGTGGTGCTGCCGAGCAGTTGCGGCAACTGCTCGGCGATGTGGCCGTTCACCTCAGGCGAGAGGATCGTTGCGAACAGCGAACGCGCGCCGTCGAGCGTTGCGCCCTTCTGCATCAGACCGGCGACCAGCGCCGGCCCGGTTGTTGCAAGCACCTTCTGGGTCGCGTCCGGCGGCAGCCCGAAGCGGGCCGCCATCTGTCGCACGACGCCGTCCGTCAACGCGGACTGAATCAGCTGAATCACATTGATACTCATCGCTTCGCTTCCTTGATTTCCCGAACGCGTCACCTGACGCGCTCTTTTTCGCGGCGCGATTATAGGTTTGGGGAAATCTCATAAACGAAACGGCACAATTTATGACGAATTAACCGACGTTCGCCTAAATATTCTTATATTTGCGACCAAGATTAAGAATATTGCTGCTCTCTCAAGCCGCCACGCCGGTGACGCCCGTCGACTTCATCGCCGGCACCGTTTGCCCCTCGAACCGGGTCGCCGCGATCAGTTCGGCCGCGCGCTCGCCGATCATCACCGTCGGCGAATTCGTGTTGCCGCCGATCAGCGTCGGCATCACGGAAGCATCGACGATCCGCAACCCCGTCACGCCGCGCACCCGCAACTGCGGATCGACCACCGATTGCGCATCGCCGCCCATCCGGCAGGTTGCCACCGGGTGATAGATCGTGTCGGCATGCTCGGCGATGGTCCGGCGCAACTCCTCCTCGGTCTGGCCGGCATGGGTGTACAGCTCCTTGCCGCCATGCAGCGCCAGCGACGGCGCGTCGAGAATGCGCCGCGCCATCTGCGCGCCTTCCACCAGCAGGTCGAGATCGCGCGAGTCGCTGAAAAAACGCGGATCGATCACCGGTGCGGTACGCGCGTCGGCGCTCGCAAGCGTCACCGTGCCGCGGCTATGTGGCCGCAGCACGCACACGTGCAGCGAATAACCGTGGCCCCAGTGCATATGGCGGTTGTGGTCGTCGACAATCGCCGCGCAGAAATGCAGTTGCAGGTCCGGGCGATCGAGCGTCGGCCGGCTCCTCAGAAACCCGCCCGCTTCGGCGACATTGCTCGACAGCATGCCCTTCCCATGTCGCATGAAGGTCACGAACTGCGGCAGCATCCGCGCAATGCCGCGAATCGAAAAGCCGGTCGGCTCGATCGACGACACCCGTTTGTTGATCGTGAAGTCGACGTGGTCGATCAGGTTCTGGCCGACCTCGGGGGCATCGTGCAGCACGGCGATGCCGAGCGACTGCAGATGCGCGGCCGGCCCGATGCCCGAGCACATCAGCAGTTGCGGCGAATTGAACGCGCCCGCTGCCAGCACCACTTCGGCACGCGCTTCCAGCGTTTCGGTACGGCCGCCGCGCACGATCTCGACGCCGCTCGCGCGCTTGCCGTCGAAGGTCACGCGCAGCACCGTCGCATCGGCGATCGTATGGAGATTGGGGCGCTCGCGGTCGTAGATATAAGCGCGCGCGACACTGCAGCGCCGTCCGTCGCGCTGCGTCACCTGATAGAAGCCGATGCCTTCCTGGTCGGCGCCGTTGAAATCGCTGTTCGATTTGTAACCGGCTTCGGTCGCGGCCTGCACGAAACGCTTCGAAAACGGATTGCGATAGCGCAGATCGGACACCGTCAGCGGGCCGTCCGCGCCATGCCATGCATCGGCGCCGCGTTCGTTGCCTTCCGCGCGGCGAAAATGCGGCAGCACGTCGGCCCATGACCAGCCTTCGCAGCCGAGCTGCGCCCATTCGTCGTAATCGAGCGGATGGCCGCGCGTATAGATCATCGCGTTGATCGCGCTCGATCCGCCGAAGCCCCGCCCGCGTGGCTGATAGCCCTGGCGTCCACCGAGCCCCGGCTGGGGCGTCGTCAGATAGCCGTAGTTGGTCTTGAGTTTGTGCGGCACGACGGCCGCCACGCCCACCGGCATGTTCACGAACAGATTGCGGTCCGTATGCGGACCGGCTTCGATCAGGGCAATCGTGGCGTCCGGGCAGCTATCCGCCAGACGGCTCGCGAGCGAACAGCCGCCTGAGCCCGCACCGACGATGATGTAGTCGTATTGCATCCGCTCCTCCAATTGGGCCCGCGTTGCTCGCGGACCCTGTCTAGTACACACTTGTCTACGTGCGTTTTATCGGCATTGTAGGGAGCGTTCGGTTGCGACGGCGGGTTCGTGTCAGAGCGATCCCTCTAAACGAAAGCCCTCCCGCGACCCTATGATGAAAGACGCGCGTGCGCCCGTCAGGCCGCCGCGCAGGGCATTCAAACACGGCGCCCCGCGCGCCGTCCTCAGAGCGTGCGGCACGACACGCCACGATAAAACAGCACACCGTCGATCAGCGACGGCGCGCATCCGGTGAACGGAGACAGCAGATGGAACGGCACAGCATCGGCCACACTCACGACGTGACAAATCAGGCGCCTCCGCTAGCGGATTACAACCTGTTTTCGAGCGACGTGGCGTTGTCCGCCGCGCTCGAACGCGAAGGGGCCGCGTGGCATCGCGAGGCGCTGCTGCGGCACGGTGCGGCGCTCACCACGCCGGAGACACTCGCGCTCGCCGAACTGGCGAACCGCCATACGCCCGAATTGATCACGCACAGCCCGCGCGGCGAACGCATCGACGCGCTCGAGTTTCATCCTTCGTGGCATACGCTGCTGGGGCTGTTGCGCCGCGAAGGCCTGCACGCGTTGCCGTTTTCGGATCCGCAACGCGGCGCGATGGTCGCGCGTTGCGCCGGCTACTTCCTGCATGCGCAACTCGAATCCGGCTCCCTCTGCCCGCTGACGATGACCTTCGCGAGCATCCCGGTGCTGCAACGCGAACCCGCGTTGTTCGAGACGCTGCGCGACAAGCTCTACGCCCGCGAACACGATCCACGCGACCTCCCGCTCACGCAAAAAACCTCGGCGATGATCGGTATGGGTATGACCGAAAAACAAGGCGGCTCGGACGTGCGCAGCAACCAGACGCGTGCCTATGCCACGCGCGGAAGCGGCCGTGGCGCTGAATATCGCCTTGTCGGCCACAAATGGTTTTTCTCCGCGCCGCAATGTGACGCGCATCTGGTGCTGGCCCGCACCGACGATCACGAAGGCCTGTCGTGCTTCTACGTGCCGCGTTTCGCACCGGACGGCAGCAAGAACGCCGTGCAGATCCAGCGTCTGAAAGACAAGCTCGGCAACCGCTCGAATGCGAGCAGCGAAGTCGAATTCTTCGACGCGTTCGGCATCATGATCGGCGACGAAGGCCGCGGCGTGCCGACCATCATCGAAATGGCGAACTACACGCGGCTCGATTGCGTGATCGGCAGCGCGGCCCTGATGCGTGCGGCGCTGGTGCAGGCAATCCACCATGCCCGAAACCGCAGCGCCTTCGGCCGGCAACTGGCCGATCAGCCGCTGATGCGCAATGTGCTCGCCGACCTGGCGCTGGAATCGGAAGCCGCAACGGTGCTGTTCATGCGGCTCGCGCGCGCGTTCGAAGCGTCGGCCGATGCGTCGTCGGCTGCGCCCGCCGAGCGCGCGTGGCGCCGGATCGTCACCCCGGCGGCGAAGTACTGGGTCTGCAAGCGCGCGCTGGAATTCACCGGCGAGGCGATGGAAGTGTGGGGCGGCAATGGTTATGTCGAAACCGGTCCGATGGCCCGCTTCTATCGTGAAGCGCCCGTCAATTCGATCTGGGAAGGCTCGGGTAACGTGATGTGCCTCGACGTGCTGCGTGCCATGGAGCGCGAGCCCGAAGCCGCGCAGGCCCTATTCGCCGCCTGGCAAGCGGATGCACAAGGGCACCCGGCTTTGAGCGCCGCGCTCGGCAAGCTCGCCGCCACGCTTAACGGACCCGCCGAACATCGCGAAGCCTCCGCACGACGGATCGCGCAGCAGATCGTGCTGATCGCACAAGCCACCTTGCTGGTGAAGCACGCGCCGCCGGAAGTCGCCGATGCCTTCATCGCGACGCGTCTCGCCGACGGCTGCGGCGAGAGCGGCCGGGTGTACGGCACGCTACCGGCGACGTTCGACCACGCCGCGATCATCGAGCGGGCATTTAACAGCACAACACACCAATAAGCGCGACTCAACGCGCACGTCATCCATCAGGGAGTGGACACACATGAAGAACGATTTGCCAGAAGTCGTCGCGCTCGAAGCGCTGCTGCGCGATCAACGCCACGCGTATTTGCGCGCGCCGTATCCGTCATGGGAAGCGCGTGCCGGCCATCTGAAAGCGCTGCGCAAAGTCATGCTCGACAACCGCGACGCACTCGCCGACGCGATGAACGCCGACTTCGGCAATCGCGCGAAACAGGAAGTGCTGCTCGCCGAATTCCTGCTGATCAAGGGTGAGATCGACGCCGCGCTCAGACACGGCAAACGCTGGATGAAAGCGCAACGCCGCAGCACCAACAAATGGCTGATGCCGGCGCGCGCGAAAGTGGTGCCGCAGCCGCTCGGCGTGGTCGGCATCATCGTGCCGTGGAATTATCCGGTGCTGCTCGCAGTCGGCCCGCTGATCAGTGCGCTGACGGCCGGCAACCGCGCCATCATCAAGATGTCGGAGCTGACGCCGCGCACCTCGGCGCTATTCGAGCAGTTGATCGGCCAGACCTTCGCGCGCGACCACGTCGCCGTAGTGAACGGCGATGCTGGATTGGCCGCCGCGTTCAGCGCGCAACCGTTCGACCATCTGTTGTTCACCGGCTCGACCAAGGTCGGCCATGAAGTGATGCGCGCCGCCGCCGAACATCTGACGCCGGTCACGCTCGAACTGGGCGGCAAGTCGCCGGCCATCATCGGTCAGCACGCGCGCTTCGACAACGCGGTGGATAACCTCGTCGCGGGCAAGACGCTCAACGCGGGCCAGACCTGCGTCGCGCCGGACTACGTGCTGGTGCCGCGCGGCAAGGAGCAGGCGTTCATCGAACGGGCACGCGCGCGGATGGCGACGATGTATCCCGACTTTGCGCGTAACCTCGACTACACATCGATCATCTCGGAGCGGCATTTCACTCGGCTGCAACGTCTCGCCGACGAAGCGCAGGCCGCCGGCGCGCAACTGCACACGCTCACCGACAGCACACCCGACGAGGCAAGCCGCCGCTTCCCGCTGATCGCGGTCACGAATGCGCCGGATGAAAGCGCGCTGATGCAGGAGGAAATCTTCGGCCCGCTACTGCCGATCGTCCCCTACGACACGCTCGACGACGCAATCTCGTGGATCAACACGCGTCCCCGCCCGCTCGCGCTGTATCTCTATGCCGACGACAGTGCGACCATCGACCGCGTCACGCGCGACACCATCGCGGGCGGCATGGCGATCAACGAAACGCTGATGCATCTGGCGTGCGAAAGCCTGCCGTTCGGCGGCGTCGGTGCGAGCGGGATGGGCGCGTATCACGGCTACGAAGGCTTCGTCACCTTCTCGAAGATGAAGCCGGTGCTGACACAGGCGCGCCTGAACGCGCGCGGATGGATCTCGCCGCCGTACGGCAAGCGGGTGAATGCGCTGCTGAAGCTGATGATGAGGTTCTGACGCGGCGGGCATCCGTGGGGCGGCCATCCGCGCGGCGGGCACCCGTGGGCTGGGCAACTCGTGCAGAACAGCGTACTGCGACGACGGCCGCGGGCTAAGCAGCGGGCGTTCGCCACTCAGCGCCTCGGCGTCCCACCGGAAACGTCCGCAATGTCCGTGGCGACCACATCCGTGACGTCCTGCGCGGCGGCCACGCCGCTTTCGGGCTCATGCTCCGCGCCGCTTTCCAGCCGATGCAGCCAAGCGAGCAACTCGGCCACCGCCTGATAAAGCTGCGGCGGAATCCGCGTGTCGAGGTCGACCTGCATCAGCAACGAGACCATTTCCGGCGCTTCGTGCACGTACAGCCCGGCTTCCTTGGCGCGCTGCACAATCATCTCGGCCAGCATGCCGTAGCCTTTGGCGATCACGCGTGGTGCGGGATCGCTGCCTTGTGCGTCGTAGACGAGCGCGGCCGCGCTGCGGCGATGTTTGCGGCTCATCACATATCCCAATCGAAATCGTCGGGCGGCGCAGCTCCCGGGCGGGCGACACGCGCTGTGCGGCGCGCCGCCGGCGCTTTATCGGCCGCCGCGGCCGCCGCAGCAGCCGACGCCGAACGCGCATAAGCCGAGGCCGCTGCCTGCCCGGCCGCCGCCGCGCCCGCAGCCCCCGCCGCGCTAGCCGGCATGCCGCCGCCGATCTCGCGAATCGTCAGTCCGTTCAGTTCGATGCCCGCTGCCGCGAGCCGCTGCCGAAAGTTCTCACCCTGCGCCGCCAATCGGGCCGCACCGGCCGGACTCGCTTGCACGCGCGCGACCAGCCGCATGCCGGTCAGCGTCAGGTCCGCATCGACGGTACCGAGCGTGGGCAGCGACAGCGTCAGCCGCGTACGCCACGGCTGGCCGTCCTCACTCGCCGTGCCGCCGCCGCTGCGATCCCATTCGTCGCCTTCCTGCTCGATGGTCCAGTCGAGTTTGGCGCCCGGCCATGCTTCACCGGTCCAGCGAAACTGCCCGGTGGCGAGCAGATCGAGTTGCTGACGCACCAAAGGAACGGTCGCAGGATGAACCGCGGCTGCCATCGATTGCGAGTTTTGCGACGACCCGTCGTCGGCCAGTTGCGCCGCGGCGCTGTGCACGCTCGAGTGCGCCGGCTGGCCGTTCAGGTCGGACAGAGAACTCGCCAGCACCTCGCCGGCCACGAAGCGCGCGGCCTGCGCGGTCTGGATCGACGGCATCGCGCGGGCTGCCGCGTTGCCATCCGGCGCGCCGTTGGCCGGACCGTTGGACGCCGCACCCATGCCTGGCCGGCCTGTCGCATTAGCGGGAGAAGCCGGATCGGCGTCGCTCGCCCAGTCGAGCGGCATTTGCGCGGCGGCGGCCACCAGCTTGTTTTGCGCCTCGCCGGCCAGTGCGGCGGGCGGGCGCTGGCCGGCCAGCCATTGCGCGAGATGGGATTCGTAGAACAGGCCGCTTTCGCCGACCGTCTGTTCGAGCGCGGCCGCAAGTGCCGCGACCGGCACTTGAGCCGCCGCCACATTGGCGGTGGCCGTCGTACCGATGGTAGCGGCGGTATTCGGATTCGCGGATGAAGCAGCAGGCGTGGAAGCCGTATCGAACAGCGCAAAGCCGCCGGCTTCGACGTCGAGCGCCGGCGCGGCCGGCCAGATCGGCGTCTGGCCGAGCACCGCCGGGGTTGCCTCGCCGCCAGAGTTCACGATCGCATTGAGCGTGAGCGCGACGGCGGACAGCGCGGTTTGCGCGGAAGCCGGCGGCGTGGCGGGGGGCGCAACAGGGGTGGTATTGAGAACCTCGGTATCGACCCCCGCCGCGCCAGTCTGCGAGGCGGTCGCACTACCCGGCGTGAGATTGAGCAGACTGTCGACCCGGTTCGCGAGCAGCGAAGTGACGACCGCGTCGATTCCGTTCATACCGATTCCTTGGTCACATTGACAGCAACGCGCTCAGATCCAGTCAGGCGGACTCAAGCAGCGCCTTGCTCGCGGGCAAACTCAGCGCGCCCCGTACAGTTCCTTGAGCACACGAGTCGGCCGTCCGGCGAACAGCGCCGACAGATTGGCCATGCGCGGATTCGCCAGATCGCGGATCGCAGCGTCGTCAGCCAGGATCTGACGGATCAGCGCGTATTTGCGCAGGCGCTCCGCATCGTCCAGTCTGACGCCGGCTTCCGCGTCTTTCAACGCGTCCACCAGCTTCCGATAGTCCTCCTGCAAGTGGACCAGATCGTTCCACAGGGCTCGCCGGGCAGCCGTCAGCATGCGGCGGGAAATCGCTGCAATCGCCTCGTAGCGGGCGAAATATTCTGCGTTCGATGTCATCTCATGCTTTCCGCGGCCGGCTGGGCTGCCATCCGCGCGATCTCCGGGGCAATCCCGATCCATGCCTCTTCGAGCGTCGCCAGCAGGCCGTCGACTTCGACCAGCATCGCCTCGCTCTGTTTTATATTGGCTTCGAGCAGCCGGCGCGACATATAGCTATATAGCGCGTCCAACCGCTCTGCAATCTCACCGCCCACCTCAAGGTTCAGCGACAGTTGCAGCCCGCTTTCGACGATCTGAATCGCCTTGCCGATCGCCTCACCACGCGCCGACACATTGCCTTGCTGCACATGCATGCGCGCTTGCGCAATCGCCTGCCGGGCGCCCTGATACAACATCACGATCAGACGATGCGGACTCGCGCCCATCACCCCTGTCTCGACGCCGACGCGCGCGTACGCATTGGCTCCAGAGTGTCCTGGGGAAAACATCGGCGCTCCTCCTTTCTTCTACTGCGGTTGGTCGCGGCACCCCATCCGTGCACGTTGCCGCACCCGGATTTCTGCCTGTATCTGGTTATCGGATAGGCAGCGGGAAAGCTTTAGGCCGTTGTAAGGAGGATTAAGGGGCCGATAGGGGCGATACCGCGCTGAGCGTGGCAAGGCCGCCTGCCACGAAGCGCCTCGAGGGCGCATCGGGCGGACAGTCCTGTCGTGAAGCCACACAGCGTTGCATCCGGGCGCATGCGTTCGGGCGGGCGGAACAGCCCTGTCGCCCGAGGCGCACTTACACCTGCATCTGCATGATGTCGTTATAGGCCGTCACCAGCTTGTTGCGCACCTGCAGGCCGAACTGGAAGCCGATGTTGGCCTTCTGCCCGTCGACCATCACGTCGTTCAGCGAGACATTCGACGCGCCGAGTTCGAACGCCTGCGCTTCGCCGGCCGCTTTGGTCTGATCGCCGCTGATCTTGTCCAACGAGGCCTTCAGCGCCGAGGCGAAACCGCCGGCCGTCGCCGCGCCGGACTGCTCGGCCACCGGGGTGTTGCCGCCGGCCGCTTGCGCCGCCATCGACTGCATCTGTTGCAGCGCCGACGAGAGCGCGTTCACGGGCAAAGTCATGTTCTCTCCAGGGAATGACGACCGGCATGCCGGAAACCGTACCGATCTGAACGAAAGCATAGCAGTGGGTCATCAGGGAAAGCCCCGAAACTAGGGGGGAAACCCGGCTCTATTCAAGCAATCGGGTTGAGCCGCGCTGCGGATAATTTCAATGGTGAAAGTCTCTGTCCGCACGCCTGCCGACCCTCGGCGCGCTCAAGCGGCAGAACGCAAAGGCATCCCGGAGATACCCGACGCATGGATTCGTCAGCCAACTCTTTGATCAACCCAGACGCCCGCATGGGCCTCGCCGGCGCACAGCCGGGCGCCGGTGCTGCCGGCACCGGCCAGGCCGGCGGTGCCGCGGACCTCGGCGGCCTTGGGAGCAACCTGGGCGGCAACTTCGGCCAGCGTCTATCAGGTCTCGCGCAAATGCGCGGCAACCCGCGCGCCCCGCTGATTTTCGCGGTCGCGCTGCTGGTCGCCATCGTCGCGGGTCTGTTCCTGTGGTCGCGCGCACCGGACTACAAGGTGCTCTACAGCAACCTGTCGGACCGCGACGGCGGCGCCATCATCACCGCGCTGCAGGCGGCCAACATTCCCTATAAGTTCTCCGACGCCGGTGGTGCGATCCTCGTGCCGGCCGAGCAGGTGCATGAAATGCGTCTGCGTCTGGCTTCGCAAGGTCTGCCCAAGAGCGGCTCGGTCGGCTTCGAACTGATGGACAACCAGAAGTTCGGCATCAGCCAGTTCGCCGAGCAGATCAATTACCAGCGCGCGCTGGAAGGTGAACTCGAGCGCACGATCGAGTCGATTTCGTCGGTGAAGTCGGCGCGCGTGCATCTGGCCATTCCGAAGCCTTCCGTGTTCGTGCGCGACAAGGAAGCGCCGTCGGCTTCCGTGCTGGTCAACCTCTACCCGGGCCGCGCACTCGACGAAGGCCAGGTGCTGGCGATCACCCATATGGTGTCCTCGGCGGTGCCGGATATGCCGGTGAAGGGCGTGACCATCCTCGACCAGGACGGCAACCTGTTGACGCAGCCGTCCACCGGCAGCGGTCTGGACGCCTCACAACTCAAGTACCGCCAGCAGATCGAGCGCAACACCCAGCAACGCATCGACGCGATCCTGTCGCCGCTGTTCGGTTCCGGCAACGCACACTCGCAGGTCAGCGCCGATATCGACTTCTCGCACACCGAGCAGACCTCGGAAAACTACGGTCCGAACGGCAACCCGCAACAGTCGGCGATCCGCAGTCAGCAAACGAGCACCGCCACCGAAATGTCGCAAGCCGGGGCCTCGGGCGTGCCGGGCGCGCTGTCGAACCAGCCGCCGCAACCGGCCTCCGCACCGATCACGGCGGGCAACGGCGCGAGCGGCGTGACCACGACGCCGGTCAGCGACCGCAAGGATTCGACCACCAACTACGAACTCAACAAGACCGTGCAGCATCTGGAACAACCGATGGGCGGCATCAAGCGCCTGTCGGTGGCGGTGGTGGTCAACTATCTGCGGGTGGTCGACGCCAAGGGCCACGCGACGATGCAACCGGTCACCGCCGACAAGCTCGCGCAGGTCAACCAGTTGGTGAAGGACGCGATGGGCTTCGATCAGGCGCGCGGCGACTCGGTCAACGTGGTCAACAGCCCGTTCACCGCCGACATCGACCCGGACGCCGACTTGCCGTGGTGGCGCACGCCGGACATGATCGCGCTCGCCAAGCAGATCGCGACCTACCTCGGCATCGGCGCAGTCGCCCTGTTCCTCTACTTCGTGATGGTGAAGCCGGCGCTGCGCCGCGCTTTCCCGTCGCCGGAGCCGGTCGCCGCCGCAGCGCTGCCGTCGCCGGACGAGCCGGTCCTGCTGGACGGCATCCCCGCCGCCGAGCGTGCGGGCGCGCCTACCGTCGCCGAACTGGAAAGCGACAACGAATTGCTCGCGCTGGAAAACTCGAAACACAAATACGAACGGAATCTGGAATTCGCGCGCAACATCGCGCGCCAGGATCCGAAGATTGTTGCAACCGTCGTGAAAAACTGGGTGTCCGATGAGCGCTGAAGGCGTAATGAAGAGCGCGCTCCTGCTGATGTCGATCGGCGAGGAAGAAGCCGCGCAGGTGTTCAAATTCCTCGGGCCGCGTGAGGTCCAGAAGATTGGCGTGACAATGGCCGCGCTGAAGAACATCACGCGCGAGCAGATCGACGAGGTCCTGCAGGAGTTCGTGCGCGAGGCCGAGAAGCACACCGCTCTCTCGCTCGATTCGAGCGACTACATCCGTTCGGTGCTGACCAAGGCGCTCGGCGACGACAAGGCCGGCGCGATCATCGACCGGATTCTGCAGGGCAGCGATACCAGCGGTATCGAAGGCCTCAAATGGATGGACTCCGCGGCGGTGGCCGAGCTCATCAAGAACGAACACCCGCAGATCATCGCGACCATCCTCGTTCACCTGGACCGCGATCAGGCTTCGGAAATCGTCGCCTGCTTCACCGAGCGGCTGCGTAACGACGTGCTGCTGCGGATCGCCACGCTCGACGGCATCCAGCCGGCCGCGCTGCGCGAACTCGACGACGTGCTGACGGGCCTCCTGTCCGGCAGCGACAACCTGAAGCGCAGCCCGATGGGCGGCATCCGCACGGCGGCTGAAATTCTCAACTTCATGTCGAGCAACCATGAAGAAGGCGTCATCGAGAATGTTCGTCAATACGACGCGGAACTCGCGCAGAAGATCATTGATCAGATGTTTGTGTTCGAGAACCTGCTCGATCTGGAAGACCGCGCGATCCAGCTGTTGCTGAAGGAAGTCGAGTCCGAGGCGTTGATCATCTCGCTGAAGGGCGCGCCGCCCGCGCTGCGCCAGAAGTTCCTGTCGAACATGTCGCAGCGTGCTGCCGAACTGCTCGCCGAAGACCTCGATGCGCGCGGCCCGGTCCGCGTCTCCGAAGTCGAGACGCAGCAACGCCGCATCCTGCAGATCGTGCGCAATCTGGCGGAAAGCGGCCAGATCGTTCTAGGCGGCAAGGCGGAAGATGCATATGTCTGATCAGAACTCCACAGCGAAGGAGCGCCTCTCGGCCTACCAGCGCTGGGAGATGGCCTCGTTCGATCCGGTGCCGCCGGCGCCGCCCGAACCCGAAGTCGACGACGGCGCGTTCGAAGCCGAACTCGAACGTCTGCGCGACGCCGCGCATGCACAGGGCATCGCGACGGGTCACGTGGCCGGGCAGGCGCTCGGTTATCAGGCCGGTTATGAGCAAGGCCACGCACAGGGTTTCGAGCAAGGCCAGAGCGAAGCACGTGAAGAAGCGGCGCGCCTCGCCGCGCTGGCCGAAACCTTCAAGGCAGCACTCGACGGCACGCAAGGCGCGATCTCCGAGACGCTGGTCGCATTGGCGCTGGACATCGCCCAACAGGTGGTGCGCCAGCATGTGCAGCACGATCCGACCGCGCTGATTGCCGCCGCCCGCGAGGTGCTGGCCACCGAACCGGCGCTGGTCGGCGCGCCGGCGCTGATCGTCAGCCCCGCCGACCTGCCGGTCGTCGAAGCCTATCTGATGGAAGAACTGCAAACGCGCGGCTGGACCGTGCGTACCGATCCGTCGGTCGAGCGCGGTGGCTGCCGCGCGCAAGCCGGCACCGGTGAAGTCGACGCCGGTATCGACACGCGCTGGGAGCGCGTCGCCGCCGCACTCGGCAAGGTGAGCACATGGTGAAGCCGACACTCGAAGAGATCCGCGCCAGCGATCTGACGCCGCTCGAACGCGAGCTGGCGCTGGCGTCGTTCGGCGCCGAGGCACTGGCGGATGTGCCGGCCGCGGTGACACCCGCTGCTGCTGCCGTCGCAGCCATCGACGCAGCGCTGCGCGATCCCGCTCACGGGCATCCGGGCGCCGGGCACCCGGGCACCAGGCACCAGGCGAAGGGCGCGGCGGCGAGCCGCGAATCCTCCGCTGCGCGCCGTGAATCCGCCGATTCTTCGAGTCCCGCTTCCCCGCCTCCCGCCGCCGCCCCGTACGATCCCGCACTCGACAGCAATCCGCACATGCAAGCCTGGCGCGGCCGGCTCGACGCGCTGCGCGCCCGCAACGCAATCGCCAAGCCGATGCGTGCCTGCGGACGTTTGACGCGCGCCGCCGGTCTGGTGCTTGAAGCGGTCGGCCTCCGCCTGTCGGTGGGCGCCGAAGTGATGATCGAACTGCCCTTCGGCAGCTCACTGGCGATGGCCGAAGCCGAAGTCGTCGGTTTCTCCGGCGACAAACTGTTTCTGATGCCGACCACCGAAGTGATCGGCCTCTTGCCTGGCGCACGCGTGTACCCGCTCGAAAGCGCGCCGATCGCCGATCCGATGGCGGGCGCGAAGCGCCTGCCGGTCGGCTGGGAATTGCTCGGCCGCGTGCTGGACGCGTCCGGCCGCCCGCTCGACGGCCTCGGCCCGCTCGGCGCGCATGCCGATGCGCCGCTGTCCTCGCCGGTCATCAATCCGCTGAACCGCGAGCCGATTCACAAGGTACTCGACGTCGGCGTGCGCGCGATCAACGCGCTCCTGACCGTGGGCCGTGGCCAGCGCATGGGCCTGTTCGCCGGTTCGGGCGTCGGTAAATCGGTGCTGCTCGGCACGATGGCGCGTTACACCAGCGCCGAAGTGATCGTGATCGGCCTGATCGGCGAACGCGGCCGCGAAGTGAAGGAATTCATCGAACAGATTCTTGGCGAGGAAGGCCTCGCACGCTCGGTCGTCATCGCCGCGCCGGCCGACGTCTCACCGTTGCTGCGGATGCAGGCCGCGTCGTACTCGACCTCGCTCGCCGAATATTTCCGCGACCAGGGCAAGCACGTGCTGCTGCTGATGGATTCGCTGACCCGTTACGCGATGGCGCAGCGCGAAATCGCGCTCGCCGTGGGCGAGCCGCCTGCCACCAAAGGGTATCCGCCTTCGGTGTTCGCCAAGCTGCCGGCGCTCGTCGAGCGGACCGGCAACGGCCCGGCGGGCGGCGGTTCGATCACCGCCTTCTACACCGTGCTGACCGAAGGCGACGACCAGCAGGACCCGATCGCCGACTCCGCGCGCGCGATTCTCGACGGCCACATCGTGCTGTCGCGCTCGCTCGCCGAGGCCGGCCACTATCCGGCGATCGACATCGAAGCCTCGATTAGCCGGGCAATGACCGCGCTGATCGACGATAACCATCTCGAGAAGACGCGTATGTTCAAGCAGATGCTGTCGCGCTATCAGCGCAACCGCGATCTGATCAACGTCGGCGCCTATTCGAGTGGGCGCGACGCGCTGCTCGACCGGGCGATTGCGCTGTATCCGCGGATGGAAGCGTTTTTGCAACAAGGTTTTCGCGAATGCGCGCACTTTGAACCGAGTCTCGAGATGCTGGACGCTCTGTTTGCCCAAGGAGGCTGACGATGGCGAAACACTTTCCGATCAAGACGCTTATCGGCCTG
The DNA here is from genome assembly GCF_009690905.1 of Paraburkholderia madseniana. Classification (GTDB taxonomy): domain Bacteria; phylum Pseudomonadota; class Gammaproteobacteria; order Burkholderiales; family Burkholderiaceae; genus Paraburkholderia; species Paraburkholderia madseniana. The sequence continues at coordinate 44,002 of NZ_VOSW01000018.1, forward strand.
GCCCAGGACGATGTGGACGCCGCCGCACAACGTCTGGGCCGCGCGCAGCGCGAGCGCAACGACGTGCAGTCGCAGCTCGACTCGCTGGTGCAGTACCGCGACGAATATCACGCGCGTTTCACGGCGACCGCCCAGACTGGCATGCCCGCCGGCAACATGCGCAATTTCCAGGCATTCATCGACACGCTCGATGCCGCCATCGAACAGCAGCGCAACCTGCTGGTGACGGCCAATGCGCGCGTCGAGGCTGCCAAGCCCGACTGGCAGCGCCAGAAGCAGAAGCTCGGCTCGTATGAAGTGCTGCAGGCGCGCGGCGTTGCCGCCGAAGCGAAAACGATGGCGCGGCGCGACCAGCGCGATTCAGACGAACACGCCGCCCGCATTCTGAGGATGCGTGTCGAGGGCGTCTGATGCGCCCGGGCACCGCTTCGATTGACCGAACACCCCGTTTGACGGATTGACAGGATTCCCTATGTCGCTTCTTTCACAGATCGGCTCACTGCTCGGCTCGGCCAGCAGCACGTCCACCAGCGCGGCGATGGCCGCTGCGGCGAACGCCAAGCCGTTCTCGCAAACCCTGCAGCAGAGCATCGATCTGCAAAACAACGCGGCCGCGCAGAGCGCGATCAAGCCGCCGGCTCCGTCGTCCTCTTCGTCTGCGTCCGCTTCGTCGTCCTCGGCAGCTTCGTCCAGCGTGCATGACGCGCCGCCGCCGCCCGATCCTTCGACGAAGAGCCAGGATGCCGCGAGCAGCAACACGGACAACAGCAATTCGACGAGCGCTTCCTCGTCCGGCTCATCGTCGGCTTCGTCGTCCGCTTCCGCTGCCAATACGCAGCAAGCCTCGACCGACAAGACCGGCGCGACGCCCGCGAAGTCCGGCAACACGACTATGCAGACCGATGCTGCCACCGCAGCAGCGGCTGCCGCTGCACAGGCGCAGGCTCAAGCGCAGGCCAATGCGAATAGCGCCACCGACCCGACGACCGCTGATCCCGCCACGGCGCTGACTGACGCTGCGACCACGCTGCCCGGCACGGGCACGGACACGACGACGGGCACCACCACGGGCAAAAAGACTGGCGCGACCGATTCGAAGTCGGCGCAGGACGCCTTGCAGGCGGCGCTGGCCGCGCTGGCGAGCGGCCAGGGCGTGGTTCCGCCACAGGCACTGGCGAGCGGCGCGGCAGCGAATGCCGCAACGGCGGCGAACGGTTTGGGTGCTGGCACGAGTAACGGACTCAACGGAACGGCGGACGGCAAGACACTGGCAGCCGGTTTGTTCGGCGACGGCAAGGGATCGAGCGCAGGCAAGACCGCGTTGACGGCTGCTGCCACGACCGTGGCGGATCCATCGGCGGCAGCGAAGGCAGCGGCTGACGCGCTGAGCGCGACGGCGACTGCGACGGCCGGTGGTGCGCAGGCTGACGATCTGGCGTCCTTCAAGAGTGCAGCGGATGCCGCGACTGCTGCGCTGGCGGCTGGCCAGGCTGCGGCGAGCGCCGCGAGTACGACGGCGGCCGTGCAGACGACGGGTAATACCGGTGCTGCCGAAGTGGCGAATATGTTGTCACCGCAGGTGGGCACGACGGATTGGGAAGACGCGTTGAGTCAGAAGGTGGTGTTTTTGTCGAATGCGCATTCGCAGAGTGCCGAGCTGACTTTGAATCCGAAGGATCTGGGGCCGCTACAGGTTGTGTTGCAGGTTGCCGATAACCATGCACATGCGTTGTTTGTTTCGCAGCACCAGCAGGTGCGGGAGGCTGTCGAGGCGGCGTTGCCGAAGCTTCGCGAGGCGATGGAGTCCAACGGTATTGGGCTTGGGAGCGCTAGTGTTAGCGATGGGTTTGCCCGGCAGGGCGGGCAGCAGCAAAGTGCAGATTCGGGGCGCTCTGGGGCGCGCGGTGGTGCTGGGGGTTTTGCCGGCGGCGCTGGTTCGGATTCTGATTCTAGCGTTGCTAATGTTGCCGTTCGGCGGACTGTTGGGTTGGTTGATACGTTTGCTTAATCTGGGTTTTTTGCCCGTTCGGGCGGGGGATTGCCTGCGCGGCGCTTGCTTGTCAGTGTTCTTAGGGCTTTGGCCTTTCCTTGTTTTGTTAGTGGTCTATTAGCGTTGCCCCTGTGCGGGGCGGCACCTACTTTTCTTTGCCGGCTGCAAAGAAAAGTAGGCAAAAGAAAGCAGCTCAAACCGCTAATGCTAAGTGGGCACCGTAGCCTGCAACGGGTAGTGGTACATCTGGAATCCGTGTTCTCGCACACTCCGCGTTAGTGACAAAGGACTCATCCGCTCCCACTCCGCACTGCGTGCGTCGCGGACGGGTCTGCCAGGGAAACCAAGGGCTTCGGTTCAGGTCTGTGGGGGCCGTCGGCTTCGCCTCGGCGAGGCGCCTCTGCAGTCATGCAGCCCTCACTTCCAACTAAGGCCGTGTGTCGCAACACTCGTAGCTGTGCCTATTGATAGTGATATGCAATGGCAAACCGTGGTTCCGAGTGAAACGCGGGAGTTGAAACGTAGCGGGTGGTTTTATGAACTGCTCTTCGGCGCGCGCAGCGCCGCCGGAAGTATGACGCCTTTGTCACTGGCGTATGCAGGGGCACGAACACAGATTCCAGATGCACCACTACCCGTAGCAGACCACGGTTCCCACTTAGCATGAGCGGTTTGAGCCGCTTTCTTTTGCCTACTTTTCTTTGCGGCATGCAAAGAAAAGTAGGTGCCGCCCCGCACAGGGGCAACGCTAATAGACCACTAACAATTCAAGGAAAGGCCAAAGCCCCAAGAACACTGACAAAAGCGCTGCGCAGGCAACCCCTCCCCCACCGAAGGCAAAAAACCTAAAACCAGCGCCGTCAGGCGATCCCCGCCTGAAAGGCAAAAACAAGAGATAGCCCTCAATAACCCTTCTTTTCGACCCATCGCGCCGCAGGCAAATAAACAACAATCACCATCACCAGCACTAAAGGCAAGCAAAGCAAACCTCATGGCAACCACGACCGCAAACCAGCAAGCCGCGCCCGCTTCCCCGGGCCCCTTGAAGCGCATCATCCTGATCGTCCTCATCGCGATCATCGCCGCAGGCGCTGCCGGCGCGGGTGTGTGGTTCTTCATGTCCAAGCGCAGCCCGGCCCCCGCGTCAGCGCCAACCGCCAGCGCACCGGCGCCGCTCGCCGTGCCGCTCTTCTTCCCGCTCGAATCGATGACAGTCAACCTGCAATCGGACGACGGCCAGCAACACTTCCTGCGAATCGGCCTGACGCTCAAGCTCAACGACCCGAAAACCCAGCAGGAACTCTCCGACCATATGCCGGAAGTGCGCAGCCGCATCCTCCTCGCACTGTCGAACAAACATCCGGAAGAACTCGCGCCGCTCGAAGGCAAACGCGCGCTCGCCACCGAACTCCAGACGCTGATCGAACAGCCGACCGATAAGGGCGCCGCGCCGATCCACGTCCAGGACGTGCTGTTCACCGAATTCGTCGTGCAGTGACGTTCTCCGTGACGTTCTCAGTGGCGTTACTAAGCGCCGCCATCATTAACCGCTTCGGGACGCACGAGGAATAAGGAATGGGCCACGAAGAGTTCATGTCCCAGGAGGAGGTCGATGCCCTCCTCAAGGGCGTCACCGGCGAGTCCGACTCGGAAGCCGAGCAGACCGATCGTGCGGGCGTACGCCCGTACAACATCGCGACGCAGGAACGCATCGTCCGCGGCCGGATGCCCGGCCTCGAAATTATCAACGACCGCTTCGCGCGTCTGTTGCGCGTCGGCATCTTCAACTTCATGCGGCGCTCGGCGGAAATTTCCGTCGGTCCGGTGAAGGTGCAGAAGTACAGCGAGTTCACCCGCAACCTGCCGATCCCGACCAACCTGAACCTGGTCCACGTGAAGCCGTTGCGCGGCACGTCGCTGTTCGTGTTCGACCCGAACCTGGTGTTCTTCGTGGTCGACAACCTGTTCGGCGGCGACGGGCGTTTCCATACCCGCGTCGAAGGCCGCGATTTCACGGCAACCGAGCAGCGCATCATCATGAAGCTGCTCAACCTCACGTTCGAGCACTACGCGGCGTCGTGGAAAAGCGTGCGGCCGCTGCAGTTCGAATTCGTGCGCTCGGAAATGCATACGCAGTTCGCCAACGTGGCGACGCCGAACGAAATCGTCATCGTCACGCAGTTCTCGATCGAGTTCGGCACGACGGGCGGCACGCTGCACATCTGCATGCCATATTCGATGATCGAGCCGATCCGCGACATTCTCTCGTCGCCGATCCAGGGCGAGGCGCTCGAAGTCGACCGCCGCTGGGTCCGCGTGCTGTCGCAACAGGTGCAGGCAGCAGAAGTGGAACTGACCGCCGACCTGGCCCAGGTGCCGGTCACGTTCGAACAGATCCTGAACATGCGCAAAGGCGATGTTCTGCCGATCAACATCCCCGAACACATCACGGCGAAAGTCGATGGCGTGCCGGTGATGGAGTGCGGCTACGGAATTTTCAATGGTCAGTACGCGTTGCGGGTCCAGAAAATGATCAGCGCAGCCGACACGATGAAGGATGGTGGATATGAGTGACCTGAACGCAAAGACTGAGGCCGAACTGGCCGCTGGCGAGCCGCAACTGGCCGCCGACGCAACCAGCGCCGAAGACGAAGCGGCCATGGCCGACTGGGCCAGCGCGCTGGCCGAGCAGAACGACAACACGGAAGTCAGCGCGACCACGGCCGGCGTGTTCCAGCCGCTCTCGAAGGTCGAGCCGACCTCGACGCGTAACGACATCGACATGATCCTGGACATTCCTGTCCAGATGACCGTCGAACTCGGCCGCACCAAGATCGCGATCCGCAACCTGCTGCAACTCGCACAGGGCTCGGTCGTGGAACTGGACGGCATGGCGGGCGAACCGATGGACGTGCTGGTCAACGGCTGCCTGATCGCCCAGGGCGAAGTGGTGGTCGTGAACGACAAGTTCGGTATCCGTCTGACCGACATCATCACGCCGTCCGAACGTATCCGGAAACTGAATCGATGAAATGCGTTGCCGGTCGCGCCATGCTGCACGCGTCGCGCGATGTTCTCAATCGCGCTGTGCTCGCAGCAATGGCAACGACGGCAGCGGCCACCCCGGCGCTGATGTTCGCAGTGACCTCCGTGGCGGCACTCGCCCCATCAGCCGCGCACGCGGCCGACATGAACGCGGTCAACAACGCCGTGAAAATCGCGTCAGGTGTGGGTGCGGGCACGGCCGTTCCGGCGCTCGGCGTCGGCGCGGTGCTGCAAACCATCGTCGGCCTGCTGGTCGTGATCGGTCTGGTGTTCGCCTGTGCATGGCTCGCGCGCCGCTTCGGCTTGCAGCCAGCCAATCGCGGCGGCCTCGTGAAGACGATCGGCGGCGCCTCGCTCGGCGGCAAGGAGCGGGTCGCGGTGGTCGAGATCGGCGATACGTGGCTCGTGCTCGGCACGGCGCCCGGCAATGTGCGTCTGCTGCACACGATGCCCGCCGGTTCGGCCGCAATCGATCCGGTCGCAGGCACGCAATTGGCCACACCCGGCGCATCGGATACATCGAGTAAAGGCGCCGCGTTGCCCGGCACCTTCGGCCAACGCTTTCGCGATGCTTTAAAAGGCGAAGTGGGCAAACGTTTCAATGGGCAAGGCAGCGGGGATCGGTAATGCAGTTCAGTCTTCTTTCAGTGCACCCCGTGCAATCAGCACATCAAACGCACGCCACGCGCATGTCCTGCGCCGCCTCGAAAATCATTCCCATCCTGCGCCGCGTCGCGCCAGTCGTGTTGCCGGCGCTGATGCTCGCGCTGCCGACGCTGTCGTTCGCGCAAACCGCCGGCTTGCCGGCCTTCAATACGAGCCCGGGTCCGAACGGCGGTACGACGTATTCGCTGAGCGTGCAGACGATGCTGCTGCTCACGATGCTGTCGTTCCTGCCGGCGATGGTGCTGATGATGACGAGCTTCACTCGCATCATCATCGTGTTGTCGCTGCTACGTCAGGCGCTCGGCACCACCACCACGCCGCCAAACCAGGTGCTGGTCGGTCTCGCGCTGTTCCTCACGCTGTTCGTGATGTCGCCGGTGCTCGACAAGGCCTATAACGAGGGCTACAAACCGTTCTCCGAAGGCTCGATGCCGATGGAGACGGCGGTGAGCCGCGGCCTCGCGCCGTTCAAGACCTTCATGCTGCGCCAGACCCGCGAAAGCGATCTTGCCTTGTTCGCCCGCATCTCGCACGCAGCGCCGATGCAAGGTCCGGAAGACGTGCCGCTGTCGCTGCTGGTGCCGTCGTTCGTGACGAGCGAACTGAAAACGGGCTTCCAGATCGGCTTCACGATTTTCATCCCGTTCCTCATCATCGACATGGTGGTGGCGAGCGTGCTGATGTCGATGGGGATGATGATGGTCTCGCCCGCCACCATCTCGCTGCCGTTCAAGCTGATGCTGTTCGTGCTGGTCGACGGTTGGCAACTGCTGCTCGGCTCGCTCGCGCAGAGCTTTGTTTAACCGGCTCATTTAACCAGCTCACTTAGTTGCGTCACTCAATCCTTCACGCTTCCGGTACTACGCCATGAATCAGGAATCCGTCATGACGCTCGCGCACCAGGCCATGTATGTCGGCCTGCTGCTTGCCGCGCCGTTGTTGCTGGTCGCGCTGGTGGTCGGTCTGGTGGTGAGCCTGTTCCAGGCCGCCACGCAGATCAACGAAACCACGCTGTCGTTCATTCCGAAGCTGCTCGCGATCGCCATCACGATGGTGATCGCCGGTCCGTGGATGTTGACGACCATGCTCGACTATCTGCGCCAGACGCTCACCAATATCCCGTCGCTAGTCAACTGAGCGCGGCCCCGGCTTCAGCTCGGCGCTTGCCCCCTTCCCCACCGCCATGTTTTCCGTCACCTACGCCCAACTGAACGTCTGGCTCACAGCGTTCCTGTGGCCGTTCGTGCGGATTCTCGCGCTGGTGGCGACCGCGCCGGTGCTCGGCAACCGCTCGCTGCCGACGCGCGTGAAGATCGGCCTCGCGGCTTTCATCACGATCATCGTCGCGCCTACGCTCGGCGCGCTGCCGCAGGTCACGGTGTTTTCCGCCGAAGGCGTGTGGATTATCGTCAACCAGTTCCTGATCGGCATCGCGCTCGGCATGACAATGCAGATCGTGTTCCAGGCGATCAGCGCCACTGGCGATTTCGTCGGCCTCGGCATGGGTCTCGGTTTCGCAACATTTTTCGACGCGCAGGCAAGCAGTTCGAGCCAGGTGCTGTCGAGCTACATGAACATCATTGCAATGCTGGTGTTTCTGGTGATCGATGGCCATCTGCAGATGATCAGCGCGCTGCTGACCACGTTCCAGTCCGTGCCGGTGTCGGCGAACATTCTGGGCGCGCCCGGCTGGCGCACGCTGGCGAATTTCGGCAGCACGGTGTTTTCGGCGGGCCTGTTGCTGTCGCTGCCGGTGGTCGTCGCGCTCCTGATCACCAATATCTCGCTCGGCATCCTGAACCGCGCCGCGCCGCAAATCGGCGTATTCCAGATCGGCTTTCCGCTGACCATGCTGATCGGCATGCTGCTCCTGCAACTGATGATCCCGAACATGATTCCGTTCTTCATGCGCCTGTTCGACGTCGGTCTCGATCAGATGGGGCGTGTAGCAGCGGGGTTGAAGTAGCGCGGCCCCACCCAAAACAAAGAAGGGCGGAACCGGCTCACACCGGCTTCCGCCCTTCCTCGTTTCAGACTGCTCGCTCAATTCAGGTACTGGAACAGCGAAACGCTCTGGATCTTCACGAACGCCTGCTGCGCCGCTTGCAGCGCGTTTTGCGTCATCGTGTACTGGCCGATCGTCTTGGCCATGTCCGTCTGCGTCAGATCCGCGAGGTTGCTCGACGTCTGCAACGTGTTGGTCTGGGTGACGGTCTGCAACGCCTGCACTTGCTGCTCGCGGCCACCCACCGCCGCCTGCGCGGTCACGACGTTGTTCATCGTGTTTTCGAGCTGGGTCATGCTGGTGGTCAGTGCGCTCTGGTAGCTGGCCGTCGAGGCGCCGCCGGACAGCGGCGATTGCAACGTGGTGATCAACTGGCTCAGATTGGCGAACACATCCATGCTGCCTTGCGTGGCCGGCGTCACGGAAAAGCTGTCGCCCGCGTTCGGTGCGCCAGTGATGTTCACCGTCTGGCCGCCAAGCGTGATCGCCGAGCCGGCCGTAAACGGTTGCGGCGCGCTCGTGGTCGGCGCCCCGCTCGGCGGGGTCTGGGTCACCGTGTAGGTGGTCGCCGACGTGAAGTTGATCGCGTACGTATCCGCATTGGCCGGATTGGTCGGGTTCGTCAGGCTCACGGTGCTGATCACGCCCGTGCCCGTGTTGCCCGCCGTCGCGGCCGGCACCGAGCTGGTGCCGATCGCTGCCACGCTCCCGAAGATCGCGAGACCGTTGTCGCCGGTCTGAATCGTGTGCGAGGACGTGATCTGCATGGAAGGCGTACCGGTATCGCCCGAATAGCTCACGACACCGGCCGCGTTGGTGGTGTACGGCGTCGCAGTGGTTTGATAACCACCGAACAAGGCATTGCCCTGCGGGTCGGTCGCATTGGCGAGCGTCATCAACTGGCTGCGCAAGCTCTGCAATTGCGTCGCGATCGAACCGCGGTCGCCGTTGTTCAGCGAACCGTCGCCGGCGCTCAGCACCAGCGTGTGAATGCTCTGCAGCACGGTATTGACACTGCCGAGCGTCGAATCTTCCTGTTGCAGCGAAGAGAGCGCGGCGCCCTGGTTGGTCGTGTACTGCGACAGGCTCGTCGCCGTCGAACTCAGCAGCACCGCCTGCGCCGCGCCGAGCGGATTGTCCGACGGCGTGGAGAGGCTCACGCCGCTCGAGATCTCTTGATACAACTGCGACAACTGAGCTTGCTGATCGCTCATCGTCGCCACGTTCATATTGAAGTACTGCGTACTGGAGATGCGCATGTTCAACGCCTCACTGGAAGATGCCGAGTATCGTCTGGAACAGGGTTTGCGCAGTCTGGATGACCTTGCTGTTCGCCTGATAGAGCTGCTGATACTGAAGCAGGTTGGCTGCTTCTTCGTTGATGTTCACGCCCGAGACCGACTGCTGCGCGGTGGTGATCTGCGTCACCAGCGCGGTCTGCGCCGTGCTCGAGGTCTGAATCTGATTGGTCTGGTTGCCGATCTGGTTGACGTAGTTCGCATACGCGCCTGTCAGCGTGACCGTGCCGCCCGCCAGTGCCTTCGCCGCGGAGAGGTTCGACAGCGCCAGTGCATTGCGGCCGTCGTTGCTCGCGCCGGTGTTCGGGCCGATGGTGAACGTGTCGCCGGCAGCCGGTGCGCCGCTGATCGTCACCGAGACGTTGTTCATCTGGCCGGCGGTCGGGTTGGTGATCGTCAGCGCTGCCCCCGTCGCCGACGAATACGGCACCACGGTCGCCGCAGTGGCGATCGGGTAAGAGGTGGGGGGCGAGCCCGCTACTGTCACCGTCGAACCGGCCGGGAAGCCTGAGAGACCCGCGCCGTTGTAAGACAGCGTGGTGGTCGCATTCGGCATCGTGTAACCGGCCGTCACCGAGCCTTGCGAGATCGTACCGGTGCCGGTATTGCTCGCCGTTGCCGCCCCGAGTACCGGTGCCGCGGCGGCAATCGCCGATGGGTCCGTGGTCGCGGTGTTGAAGCTGTTCAGCGCGCCGCGGGTCGGTTCTACCGTGAACGAATCGCCGGCGTTCATCGTGCCGGTGGTCGAGAAATTCAGGCCGTTGATCGGCAGGGCCAGCGTGGTCGCCGAGCCCACCACGCTGCCGGTCGAATTGTCGGTCAGCGTGTAGCTGGTGCCGTTATAAGCCAGCGTGTAGTCGCCGGTGGTCGGCTGCGCAGGATTCGCGAACGAGACGTTCAGCGACGCGTTGCCGGTGTTCTTCGTATTCGCGTAGACCGTCGGGCCGCCCACCGAAAACAGCGCGCCGCCCTGGGCGCCAGCGAGCGTGATGCCGAGGCCGTTCTGCGCGTTGACCTGCGCGGAAAAGCTCACCGCAATCGCGCCGAGTTGCGCTTCGGACGGATCGAGCGTCTGGCTGCGGAACGCCAGCAGGCCGCCAAGCGTGCCGCCCGTGATCTTGCTGTCGGGCAGGTTTTGCGGCGCAGCGGCCGGGTTTGCACCTGCCTGGCCGAGATACTGCACCGACAGTTCGCTGGTGTCGCCTGTCGAAGGCGCCGTACCCAGGTTGTAGCTATTGGTGGACGATACGAGCGGCTGGCCGTTGCCCATGAACACGCTATAGCTGCCGTTACTGTTCACGACGTTCACGCCGATCAGTTGCGACAGGTTCGACACGGCTTGATCGCGCTGATCCATCAGCTGGTTCGGCGGCTGACCTTGCGTGCTGGCCTGGGAGATCTGCCCGTTCAATTGGGCGATCTGCTGCGTGTAGCTATTGATTTGCGAAACGGTGTTGCTGAGCTGCGTGTTGACGCTCTGGCGCATCGCGTCGTATTGCTGACCCGCGGCATTGATCTGATTCACGAGCGTCTGCGCGCCGCTTATCGCGCCCTGGCGGGTGGACAGGCTGGAGGCGTTGTTCGAGACGTTCTGCAAACCGGTGAAGTAGCTGGTGATCGCGCTTGCAATGCCGGCTGTCGGGCTACCGACAAGATTGTTCAACTGCGAGATCATCGTGTTGTACGTCGACAGCGATCCGCCCGAGCTCTGCGCATTGTTCAACTCAGTGGTCAGATACTGGCTGTACTGGCGCGTCACGGTGACGGTCGAGACGCCCTGCGGCAAAAAACCGGAACCCGTGTACTGGCCACCGGTTTCGGCGTAGACCGGCGTTTCGATCGTGTAACCCGGCGTCGACGCATTGCTGATGTTCTGGCCGGTCGTCGTGAGTCCCCACTGGGCTGCGTTCAGTCCACTGAGTCCGAGATTGATGAGGTTGCTCGACATGCGTCATCCTGAAGGGCGACACCGACCACTTGCCGCCGCGTTACTTGAACATCCTGTTTAACGGCCCCCACGAGGAAAAATTGAGGGCCATTCCGATGCTTGTTCGACGTTTGTTTCAACGTTTGCGAGGCGCGTGCAGCAAGGCTCTTTCGCCGTTCAGCGCACCAGCGAGCGGCGCTTCATTTCGAGTTGCGTAATCAGACGCTGCAGCGTGTTTTCGGCGCTGCCCGGCAGCGTCAGAAAACGGAAGCCGAGTTGATAGCGCTGCGTGCCGTTCGGCAATGCGGTGGAACGGTGCGACACCAGTTGCAGATCGAGCGAAAGGCGGCCAAGCGAGCCGAGCGACAGTTCGCAATCCTGCAGCCGCGTGCCCATCGGCAATTCGGCCACGCGTTCATCCGAGGTGCGCATGCCGACGCCGCCGAGCGACAGATCGTGCACTTCGAAGCGGAACGTATCGCCTTCGGGCAAACGGCCGCTGCACATATACGGATCGAGAATCGGCGCATCGACGCGGAAATACTCGCGGCGCTGCACGTGGTACAGCACTTCGGGGAAGTCGGACTCGAATGCGGGCAGTCCTTCGTAACGGGTTTCGCGCGGGGTGCCGGTGGCGAACTCGACGCGCACGCCGTCAGGCGACGCGTGGAACTGGCAGCGCGGCGCGCCCAATAAGCCTTTGTTCTGTTCGGAGAGTGCGCCCCAATCGAACGTGAAGGTGCGCCCGCGCACGTCGACATCGAGCAGGCGCGTCACGAGCTGACCGCCCGCATATTCAACGGTGAGGAAATCGCCGCGATTGACGAGGTTGCGTAACTGAACGCCAATCTCCAGCGGATTGCGACGGCCGAAATCGGGTGCGCTTTCGTCTAGCGTGGCGTGCGACTGGCCGGGTGCGTCGGTCTGGCCGTGCGACTGGGTAGTATCCATAGGCTTGCCGGTATGCATGTTCTTGCGGGCGCGTGCCAGGGCTCCTGCCGGGGCTTTCGCGCGGCCTTCATCGAAGCCGCAGCACGCGCATTCAACCGGACATTAAACGCTTTCCGGTATCGGGTCTAACTAATTAGCGGCAGCATTCAGCCAAAATTTAGGGGCGTGTAATGAAATATTTGCCGCAAACGTTAAACGCCGATATTCCGGCAGTGGAATCCGCGTGCATGGAATACCGGCAACAATCACGCCGGTTATGCGGGTGGACCGGCCGCCCGTAGGCGGCCGGCCTCGTCCGTCTTGTTATGCACCTGGCCCCGTCGCGTGCATACTTTATTCGAGAAAATCAGACTGCATAAACTGATCGGCTGCGCAGTCGAGTGCGGCTGCACACCTGCATTAACGGCAGGTCAGCCCATTTTCTGCATGATGGACATCAGCTTTTTCGCGTAATGCGGATCGGTCGCGTAACCCGCGCGCTGCATGCCGTTGGCAAAGCCATTCACGTCATGCGAGGAGTTGATCACCTGCGCATAACGCGGGTTGCCCTTGAGCATGCTCGCGTAGTCGGTCATCGCTTCCTGGTACGAGTCGTACGCGCGGAATTTTTCGACGGTGCGCTGCGGCTTGCCGTTCACATATTCGGTCGTGACCGTCGAGACGGTCTTGCCGGTCCAGTCCTTGGTCGCCTTGATGCCGAACACGTTGTGGCTGGTCGAACCGTCCGACTTCCTGATCTCGCTCTTGCCCCAACCCGATTCGAGCGCGGCCTGGCCGATGATGAAGCGCGCCGGAATGCCGGTTGCCGCGCTGGCGGCTTGCGCCGGCTCGGCGAGCTTGTCGACGAAGGCGTCGACCTTCGGCGAGCTGCCGTCGCCTTTGATCGGCGGAGTCAGCGCGCTGTTGGCCGAGTAGCCCTTGCCCATCGCCAGTTGGCCGTTGGCCTGCGCGTTGCCGTAAGCCTTCGCGAGCGCGTTCAGCGCCGCGGTCTGGCCTTCGTCGCCGCCGCTGCCGCCACCGAGCGCATTGGCCATGCCGGTGAGGCCGCCGCCTGCACCGCTCGCGCCGCCCACCTGCATGCCCTGATTGCGCATCATCTGCTTGAGCATCGCGTCGGCGACACCAATGCCCTTCTGCGACAGTTGTTGCGACAACTGCTGATCCATCATCGACGTGAAGGTGGCGCTGTCGTGCGAATCGAACGGACCATCCTGTGGCGTCGCATCGCGCATGCTCTTCAGCATCATCTGCGTGAACACCGCGTCGAACTGTTGCGCCGCCATCTTCATGCCGGCTTGCGGCGAGGCCTTGGCCTGTGCGCTCAGCTTGCCGAAGCCCTGCACGTCGAGCGCGAAGCGCTGGGTCAGGTCGTTCGCCGCATTGGCGGAATTGGTCGTATCCGAATTCATCCTGTGCCTTCCTTAGATGATTTCCAGGTCGGCGCGCAAAGCGCCCGCCGCTTTCATTGCCTGCAGGATCGACATCAGATCCGCGGGCGTCGCACCCAGTGCGTTGAGCGCCTTCACCACTTCGGCAAGGTTCGCGCCGGCGGTCACCAGCTTCAGTGCGCCGTTGTCCTGCTTCATCTGAATCTGCGATTGTTGCGCGGTCACCGTCTGGCCGTTCGAGAACGCGCCCGGCTGACTCACCACCGGCTGCGTATTGATCACCACGGACAGATTGCCGTGCGCCACCGCGCAGCTTTGCAGCGTGACCATCTGGTTCATCACGATCGAGCCGGTGCGCGCGTTCAGGATCACCTTCGCGGCCGCTTGCGCCGGCTTGACGTCGAGGTTCTGCAATTGCGCCATGAAGGCGACCTGCTGTTCCGGATCGGAGGGCGCGCGCAGTTGAATCGTGCGGCCGTCGAGCGCCGTGGCCGTGCCGCTGCCGAACGCGTTGTTCACCGCGGCCACCACGCGCTGCGTGGTGTCGTAGTCCATGTCGTTAAGGTCGAGCTGCATCGTACCCGCTTGCGATACCGAGGTCGGCACCGCGCGTTCGACGATCGCGCCGCCAGCGATGCGGCCCGCATTGAGTGTGTTCACCTGCACCTTGCTGCCGTTCGCGCTCGCGCCGGCGCCGCCGACCGCCACATTGCCCTGGCCAAGCGCATACACCTGGCCGTCCGCGCCCTTGAGCGGCGTAAGCAGCAGCGTGCCGCCGCGCAGGCTCTTCGAATTGCCGAGCGACGACACCGTCACGTCGATCGCTTCGCCGGGACGCGCGAACGGCGGCAACACCGCCGTCACCATCACCGCGGCGACGTTCTTCAACTGGATGTTCGACAGCGACGATTGCTGGTTGGTCGAACCCGCCGCCTGGTTGTTGATCGAGATGCCGAGGTTCGCCAACATGTTGGCGAGTGTCTGCGTGGTGAACGGCGTCTGCGTGGTCTGGTCGCCCGTGCCGTCGAGACCGACGACGAGGCCGTAGCCGATCAGCGGGTTGTCACGCACGCCCTGGATCTGCACGAGGTCTTTCAGACGTTCGGCATAAGCGGGCGTAGCGGCCGGCAGCGCGGCGCAAGCAAGCGCGATGAAGGCCAGTGCACGGCCCACGCGAGCCAATCGCGCGAGAGGTGCGGCGAACGCGGCGCGGCGGGAGCGGGAGAAGGCGGTACGCATGATCACCACGGCGACACGTTGAGGAAGAAGCGCTGCAGGAAGCCCATGTTCTCGGATTCGTCGATATAGCCCTTCGCGGAGTATTCGATCTTCGCGTCGGCCACCTGGGTCGAGTACACGGCGTTCAGGTTGGAGATCGTGTTGGGATTCACCACACCGGAAAAGCGCACGAATTCGTTGCCCTGGTTGATCAGCATCTGCTTCTCGCCGCTGACCATCAGGTTGCCGTTCGGCAGCACGCCGGTCACTGTCACCGTGATCGTGCCGCTGAACGTATTCGACGCATTCGCACCGCCGGTTGCCGAAAACTTGTTGGCGCCGTTCGCGCTCAGGTTGGTCTTGCCGAACAGGCCGCCGAGAAAACCGGCGGTCGGCACGTCGAAGTTGGTGTTGCCGTTACGGTTGACCCCTGCGCCCGAGGACTTCGTCGCGTTGACGTTTTCCTGAATCACGATCGTCAGGATGTCGCCCACATTGCGCGGCCGCTGATCTTCGAACAGCGGCCGGCCCGCGTAACCCGGGTTGTAGATCGAGCCCGGCGATTGCGCCTGCGGCGGCATCGGCGGCTGTGCCGTCATCGGTTGCTGGACGATCGGCTGCTTCGGCACGAGGCCGCAGCCACCCAGCACCGCGAGCAGTGTGAGCTGCACGAGCGCCTGAGCGGTGCGCGAATGAACCGGGTTACGAGTGAAGTGCGACATCTTGATTATTACCGCCTGTTAATTCCCCAGTCCCTTAAGCCTTAAACCTGCATCTGGCTGAGGGTCTGCAGCATCTGGTCGGAGGTCGTCACGGCCTTGCTGTTGATTTCGTAAGCGCGCTGCGTCTGGATCATGTTCACCAGTTCCTGCACCACGTTCACGTTCGATGCTTCCACGTAACCCTGATTCAGCGTGCCGGCGCCGTTCAGGCCAGGTTGCGCGACGTTCGGCGCACCCGACGAAGCCGTTTCCGAGAACAGGTTTTCCCCCTTTGCATCCAGACCGGCCGGGTTGATGAAGGTAGCGACCTGCATCGAGCCGAGCTGCTGGCTGTTGGTCGAGCCGGCGACGGTGATCGACACCACGCCGTCGCTGCCGATGGTCAGCGAGGTTGCGTTGTTCGGAATCGTGATCGCCGGAATCACCTGGTAACCGCTCGATGTGACGAGCTGGCCCTGCGCGTTGGTCTGGAACGAACCGTCACGCGTGTAGGCGGTCGTGCCGTCGGGCATCTGCACCTGGAAAAAGCCCTGACCGTTGATGGCGACGTCTTTCGAGTTGCCGGTCTGCTGCAGGTTGCCCTGCGTGTAGAGACGTTCGGTCGCGACCTGTTGCACACCCGTGCCGAGCTGGATACCGGACGGCAGTTCGGTGTTTTGCGTCGAGTTCGCACCCGGCTGACGGATGGTCTGATACAGCAGATCCTCGAACACCGCGCGCGAGCCCTTGAAGCCGTTGGTGCTGACGTTCGCGAGGTTGTTCGAAATCACGTCCATCTGCGACTGTTGCGCATTCATGCCGGTGGCGGCGATGTAGAGCGAGCGATTCACTATTCTTCTCCTGTGTCGACCGGAGTTAGCGCTTTAGCGCTTAGTCCGGTCCCATGCAAAGCTGTCGTTCGGAGTTAGCGCTTTAGCGCTTACTCCGATCCCATCCCGTTAGCTAAAGCTGAGCAACTGGTTGGCGGACTGGTCGTTCTTGTCCGCGTTTTCCAGCAGCTTGGTCTGCATCTGGAACTGGCGGGCGTTGGTGATCATCGCGACCATCGCGCTGACCGGATTCACGTTGCTGCCTTCAAGCGATGCCGGCGCCAGCGTGACGGCCGGATCGGCGTCGGCGGCATTGCCGTCGGCGGTGCGAAAGAGGCCGTCGTCGCCGCGCGTCATGGTTTGCGGATCCGGATTCACCAGCTTCAACTGATCGACCGTCACCACCGCCGTCGGCGGATCGCCCGGCGTCAGCGCGGACACCGTACCGTCCTTGCCGATGGTGATTTCCGCACCCGGCGGCACCGATACCGGGCCGCCGTTGCCGAGCACCGTCTGGTTCATGGCGTTCACCAGTTGACCGTTCTCGTCGACGTGCAGATTGCCGGCGCGCGTATAAGCCTCGTTGCCGTCGGCGGTTTGCACCGCCAGCCAGCCCGGACCCTGGATCGCCACGTCGAGCGGGTTGCCCGTCTGCTGGATCGGCCCCGGCGTATAGTCGGCACCCGGCGTCGACGACAGCACGAAGGTGCGCGTGGTGCTGTCGTTGATCGAACTGCCGTCGCCGAACGCCATCGGCACGGCGCGGAAAGTCGCAAGCTGCGCGCGAAAGCCGGTGGTCGAGGCGTTCGCCAGATTGTTGGCAACGATAGCCTGCTGTTCGAGCGCTTGCGTGCTGCCCGACATCGCGGTGTAGATCAGCCGATCCATGATGGGAAGTCCCGGTCGCTTACAGGTTGATCAGGGTCTGGTCGACGGTCTGCTGGGTCTTGATCGTCTGCGCGTTCGCCTGATAGTTGCGTTGCGCGGTGATCAGGTTCACCAGTTCGCTCGTCAGGTCGACGTTCGAGTTTTCCACCGCGCCGCCTTGCAGCACGCCGTGGTTGGTCGAGCCCGGCGCTGAGATCTGCGCGACGCCCGATTGGGACGTCTGCTGGAACTCGTTGTTGCCGAGGTTCACGAGACCGTTCTGGTTCGAGAAGTTCGCGAGCACGACCTGGCCGAGCGCCGCGGTTTGCTGGTTCGAGTAGTTGCCGGTCAGTGTGCCGTCGGCGCCGATCGTGAAGCTCGTCAGCGTGCCGGCTGCGAAGCCGTCAGGCTGCAGCGAGTTCACGCCGTCCTTGCCGCCGTACTGCGTCGTGCCGCCGATATTCAGCGTCAGGTTCTGCGGCGTCGACGAACCGTCGGTGGTCGGAATGCTGAAGTTGAAGACGAACGGCGTGGTGGTAGCAACGCCGGCCGCGTTGGTCGTGCCGAGCAGCGTGCCCGACGAGTTGAAGTTCGCATGGCCGACTAGGCTCGCGGTGCCGGTCGAGGTGCCCGCGTACACGTTCCACGTGCCGGCCGAAGTCTTCGCGAAGTACATGTTGACCGTCTGCGAGCCGCCAA
This sequence comes from Paraburkholderia madseniana, assembly GCF_009690905.1. Taxonomy (GTDB): domain Bacteria; phylum Pseudomonadota; class Gammaproteobacteria; order Burkholderiales; family Burkholderiaceae; genus Paraburkholderia; species Paraburkholderia madseniana. The sequence goes on from NZ_VOSW01000018.1 coordinate 61,587, forward strand.
GCGAGTCATAGACCGTCGTGCTGGTCGAGTAGTTATACGTCGACGAGCTGTTCTGGTTGAACGCGACCGGGGTCGGCGCGATCGCAACGCTGTCGCCAGTTGCCGGCACGCCGTTGAACGTGATGGTCTGGCCGTTGCCGAGCGAGACCGCCGTGCCGGCCGTGTACGTAGCGGCGGCGGTCGTCGTGCCGAGCGTGGTGTCGGTCACCGTGTAGGTCGTCGGGCTCGTGAAGTTGACGGTGTAGCTGTCGTTATTCGTGCCCGAGGCGGTGTTCGTGATGGTCGCGCCGGGCGTCGTGAGCGTGCTGCCCCCGACAAGGGTCGGCGTCACGGCCGGCGTGCCGAGCATCAGCGGATCCTGCGCATTCAGGTTCAAACCGGCGACGATCTTGGTGGTCGCTTGCGGCGCGATGTTCGCGGTCGGCACGCTGAGCGGCACGGTCTGCGCGGTGTTGATGATGCCCGCGGCGTTCGCGGCGTAGCCCATCAGTTGCAGGCCTTGCGCGTTGACGATGTTGCCGTTCTTGTCGAGCTGGAACACGCCGTTGCGCGAGTACACCAGCGAGCCGTTGTTCGACAACTGGAAGAAGCCGTTGCCGTTGATCGCGACGTCGAGCGCCTGGTTGGTGCTGGTGATCGTGCCTTGCGAGAACTGCTGCTGCACTTCGGAGAGCTTGGTGCCGATGCCGACCTGGTTGCCCACTGCGGTCGCCACCGAATTGGCGTACATGTCGGCGAATTGCGCCGCGCCGCTCTTGAAGCCAACCGTGTTCGCGTTGGCAATGTTGTTGCCGATCACGTCGAGGTCGCTCGACGATGCGGACAAACCACTCAAACCTTGTTGGTAACCCATGACGGTCTCCGTATCTGGAAAGTCGTAACTGACAGAATCTGAATCAGAGGATGGCGGCGACGCTGGTCAGCCCCACGGTCGTGCCGTTCGACAGCACGAGGCCCGGCGTACCGCTGTTCTGCATGACGACGCTTTGCACCGTCGCGCCCGTGAGCGTCGTGGCCGTTGCCTGCTGACCGTTGATCGTGCCGACCGCGCTGATCGTGTAGCTGCCGTCGGGCAGCGTGTTGCCGGCCGAATCCGTCGGCGTCCAGCCCACCGGAATCGTGCCTGCCGACTGCTTGCCGAGGTCGATCGTGTTGACGATCGTGCCCGCCGAGTTCTTCACCACTACCTGTAGATCGCCCACCGAGTTGGCGAGCTGCACGCCGAACGAGGTGGCCTTGCCGCTCGCGACCGTTACCGAACTGCCCGGCGCGAGCACGGTCGAGCCGATCAGCAGCGCGGCTTGCGACTGCTGGCCTGCCGACATCTGCGTGGCGAGCGAGGTGAGCGTCGTGTTCAACTGGCTGATGCCCGACACCGTGTTGATCTGCGCCAGCTGCGAGGTCATCTGCGAGCTGTCCATCGGATTGGTCGGATCCTGATTCTTCAACTGCGCGACGAGCAGTTGCAGGAAAGTATTCTGCAGATCGGTCGCCGAGGTGCCCGACGTGCTGCCGGTCGAGCTGGTGGAGCTGGTCGCGCTCTTGGTGCTGCTCGTGCCGTTCATCGTATCGAGCAGCGTTTGCGACACGTTCGTGCCGTTGCTGCCGATGGTGGTGTTAGTGGTCAAGGAATTCTCCTCAGGTTCCGATCGTGAGCGTTTTCAACATCAGTGTCTTGGCGGTGTTCAGGGTCTCGACGTTGGCCTGGTACGAGCGCGAGGCCGAGATCATGTTGACCATTTCCTGCACCGGGTCGACGTTGGGCAGCGTGACGTAACCGTCCGGGTTGGCCGCCGGGTTGCCGGGGTCGTAGGCGGTCTTCATCGGCGTCGGGTCGTCGACCACGCCGGTGACCTGCACGCCGCCGATCTGCTGACCGGAGCCCGTGCGCGCGCCACCGATCGGGCTGACCGCGAACACGACCTGCTTGGCCTTGTACGGCTGGCCGTCCGGGCCGGTCGTGCTGTCCGCGTTGGCGAGATTCGACGCCGTCACGTTGAGCCGCTGCGACTGCGCTGACATCGCGGAGCCTGCAACACCGAAAATGTTCATCAGGGATGGCATGTTTCCTGACCTCTCCTGCCGGGTCGAGCCGGCTTCCTGTTAAATCCCGTAGCGATTTGTTCCTGCGTACTGCGTATCTGGTATTGCGCCGATCGTTGTGCCGGCTATTTACGATCCCGACTGGATCGCCGCGAGCATCGTCTTGATCTGGCCCGACAGCACCGTCATGCCCGATTCGAAGTGCAACGTGTTGTCCGCGAACTGCACGCGTTCCGTATCGATGTCGACCGTGTTGCCGTCGAGCGCGGGTTGCGTCGGAATGCGGTACTGCAGATTGCCGTAGTCGTCCGGTGTGCCACCGGTCGGCGTCAGCGTCGTCTTGCCGGACATGTGACCCGGCGCGGTCGACACCATCGACATGCCGCTCGTCACCCCTGCGGGCTGCGTCATGGCGAGCGTCGAGTTGTTCGAGGCGCCGGTGCCCGCACCGCCGCCGGTCTTCTTCAGCGCGCCGGCCAGCGACGAAGCGAAGTCGACGTCGCGCGCCTTGTACCCGGGGGTATCGGCGTTGGCGATATTCGACGACAGCAGTTCCTGCCGGTAAGCGCGCACATCGAGCGCCTGGCGGCCAAAGGCGAATTCGGCATCGAGTTTGTCCAGCATAGAAATCTCCGGAGAACGTTCCCGAGGCTTCCCGTTTTGTGCTTCGCGTGAGGATTGCGTCGGCCGGGAAGACCTTTTTGCATGAAGTGCATCTTATGGGCCGAACGCAAGTGGCAATCGGACGAATAACCGGGAAAGGGGGCTTCTATTCAACGTTTGCACAATGGGGGCGCTCACTAGAATGCAAAGCGTACCGATGCATTCGATGGAGAAACACGATGGACCAGCCCACCTTCGACCCGACGCACCGCGCAAGCTGCGCGGCGGCGCATCGCGTGGGTGCTGGCGCGGCGCGGCGTGTTTCGCGCGGTGCATCCCGTCTCCTGACGCGTCTCGTCGTGAATCTGGCGGTATGGGTCGCTGGCGGCATCGTGCTGCTGCCGGCCACGACCCAGGCTCAGGACGCCGGTGGTCCGATCGTGATTCCCGGCCCGGGCGAAAAGAATCCGGCCGCGCTCAGCGATCTGGCCGCGCAGATGCAGGCAGCGCCCGCGAAACGCACGGGGTCCGCGGCGACGCTCGCCGCCGCTACCGCGCAGTCGCTGACGCCGGGGCCGGTCGCGCGCGACGCCGATCAATTCACGCGCGCCGCCAACGCGAGCGGCTCGATCGTCATTCCGGGCGCGGGCGAGCCGCCTGCCGCGCCGCAGATGATCCGTACCAGTTTCAAGCCCGACGCAAACGGGGTCGTGACGATTCCCGCGCCGGGAAGCGCCAATGTGGCTGCGGCCGCAACGACTCCGCCGGCCGGGATTGCGCGCGTCAATGGGGCGCCCGCCTCGCGTCAGATCGTGCCGGTCGTGATGACGCAGGCGCCGTCGCCGTCGCTCAATGCCGGGCGGCAAACCGCCGGCGTGCAGTCGGTCGTCGCCAATGCGCCTAACGGCGTAGCCGCCAGCGCGCCCGCAGCCGGTGGCTTCGACAGCCTTGCTTCGCGCGGCGAGCCGCCGCAACTGGGCGCGAACGGCAAACCCGTCGTGACCACGGCGGTGGCTGCGCCGACACCCGCGCCGATGCCGACACCGCCGGCCACCATTGCCCGCACGCCGTCGATGCGCCAGGTGGCGCCGGCTGTCGCGCAACAGAATCTGCGACCGGCGGCGCTAGCGCAACCCGTACCGCTGGCGGGCCAGCAAGACGCCGAGGCGATTCGCAGTGCCGCGCTCGCCTTCCTGCAACAGCAGTCGGCAGGCTTGCCCGGCAAGGTCGAAATCACCGTCGCGCCGGCATTTCCGCGCGGGCTCGCGGCCTGCACGATGCTCGAACCCTTCATGCCCAGCGGTGCGCGCCTGTGGGGCCGCATGACCGTCGGGGTGCGCTGCGCCGGCGAACGGCCTTGGACCATTTATCTGCAAGCGCGCGTTTCGCTGCGCGCCACTTACTATCTGGCCGCCCGCGCGATGGCTCCGGGCGAAGTGTTCACCGCCGCCGACCTCGTCGCGCGTGACGGCGACCTGACCGGTTTGCCGCAGGCGATCGTCACGGACCCGTCACAGGCAGTCGGCTCAGTGTCGCTCGTGCGCATCGCCGGCGGCATGCCACTGCGCCGCGACATGCTGAAAAGCGCGTCGGCGGTGTCGATCGGACAAACGGTGCGGGTTGTCGCGGCGGGCAACGGTTTCGCGATTTCGGCCGAAGGCAGCGCGATGAACAACGCGTCGCCGGGCCAGCAGGTGCGGGTGAAGACGGCTAACGGCCAGATCATCTCCGGCATCGTCAAGGATGGTTCGACGGTGGAGATTCAGTTGTGACGCGGCCCGGCGGCAAGCCCCGCAGCCCGTCCGCCGTCGTGAATTCACACGCGGTAGCCGGTACGGCTAGCGCAGTGGATGTCGAACCCGTCGTGGGGCCGGATCGCCTTGAAAGGCGAGGCGAAACCTGGAGCGATTGCGCTAAAGTTTTGATCAGCGGTTGCCGTTATCAAGATCAAATCGTTCAGGAAGCCAATCGTGAAAGTCGATTCCACAACCAATTCGAATCTGCCGTCGTTGAAAGACGCCCTGTCGCGCTCGCAGCAAAGCGACGCGACGAGCGCGAACAGCAACGCGCAGAGTGCGGGCACGACCTCGCAGACCACCACCAGCAGCGGCTCGGGCGACGCCAGCGTCAGCCTGTCGGGTCTGTCGCAGCATCTGCGCAGTCTCGCGGCGTCCGGTTCGGCCGATATCGACACGGCGCACGTCGAGTCGATCAAGGCAGCCATCAAGGACGGCTCGCTGAAGATCGATTCCAGCAAGATCGCCGACGGCGTGCTGAATACCGCGCGCGAACTGTTGCAAAGCAAAACCTCGTCGACCGGCAACTAATCGACGCATCGAAATACGGTGAATTGCCGGGCGGCATTCGACAAACCCGGCTCGCGAATCATGCGCGAGCTGTCGTGTTCAGCGAGTTGTTGAGATGAAAGACGCCCTGCTTGCCACCCTCATCGAAGAATATTCGGCCGTCGAGGCGTTCGCCTCGATTCTGACGCTCGAGACCAAGGCGCTGACTGCCTTGTCGCCGCTGGAACTGCTGCCGCCGATCGTCGAGAAGAAAACCGAACTGATCGGCTTGCTCGCCAGGCTCGAGACCACCCGGGACACGCTGCTCGCGGAAATGGGCCTTCCGGCCGGCTGGCCTGGCATGGAGCTCGCAGCAAGCGCGGATGCGCGGCTGGCCGATCAATGGGCGCTGCTGCAAAAGGCCGCCGAGCGGGCGCGGCGCTTCAATACGAGTAACGGTGAACTGATCCGCGTGCGGATGGACTACAACCAGCGCGCGCTGACGGCGCTGCAGGTGGCCGTGCCGCAGAAGGCCGGTTTCTATGGACCGGATGGCCGGATTCCCGCGCGTCCCGCGGCCTGAAGATTTTGCTGGAACGGCGCGTTTCGCGCGCCGACGCAATTGAGTAGCTTGCTTTGAACAAAAGGGCCCGTCTTTGACGCGCCCTTTTTGTTTTCTCTTCCCGCACAAGGCGCCCAAGCCCGCCTCCAACGCGCGTTGGCCATCTGGCCAGGTAGCGCGAAATCCTCCGCCACGTTGAAATCACGGCTTCCCCCACTGGGCCTATCCGCCGTCACGTGCAGCTTTCGAGGCTGCCTTTGACGAACCAGGCGGAGCGTTACCCACTAGCGAGGTTGTGTAATCGTGTGTATGATTCGAGGAGTGCAATATGAACAGTGCCGAGGTCGTCAAAGTGATTCAAGCGGATGGTTGGCGGCTGATCCGCATATCGGGCCGCCACCACCATTTCCGGCACGCGGTAAAAGCCGGTCTCGTGACCATCCCGCATCCGAAGAAAGATCTTCCGCCCGGCACACTGAACAGCATCTTGAAACAGGCAGGCCTGAAATGAAGAACCTGATTTTCCCGATCGCGATCGAACCTGGTGACACGCATCAAGCGTTCGGCGTGGTCGTTCCCGACATTCCGGGTTGCCATTCGGCGGGCGATTCGCTGGAAGAAGCCTACGCGAACGCGAAGGAGGCGATCGAGGCGCATCTGGATACGCTGCTCGACGAAGGGTTGCCGATTCCCGAACGGCTGACGCTGGACGAGCATCGGCGCAATCCGGACTACACGGGTTTCACGTGGGGTTTCGTGACAACGCGGAATATTCCGGCGTTGAAGAAAGCGGTGCGCATCAATATCTCACTGCCTGAGGCGCTGGTTCAGGATATCGACGCTTACGTTGAGGCACGCGGCATGTCGCGTTCGGCGTTTCTCGCGCTGGCCGCGGAGCATGAGATGGCGGACGCGTAACAGGCGAGAAAACCAGGCGGACGTTTCGCGCACCACCGGTCAGCCATCCGTCTCAGCTCAAGTCGCCTCGGCGTTCGCCCAGGCCATTTCGCGCAGGCGCGTGCGCAAGCGCGCCACGGCCTGGCTGTGCAACTGGCACACCCGCGATTCGCTGACTTCCATCACCGCACCGATTTCGCGCAGGTTCATGCCGCGTTCGTAGTACAGCGACATCAGCAGCTTCTCGCGCTCCGGCAGGCGGTCGATCGCCTCGACCAGCGCTGAGCGCAGGCTGTCGTCCAGCAGCGCCGACAGCGGGTCCGAATGATCGACGCAGTAACGGTCGAGAAACGGTTCATCGTCCGCGGAACGATCGAAGTCTTCGTAATAGATCAACTGGCTGCCGTGCAGATCCTGGAGCATCGACTGGTACTCGTCGAGCGGCATTTGCAGATGCTCGGCGATCTCCGTTTCGCTCGCCGAGCGGCCCAGATTCTGTTCGACCTTGTGCACGGCAGATTCGACTTCGCGCGACGTGCGCCGCAAGCTGCGCGGCAACCAGTCGTTGCTGCGTAACTCGTCGAGCATCGCGCCGCGAATCCGCTGGCTGGCATACGTCTCGAACTGCGCGCCCTGGTCTTCCTTGTAGCGGCTCGCCGCGTCCAGCAGTCCGATCATGCCGGCCTGGATCAGGTCGTCGAGATCGACGCTTGCCGGCATCTTGGCAACGAGCTGCAAGCCGAGGCGACGCACGAGAGGCGCGTACTTCGTCAGAACTTCGGCTTGGGAAATCTTTCCCTGAGCGTTATACATCGTGCTCCCCTTGTCCATGTGCCGCCTCTCAGGCGTGCTGCGCGGACGGTTGGTCGGCGTGTTGCGCCGCTGTAACTGTCGCAGGCGCCATCCAGGGCGTTTGCGACGACATCGCTGGCCGCATCGGCCAGTACTGCAATTCGGCGGCAAGGTGCCGGAAGTCGCGCGCGGCCGGTGTCGATGGGAACGCATCGACGACACACCGCGACAACTCGAGGGCTCGCGCCATTCGCACATCGGCGGCAATGCATCCGGCGTCTTCCAGCGCCACCGTCAGGTAGCGTCCAGCCACGCCGGCGAGGTTGACAAACGCGGTATGCGCGTCGTCCACGCTCTGCACGTGGTTCACCAGCACGCGAAACTGCGCGGTGGCGTGCGCGTAGTGCAGACGCTTCATGCACGCGTACGCCTCGGTGATCGCTTGCGCGGCCACCCTTGTCACGATCATCAGGTCGTGCGCCTGCATCGCGAGGGGCGACAGGTGGCCGTGCTCATCGAGTTGCGCATCGATCAGCACGATGTCCGCGGAACCGCGCAGCAGCACGTCGAATTGCGCGGCCGTGCGGCCTTCTCGGTTGTTGCGCGAGGCGGCCAGCACGGAGAAGCCCAGTGCGTGGCGCGCGGCAGCGTCGTCGAGCGTCATTTCGCCACGCATCACCGCCGCAAAATTGCCTGCGCCGCGCACGCCGCCGAGCATCGCGCTCACCGATTTCTCGCCGAGGCACTCGTCGATCACCAGCACGTCCTTGCCTTGCTGCGCGAGCGCCGCGGCGAGGTTCACTACCGTCGTCGTACAACCGACGCTGGCCGAGCCGCCCGTCACCGCAATCACGCGCGAGCCGCTACGGGCCAACAACCGCCGCAGTCCTTCTGCCTGATCGGACATGAACTTATCCAAAGCGAACCTCGTGCAGTTCGGCCGTAGAACGCGCCGACAGCGCGGACAGCAACGCCGGAATGTCGTCGTCGTGCGGCACGAATGGAGAGTTGTCGCGCGGGATGCAGAACGTACTCTTGATCAGGAATTTCTTCGTTGCGACGTACAGGTTTTCCGGCACCTTCTGGCCGGTCGACACGTAGTGCACCGGCAGCTTGTAGCGGATCACCGTATCGAGCACGCCGCCGAGATTGGTGGCTTCGTCGAGCTTGGTCAGAATGCAGCCGGCGAGCGGCTGTTGATCCGGCGCACGCTGATAGGCCTGCACGACTTCGTTCAGCGTATCGCCGTGGCTCGTCGCGTTGAGCAGCAGGAGACGCTGCACCGGCTGGCCGGCGCGGCACAGCATCGCGATCTGGTCGGAGACCAGGCGGTCGCGCTGGCTCATGCCGATCGTGTCGATCAGCACGATGTGCTTGTTGCGCAATTCGGAGAGCGCGAGTTGCAGATCGCCGCCATCTTTCACTGCGTGAACCGACACGCCGAGAATCTTGCCGAAGATGCGTAGTTGTTCGTGGCCGCCGATCCGGTAGCTGTCGGTGGTGAGGAGCGCCACCTTGCTGGCGCCGAAGCGCATCACGCAGCGCGCGGCGAGCTTGGCGGTGGTGGTGGTCTTGCCGACGCCCGTCGGGCCCATCAGCGCGAACACGCCGCCGCGCTCCATCAGCGCGTCTTCGTCTTCCATCACCGGCAGGTTCGATTCGAGCACCGAACGCACCCACTCCATGCCGCCTTCCATGTTGTCGACGTCGTCGGGCAGGTTGTCGACCATCATCTGCACGAGTTGCGCGGAGAAGCCGGCGGCGAACAGGTGTTTGGTGAGCGCCGCGCGCGCCGGGCTGCGGCGCTGGCGATCGCCCCACAACAGGCCGGCGAAGTGTTCTTCCATCATCCCGCGCATCGACGACAGCTCGCTCATCACGGTGTCGTTGACGACTTGCTCCATGCGCGTCTTGATCGCTTCGGCGACCGAAGCGGGCGTGCGGGCGTCGTCGGCGGCAGGCAGCGATGCGGCCACTTTCTGAGCGGCGCGGCGCGCGGCGAGTTGCGCGCCTTCACGGGCCCACTCGGGCGTATCGGTGACTTGCTGCGCGGCCGGTTGCGAGGCCTGTTGGCCCGCTTCCACCGCAGCGCCGAGGCCCTTGGCCATGGCGGCAGCGGGTGTCATCGCAGCGGGGCGCGCGCTGTACGCGCCTTGTTGTTGCTGTTCAGCGGCGATGCGGCGAGCGTGGTCGATCAGCCAGGGATTCGATTCAGCCATCGTGCGCGGCGCTTGCGCTTCGGCGGCTTTGAGCAGATCGGCGCGGATGTCTTCGGTGAGACGCGTTGCAGCAGCGCGGGCGCTGGGTTGCTCCGTGTTGATCGGTTGCGGCAGCGACGCGGCAGCGGCCAGCGCTGCTTTGGGCGCGTTCGGCAGCGTGGCCTTCGGCGCGGCAGGGACGACGGCGGACTTCGCGGCTGAGCCTGAGGCGGCGTTGGCGGTTTGAACGGTGCCAACGACGTTCGGCGTCATGTTCTCGGCGCCCGCTTCCGGGCTTGCGCCGAACACCGACGAGAACACATCGGGCATGCCGCTCGCATACGGATTCGCTTGCATCATCGGATTGGCGCGCGGTGCGGCGAGCGCGGGCTGTTGTCCGGCCATGGCGTTCATCGGCATAGCCAGCGGCGCGCCTGCGCTGCCGCGCGGCGCTTTCGGCGTGATGGCGGCGAGGTCGCTATCGGCCAGGGCAACGATCTCGACGCTGCCGTCTTCCATCGTGCGGTTGGACAAAACGACGGCATCCGGGCCCAAGGCTTCGCGCACGAGACGCAGAGCATCGCGACTGGTAGCACCGACAAATTTACGAATGTTCAAGCTGGACCCCCGATGAGGTGTACGGACTTAAGGACTACCGGACCGGCAACATACCGCTTCCCATTGAGATCATTATTGCGAAACCTGTCGAGTGACGATCGATGGATAAAGACCGTTAAAGGCGGGCAATTCGGGCGATGGAAACGCACATCAATTCACACGCGCGACGGTTTGAAACAGGTTCTCCGGCGGCGTACGGCGGCATTTTCGCGGACGCAGCATGACCTCCGCCGGCCGCTTGCAGGGCGAAAAGTCAGGCGCGGGAATGAAAACCGGCGCTCGAGGAGCGCCGGCGGAAACCATCGGTCTGGAACGGCTGCGGCTCGCTATCAGGCTTAGCCGCACGGGGTTTAGCCATGCGCCCCGATCAGATTCACCACCTTGATATTGCGCGTATCCGGCACTTCGGCATAAGACAGTACCTTCAACTGCGGCAGGCTGCGGCGCAGGAAGCGCGCGAGCATCGGCCGCAACGCATGCTGCACCAGCAGCACAGGCGACAGCCCAAGGTTCTGCTGACGCGTCATCGCCTTCTGCGTTTCGTTCAGCAGCGTATGCGCGAGGCCCGGTTCGAGGCCCGGATTGGCGCCCGTGGAAAGCGCCTGCGACAACACCCGCTCCAGATTCGAATCGAGGCCCATCACCTGCATGTCGCCCACGCCCGGGAACCACTGCTGCGTAATCGCGCGGCCCAGCGCGAGGCGCACGGCGGCGGTGAGATCGTGCGCGTCGGTGACCTTCGGCGTGTGTTCGGACAGGGCTTCGAGAATCGTGCGCATGTCGCGGATCGGCACGCCTTCTTCCAGCAGGTTTTGCAGCACTTTTTGCAGCGTGGTGAGCGGCAGCGACTTCGGCACCAGATCGTCGACCAGCGACGGCGTGTCCTTCTGCATCCGCTCCAGCAGCGCCTGCACTTCGCGGCGGCCAAGCAGTTCGGACGCATGCGTGACCACTAGGTGATTCAGGTGCGTGGCCACCACCGTGCTCGAATCGACCACCGTGTAGCCGTACACCTGTGCCTGTTCGCGCAGATTCGTATCGATCCAGATGGCCGGCAGACCGAACGCCGGATCTTGCGTCGGCGTGCCCGGCAGCGCAGCGGACACCTGCCCCGGGTTGATCGCCAGCCATTGCCCCGGATACGCTTCGCCGACGCCCACCTCGACGCCCTTCAGCGCAATCCGGTAGCCGTTCGGCCGCAATTCGAGGTTGTCGCGGATATGGATCACCGGCGGCAGGAAGCCGATTTCCTGCGCGAACTTCTTGCGGATGCTCTTGATCCGTTTGAGCAGTTCGCCATCCGAGTTCTTGTCGACGAGCGGAATCAGCCGGTAGCCGACTTCTAGACCGAGCGTGTCGATCATCGTCACGTCGTCCCAGCTCGCTTCGGCATTCTCGACCGGCGCGAGCGTGGCCGGTGCGACGTCGACGAGTGTTGCGCTGTTCTTGCGGGCTTCGCTGCGCTTTTTCATCGTGCGGCCGAGCTGGATCAGGCCACCCCCGAGAATCAGAAACGCGAAGTGCGGCATGCCCGGAATCAGGCCCATCAACACCAGAATGCAGCCCGTGATCACCAGCACGCGCGGGTTCGTGAAGAGCTGGCCGGTCAGCTGCGTGCCGATATCCTCGTTGGTCGCGACGCGCGAGACAATCACACCGGCCGCCGTCGAAATCACGAGCGACGGGATCTGTGCGACGAGGCCGTCACCGATGGTCAGCAGCGTGTAGGTCTTGCCCGCGGACGCGAAGTCCATGCCGTGCTGCACCATCCCGACGATCAACCCGCCCAGGATGTTGATCACCATGATCAGCAAGCCGGCGACCGCGTCGCCGCGCACGAACTTGCTCGCACCGTCCATCGAACCGTAGAACTCGGCTTCCTGGGAGACTTCCAGGCGGCGCTTGCGAGCTTGATCTTCGTTGATGAGGCCGGCGTTCAGGTCGGCGTCGATCGCCATCTGCTTGCCGGGCATCGCATCGAGCGTGAAGCGCGCGGACACTTCCGCGATCCGCCCCGCGCCCTTGGTGATCACCATGAAGTTGATGACCATCAAAATGACAAACACGACGATACCGACCGCGAAGTTGCCGCCCACGAGGAAGTGGCCGAACGACTCGATCACCTGGCCCGCCGCATCCGGGCCGGTATGGCCTTCGAGCAGCACGATCCGCGTGGACGCCACGTTCAGCGACAGGCGCAGCAGGGTCGAGAACAGCAGCACGCTTGGGAAAGCGGCGAAGTCGAGCGGCTTCATCGTGTACATGCTGACGAGCAGCACCATCACGGAAAGCGCGATATTGAAGGTGAACAGCAGATCCAGCAGAAACGGCGGCAACGGCAGAATCATCATGCCGAGGATCATGCAGATCAGCACCGGCCCGGCGAGGGCGCGCAAATTGGTGCCGCTCAAGGCATCCGGCCGTCGGGACAGGAATCCGGCGCGAGCGTTCATGCGGAGGCTCCTGAAGCGTCGTTGTTATCTGGCTTATCGGCAGAATTAAGCACGTCGGCGGCTTCCTGCTCGGCTTCATCGTCCGGCACACCGCCCTTGTCGAGGTCCGCCGGCACGTCGAACTCGGTCGGGGCGACCGGCGCGACGCCGCCTTCGGTGTTGAAACGCCGCAACTGATACACCCATGCAAGCACCTCGGCGACCGCGCCATACAGCGGGCCGGGAATCTCACGGTTCAGTTCGACGTTGTGATACAGCGCACGCGCGAGCGGCGGCGCTTCCAGCAGCGGCACGTTGTTTTCGGCGGCGATTTCGCGAATCCGCGCGGCCACCAGGTTCACGCCCTTGGCGACCACCTTCGGCGCGCGCATCTCGCCGTCGGTGTACTGCAGCGCGACCGCGAAGTGCGTCGGGTTGGTCACCACCACGTCGGCCTTGGGCACCTGGGTCATCATGCGGCGGCGGGCAATGGCGCGCTGTTGCTGGCGAATCCGGCCTTTCACATGCGGATCGCCTTCGCTTTCGCGGTGTTCGCGCTTCACTTCTTCCTTCGTCATGCGCAATTTCTTGTGGAACTGCCAGAGTTGATACGGCACATCCAACGCAGCCACGACGAACATGCCCGCGACCGTCATGCCGCAGCACACCGCGATCAGATGCACGGTGTTGGCGAGCGCCAGGTGCAGCGGCTGGGTTGCCAGCGCGAGAATTTCTTCGCGGCGATTCCAGATCGCCGAGCCACCGATGACGCCTACCACCAGCGTCTTCGCGAGCGACAGGCCGAGCTGAACCGGTCCATTGATCGAGAATATCTTGCCGAGCCCTTCGATCGGATTGAGCCGGTTGAACTTGGGCTCGAGGCCTTTCGAAGACAACTGCCAGCCGCCCAGCGCCATCGGCGCGAGCAGGGCGGCGACGCCGGTGAAGGCCAGAACCGGCAGCAGCGCGTACAGGCCTTCGCGGCCCGCGGCGCCCGCGCCGATCAGCATGCGGCGGGTTTCGAACACGGTGGCGTGGTCGAACGTGAAGGACGAGCGCAGCATGCCCTGCAAATGCTCGCCGATGCTGTCGGACATGCCCCATACGCCGAAGAATCCCGCTGCCAGCAGCGCAAACGTCGACAGCTCCCGCGAACGCACGATCTGCCCTTCCTCGCGCGCCTTTTGCAGGCGCCGGGGAGTGGCTGATTCGGTTTTTTCGAGGTCGCTATCCTCTGCCACAAATGCTCTCCAGTCGGCCGAGGCACGACGCCTCTTTCCAGTGAGAGCGATTATTCCCGCTCGACGCAAGCGACGATCGGCGGATAAGGGCGGAGAAAGGGGGGTATTTCGAGGGATGGAGCGGCCGGCAAGCCCCGGCTACAGCCAACGGACACCCGCGTTGATGCGCGCGGGTGTCCGGCTGGTTCTTACGCGTGTGTCAGCGCCTCAGAAGCCGACGTAAGGCGCCTGACCGCCGGTCGCGAAGCCGTAGTACATGTAGCGGCCATAAAAGAACGGCAAACCGAGATCGAAGCTGCTGCTGCCGCCGATCTGCCCGGCCAGATCGTTGAACGCAAAGTTGCTGGTGTTGCCGAACAGCGTCGACGCACTCAGGATGCCGATGTTGGCGCTCGCTCTCGTGCTGCTCAGGCCGCCCAGCGTAATCGACCGGGTTTGCGCGGACGACGGGCAATAGAACCCGGCGAAATTACTGCCGCACTGCGCGAGCGAGCTGTCGGCGAAGAAGTACGCGTTCGACCCCGAATCGAAGAACGCCTGCACGGTCGTGCCGTTAAAGACGCTGTTGTTCATGTTGCCGAAGGTATCGGTGGTGAAGGTCTGCGTGGCCGCCAGCGCATTGTTCGACTGCGTGCCGATGCCGAACACCAGCGTGCCGGTGGCCGACGCTGCACCGGTGTTCGACACCGGCGGCATCTGCACGATCACGCCGTTGTTGTCTGCCGTGAAGTTGGCGACCGGATTGGCGACCTGCTGGGGCTGCGGCACCGTGGCGCGCGTACAGGACGTGCCGCCCGGGCACGCGAAGTAATTGCTGTAGGTGGGCGCCCTCGTCGGGTCCGCGCAGGTTGCGCCGCAATCGGTGAGCGCCGTGCCGATGCCGAGAATGCCGTTGGCGCCGAGAGCGGTGGCCGTGTTGTCCGCCGGGCCGCTGCCGCAGCCGCTGGGCACTGCGCCAGCCGCCGAATCACCAATGATCTGTATCGGGATGGCCGCGGTCGTTTCGCCGCCGATCTGTATGGTCGCGGTGCGCACCGTGCCCCATGTGAAGCCGTCGGCGAAGGTCGCGCACTCGGCGAGCTGCGCGCCGCCGGACAGAGTACTGACCGGCAACGCAGCAAGCAATGAAGTATTCAGCACCGAGCTGACCAGACGCAGCCCGAAGGAACCAGTATCGACCTGGATGTTGCTGATGACCTGACAATTGGATGTCGTACCCGGCGGACAGACGGTCACGCTAACTGTCGGAATATTGATGACGCCGTTTACACCCCGCCCGACGGTGATCGGCACGGTGTTCGCCGCGTTCGCGGCGATCGGTTGCTGGGTCGGGCTGGCCGGCAGCGAGCCGCCGTTCAGCGTGTTCGACGAATTGCTGCTGGAGCTGTCGCCGCCGCCACCGCCGCAGGCGGCCACCACCGACACCAACATCACCGCCACGACGGCCTGCACCCAGCCCCTGAACTTCCCGGCAATATGACTTTGCATGGTTCGCATCGTTCGTCCCCGCCCTTACTGGATGTCGGAACCGCTGACGCCGGCCGGCAGCGCCGGCGGCAACCAGGCCTGACCGTTGAACCCGCCCATGTGGCCGCCGGAGCGGACCACGAGGTTGCTCTGGTCGACCGCAACGGGGCCACGAGCGCCTCCGCGCGCCGCGCGCACGGCTTTTACGCCGGCGACGTACTGCGGGAAATAGCTGCCGAGCAGATCGTTGAGATCCGGCATTTGCGGACCACGCCACGCGATGCCGAAGACCGAACCGTCCGCGGCAAGGTATTCGCGCACGACCGTGCCGTTGCCGAGCGTCGTTTCACGCACGGTGTAGGACGCCGAAGCCGAGGTGGAAGAAGCAGCGCTCGATGCAGAACGCATCACGCTTTGAGCCGCCGTTGCCGAACTGGTGCCGGGTTGCACGGTGCGGGAAGAAACCGACGCATCCGTAGGGGGTGTCATCGGGGCGCCGCCCAATCCCGCATGAGCGGACTGCACGGCTGACAACGAACAAGGTAATGCAAGCGCCATAACGAACCCGGCGCGGCGTACGCGACTCCACATGACAAGGCTCCTCCCGAGCTGCTGCTGCTCGGCTCGCACCTCTTGCGAACCGGCCGCATGTATGCAGATCATACGGCACCGCTGCGGTCGCACTCCGGGGAGTTGCCTCACCGTGCCACCGTCCGGTGACTGTCTCTCACCGGAATGCCATGCCGCTGCTTGAGTCCGTAGTATGCCTGTGGTTTGTGTCGGCAGACAGCAGGCGCACGCCGGAGCGTGGCCCGCCACCCATAACCGGTCCGGCGGTCCTGCCTCGCGCCCTTGCGGGCGGCCGGCAGGTCAGAAGCCGAGGCTCGCCAGCAGATCGTCGACCTGCGACTGATCCTGCACCACGTCCGTCTTGCCTTCCGGATTGATCTGCGGACCGTTCAGCAGATGCTCGGGGCTGCCGGTGGACGACGGCTCGGCCGCCAGTGCCGCCGCATTCGCCGCGAACTGCTCGCGGCGCTCGAGCGCGATGTTCTCGACCAGCACGCCGAGCAGTTGCTGCTCGATCAGGTACACGACATCCGTGATCTTCTTGATGACCTGCCCGGTCAGATCCTGGAAGTCCTGCGCCAGCATGATCTCCATCAACTGTGAGTTGGTCGCGGTGGTCGCCTCGGGCACGCCGCGCAGAAAGGTGCGCGTGTCGTTCATCAGCGCGCGCACTTCCTCGCGCTCGATCGGCGCCGCGTACCACTGCTCCCAGCGCGCGTCGAGTTCGCCAGCATCTTTCTGCAGTTGCTCCTGGATCGGCTTGGCGATATCGATCGATGACAGCACGCGCTCGGCGGCCTGCTCGGTCATGTTCGCGATGTACTTGAGACGGTCGCGAGCATCGGGCACGGCTTCCGCAGCGCGCTCGACATGCTTGTCGATCCCGAGTTCACGCATCGAGTCACGCAGCGTGCGCGTCAGTTGTCCGATACGGGCGAGGATGCGGTCAGACGCGAGGTCGCCGCTCTCGGTCGCCGCTTCGGCTCCGTGCGCGTTGGTCGGCAGAGTCACATCAGCTCCCGGCTTTCGCCATCTTCTCGAGAATCTTGTTGAGCTTCTCGTCGAGCGTCGCGGCCGTGAACGGCTTGACGACATAACCGCTCGCGCCGGCCTGAGCCGCCGCGATGATGTTTTCCTTCTTCGACTCGGCCGTCACCATCAGCACCGGCAGATGCGTCAGGTGGGCGTCGGCGCGGATTTCCTTGAGCATGGCCAGACCGTCCAGGTTCGGCATGTTCCAGTCGGAGATCACGAAGTCATACGCCCCGCTGCGCAAACGCGCGAGGCCGGCCTGCCCGTCTTCCGCCTCGTCGACGTTCGAGTAGCCGAGCTCTTTGAGCAGGTTGCGAACAATCCGGCGCATCGTCGGAAAGTCGTCAACCACCAGAATCTTCATTCCCTTATCCATTTCATTCCCTTTGCTTGATCCATGATGCGGCGCATGACCGCCAGTTCATTCCGATTCGCGTCGACCGGAGTTACGTGTTCCGGTCCCATGCCTGGCGCTCGCCGTCAGGCCCGCGCATCATACCCGCTGCACGCGGTCGCCCATTGACGACAGACGCGCCATCACGCGTCGGCTCATTTCCGGCAGCGATGCAATTTCGTCCGCGGCGCCGAGCGCAATGGCTTCGCGCGGCATGCCGAATACGATACAGCTCGCCTCGTCCTGTGCAAGGGTATACGCCCCTGCTTTTTTCATGTCCAGTAGTCCGGCGGCGCCATCGCGCCCCATTCCGGTCAGGATCACGCCTACCGCATTCTTGCCCGCGTGCTGTGCAGCCGAACGGAACAGCACGTCCACCGACGGACGGTGCCGGTTCACCGGCGGCTCGTCCGACAGATGCGCAATATAGTTCGCGCCGCTGCGGGCCAGCAACAGGTGAGCGTGGCCGGGCGCGATATACGCATGTCCCGGCAGCACGCGTTCGCCGTGCTCTGCCTCTTTAACGGTAATCCGGCACAAACCATTAAGGCGTTGCGCAAAAGATTTTGTGAAACCCGGCGGCATATGCTGCGCGATCAGCACGGCAGGCGCATCCGGCGGCAGCGGAACCAGCACTTCGCGGATCGCTTCGGTGCCGCCCGTCGACGCGCCGACAATAATCAGCTTCTCGGTACTGAGCAGCGGATTGTTGAAGAGCGGCGCGGCGGCAGCGGGCGCATGCGCCGCATGCGCGGCCGCGTGCTGCACCGGCGCGGCCTGGCGCACCCGTGCACGGGCCGCGGCGCGAATCTTGTCGGCGAGCTTTTCCGAGTAGTCGAGCATGCCGTCGCGAATGCCAACCTTCGGCTTGGTGACGAAGTCGACCGCCCCCAGTTCCAGCGCGCGCAGCGTGATTTCATTGCCACGCTCGGTCAGCGACGACACCATCACGACCGGCATCGGCCGCAGGCGCATCAGCTTCTCGAGGAAGTCCAGACCGTCCATGCGCGGCATTTCGACGTCGAGTGTCAGCACGTCCGGATTGTGCTGCTTGATGAGATCGCGCGCGACCAGCGGGTCGGGCGCGGTCGCCACGACGGTCATGTCCGGCTGGCCGTTGATGATTTCCGTCATCAGGCTGCGGATCAGCGCCGAATCGTCGACGCACAGTACTTTGATCTTTTGCACAGCGCTCACGCCTCCTCTGTAGTTCTGGCGTTGTTTGAGTTAATCGGGCGCGGGCTTGCGCCGAACAGTTCGATGCGCGGCTTCGTAGCACCTGCGCCCGCACCGCCGCCCGCCGCGCCGAACAGTTCGACCTTGGGCCGCGTGGCGGCCGGCGTCGAGAACAACTCGACCCGTTTGCGTGCCGCCGCGAGCCGCTCGGTACGCGCTTCGGCACTTTGCCGCATCAGCGCCTGTTCGCGCTCGGCCACGCCCGCTTCCTGCTGCAGGCGCAACTTCTTCACCATCACCTGGCCAGTGCGCGGCATGAAAGCGACCTTGCGCGGATGATTGCCCTGCAAATCCTCAGCGACGATGCGGATCTTTTCGAGCGCCAGATAGCGGCGCACGAATTCCGAATTGCGATCGCCGATGTTCATCGTCGTCATGCCGGCCAGCACCGCGCCGCCGCCGAACACCTTGGCTTCGAATCGCTCGCGCCGGCCACCGGCCTTGATCAGCTCGTTGATCAGCACTTCCATGGCGTACGCGCCATAGCGCATCGAATCCGACGCGGGCTGGCCGGCGTCGGCGCCGTCGTCGGGCAGCATGAAGTGATTCATGCCGCCAATGCCGGCCGTGCGGTCCTGAATGCAGGCCGCGACACACGAACCGAGCACGGTGACGAGCACCATATCTTCGCTCGTCGTGTAAAACTCGTTCGGCAACAGCTTCACGCCGGGGCGCTGGAAGTGGTTGTCGAAGTACAGATTGGAGGCGATCGGCAGGCTGCTGCTCATGCGGCCACCCCGCTCGCCGTTGCACTGCCGGCATGGCTCGTGGCGCGTGCCGGCGTGCGTGCGGCGCCTGTGTCGCGCGTCAGTTCATAGACGGTCTGACCGCGCAGCTTGAACGCCTGCGTCACATAGGTGAAGTTTTCCGAGTGGCCGGCGAACAGCAAACCACCCGATTTCATCAGCGGCTCGAAGCGCCCGAGCACCTGCGCCTGCGTCGGCTTGTCGAAATAGATCATCACGTTGCGGCAGAAGATCGCGTCGAACTGCGAGCGCAACTGGTAATCGCGGTCGGTCAGATTCAGTTGTTCGAAGCGCACCATCGCGCGCACTTCCGGGCGCACCTTGACCATGCCGGCGTGCGCGCCGGTGCCTTTCAGGAAGAAGCGCTTGAGCCGCTCGGGCGACAGGTGCTTCACCTGGTCGAACTGATACATGCCGGCTTCGGCTTTCGCCAGCACTTGCGTGTCGATGTCGGTGGCGAGCACGCTGGCCTGACGTGCGCCGCTGTCGCCGAGCGCTTCGATCAGCGTCATCGCGATCGAATACGGTTCCTCACCGGTCGAGGCCGCCGAGCACCAGACCGACACCGGCTGCGCGCGACGCGGCACGAACTCGGCCAGGATCGGAAAGTGATGGGCTTCGCGGAAGAACGCGGTCAGGTTGGTGGTCAGCGCATTGGTGAACGCTTCCCACTCTGCCGGATCGTTTTCCGCTTCGAGCAGATCGAGGTACTGTTTGAAGCTCTCGAGGCCACGGGCACGCAGCCGGCGCGCCAGACGGCTGTACGCCATATCGCGCTTGTGATCCGACAACGAAATGCCCGCGCTGCGATGAATCAGATCGCGAATGCGAGCGAAATCCGCCGACGTGAATTCGAAATCCCGTCCTTGCTCGCCGGATCTAGCCGGTTGCGAAGATTGCTGTGCGCGCGTTGCCATTATGAAAGTTCCTGCCTGCAATACGAGCCATCCCGCTTTTCGCCAACTGCATTGCTTCTGGCGAAAGGGGTTGTGTTCGCGGGGTCGCGCCCGCCCGCGAGTTCTGCCAACACGCGGTCGGCCCGCGACACGCCTCTTAAGCGTGCTTCGATGATTCGCCCCTCACGGAGCGAGATGCCGAATGACCGCATGTCTTTGTGCCACTTCCTAGAACGTTTGCCAGTCCGCGTCCGATCCTGCCGACGCGGCGCCTGCTGCGGCCGGACGCGCTGCGGAGTCGGATGCGGCGCGGGCCGTCTTCGGTTTGAGAGCCGGTTCCACACGCGCGGTGTCGGCACCCTGGGTGGCCGAAGCCGGTGTTGCATGCGCTGCCGAGCTTGCCGCACCGGCCGCCTTGCCTGCTGCCGGATGCGCTGCGGCGTGTGCGGTCGCTTGCGGCGCGGCTTTTGCGGGCTGCACGCGCTGGCTGCCGCTCTTGCCGCCGTTCGAACGTGCCGCCGCTTGCGGACGCGCTGCAGTGGCGACGCTGCGCGTCTGGCCGCCGGCTACTTTCCAGCCGCTCACCACCGCTTGCAACTGACGCGTCTGGTCTTCGAGCGACGCCGCCGCAGCCGCGGCCTGTTCGACCAGCGCGGCGTTCTGCTGCGTCACTTCGTCCATCTGCACGACTGCGCGATTCACCTGTTCGATGCCGCCCGACTGCTCTTCGGAAGCCGCGCTGATTTCGCCCATGATGTCGGTCACGCGGCGCACCGCCTGCACGATCTCGTCCATCGTGGTGCCCGCGCGGCCCACCAGGGCTGAGCCGCTTTGCACCTTGTCGACAGAGTCGCCGATCAGTTCCTTGATTTCCTTCGCGGCGCTGGCGCTGCGCTGCGCGAGGCTGCGCACTTCGCCCGCGACCACCGCGAAACCGCGGCCCTGCTCGCCGGCCCGCGCGGCTTCGACCGCCGCGTTCAGCGCGAGAATGTTGGTCTGGAAGGCAATGCCTTCGATCACGCCGATGATGTCGACGACCTTGTTCGAACTGGTCGCGATGTCCTGCATGGTCGTGACGACCTGGCTCACCACGTCGCCGCCGCGCGTCGCGATATCCGACGCATTGACAGCCAACTGGCTCGCCTGGCGCGCGTTCTCGGCGTTCTGGCGCACGGTGCCGGTCAGTTGCTCCATGCTCGAAGCGGTTTCCTGAAGCGACGCGGCCTGCTGCTCGGTGCGTTGCGACAGATCGGTGTTGCCCATCGCGATTTCACGCGCGCCGGTGTCGATCGATTCGGTGCTGCTGTGAACCGCCGTCACCATCGTCGCCATGCTTTCCTGCATGCGCTTGATGCCGGCGAACAGGCGGCCGATTTCGTTACGGCTGAACACGTTGATCTGCTCGGACAGATCGCCCGAGGCGATCCGTTCGAAGCACGCCGTCGCATCGTTCAGCGGCTGCACGATCAGGCCGCGCAGCGCAAGGCGGATGCCCACCACCAGCAGCAGCGCGATCACGGTGACGCCGATGATCAGCGTGGTCATCAGCGAAATGTTCGATTGCGCGCTCGACTGCTGATCCACCGCATGCTGCTGCATCGCCTTGATCACATTGGACGCAACGTTGTCGTACGCAAGGAACATCGGGGGAATCTTGGTATCGGCGATCGCGTGATAGGCCGCTGGATCGTTCGCCCGCAGCGCGGCGAACTCCGGATCGACGCCGTCTCGCGTCAGAGTCGTGCGGCGCGCCGTCAGATCGTCGAGCAGCGTCTGGTCAACGCCGTTCTTCGGTGCGTTGAGAAACAGCTGCCAGTTTTCGCTTGACTTGGCGAGCAGCACTTGCGCACGATCAAGCGCCGTCTTCGCCTGCTCGGTGTCGCCAGCGGTGCTCAACGCGGTGACGCGGTCCAGCGTCACGCGCGAACGCAACAGGTACGCCGACGCATCGTCGAGCGCGTGAATGGCGACCAGATCGCCGCGCGCGATACGGTCGAGCGACTGGCTCGCGCTGTTCAGCGCGGTCAGACCAAGCGCGCCGACCACGACGGTCAGCGCAACCAGAATGATCCCCACCATCGTCAACGATGTGCGAATCGACCACCTGCTCAGCATCTTGATGCTCCCTGTTCGATCTGTCTTTCGTACTGGCGCGTAGTGATGCTTACGCGCTCAGCGTTTCGATCAGCGCCATTTCGCGGCTGGTCATCAACTTCTCGATGTCCATCAGAATCAGCATGCGGCCGTCGACGGTGCCCAGACCCGTCAGATACTCGGTCGTCAGCGTCGCGCCGAATTCCGGCGCCGGCATGATCTGGTCGGTGGCGAGCGTCAGCACGTCCGACACACCGTCCACCACCATCCCGACCACGCGATGCGCGACATTCAGGATGATCACGACGGTCTGGTGGTCGTACTCGACGCGGCCCAGATGAAACTTGATGCGCATGTCCACGATCGGCACGATGATGCCGCGCAGATTGATCACGCCTTTGATGAACTCAGGCGCATTGGCGATCCGCGTCACGTTGTCGTAGCCGCGGATTTCCTGCACCTTGAGAATGTCGATGCCGTACTCTTCGGCGCCGAGCGTGAAGACGAGGAATTCCTGACCGCCGGCGTCCGCCTGCTGCGAGTCGCGGCGGCCATTCGTACCGCTCGCGTTCGCGACGCTCGAATTGATGGATTGGACTTCTGCCACGTTAGCCCCCAAACGGTTGGGATGAAATAAGTTGAGTGAGTGTTGCGAATGTCATGCGAGGCTCATCGCGCCGTGCGCATGGCGCGTTTCGCGATTCAGCGCCGCCACGTCCACGATCAGCGCGACACTGCCGTCGCCGAGAATGGTTGCGGCGGAAATGCCGTGCACCTTGCGGTAATTCGTTTCCAGATTCTTCACGACCACCTGCTGCTGCCCCACCAGCTCGTCGATCAGCATCGCAAAGCGGCGCCCTTCGGTTTGCATGATGGTGACGATGCCTTGCGTCGGTTCCTGCTTGGCGTCGTCGACGGTGAATACTTCATGCAACGCGACGAGCGGCAGATATTCGCCGCGCACGCGCACCACGCGTTCGCCGTTGGCCACCGTGTAGATGTCCTCGGCACGCGGTTGCAGCGACTCCATCACGAAGTTCAGCGGCAGAATGAAGATCTCGTTGCCGACCTTGACCGACATGCCGTCGAGAATCGCCAGCGTGAGCGGCAGGACGATGCGCGTGGTGCTGCCCTTGCCCGCATGCGAGGTGATTTCCACGTGACCACCCATCGACTGGATGTTGCGCTTCACCACGTCCATGCCGACACCGCGGCCGGAGACGTCCGTGACCTGCTCCGCCGTCGAGAAGCCCGGCAGGAAAATCAGGTTCCAGACTTCTTCGTCGGACATCGTTTCGCTGACCTGCATGCCCTGCTTCGCGGCCTTCGCGAGAATCTTGTCGCGGCGCAGACCGGCGCCGTCGTCGCTCACTTCGATGACGATGTTGCCGCCATGGTGTGCCGCCGACAACACCAACTGGCCGGTCGAATCCTTGCCCGCCGCACGCCGCGCTTCCACGGTTTCGATACCGTGGTCGAGACTGTTGCGCACGAGGTGAGTCAACGGATCGATAATCCGTTCAATGAGGCTCTTGTCGAGTTCGGTCGCCTGACCGAAGGTGACGAGTTCCACTTCCTTGCCGAGTTTCGCCGCCAGATCGCGCACCAGACGCGGGAAGCGGCTGAACACGTAATCCATCGGCATCATGCGGATCGACATCACCGCTTCCTGCAGATCGCGCGCGTTGCGCTCGAGTTGCGCCATGCCGTTGAAGAGCCGGTCGTGCAGCGCCGGATCGAACGTGCTGGTGGTCTCGGCCAACATCGCCTGCGTGATCACCAGTTCGCCGACCAGGTTGATTAGTTGATCGACCTTTTCGACGCCGACGCGAATCGAGCTGCCTTCCGCGCCGCCTGCCGCCGCGGCCGGCCGCGCTGCCTTGCGATCCTGTTCGGCGGTCGCCGTCGTGGTTGCTGCCACACCTGTTGCCACGCCTGCCGCCGGTGCGCTGCTCGCTGCTGCGGGTGCAGCCGCGGCGGGCGCCGGCGTAGTCGCTGGCGACGCCGGCGCGTCGGATAGTCCGTGCGTGGAGGCGGCTTGAGCGGGCGCAGCGGTGTGGGCCGCCGGTGCCGACGATGCTGCCTGCTCCGCCTGGTGTGCTGGTGCCGTCTGTGCTGCTTGCGCCGGGGTCGAATCGGCAGCGTCGGGCGTTCCAGGTTCGCCTTGCTGCGTCTCGTCCGCCGGTGCGGCGCCGCGGCCGATCGAGATCTGACTTTCGTCGATCACGAAACAGCACACGGCGATGATGTCGTCGGAGGTCACATCGGTCTGGAGCCACAGCGTCAGATCGCCGCCGCTCTTGACCTGCCCGACGATGTTGCCCAGGTTGCCGAGCTCTTCGGACAGCAGTTCCTGGTCCTTCTCACCTACGCCCCGTAGCGTAATTTTCAGATGGGGGCCGGCTGCATCACCGGTACCCGCGGCTTGTCCGGTCTGTGCCGGTTCGCCGTCAGTCCATTCACCCGCCGCCTGCACCGCCTGTTCGACGACGTGCTCGGGCGGGGTCCCGCCTTGTCCTGCTGTTTGTGCTTCTACTGATGCTACGGCTGCCACCGGTACGGCCGCTGCCGGTGCCGCGGCCGCTTCGGCGCCCAGGCGGCTTTCCGCATGCAACTGTTCGAGCTTCGCGCAGATCGCCTTGGCCACAGCCGTATCCGGCTCGGCGCTCGCACGGTAGTCGGCGAGCTGGCCCGACAACACGTCCTTGGTTTCGAGGAACGTGTCGATCATGTCCTTGCGCAGCACGAGTTCGTTATTGCGCGCGCGGTCGAGCAGCGATTCGAGAATGTGGGTGGTTTCCGTCAGTGCGGTAAAACCGAACGTCGCCGCGCCCCCCTTGATCGAATGCGCCGCGCGGAAAATCGCCGCGAGGTCTTCGGGGTCCGGGTGCGCGATATCCAGATTGAGCAGCAACTGCTCCATCTGCGCGAGCAGTTCGTCCGCTTCGTCGAAGAAGGTCTGATAGAACTGAGTGATGTCGAGTGTCATGCCTGGGTCACCGCGAGAGTTCCTGTCTACGCTTGGGCTGTCGTGCCGCCGCGTCGAGAGCTTCTATAACTTGTGTAAAGGTGGCGCTTATGGGGCGCTCATGCGTTGTCCGATTCGGCTAATGCCGCGACCAGTTCGGTCAACATGTCGGGGTCGAGCGGCTTTTCGATCCAGCCGGTTGCTCCCGCGGCCCGCGCCGCCGCCTTGAACGGCTCGCCCGATTCCGTCGTGAGGACGAGGATGGGCGTCGCCTGGTAAGCCGGATTGCCGCGCAGTTCCGTGATCAGATCGAGGCCGGTTTTGCCTGGCATGTGCTGGTCCGTCAGCACGAGGTCGAACGACATGGCAAGCGCGTTTTCGAGCCCTTCATTGCCGTCCGCCGCGAGCGTCACTTCATAGCCGGCCGTCGTCAGCGTTGCGGCGAGGATCTGCCGCATCGATGCCGAATCGTCGATTGCCAGGATGTGCCTGATCATGAAAACCTCGCTGCACTTACGCTATGGACCGGCCCGCCGTCCGCGCCACCTGGACGCATGGACCGGCCTGCCGATCGCTGTCTGTTACTGGGCCGCCGGCGCTACCGCCGGCACCTTCGGTGCAACCGTCACCGGTTGCGCAAGTCTTTGCAGCAGCGGCTTGGAGCCGGCCGCGTCGTCCGACAAGGTGGTCGTGGTGGAGTCGTCATGGTCAAGCGCCTCCTCCGACTTCCTGTTCAGCACGATGATGCTGATGCGGCGGTTTTCCGGGTCCATTGGGTCCGCCTTGTTCAGGTTCTGCGTCGACGCGAGGCCGAGCACGCGCATCACCTTCGCTTCGTCCATGCCGCCGGCGATCAGCTCGCGGCGCGACGCATTGGCGCGGTCCGCGGACAGTTCCCAGTTGCTGTAGCCCTTCTCGCCGCCCGCGTATTGCGCGGCGTCGGTGTGACCTTGCACGATGATGCGGTTCGGCACGTCGTTCAGCGTGTGGCCGATTTCGCGCAGGATGTCGCGCATGTATGGCTCAACCACGTCTTTCGCGGTCGCGAACATCGGCCGCTTCTGCGAGTCGACGATTTCGATGCGCAGGCCGGTCAACGTCGAGTCGATGCGGATCTGCTGCTTGAACTGGCGCAGCACCGGGTTCGCTTCGATCGCGGCCATCAGCTTGACCTGCAGATCGTGCAGACGGACCTGCTCGCGGCGTTCCAGCTCACCCTGCAACTGCTTGACCGAGTCGTCGTTGCTGTGGGAGACCGTGCGCTCGGCGCGATTGTTGGTGCCGTCGGTCGAGCGCGTCACGCCCTGTGCGTCGGTCGAAATGTCGCGGCCGCCGCCCTTCAGAATGCTCGAGTCCTCGGCGCTGCGATCGCCGCCCCACAGCGTGATCTTCAACGGCTGGTTGAAGTAATCGGCGATGCCCTTCAACTGCACGGTGGAAGCCGAACTCAGCAGCCACATCAGCAGGAAGAACGCCATCATCGCGGTCATGAAGTCCGCATACGCGAGCTTCCACGCGCCGCCGTGATGGCCTTTTTTGGCCGGCGCGGAGCGCTTGACGACAATGGCGCGGTCTTTGTCCTTGCTCATCGAATCGGTTCCCGGCGCCCGTTACTTGGCTTTGACGCGGCGCACGTGCTCTTCCAGCTCGGCGAACGACGGACGTTCAGTCGAGAAGAGCACCTTGCGGCCGAATTCGACGGCAATCGCCGGCGCATAGCCATTCAGGCTGGCGAGAATCGTCACCTTGATGCACTGGAACATCTTGGTCGACTCGGTCACGCGCTGTTCGGCGACGCTCGCGAGCGGTCCGATCAGCCCGTACGAAAGCAGAATCCCGAGGAAAGTGCCGACCAGCGCCTGGGCGATCATTTCGCCGAGCACCGCGGGCGGCTTGTCGGCGGAGGCCATGGTGTGCACCACGCCCATCACCGCGGCCACGATCCCGAACGCCGGCATGGCGTCGCCGACTTTGTTCAGGGCGTGCGCGGGCGCCTCGCCTTCCTGGTGATGCGTTTCGATCTCCTCGTCCATCAGGCTTTCGATCTCGAACGCGTTCATGTTGCCGCCGACCATCAGACGCAGGTAGTCGGTCAGGAACTCGATGATGTGATGGTCTGCGAGGATCTTCGGATACTGCGTGAAGATCGGACTCTTCGACGGATCGTCGATGTCGGCTTCCAGCGTCAGCGTGCCTTCCTTGCGCGCCTTGGCCAGCAGGACGTAAAGGAGCGCCATCAGCTCCATGTACACGTCCTTGTTGTACTTGGCGCCCTTGAACAGGGTTGGAATGACGCGCAGCGTCGCCTTGATCGTCTTCATCCCGTTACCGAGAATGAACGCGCCGACGCCAGCGCCGACAATCATCAGCACTTCGACGGGTTGCAGCAGCGCGCCAAGATGGCCGCCTTCCAGCGCGTAACCGCCGAAAACGGACAGAAGCGTCACGAGTGTTCCCACGAAAATCAGCACTGCCGAGCCCTCACAAAGAAGCGACGGTGACCGTCGTTAATCTGGTTTACGGCAACGGAGCAGAAAACTTTGACGGAAAAGCGGCTCGTCGCTCCGGTGTAAACCAGAGGCGGGTTAAACCGGCCCGGCCGGGTCCGGTGTTGGTCGATCGGGCTGGAAGGCCCGCCGAATGAGGGTGTGGGCGTTGTAACGAGGTGCGCGCCGGGTTGCGAGCCATGGGCCGGCATCGCCCTGCGACTCAAATTTGGAGCGCGGCGAGGCTTTCGCGGGCCCGGGCGTCGGCAAATTTCTTTGTCTTACCCGCGCGCGACGGCGGCTGGCACAGCCCGCAGACGAAGGCGTGCTGCGGATCGTGCGCATGCGCGACAAAATGTCCGCCGCACCGGCAACAGGCGGTCATTTGCAGCATTCTGGAGTCGAAGAACCGCACCAGCGTCCAGGCGCGCGTGAGACTGAGCACGGGCTCGTCGTCGTGCAACTGGACATGTTCCAGATAGAGCCGGTAGCTCTTCACAATCGACTGGATCGTCAGACAGCCGCCGTGGCCGGCCATGAAACGGTAGATGTTGTAGAACAGCGATGAGTGAAAGTTCGGCTGCCAGGTCATGAACCAGTCGGTCGAAAACGGCAACATGCCCTTGGGCGGCGACACCCCTTTCAGCTCCTTATACAGCTTGATAAGCCGGTCGCGCGACAGGCTGGTTTCCGCCTCCAGCAATTGCAAACGCGCGCCGAGTTCGATCAGCTCGATGGCCAGGGTAATTTCCCTGACTTCCTGCACAACACTTTTATATGCCATCCGCTCGCATTTCCCCCGTCCTGATCGCTTTATTTGAACTAAAAGCTGCCATCAGCCGACTTGCTCGACTGGCTGGCTTGCCATCAGGATCGCGGAATGCGCCTGGGCCACGGCGCTGGATTTGCCTTTGTCCGCAAGGGCGGACAGCACGGCATGGTCATCGAAACGGAAACGGCACAACACCTGATTGGACGCCGCCAGCTTCACGGTCTGCGCCAAAGACAGATTGGCGAGCACGTCGGCCAACTGGTCCGAAATCCCCATGCGAAACATGCCCATCGGCTTGTCTTCGCGCAGCAGACGCTGGGCGAGCAGGAGATAAGAAAGGTTGACTTCTCTGATCTCATTGAGCATTTCGCTTGTCGCGCTCATGATTCCCCCGGGTGTATCTGGCTGGTCAGGCCGTTACGGAAACGTTTGCTCGAACGCGCGCACTTAAACCGCACGAATCGGCTCGTTTCTGGTCTTGCGAGCATTGTGGCGAAAGGGGGAGCGGACGAAAATCGGACAGACACCCTGCCTGTTTGACGGATTAATCCGTCATTCGTGTAGGAATTTTTCCTACATGGAGGGGGCCAGAAAGAAGGCTGAAGCAGGCGAAGTGGCGCGCAGCTTGGGGCTGGCGATGCGTTTTGGTTAATTCTTCAGCAGAAATGTGAACCAAATGGTGAGTCCTGAGTGACTCACGATCCGCACCTTGCAGCGGTGAGGAAGAATTATAAGACGTTTTCACTTCTGCGCAACGCGCCTGGTGTAGGGGCGCGCTTCAGTCTCCGGGACCGCCCCTTGCTACTGTTCCTTCAGCGTCTGGATGCCCATCCAGTCGTGCTTGCCGATCATCGGGCCAGCCTCCTGCCGACCTGTAACGCATCATGTTTCGCGCTGTAACAACATTAAGTGTTTGAAAAATAACTCGAATTAGCGCGGCCGATCCTGATAATGACGCTAAGGGATTACCCGATGCAGGTTCGGAACACCCCCGGGCGGCGGCTTACCGCGCCCAACCGTCCGTCAGGCATTCGCTCCTCGCTCGACCCGAGCGCCGTTGTGCGAAGCCGTTTTGAACAGGAGAAACGCATGCGAATCGCACAAATTGCGCCGTTGTACGAAGCTGTCCCGCCGAAACTCTACGGTGGCACCGAACGCGTCGTCTCGTATCTGACCGAGGCCCTGGTCGATCTCGGCCACGACGTCACGCTGTTTGCGAGCGGCGACTCGGTCACCTCCGCGAACCTCGACGCCTGCTGGCCGCGTGCGCTGCGCCTCGACCCGACGATTCGCGATGCGCTGGCTCCGCATGTGCTGATGATGGAAAAGGTGCGCAAGGTCGCGCATGAGTTCGACGTGCTGCACTTTCACCTCGACTACATGCCGTTCCCGCTCTTCACCACCATGGACACGCCGTTCGTGACAACGCTTCACGGCCGTCTGGACTTGCCGGAGCTGCAACCGGTGTTCGACGCGTTCTCGAATGTGCCGGTGGTGTCGATCTCGGATTCGCAGCGCGTGCCGCTGCCCCAGGCCAACTGGCTGAACACGATTTACCATGGTCTGCCGGAGCAACTGCTCACGCCGCAGGCGCACAAGAAGCCGGAATACCTGGCGTTCCTCGGCCGTATCTGTCCGGAGAAGCGCGTCGATACAGCTATCAAGATCGCTGCACAAAGCGGTCTGCCGCTGAAGATCGCCGCCAAGGTGGACAAGGTCGACCAGGAATACTTCAAGAAGGAAATCGAACCGCTGCTCTCCATGGCGCACGTGGAGTTCGTCGGTGAGATCAACGAGGCGCAGAAGCCCGAGTTCCTGTCGGGCGCCAAGGCGCTGCTGTTCCCGATCGACTGGTCGGAGCCGTTCGGCCTCGTGATGATCGAATCAATGGCGTGCGGCACGCCGGTGATCGCCTTCAACCGCGGTTCGGTACCGGAAGTGATCGACCACGGCGTGACCGGCTACATTGTCGAAGACGTTCAAGGCGCGGTCGCCGCGCTGCAGCGTCTGGACGAACTGTCGCGCACCGAGATTCGCGCGCAGTTCGAACGCCGCTTCAGCTCGAAAACAATGGCTCAGAATTACGTTGACGGCTATTCGGCACTGATCGAAGCGACGCGCCGCCCAATGTTGCGCCGGGTAGCAGTGGGTTGAGCGACGTGCTTAAGCGACTGAGGTTTTTATCCGCTCAGCCGCTTAAGTCGTGCTTCTGCCGCTTACGCCGTTTTCCCGCCGTTTTCCGATTCGCACGCCAATCACGAGTAAATTTGCCTGGTGAATCGTTTGCGCGAGCGGTTAGCTAGAGTTAACCCGCTTCTACTACGGAAAAGCCGCCTCTCAAGGGCGGCTTTTTTAATACAACCATGGATGCGCTTCCATCCAGGATTAGCGCGACGCGAATTAACAACCCGGTACCGATCAACCTTCAGTTGGCTTTCGCCCGGACCGCAGGGCATTCAGACCGCGCCAATCAGAAAGCGTTCGCGATTCTTGCCGACAATCCACTTTGGCGGTTTGCCGCGTCCGCTCCAGGTATTGCCCGATTTCGGATCCTGGTACTTGGCCGGCAGCGGCGCCTTCTTCGGCGGGCGCCCACGCTTGGCGGCCACCGCAAAGCCGAGGTCTTGCGCGGTCAGACCGTATTCAGCGATCTTTTGGCGGATATCGGCGACAACATTGTCGACTTCAGTACGCCGGGCTTCGTCTGCCTGTGCCTGCAATTTGGCAATCTGTGCCTTAAGGTCTGCATATTGAGACATATCGGTTCTCCCCTTTTTTAGAACTCATTCGCTCGCAGACTAGCTGCAATTATAAAAATTCGCAATGGACAATAATACCGATTTAGGAAGAAATCATCTGATAATTATTAAGCGTCGATGAATTGTAAAACGAGATCTTTATCTGGTAATAATAGGTAAAGGCGACTCCACTTTGACAATTCTTGACACCTAATCCGGCTGTCTTTCCCTAGAATTGCGCGCTCAATGGCATGCACCTGCGCTTAGCACTCATGCCACTCCAAGCGTCAAACATTTTAGGATTACAAATCATGCAGTTGTCAAAGCGCCTTGCTGCCGAGCTGTTCGGCACCTTCTGGCTCGTGCTCGGGGGCTGCGGCAGCGCCGTCCTCGCCGCTAACTTCGCCGGCCCGGTCCACGGCCTGGGCATCGGTTTCGTGGGCGTCTCGCTCGCATTCGGCCTCACTGTCCTGACAATGGCGTATGCGATCGGCCACATCTCCGGCTGCCACCTGAATCCGGCGGTGAGCGTCGGCCTGACCGTCGCTGGCCGCTTTCCGGCCCGCGACCTACTGCCGTACATCGTAGCGCAAGTGATCGGCGCGGTGCTGGGTGCGTTGGTGCTGTCGTTGATCGCATCGGGCAAGCCGGGCTTCGACCTCGTTGCCAGCGGTTTCGCCAGCAACGGCTACGGTGAGCGTTCGCCGGGCCAATACTCGCTCGCGGCCGCATTCATTTGCGAAGTGGTGATGACCGGCTTCTTCCTGTTCGTCATCCTCGGCGCGACCGACAAGCGCGCGCCGGCCGGTTTCGCGCCGATCGCCATCGGCCTGTGCCTGACGCTGATTCACCTGATCTCGATTCCGGTTACCAACACGTCGGTCAACCCGGCGCGCTCCACCGGTCCGGCGCTGTTCGTCGGCGGCGCAGCGGTCGATCAGCTTTGGATGTTCTGGGTCGCACCGATTATTGGCGCGGTGATCGCAGGCGTGCTGTACCCGCTCGTTGCCGAAAGCCGCCGCAGCAATTCGCAGGAACTGGCGCTCGACTGATCAGCGAGTGCGCCGGGTGTGTCCGGGTGTGCTCGGATGTGCATATTCCAGGCAGTCAAAGCGGGCGCTACGGCGCCCGTTTCGGTTTTGCGCACAATGCGCGCGGCCCGTGGCCCGCCGATAACCCGCTGCTAGAATCGTGCGACTTCCCAAGCTCGCACAGGTGCTACCGATGACCCGTTTCCGCGGATTCCTGCATGGCGTCGCACTCTCCATCGGCGGTTTGTGTGCAGGCGTACTGGTGTTACCCGCGGCCCATGCGGCGGACAGCAATACCGAAACGCTCGTATTCGTGCGCCACGGCGAGAAGCCCGCCAAGGGTTACGGCCAGCTCGATTGTCAGGGGCTCAACCGCGCGCTGGCCCTGCCGGCAGTGATCGCCGCCAAGTTCGGCAAGCCGGATGCGATCTACGCGCCCGATCCCGGCCAGCAAAAGGACGACAGCGGCCATCCCTATTACTATGTCCGGCCGCTGGCGACCATCGAGCCAACCGCCATCCAGTTCCAGATGCCGGTGCAAACCCCGTACGGCTTCGCCCAGATCGACCAGCTCGGTACAGCGCTCGTCAATCCCGCCAATCGCAGCAAGCTGATTGTCGTTGCGTGGGAGCACAAGCTGATCGTGAAGTTGCTGCGCCAGATGATGAGCACACATGGCGGCAATGCCGCCGATGTCCCCAACTGGCAAAGCGACGACTTCGACAGTATTTATATTGTTCGCCTCAACTGGCAAAACGGCACGGCCCACGCTACGTTCAAGCTTGACCGCCAGGGACTGAACGGCCGCGCCGCGGACTGCCCATGCGCGGCACTGCCGGGAGCGCCTTCCGCGGCTGCGGCGGGTGCTTCCGCTGGCTCGGCTGATTAATTGGGTAATACAGATGTAAGCCGTGATTACGAGCGCGGCCGTCCAATTGCGGCAATAGGCGGCGGGAACTGGACGCCGGCTCGGTCTAAGGAGCCTGGAGACCTTATTGACGGGGCTTCGGGCGGAAAGCGCACGTCGCGTGTTGCGTTCGAAGGTTCCTTCTACCGCCTTTCAAACCCTGCGACGATGCTTGCAGTCCGTAACATCTCGTCTCACTAACCCGCGACCGGAATGCGTAGATTGGTCCTGTGCGACAAACATACGTCGCCTCACAGGAGAACAACATGAAACGCATCGTCACTCACTTGCTGGTTGCTGCCGGACTCGCGGCGGGCGCATGCGGTGTCGCGCAAGCGCATACGGATCTGAATATCGGACTGTCGCTCGGCGTACCGGTTTATGCCCAGCCTGCCCCCGTCTACGCAGCGCCGCAGCCGGTGTACTACGGCAACGGCGGCTGGGACCATCGCTACGACCGCGGCGGCTACTATCGCGACGACCACCGGGATAACCGCGGCTGGGATCACAACGACCGCCACTGGGGTCACGATGACCGTGGCGATCGCCGTGGCGGATGGCACGGCTGATCGTAGCGTTGGCTCGTAAGGTCGCGTAGGAACGCGAACAACCGGCCCGCATCCGCGAAAGAGGATGCGGGCCGGTCCGTTTTCAGGACATCAGTTCGTCGTCGAGCGAGAAAAGTTTGCGCAGATGCTGCGCAACGCCCGCTTCGAAGTTGTTGCCGATGCGCGGCACGTTCGGCAGACGCGTGATTAGATCGGGATTGGCGTTGTTCATCATGAACGGATGGCCGGCTGTCTCCAGCAGGTCGATATCGTTCATGTTGTCGCCGAACGCCACGCATTGCGAGGCATCGACGCCGAGGCGCTCGAGCACGATCTGCAAAGCACGCCCCTTCGATACGTTCGACGTCATCACCTCCAGACAATCCGGCAGCGAATAGGTGACGTACAGCGCGTCGCCGAATTCGCGCGCCAGGTTGGCCGAGATTTGCGCCAGATCGGCGGGCTCACCGATGTAGAGCACCTTGGCAATGTCGACGCCGTCGTGCTTCGGCAAATCGGTGACCTCGTAGGTGAAGCCGGAATCCTGATGGAATTTCAGCAGATCCGGCGCATCGCGGTCGATCAACCACGCCTGGTCGGCGAACAGGTTGACGATCACACGACCGTGCGCGCCGGCGATTTCCGGCTGCACCAGCCGCTGCACGATGGCCGGCGGCAGGTCGTCGGCGTGGATCACCGTGTTGTCCGGCGCGTGAATGCGCGCGCCGTTCGACGTGATCAGGTACGCCTTGATGCCCAGCAGGTCACGAATGCCCGCAACGTCGCAGTAGTGGCGCCCCGTGGCGATCACGAAGTGCAGCCCATCGCTTTCCAGCTTACGCACGGTGGCGATCGTGAACGGGTCCACCTGGTGATCGGCGTTGAGCAGCGTGCCGTCGAGATCCGTGGCAATGACTTTATACATAGTGTGAGCAGCCGGGCAGCGTCAAAGATCGCATTTTACCGTTGCGCGCGCATCCGCGAGATCACACCCGGCGCGCCAGACGATTCTCAACCGCCGATGCGAGCCGCTTCGCGCTGCGCCAATTGCAAACCGCCGTGTGCCGAGTCCGCCAACGGCTCGCGCAAGCGGGCTTGATAGATCTGCGGCACGTACTCGCGCAAGGGTGCCCCGAGACCGCCGCACAGCGCGACCGGCAGGCTCGCTGAAGGGTCGAGCGCGGCAATCATCTTGCCCACCTCCACGCCGGCCTCATCGAGCAAATGCGCTGCGAACGGATGCGTGCGATGCGCAATGACGATCGGCGCGAGCCTCGCATAAGCGGTCTGATTAGCTTCGCACAGCCAGACCACGAGGCTGTCGCTGTCATGTGCGCCGGTGTGGGCGAGCAGCGCCTGCGCCAGATCGTCATTGGGCACACGGCCGTCGAGCGCTTGCTGGGCATACACGATGGCTCGTAGCCCAAGCCAGGCGCCGCTCGCTTCGTCGCCCGACGGGTAACCGAAGCCGCCGGCAGTTCGGCAGTCGCCATTGCCGTCAAGCACGGCCGCCTGACTGCCGGTGCCAAGCGCGACGACCACGCCGTGTGCGCCGCCGTGCGCACCAAGCAAGGTGGTGTACACATCGCTTTCCACCGCGAGCCCGGCAACCGCCGGCGCCTGCGCGCGAAACGCGGCCAGCCAGTCGCGATTATTGACCCCTGCCAACCCGCAACCGAGTACGCAGCGCGCCCAGTCCAGCGGCACGCCGGCACGTGCGAATGCATCGGCGCAGCCCGCCTCAATGGCCTGCCACGCGCGCTCCACGCCGAGGCCCAGCCCCGAGGGCCCGCTCGCCGCCTGCGCCAGTTCACGGCCCTGCGCGTCGCCGAGTACGACTCGTGTACCAGTGCCGCCGCCGTCAATGCCGATCAGAAAGAGGTCTTTATTCATCGAATCGAGTGAGTTCAGGTGGTGATTCAGGTGGTGAATAAGGCATAGCGTGGCAGGTCAGTTTCAATCCCGCAATCGGCCGAATGGCCGGCTTGCGGCGCGCACGGCTTCCGCTATGCTGACGGACGACATGACAACGCGGGAGCGCGAAAGTGACACAGCGATGCAACTGGGTATCGAGCGAAGCGCTCGCACACTACCACGACACCGAGTGGGGCGTGCCCTCGCGCGACGATCAGCATTTGTTCGAACTGCTTGTACTGGAAGGCGCCCAGGCAGGTTTGTCATGGTCGACGATTCTCAACAAACGAACCGGCTATCGCCGCGCGTTCGCCGACTTCGACATCGACAAGGTCGCGCGCTTTACGCCCAAACATGTCGATGCGCTGGTGCTGGACGAAAGTATCGTGCGTCATCGCGGCAAGATCGAATCGGCCGTTACCAACGCGCGCGCCGTGCAGCAGATTCAGGCCGAGCACGGTTCGCTCGCCAACTTCGTTTGGTCGTTCGTCGACCAGACGCCGATCCAGAACGATTGGGCATCGTATAAACAGGCGCCTGCGTCGACCGAAATTTCTGACGCGCTCAGCAAGGGGCTGAAGCGTTACGGCTGCAAGTTCGTCGGCTCGACGATCTGCTATGCGTTCATGCAGGCGGTCGGCATGGTGAACGACCACGAGGCAAGCTGCATGTGCCGCGCGCGATGCGCGGCGCTCGGCAAGAAGGGACGCAATCGCAAGGCCGGTTGACGCCGCATAAGGGGCAAACGAGCCAAACCCGGGAATTGAAGGCTTTTCGCCGTGCTAGTCCGGGTTTCGTTAATTGGCGCGTGTCTGATACTGCCGTTCATGCGCTCGAACAACGAATAAACGCTGCGTAACGCATGGGAGACCAACCATGAAAACCCTTAGCTTCCTGACCCATCAGGAGATTTTCGATCAGGCCGTGGACCATCTGCTCGGCCAGAAACGCGCCGCCTTGCTGCCGCGCGGCGGCGGCGCATACCGCGGCTACTGCAGTGGCTGCCCGGTCGGCAGCTTCATCAAGCCGCACGACTATATGACCGCGATGGAAGGCGTTCCGGTGCGCTACATCGGCAAGGCGGCCATCGAGGTGCCTGCTTATATGGATGCCGGCATCTCTGCGCTCAAAAAGGCGCTCCTGCGCGCCCGCCTCAATGTGTACGACCCGGCCACAATCGCTCTGCTGAGTTGCCTGCAGAACGTGCACGACGTGTTCGGCACGTGGGAATGGCATGAGCGTCTGAGCTCGATTGCCCGGCAATTCGGCCTGTCCGCCGAGCGCCTGAAGAGCGCCGCGTAACGAGCCTCGGTACGGCGGCAAAGCCCAACGTAAATCGACTCCCCAAAAGCAAAACGGCGATGTGGCTTCTTTCGAAGCTCACACCGCCGTTCGGCGTGCAGTGCGCTAAATACAGCGCGAAAAAACGTGCTTAGTGCAGCTTTTTCGGCAGCATCTGGCTGCGCAGGCGCTTGTGCAGGCGCTTCACAGCAGCAGCCTTCTTGCGCTTACGTGCCGTAGTCGGCTTTTCGTACGATTGACGCTCACGCAGTTCTGCGATCAGGCCATTCTTTTCGATTGCGCGACGAAAGCGGCGAATCGCCACTTCGAACGGCTCGTTTTCTTTCAGAAGAATCGTCGTCATGTAATTCCTAACTCAATCACTTGATAGGGGTAAATTGCGTGGCGGATACCGCTCACGCGCCGGCCCTCCGGTCGTTCCGATTCATGGCCAGTAACAGGCAAACGCGGGAAAAATCCCGGCCAAACCACGAATGAAACGAGAGGCATAACGGCCACGGAGGCCGGAAAAGAGAGGTGGGGAGTTCACCGCGGAACGCGGACAGACGTAACGCATATGCCGCGTCTGCTGCCGTTTCGCCAACCTTTCATCAATGAAAAACATTGACGAAACAGGCAAAGATCTCAATTCACTCCCGATGATATCAGGAAACTCCCCATCCTACCAGGGGTTTAGCGATCGCGCCAGGTCTCCTGCGCGGGTCAGGCGCTCGCCTCGTCCAGTTCACGGATATCGGCACCGGTCAGCATCAGATGGACGGCGGCGGCCAGGCTTTTGAGCTGGTCGACCGAGGTCGCACTGGCAATTGGGGCCGTTACACTCGGGCGGGCGATCAGCCATGCCAGCGCGACCGTGGCCGGCGTGCTACCGTGCCGCCCGGCGACCCGGTCGAGCGCGTCCAGAATCCGCAAACCGCGCTCGTTCAGATACTTCTCGACCCGGCTGCCACGCGCCTTGTTGGCCAGATCGGCCTGCGAACGGTACTTGCCGGACAGAAAGCCGCTTGCAAGGCTCCAATACACCACCACGCCGAGCTGATTGGCGAGCGCCACCGGCTCAATGTCACGCTCATACTCCGCGCGGTCGTACAGGTTGTACTCCGGCTGCAACAACTGATACTCGGGCAGCCCGTGCTGGCGGGACACGGCGAGCGCCTCTTCGACGCGCGCGCCGCTGTAGTTCGACGCGCCGATCACCCGCACCTTGCCCGCCTCGATCAGCTTCTGATACGCGCCAAGGGTTTCGGCCAAGGGCGTTTCGGTATCGTCGTCGTGAGAAAAATAGATATCGATGTAGTCGGTCTGCAAGCGCCGCAGCGAATCCTCCACGGCCGCCTGAATGTTCGCCGCCGACAAGCCCGTGCGCTGCGGGTGCTTCGAAACCTTGGTGGCAAGCACGATTCTGTCGCGCTTGCCGCTCCGCCTGAACCACTTGCCGATGATGGTTTCCGATTCGCCACCCTGGTTACCCGGCACCCACGCGGAATAGACATCGGCGGTATCGATAAAGTTGAGCCCCGCATCGACAAATGCATCCAGGATCGAAAACGAGGTCGCTTCATCGGCCGTCCAGCCAAATACATTGCCACCGAACATAAGCGGCGCGACCTCTAATTCGGAACGTCCAATCCGGCGCTTTTGCATGATTTCTCCAGGGTTTGTCACAAGAGAAAAGGAGAATACGCCGTCTTTTCAATACCTGCAGTGGATGTCCCGAACCAGGCTGCAAGCGGCTTACAGACGGGTCGCAGCCCAACCGGCCCGAAAAACAATTGGATCGCTATTGCACAAAGTTCCTCAAGTTTTTTTTAGACGCGCCGTCAACCTTCACTGAGGCGGCCAGCAATGAACGAGTGCTTCCGCCGATGCCAACGTGGCGTATTGGGCTCAAGGCTTATTTAGGAGATTTTCCATGCTCGGAATCAATAGCAACATCAACTCGCTGGTTGCACAGCAAAACCTTAATGGCTCGCAAAGCGCCCTTTCGCAAGCCATCACCCGTCTGTCGTCGGGCAAGCGCATCAACAGCGCGGCTGACGATGCAGCAGGTCTGGCGATCTCGACGCGTATGCAAACGCAGATCAACGGCCTGAACCAGGGCGTGTCGAATGCGAATGACGGCGTGTCGATGATTCAAACCGCATCGAGCGCACTGTCGTCGCTGACCTCCAGCCTGCAACGTATCCGTCAGCTGGCGGTGCAAGCATCGACCGGTTCGCTGTCGGCGAGCGACCAGGCAGCACTGCAGAAGGAAGTTTCGGCACAGATCTCGGAAGTGAACCGTATCGCGTCGCAAACGACGTACAACGGCACGAACATTCTGGACGGCTCGGCAGGCAGCGTGACGTTCCAGGTTGGCGCGAACGTCGGTCAGACGATCAGCCTGAACCTGAGCCAGTCGATGTCGGCTGCGAAGATCGGTGGTGGCCTGGTGCAAACGGGTCAAACGGTCGGCACGGTCGCTATCAGCACCGATTCGACCGGCACGTACACCAGCACGGGCGCGACGATCACGTCGGTCAACGTGCTGTCGGACGGCAAGGGCGGCTACACCTTCACCGACCAGAACAACCAGGCTATCTCGTCGGGCGCTGTTGCCAACATCTTCTCGGCCGGTACGGGCGCAGGTTCGGGCACGGCAATCACCAACCTGACGCTGAGCGCCGCGTTGGGTACAGCGATGGGTGCGACCGCTTCCGGCGTTGCAACCGCGTCGATCGCCCAGATCAACGCGATCAACAACCCGCCGACGGTTTCGAACCTGGACATCAGCAATGTCACTGGCGCGAACCAAGCAATGGTCTCGATCGACAATGCACTGCAGACCGTGAACACCCTGCAAGCTTCGCTGGGTGCCGCACAAAACCGCTTCACCGCAATTGCGACGTCGCAACAAGCTGAGTCGACCGACCTGTCGTCGGCACAATCGCAAATCACGGACGCCAACTTCGCACAAGAAACGGCGAACCTGAGCAAGGCGCAAGTGCTGCAACAAGCTGGTATCTCGGTGTTGGCGCAAGCTAACTCGAACCCGCAACAAGTTCTGAAGCTCCTGGGTTAAGAGCTGACGCAGTAACGGAGATGCGCCGCGCGCGAGTGCGGCGCATCTCCGGGTTCCAAACAACGGGAGGCATGCCTCCCGCTGTGCATTCCCATCACCAAGTGATGTAGCATCGCGCACCACCCAATTCAGATTTCCAGACGCCCGGAGCCTCTGCATGTCCTCGATCTCAACCACGTCTACTGCAGCCTCAACCGCCGCGGCCAACTCGGCGTTGCAGTCGGCCGCTCAATCGATCATCAGCGGCTCGACCGGCAACTCGTCGATGGACGTGTCGTCGCTCGTTACGGCACTCGTGAACGCGAAGACGGCAGGACAAACCGCGGCTCTGTCGGCACAACAAACCACGGACAACACCACACTGTCCGCATACGGCGCACTGAGTTCAGCGCTAAGCGCGCTACAGTCGGGCATCACGAACCTCGCCAACGGCACCACGCTGTCCACTTTCGCGGCAACAGCGAGCGG
Source organism: Paraburkholderia madseniana (assembly GCF_009690905.1). Lineage (GTDB taxonomy): Bacteria > Pseudomonadota > Gammaproteobacteria > Burkholderiales > Burkholderiaceae > Paraburkholderia > Paraburkholderia madseniana. The sequence continues at coordinate 101,888 of NZ_VOSW01000018.1, forward strand.
CACCGGTCTCACAGCGACGGCAGGTGCGGGGGCAGTGGCCGGCAGCTATTCGGTCGCGGTGACGCAGATCGCCAACTCGCAGGCTTTGTCGTCGGCGGCCTTCGGCGCCACGACGCAACTGGGCACCGGCACGCTGACGGTTTCGCTCGGCGGCAAGTCGATGAACATCAGCGTCGACAGCACCAACAACACGCTCTCCGGTATCGCGTCCGCGATCAACGCCAGCAGCAGCAACCCCGGCGTGACGGCGACCATCGTGACCGGCACGACCGGCGCCCACCTCGTGCTGCGCGCGGCGAACACGGGCGCGGCCAACGTCATCAACGTCTCGACCAGCAACATCACCAGCGACACCGGCCTGTCGAGCCTCGGCGTGACCTCGACCGCTAGCACTACGGGCGGCCAGTCGTCGATCACGTCGGCGAATTCGAGCAGTGCCTGGACGCAAAGCGCGGCTGCCCAGGACGCGGAATTCACGGTCGGCGGGATCGCGGCCAGCAGTTCGAGCAACTCCGTGACGACAGCCATTTCCGGCGTCACGATGAACCTGACGGCGGCGTCCGCGGGCACCACGCAGACACTGAACATTGCGGCCGACACCACGTCGCAGAGCACCGCGATCAACAATTTCGTCAGCCTTTACAACACCGTCGTCACGACGATGTCCACGCTCACGTCGTTCACCTCCGGCTCCTCATCGCAAGGCCCGCTGCTGGGCGACTCGACGCTGCAGACGATCAAGAATACGCTGGCCTCAATCGTCGGCGGCGCGGTCGGTTCAGGCAGCACCGGCACCACGCTGGCAGCTATCGGCATTACGCTGAAGGACAACCCGGCGGACGGCACAATGGTGGTCAACAACACCACGCTGAGCACCGCACTGACGAGCAGTCCAGCGACGGTCGCCTCGCTCTTCAACTCGACCAACGGCATCGCCGAGCAGTTGAACAGCAGTATCACCACCTTCACGCAGACTGGCGGCATCATTGATACGCGCAACACCGCGCTGAACGCCGATCTGAAGAGCGTCGCCACGCAGCAAACTGCACTCGCCAACTACACTGCGCAATTAACAAGTCAGTATCAGGCGCAGTTCACCGCCCTGAACACGCTAATGGCGACGATGAACAACAATTCGCAGTACCTGACTGCCCTGTTTGGCGGCACCAACAGCGCCGGCGCACTGGCGACCAACAAGGGCTAAGCCATGGACCCGATCGAAATGAACCAGTCGGAATTGGTCGAACGCCTGCTGTCCATGACGCGGGAAATCGAACATGCGGCCTCGCTCGCCGACTGGCCGGAAGCGGCCCGCCTGACCGAAGCGCGTTCGCCGCTGCTGATGTCGCTGTCAGCGGATCAGGAACCAGCTGCGCTGGAGATGATCCGCCGGATCCAGGCGATCGACGAAGCCCTGTTCGCCGATGCGGAAACCACCAAGAACGAACTGCACATCGAGTTCGAAGCGGCGATCGGGCGTACCAAAGCCGCCGGCGAATATCAGCGGATCGCCCGCATGTAGGCTATCCGGCCTGTGTGACGGCCATTGTCCGGCCAAAAGCGGCCGCACAACCCGCTTGACCCAACAATAAGAACTACGCGCTGAAGTCAGGGCGCGCTCGTTCCCTCAGCCCGCCTCGTGCGGGCTTTTTTCTTGTCCTTTGGATTTCCTCGGCCCGCTCCATACGCCAAACAGGCGGCTTTTTCACCGTCATCTCCTCGCATCGGAAAGCCTTGCCTGGTCGCACAATTTCCGTCATAGACCATTCCGCGCTGAGACCATGACTCTCCTGTACGAGCAGCCGACCGCTGAACCCTTAACGCCCGAACAACAACTCGAGCACGACATCGCGCTCGTTTTGCAAACGGCGTTGGAGCACCACCACAAGGGCGAATTCGACGACGCCGAGGCGCTGTACCGGGCGATTCTCGACGCGCGACCGAATCACGCCGACGTGCTTTACAACCTCGGCGTGCTGCTGGTTCAGGTCGGCCGTCCTTCAGACGCTTTGCCCTGTTTCGAGCAGAGCCTGGGCGTCCAACCGCACAACGGCCAGTATTGGGTGGGCTATATCAACGCGTTGATCGACGCCAAGGAAGTAGCCGCCGCGTGGCTAGCGTTGGAAATGGGTCAGAAGCAAGGGCTAAAGGGACCGGCGGTGGACGGCCTGATCACGCGAATGTCGAATCCGGACAAAGTCATTCCCACGTTCCAGGTGCCGGTTGAAAAACCAGCGGTGGAAAACGGCGCTGCCGCTGAAACAAGCGCCCCGGCGACGCAGGCGACCACGGAAGCGGGCAAGTCCACCATCGCATCAGGCAGGCGGGTCAGCCAACAGGAAACGACGCGCTTCACCTCGCTATACAACAAAGGCCAGATCGCTGAAGCCGTTAAACTCGCCCGCTCGCTCACCGAGCGCTTTCCGGCCGACGGTAACGCGTGGCGCTGGCTCGGGATCTCCTTGCATCGTCTGGGGCGGTACGACGACGCGCTTGCACCCTTGCGCAGAGCCGCCGAACTGCTGCCGGAGGAACTGGAAAGCCGCACCGTCCTCGCGGACACACTGCGACTGAAAGGCCAGCTCAAGGACGCGGAACAGGTCTGTCGAGAAATCATCGCGATCAATCCCGAATATGCCGAAGCACAACGGATCTTCGGCATGGTTCTGGTGCACCAGGGTAACGTGACAGAAGGGTTGGCCGCGGCACGACGTGCGATCGAACTGGCACCAGACAATTCCGGCACGCATAGCGCACTCGGCGTGTTGCAACTCGATCTGGGGCTGGTGACCGAGGCCGAGCGGAGCTTCCGTATCGCCGTGGAGAAGAACCCGAAAGACGCAATCGCCGCCGACAACTTTCTATTTACGCTGAGTCACAACCCTGGGATCGATCAGGACACGCTGTTCGCGGAACACCTTAAATTCGCCCAGATTCATGAGGCGCCAGTGCGCTCACAGTGGCCGCGTCACGTGAACAAGCGCACGCCGAACCGCAAACTGAAAATCGGCCTGGTGTCGGGCGATCTGTTCCGTCACGCCGTCTCGTCCTACCTGCTGCCGATCGTGGAGCACCTGGCGAAAGATCCCAGCGTGTCTCTGCACATTTACACCAACCACATTGCGGAAGACGATTACACGCGTTTGATACGTGATTGCGCCGATGAATGGCACCAGGTTACCGGCATGCCCGACGCGCATCTGGCCAACAAGATCCGCGACGAGCGGATCGACATTCTGTTCGATTTGTCAGGACACACGGGCCGCAATCGCCTCCTCACGTTCGCGCGCAAGCCCGCGCCAATCCAGGTGAGCTGGCTCGGATATCCGGCCACCACGGGCCTAAGCGCGATGGACTATTACCTGATAGACAGATTCGGTGTGCCGTTCGGCGGCCCGGAGCGCATGTTCTCGGAAAAGATCGTCCACTTGCCGGCGAACGCGCCGTTTCTGCCGGAAAAGAGCGCGCCGCCAGTCAACATCCTGCCGGCCATGCACAACGGCTATGTGACCTTCGGCAGTTTCAACCGGCTGAACAAACTGCGTCCCGACGTGATCGCGCTGTGGGCAGAGTTATTACATGCACAACCATCGTCGCGGATGCTGCTTGGCGCAATCGGCTCCGACGAAGACGAACAATTGCTGATCGACTGGTTCGCCAACGCAGGTATCGCGCGAGAACGCCTCATGTTCCGTCGGCGCTCAAGTATTCCGGTCTACCTGCAACAGCATTTCCACGTCGACATCTGCCTCGATACGTTCCCGTACACAGGTTCGACCACGGTCCTGAACTCGCTGTGGATGGGCGTGCCGACCCTGACGATCGCCGGCGACACACTCCCGAGCCGCGCTGGCGCGACCTGGATGTCGCACGTCGGACTGCAGGATTTTCTTGCAACGGATAAGGCGGACTTCGTCGCCAAAGGCGTCGCGCTGTCCTCCGACATTACCGCGCTCGCGGCTCTGCGGACCGGTCTGCGCGAACGCTGCATGGCGTCGGCGGCATTCCGGCCCGAGGTGGTGGCCGCGGGTCTGTCGCGCGCATTGCGGATCATGTGGCAACGCTGGTGCGACGGCCAACCGGCCGTTGCCTTCGAGGTGTCGGCAGAAGAAGCTACGGGTACCGCAGCCGATGCGATCGCACCCTCCGGAACAGGGGAAATCAAGTGAACGCAGCCTTACCGCTTGGCGCCGTCGAGCCGCAGACCAACGAGCGCATCTACGTCACCCAGCCGCATCTCGCGCCGCTCGAAGAATTCATTCCCTATCTTCAGCAGATCTGGGACAGCAAGGTGCTGACCAATGGCGGTCCGTTTCACCAGCAGTTCGAAGCGGCGCTATGCAAATACCTCGGCGTGCGCCACCTGGCGCTGTTCACCAACGGCACGCTGGCGCTGCTCACCGCGCTGCAGGCACTGCGCGTGACCGGTGAAGTGATCACAACGCCTTACTCCTTCGTCGCGACTGCGCACTCGCTGGTCTGGAACGGTATCAAGCCCGTATTCGTCGATGTCGACCCGGGAACGCTGAACCTCGACCCTGCCAAGATCGAGGCGGCGATTACGCCGCAAACCACGGCGATCATGCCGGTGCATTGCTACGGTAAGCCGTGCGACGTCGAAGCGATTCAGAAAATCGCGGATAACTACAACCTGAAAGTGATTTACGACGCAGCGCATGCTTTTGGCGTGCAGACCGAAGCGGGCAGCGTGCTCGAACACGGCGACCTCGCCGTGTTGAGTTTTCACGCGACCAAGGTCTTCAACACGTTCGAAGGTGGCGCGATCATCTGTCAGGATGCGAAAACGAAGCAGCGCATCGATCATCTGAAGAACTTCGGTTTCGTGGATGAAACGACGGTGGTCGCTTCCGGCATCAACGGCAAGATGAGTGAAATCAACGCCGCGTTCGGGCTGCTTCAGCTTCAGCATATCGACGAAGCGCTGGCTCGGCGCGCACAGATCGACGCGATTTATCGCGAACGTCTGCGCGACGTGCCCGGCATCCGCTGCCTGCCAAAGACGGGCGAAAAGGTGGCGAACCATTCGTACTTTCCGATTCTCGTCGGCCCGGAATATCCGATCAGCCGTGACGCGCTGTATCAGAAGTTTCGCGACCACGACATCTATGCGCGCCGCTATTTCTACCCATTGATTTCGGACTTCCCGATCTATCGTGGCCTGCCTTCCGCGCGCCGCGAAAACCTACCGGTCGCACATGCCGCCGCACAGCAGGTACTGTGTCTGCCGATTTTCCCGGCATTGACGGACAATATGCTCGATCGCATCGTCGGACTCATTGCGGATTGCTGAACGCCATGAAGCTCGCGATCATGCAGCCCTACCTGTTTCCGTATATCGGATATTTTCAGTTGGTGGCCGCAGTCGACAAATTTGTCTTTTACGACGACGTGAACTTTATCAAGAACGGCTGGATTAACCGCAACCGGATACTGCTGGGCGATCAGATTCGCTACCTGACCGTACCGCTTGCCGGTGCGAGCCCAATGCTAAAGATCAACGACGTCCTGATCCAGCCACGCGAGCGCTGGCTGCGCAAGCTGCTCGAATCGATTCGTCACGCCTACGCGAAAGCACCTCAGTATCCGCGCATCAGCGAATTGATCGAGCAGATCCTGACAGCGCCTTTCGACCATATTTCGCTGCTCGCGTCGCACACCGTCACGGAAATCTGCAGGTACCTGGAGATCGACACCGAGTTCGTCGCCTCGTCGACCCGGTACGGCAATGCGCAACTCAAGGGGACCCATCGGGTAATCGATATCTGCGCAAGAGAGCAAGCGCTCATCTACGTGAACCTGCCTGGCGGCCGCGCTCTTTACGACGGCGAGGCGTTCTCCGCCCGCGGTGTAGAGCTCGCCTTCATCGAGCCGAACCTGTGCCCTTATTCGCAGTTCGACGACGTATTTCATCCTGCTTTATCGATTCTCGACGTACTGATGTTCAACGGCAAAGACAACGTCAGAGACATGCTTTCCGCACAGGTGTATGCATGACCGCAGTTGAGCCGCGCGCCATTGGCGGATATTTCGAACTGGAACTGCCGCCGGTCGGGTCGCCCCTTCACGACGGCGCACTGTGTTTTCAGTCGTCGCGTGCGGCGTTTCTGGCGCTGCTTCGCCCGCTGCGCCCTACCGCCGTCTGGATGCCCTGGTACATTTGCGACGCCATGATCGAGCCGCTGCGCATGGCCGGCACGGCCGTCAAACGCTATCGGCTCGATTCGGATTTGCGCGTGCAATCCGTCGACCTCGCACAGGGTGAGTGGCTTGTCTACGTGAATTACTTTGGTCTGTGCGAGTACCAGGTCAACGACGTGCTCAGCCGGTTTCCACGCGAACGCGTCGTGATCGACAATGCACAGGCCTTGTTCGCGCAGCCGCGCGATTGCCTGGCCACGCTGTACTCACCGCGCAAATTTCTCGGTGTGCCCGACGGCGGGTACCTCGTCACACAGCAGCCGATCGATATGCCGAATGCGACCGACCAAACCTCGGTGCAACGCTGCGCGCATCTTCTGAGCCGGCTCGCGCAAGACGCTGAAGCAGGTTATGCAGACTATGCGGCAGCCGAAGAAAGCCTGAAAAATCAGGAACCGCTGCAGATGTCGCAACTGACGCGGCGCATGCTCGCCAGTGTCGACTACGATTCCGTGCGTGCAAGGCGAGTCGCGAACTTTGCTTATCTTCGCGAGAAGCTGCAGCGCTACAACCGTTTCACGTTTCACGATAGCGAAACGGCGGTGCCGCTCTGCTACCCCTTTTTCGGCGCGCCTTCAGGACTTCGCGAAGCGCTTCGGGCGCAACGTGTCTACACGCCTGGCTACTGGCCGGACGTCGCGGCCGCCGAAGGCGTGCCGGATTTCGAAAGCGATCTTCCTGACTCGACGCTGTTCTTGCCGTGCGATCAGCGGCTCACGCGCGCCGATCTTGCGCCGATAGTGCAACGCATACTGGACCGCCTCGCATGATCAACAACACGATATTCCTGCGCGAGATCGAACGCAGCGACCTTCCGACCATCAACGCATGGCGCGCCGATCAGGCGCTGGTCGGTTTGCTCGGCGGCGCCTTCCGGCATGTAGGTCCCGAGATCGACGGCAAATGGTTCGATAGTTACCTCAGTTCCCGCGCCAATAGCGTTCGTCTCGCGGTCTGTCTCACATCTACCCGGGAACTGGTTGGCGTCACGTATCTGCTGGGGATCGACTGGGTGAACCGTTGCGCGGAGTTCTCGATCCAGATCGGCGCGGAATCGGCGCGCGGCCGTGGGATCGGTGAGGCCGCAACGCGCTTGACGCTCGAGCATGCATTCAGCGACCTCAATCTGCACCGTGTTTCGTTGACCGTGCTCGCGTCCAATGCGCGCGCCATTGCGCTCTACGAAAAAGTGGGCTTCCGCGCCGAAGGTCTGATGCGGCAGGCGTCCTTTAAAGGCGGCCACTATCTCGACGTTATTCCGATGGCCATGCTGACTACTGACCGCTCCTGAGCCATTCACCTGTTCCCGTTGCCTCGCCCCTTCATGAATACGATCGACGCTCGACACGACACCGCACTTGCGACGGCAGGCTGGACCATCATCCCCCAGCTGATTCGCATGGATTTGCTCGACTCGCTGGTCGAGGCGCTGCAGCCCTCCCTCGCGTTGCGCAACGAGATCAGGCAACGCAACGGCGTGCTGGACAACAGCGCCGGCACCTTGCACCACCTGTTGATGGATAGCGAGTGCTATGTCGAACTGCTGGCGGAGTTCTCAGTCCTGGAGCCGGTTTTCAAACGGTACTTCGATGGCAACTTCGTGCTCAATTCGTACGGCGGCGTCATCAACGAGCGCGACTCGCGCTCCTATGTCCAGAACGTGCATCGGGATATCCGCTTCGGCTCGGACAGTCGCCGCTTCATGCTGAACGCGCTGGTGATGCTCGACGATTTCACCCTGGAGAATGGCGCAACGCATGTCCTTTCGCACTCGCAAAACATCCAGCAGCAACCCGCCGACGAAGCGTTCTATGCACAAGCGGCACGTGCGACGGGCAAGCGTGGCTCGGTCCTGTTGTTCGATTCACGCATGTGGCACGCGACCGGACAGAACGCCACACTTGCGCCGCGCCGTGCTTTGACATTGACTTTCACGAGCCCCTTCTTCAAACCGCAGCTCGACTACGCCCGGCTGTTCGGCTACCGCAATCTCGACCAGTGCAATGCATGGATGCGTCAGGTACTCGGCTTCAACGCGCGGGTGCCGGAGTCGCTCGATGAGTTTTACGTGCCGGTCGAGCAGCGTTTCTATCAACGTGGACAGGATTGATTGCATGAGCAGAGACTACAACGCGGAAGCGAAAGATCATCCCGAACATCGCTACGCCTACGACTTCGACTATCTGATGCATGAATATATGCTTCGGACCTTTACGCCGCTCCTCAGCAACGGAAACGCGCTTGAACTGGGATGCTTCGAGGGCAATTTCACGCGCCTGCTCGCTCAACGCTTCGACTCGCTGGAAGTCGTCGAGGCATCGGCGGACTGCATCGCGGTTGCGTCGGAGAAGGTAAAAGATTCGGTCAAGTTTCATCACTCGACGTTCGAGACGTTCGAACCGGCACAGCGTTACGACAATATTTTTCTGATCCATACGCTCGAGCACCTCGACCATCCGGTCGAGGTGCTGCGCCGGATCGGTAGCTGGCTGTCCGAGAGCGGCCGCCTGTTCGTGGCGGCACCGAATGCGCGTGCCGGATCGAGGCAGATCGCGGTCAACATGGGGTTGATCGATCATCACGCGGCCGTGACGGCGGCGGAAGCGGCCCATGGCCACCGGGTCACCTACTCGATCGATACACTGCGGGCCGATCTGCGTGCGGCGAAACTCCGCCCGGTCACGGAAGGCGGAGTCTTTTTCAAGGGTCTTGCCAACTTCCAGATCGACGCAGCTTTACAGGCCGGCATCATATCCAGAGCATATCTGGACGGCTGTTTTGAGTTGGGGCGCATTTACCCCGACTTGTGCTCCAGCGTATACGCGATCTGCGAACGCAGTGCCTGAACCCGCGGCAGGTGGCTGCCGCGGCTGTACTCACCGCCTGAC
>NZ_VOSW01000190.1 GCF_009690905.1 Paraburkholderia madseniana
AGGCGCCGCCCTCCGGGCGCGTGAGCGTCGAGCATGTGGTGAACGTGCTGTCGCGCATGCGCAGCGTGCAGATGCCGCCGAAGATCGATACTGCGCTACAACTGACGACACCGCCGCTGGCCGACACATCGCGCTACGACGGGCTGCGCCCGGCACTGCAACAGCCGGAGGCCGGACATGCGTGATCTGATCGTCGAACTCAAACAGTTGCGGCTGCACGGCATGGCTGCCGGCTGGGCCGAACTGCTCGAACAGGGTAACGTCGAGGTGGCGTCGTCGCAGTGGCTGCTTGAACGGCTGCTGCAGGCCGAGAGTGCCGACCGGGCCGTGCGTTCGGTCAGCCACCAGATGAACGCGGCGAAGTTCCCGGTGCATCGTGATATCGCCGGCTTCGACTTCGATGGCTCGCCAGTCGATCGCCAGTTCGTCATGCAACTGGCCAGCATGACGTTCACCGAGGGCGCGCACAACCTGGTTCTGGTCGGCGGCCCGGGCTCGGGCAAGACGCATCTGGCGACCGCCATCGGCGTGTCCGGCATCATGCACCACGGCAAGCGGGTGCGCTTCTACTCGACCGTGGATCTGGCCAACGCACTGGAGCAGGAGAAGGCGCAGGGACGTGCCGGCAGGATCGCGGCGAGCCTGCTTCGCCTCGACCTGGTCATTCTGGACGAACTCGGATATCTGCCCTTCAGCCAGGCCGGCGGGGCGTTGCTATTCCACCTGCTGAGTCGCCTGTACGAGCATACAAGCGTTGCGGTGACAACGAATCTGGACTTCGCCGAATGGTCCAGTGTGTTCGGCGACGCGAAGATGACCACGGCATTGCTGGACCGGCTGACGCATCACTGCCACATCGCGGAAACCGGCAACGAAAGCTACCGTTCCCGCCATAGCAGCGCCAGTGCAAAGAAGCGTATCCGCTCGCGCGAAGCAGCGCGCAGAGCCGACGGTGCGAGCGCGAACGAATCGGCCTGATCGTCGCTTGCCGCGCAGTGGAAGCCGCTACGGGCTACGCCCTTCGCAGCTTCCGCTGCGCAATGCATCCTCATACGAAGGAGGACAACCACTCCGGAAACCCATACACTTATCCACAACCGGTCCTTCTTCAGGCCGGTCTCTACCCCGGCTCAAAGCTCGATCGGCGCGGTGGCTCAAAATTCATTCGGCGCGGACAGTATATATGCGATCCAGCACCTGCTTGCTGTAGACCAGATCATTTGGCAAACGGGACGAGGCCATGTATAAGCCTGCAGCCAAACCCTCATCGAGCGTTACAGCGATATTACCTTCCAAGCCGGGCGGCGTTCAAATAAGCGTCAAGCAGGAAGTCCGGTCGACAGTTTCCTTGTCGTCAGCCATGCATTTCCCTGCTGGTGTTTGAGAAAACCGCTATCCCGCTACAAATATCCCGAAAATCAGAAACGCAGAGGAGCAACGCACCCGTTGAAATTGGAAGGCATAATTTCGAAACCGGTCGGGCACTCACTCTCATTCCTTGATCAGAACCTCGACGTCCTGAGACCGGAAAGCGTAGACACGTCCTGCACGAACATCCAGTATCAGTTGCTTGAGCGAATCGATCCGTTCCCGGATCTTCTTCACCTCGCCCTCTGTCGCCGCGCCCTCCTTCTTCCGGTCAAGTTGTCCGCAGATACTGACCAGATGGGCAACCGCTCCGGGGCGTGACATGAAATGGCGCTCCATTCAGTCCCCGTAGACCCGGCGGAATAACGCCCTTATGTACGCCAACAGCACACGTAACGGGACATGCGTGTGCAGACACCGGTCGATACCCTCCCCGAGCGCTGCCATCATGTCCATATCCGGGGCGTGAGACGGCAGTATCAGGATCACCGGTATCGCGGATCGCGCACATCTCAGGGAGCGCAGGGCGTTTCTCCTGTATGTCGCGGAGATCGATGCTCCCAGAATGGCACCATCAGCCTGAGCCGCACCAATGTGCTCGAATGGGTCGTGCTCATGAAGATGTCGCACGCAGCGATAGCCGGAGCCCTCAAGCGTCCCGAAAGCTGCTTCAAGTTCATCGGGATACCGCTCGATAAGCAGAATGCGCCTGTTTCCTGTATTTGCAGTCATCCAGATCCGTTGAAGAAACGCTTCCTGAAATTTGTTGTGTGCAGACCGAATTAAAGATGAGGGGATCTTTTCCGCTTAACGCCTCGTCTGCGTCTTCCCCGTCCGCGGCTCGATCTACCGAGAGTCCCCGCGATCGGCGCTCAATGCCACCAGATACAGGTTCGTCAGTTCCGACAATTCAGAGTGGTACTGCTCTGGCATCGGAATATCGCCAATATGCGCCATCGCTCCTTCAATTCGGTCCCGGAACGCTTGCTCGACGTCAATGCACTGTGATGGCGTGAGCCGTGGCAACGTAGCATCAAGCAGCTTGCTGATGACCATCACCCGCGCCTCAATGCGGGCCACGTCATCGACGTTCGATGCCGTAACCTGCCCCGATGATTTCACCGGGTCAGAGCCGATAACGTTCCTCACTTTGGCCAATAATGCCGGATACTGACGGATGGCCGTCTCTCCGCCTCGCCCATCGTGGAACCTGTTTCAGGCTTACCGCACGAACCACCCTGCGCCTGTTTATTTCCGTGAAGTAAGAGGCAACGTCAAGGCCCCACGCTCAGCGAATTCATGACATTTCGGTCTCCGAGCTACCGATCCAGATACCACGAAGCAGGATGGGACGACTCTGGAGGTTGCTTCCGGGCAGGCATCTGTCTTCTGATCAAGCCGGATGCGCCGTCGCAACGAGATCCAACTGCCGGGCGTCCTCATCCGAGAGTGCGCGTTCGATGTCAAGCACGATCAACATACGCTCGTCACGTGACGCGACACCAACGATATGCTCCGTCAACGCCGCTGCACCTAACCTCGGAGGCGGCATGACGTCCTCAGCCGCTATTTCCACCACGTCTGACACTGCGTCGACCACGACACCCACCACGCGACGCAGCACGTTCAGCACGATAACGATCGTCTGGTCGTTGTAGGTCGGGCTGTCGTTGCCAAGGCGGATTCGCAGATCGAGAATCGGTACGATTACGCCACGCAGGTTGACGACACCCTTGATGTGTTCCGGCGCATTGGCGATATGCGTCACGTGGCTGTAGCCGCGGATCTGCTGCACGCGGAGAAGATCGATCGCGTAGTGCTCCGAGCCGAGCACAAACGCCAGACATTCCCTCCCGGAGCCCTTGCTCGATGCTCCGATCCGCCGCGGCTTGTCCTGAGATTGATGCATCCCGTTCATCCCTGTTCCGATACCTCAAAAAGTCTACCGGTCCGAGCCGGCCGGTTCAGCAGTCGGCTTCCCGATAACTGCAGGCGTCGGCAAGGCGGTGGTCACAGACTCATTCGCCGCGTGGCCAGCGCGTTCGCCGACAGACGATGCGGTTTTCGGCAACGCCGCAGATCGCCTTGCCGGCACGGACAGCTTCCTGGCCGGCAAGACGGCGGGAACCGCGCGGAGGACGGCAGCAGGTGCCGAGGCAATCTGACCGCCCGCGACACGGAAGGTCGACACCGCGGCACCGAGCTGTTTGCCTTGATCCTCCAGCGACTGGGCCGCCGCCGCTTCTTCAGCAAGCGCGGCATTCTGCTGGGTAACCTGGTCCATCTGCGTGATGGCCTGATTCACCTGTTCAATACCGCGGCTCTGCTCTTCTGATGCTGCGGCGATTTCACCCACAATGTCGGTGACCCGGCTGATCGCATGGGTGACCTCGGACATCGTCCTGCCTGCTCGACTTCCGCCGTCCCACCCCGGATTTTTTCTACCGACGCGCCGATGCGATCCTTGATTTCCTTCGCCGCTGCCGACGAACGTTGAGCGAGGCTTCGCACCTCACTCGTCACAACCGCGAAGCCACGGCCCTGCTCTCCCGCACGAGCGGCTTCCACAGCGGCATTCAGCGCCAGAATGTTAGCCTGAAACGCAATGCCTTCGATGATGCCTGTGATTTCGGCGATCTTGCCCGAACTCTGATTGATGTCGCCCATCGTCACGACCACCCGGCAGACAACCTCGTTACCCGGTTCGCAACTTAAGGCTAGACGAAGGCGACATGAAAGTTAAATGAAATACCGTCAGTTTCTTTACATCTTTCTGAACGAATGCTCAGAGCTTTCCGTTTTATGGCCATTTCATCAGGCGGTAACGGTAGTCTTTATCGAACCGTAAGGACTGGACCGAATTTTCGTCAAGCCAACGGTCACCGGCGGATTGTTGATAGCGGACCTGTCGCGAACGGAGGTTCGTCACCGCGAAACGTAAGTGCACATACTGCCATCGTCTTGCATGCCGATCTTCCCCCGCTTGAGGGAGGAACGGCTGACACCGAACATGTGATCATGCCGACGGCGTGTTCCGCTGCGGCAAGGAAAGAAGAAAGGACGACAGATCGTGCCGCGTGCCGCAGTTTGCCTTTTCGAGCACGGCTTTCACATGATCGCGTGCCGAGTTGACCGAGATCTGCAGCGCATCGGCAATTTCCCGATTCAAGAGACTGTGTTTTCGGCCGTGTACAGGTAAGTACCTACTTATACGTGTTGCTTCCCTTCCGGGCCAGCAAGTTCCTCATTAACTTCTTCGTGCAAGCGATTCATGACACTCACCGTCAACAGGCGTCTGATCCTGTCTCTTTCCATTGCCCTCGCTGCGCTGCTTCTTACAAACGCTTATTCATTGTGGGCGCTGAGCCGTGCGCAGGAGCGCTTTGCAAGTCTCGAGACAAGGGTCATTCCAAGCATCGTCGATCTGGCTGCAGTGCAGAATACGCTATTGTCCCTGCGCCTTTATGCAACGCGGCACTCGCTTGCGCCGACGCCGAGCCTTAAGGCTGGCGAGGAAAAGAAGCTGACTGATCTGTACGTCAAGATGGAACGCCTGTTCGAGAAATCCCAGCACGAAAATGCCCAAGGCGACCCCGGCGCTCAGCAGTTCATCGACACGGACAGGGACAACTATCGTGAGTATGTAAAAGTCCTCAACAACCTGCTCGACAAATCTCGTGCCGGCGATTCCAACGGGATACAGGCGATTGTTTTTGCAGTGGGAGGTACGATAGGGGGAAAAACCACGGAAGATTTCGCCAGGCACTACGCCTACAACCTTGCTCAAGGGGGACAGCTTTCCAAGGCCAACGACGAGTCCTTTCGAACAACGATCTGGGTGTTGTCCGTGATTGTTTGCGCTGCGTTCGTCGGCACGGTCTGGAACGGGCTACGCGTGTACGGTATTGTCGGCGGTGGCCTCACGAGGATGAGGGCCAGGCTGGAAGAGGTCAGTGCGACGCTCGACCTGACACGAAAGGCACAGTCTCCCCGTATGGACGAATTCGGACAAAGTGCCGTCTCCTTCAATGGGCTGCTCGATAGCGTGTCGAAGGCGATCGGCGCCGTGCGCGGCTCGGCCGAATCAGTCGCGGTGGCATCCCGGGAAATCGCACGCGGCAATACCGACCTGTCGTTGCGCACCGAAGAACAGGCTTCTTCTCTCGAAGAAACCGCAGCAAGCATGACGCAGCTGACTGAGACGGTGAAGCAAAACGCGGATAACGCGCGGCAGGCGAATGCCCTCGCGGCCCGGGCGACCGATATGGCGGATGCCGGCAACGATGCAGTGCAAGGCATGGTCAGCACGATTGAAAGAATCAGCGGCAGTTCCACCAAAATTTCGGAGATTACGGGCGTGATCGAAGGAATCGCATTCCAGACAAACATCCTCGCGTTGAATGCTGCCGTCGAGGCGGCCCGTGCCGGGGAACAAGGCCGTGGTTTTGCCGTGGTCGCGAGCGAGGTCCGTAACCTCGCACAACGTTCGGCCGCTGCCGCGAAGGAAATCAAGGAATTGATTGGCTCGTCGGTGACGATCATTCACGACGGTGCCAAGCAGGCGACGGAAGTCGGCGTCACGATGGGTGAGGTCAAGCAGGCAATCAAGCAGGTGTCCGATATCGTCGGCGAGATCGCCGCCGCGTCCGAGGAACAAAGCCGCGGCATTGAGCAGGTGAATCAGGCCGTCGGACAAATGGACGAAGTCACCCAGCAGAATGCAGCGCTCGTCGAGCAGGCCGCAGCGGCCACCCAGTCTCTTGAAGAACAGGCGACCCGCCTGAAAAACGCTGTCTCGGTATTCAAGCTCGCCGATGTCGGGATCTCCACGTCACGATCCGTGATTCCGCAAGGCAGACCGCTCCCGTCCAGTCCCAAACCTCTCACCGCGCGTCGTGCTGCACCGGCGAAACCGACGACGGCGCCTCAATTACCCAACACCACGGCCAGCACTGGCCTGCCCGTCGCCGCGGACGCGGGTAGCGCCGGCTGGCAAACGTTCTGAGGAGCAGTGATTTGACTAACACCGACGCGCTTTTGAATGAACTTTCAACCCGTATCACATCGAACAGCCAACGCTGTTTCCCGTTTCGGCGCCCGGGTTGTCGTCATGCGTAAATTCATTCACGCAACGCTACCGCACCTCAACACGTCCCAGTGCGCGGAGATCAACAAAGCCTTTCGGAACGGGATCGAAGACGCCATGTCACTCACGTGACGACAGCCCCCTGCCCGCCAAGTTTTACGCAGCACTGCTGGAACAGACCAAAATACTGTTGATCGCACTAGACAAGAAGGGTGCCGCTTCCCGAGAGCCCTTCTCGCAAACGTTCAGGCAACGTCTCTCAGGCTCCGGCACGGGCCCTCCATGCCGGAGTCCCTCGGCGTCGTGGTCAACTCACACGACGCCTTTTTTCATTCCATGAATCGCTTACACGTAACGAGCGTTTCGCCATGTATCGCGCATCCTCGGCCATGACACCTGAACTGGCTGAACTTCTCGATGCCTGCGCCACCTTCGCCCCCGCGGCCAGGGAACAACGCATCTTCATGCGTTTTATGGTCGTGCCCATGCTCGCCCGAAAACTCGACGCGCTACGCATTGCGCTTCGTGCCGCCCCCCAACGCGCATTTGGTCAGGCCCTGATCGACCAGATTGCGCGGGCCTTGAGCGATGCGTGTGCACGACTCGACCTGCGGAGTCGACTAGACCAGTGGCGACACAGACGCTGACGAAGAAATCCGGAGAAAAACCGCGCGACCGCCCTCGGCCCGCGCGAAAAGCCCCGGCGCAAAAACGACGTTGATCGTCTTACACGTCAATGAGCATGCCAAACGAAATCCGTCTCGAATGTCCTCGTTGCGGGCAGGTGGTCACGCCCAAACTGGAACTGAACAGGAAAGACAACAAGGCAAAGAGGCGGTATTGACCGGTTCGCAACCGCACGATCAAGGACTTCTACAACGCCTGGCCTGGAGCCATCGTCCTGCTCGTCGTCATCGTGCGTATAAGGCGGGGACACCCTTGAACGCCGACATTCCGTCGGGTGGTCATGGTGACGCGGGTGTTGTTGCTGAATCGCACGGGCGGCCTATTCCCCATACCCAGCCCGATTGATGAATCACAACGACATGGTGACGAACCGGTTGATTCCTCGTGAACCAGTGAATGATCACAACCAGTTTCCTTCTCTTTTCTGCCGCCTGACGCGAATAAAGGCTTTGTCCTGCTGATATTACAAATGACCGCGTCAGCATGCCACGATCAGCGTCATCGTGGATGACGCCTATAGAAACCGAACCCTCCCATCGTCAATCATTTTGTTAAACAATAATGGCGCGATTTTCCTAGCAGGCTGTTGAAAAGTGCCTCGTCATGATGACCGAAGCTATGTTCAGGAGGCTTGCGCGTGCGATTTTCCGCTGAATTACCGGTTCGCCGCGCAATCTGCGCGGGGCATGCGCACGCATGCA
>NZ_VOSW01000191.1 GCF_009690905.1 Paraburkholderia madseniana
AGATGTGTATAAGAGACAGGAGGGGCCCGAAGTGGCGGCTGGGGCGGCGGGGACGGAGGCGGGCAGGATCGGCGGCGTGGACATGGAGGGCGGCTAGGCGCGCAGGGACGGGCTGGGACTCGCTATTCTAGGGAAAAGCGTGGCCCGGCGCAGCGGCTATGCGTTCAGTGCGAAGGCAAGATGACGAGGTCAGTCCGAGGGAGGCAACGCCACAGCAGCACGGAAAAATGCCTGCGCACGCGGGTCATTGCCGAACGCGGCGTGAATCCTGGTCCACGGGCTCACTTCCATGTTCGGCCGGAAATAGCTGCCGGGCGCCACTGTCACGCCGAGCGGTGCGCCGCATGCCACCAGCCGTTCGGCGTTGTCGACGTGCGGCACACGCGCCCACACGAACTTGCCGCCGACAGGCTTTTCGAACAGATCCCAGCCGGCGTCTTCGAGTGTCTGAATGGTCGAGCCGAGCGCGTCGCGCATGCGGCGGCGCAGCCGCTCCAGATATTTGCGGTACGCGCCGCGTTCCAGCAACGACACGGCGACAGCCTCGGCAAAGCGCGAACCGCCGATGCTCGTCAGCATCTTGATGTCGACCAGATCCTTGATGATCGCGTGGCTCGCCACCACGCAGCCGATCCGCAACGACGACGACAGCGTCTTCGACAAGCCGCCCACGTAGATCACGTGTTCGAGCTGGTCGAGGGTCGCGAGACGGTCAGTGACGTCGGCCTGGAAGTCGGCGTAGATGTCGTCTTCGATGATCGTGAAACCGTGTTCGCGCGCCAGTTGCAGCAGCCGGAACGCCACCGGCGGCGCGACCGTGGTGCCGGTCGGGTTGTGGAACACCGTGTTGATGAACATCAGCTTCGGCCGATGCACTTGCAACTGCGCCTGCAGCACGTCGAGATCGGGGCCGCTGCGGGTGCGCGGAATGCCGATCAGCTTCACGCCGTGCAGTTTCAGCAGACCGTACAGGTTGTAGTAGCCGGGGTCCTCGACGAACATCGTGTCGCCGGCTTTGAGCATGTAACGCATCAGCAGATCGAGCGCCTGGCTCGCGCCGTTGGTGATCAGAATCTGCGAGGCGTCCGCCTGAATCCCCAGTTGACCAATCCGGCCTTGCAGATGTTCACGCAAGGTCAGATTGCCGAGCGGGGTCGCGTAATCGACCATGCTCGCGATGTCAGTGCGCGACACGTGGCGGATCGCCTGCGCGAGGCTCTCCGTGTCGCGCCACGCATCGGGAATGAAGCCGCTGCCGAGCTTGAGCGTCTCAGTTTGGTAGTTGAACTGCTGGAGGATGTGCCCCGATTCGTCCTCGGCGCGGCGCGGGTCCGAGGTGCCCTGGCAATGTGTGCTTGGCGGCTGGCGGTCGGCGACATAGAAGCCCGAGCCGTGACGCGAGTCGACATAGCCGAGCGACACCAGCCGGTCGTAAGCCTCGATCACGGGAAATCGGCTCACGCCGTAGTCGGCTGCGAACTGGCGGATCGACGGCAGCTTGGAGCCGGGGTGAGCGGTGCGCGAGCGAATCCAGGCGGTAACGCCCGTGACGATCTGCTCGGTGAGCGGTACGCCGCTCTCCCGATCGAGTTGGATTTCGAGTTTCATGCGGTGCTTTTCCTTCGCCGGGCAGCAGGGGTTCCAGAGCGCCCTAACCGTCGGTGCGGCGCGCGCTGCACGCGCTGATGAAGCGCGGTTGCCGCCAACTGTCCGTTTTTTCGACTGAACAGTTCCGATGAAAGTGTTCGGAACTGTGCATGGGTATTCGATGATCGCACGTCAATAATCAGTACAACAGGAAGTTTCTTTGAAGGAGAAAAGCGATGCGTGAAGTCCGGATTTTCGAAATGGAACATGACGAGCCCGCGGCGGCCTGGCGTGTCGCGCGTCCGTCGGTCTTCAAGGTGATCTCGGGTGAGATCTGGTTGACTGTCGAAGGCGAAAACGGCGATCACTGGCTGGCAACGGGGCAATCGATCGAGTTGCCGCGCGGTGCGCTGGCGTGGGTCAGCGCGGGGCGGGCCGGTGCGCGTTTCGCGCTGGCTAGCGGGTCGGAACGCGCTGCAACGCGGCCGCTGAGCGGTTCGCCGATGTTGAACTGGCTGCCGCGCTGGTTGGGTGTGGCGTGACGGGCAACTGTGGTGGCCATGGCCGCTAAGATGGCAGCGGCTCGTGTCGCTGGCGTGCCTGGTGCCGGATGCATTTGCTTGTGCCCGGCGCAGGCGGTACGTGCCGCATTTGCTTTGCTGCCGGCGTGCGCTGCGCCTCATCCGGCCACCTCAACCTCCCCGATATAGCGCGCGCGTGGCCGGATCAACCGGCCGTCGCGCGTCTGTTCCATTGCGTGAGCGATCCAGCCGACTACCCGGCCGACCGCGAACAGCGTGAACGCGGCCCCGGCCGGCAGGCCGAGTACCCGTTCGATGCTCACGAGCGCAAAGTCGACGGTCGGCTCCGCGCCGGTCGTGTCGCGCACCGTGCGCGCGATCGCCTGCACTTCGCCTAACGGCGAACGGGCCGGCGCACAGTCGGCGAGCATCCCGAGCAGCAGACGCGCGCGCGGATCGCCGTCCGGATAAAGCGGATGACCGAAGCCCGACAGCACCGGCCCATGCGCGCCGTGCTCGTGGCGGGCGAGCCGGTTCGCCAGATAGCGGTCGAGATCGGGTGCGCGTGACGCTTCATCGAGCAGCGCGGCAATCCGTACCGTTTCGCCACCATGTCGCGGGCCGGCCAATGCGGCCAGACCGCCGGCCACGGCGCCGAACAGATGCGTCCCGGTCGACGTGATGCAGCGAACCGTGAAGGTCGATGCATTCAGTTCATGATCCGCGCAGGCCACCAACGCCGCGCGCAACAGCCCCGCTTGCTGACGGTTGCGTATGTTCCACGCCGAAGCCAACTGCTTGTGCAGCGGTTCGTTCGACGGCGCCGCCGAGACCATCGCGGCGGCCAGCAAACGCATGACCGCGCAGGCGGTATCGAGTTGCGCGTCGCGGCCGAGCGCCCATACCCGCGGCATTTGCGCGGCGGCGGCCGGCAGCAGCACGAGCGCGCGGTCGAGCGGCGTGCTGTCGCTCCAGAGCTTGAGCCACGCGGCCCACTGCGCGGCGGCGAACGGGACGGCCGGTGCATCGGCGATACGCCTCGCACTGCATTCCCACAACAACGCCGCGACATCCTCCAGAGATGCCGTGCGCGCCAGTTCCATGGCGTCGTGCCCGCGATACAGCAGGCGGCCGTCGGCCACCAGCGTGATCGACGATTCGAGCACCGGCACGCCCCAGTCCAACACCTTTTGCGCGACCTTGCCGGCGCGCTTGCCGTCTTCCTTGCGCCGGGCGAGCCGCCGCACTTCGCCGGCATCGTAGAGCCGGTGCTTGCCATGCGCATCCGGCGATGAGCTCAGCATGCCGCGGCTGACATACGCATACAGCGTAGGCAGGCTGATACCGAGCGTGGCGGCGGCCTCGGCCGCGGTCAGGGAATGGGAGGGCGGCATGGAAACGCGTAGAAACCGAAGAAATCAATATATATTGATTATCATAATCAAGATTGATTGCGGCAAGGCGAAATTCTAGACTCGGTTCACTTTCCTCCTGTTCCAACTCGAACGAGATGAACGACATGAGCACCATGACGCCTGAACTCGCACTCAAACATATCTGGACGACCGCGCAATGCGACCCGACTGCGCTGCGGTCCGTTTCGCTTCCCGGCACCGATCCGGGTTTGCCATCGGTCTATCGGGTCGGCGCGTTGGCCTCGGCGACCATCGCCGCGAGCGGCCTTGCGACTGCCGAATACCATCGCTTGCGCACGGGGCGCCGGCAACACGTCACCGTGGAGATGCGGCGCGCGCTGGCTTCGTTTCGCAGCGAGCGCTATCTGCGCATCGACGAGGGTCCGCCTCCCGCTTTGCGCGATCCGGTGATGGGTTTCTACGCGACGCGTGACGGCCGCTGGATTCAACTGCACACCAACTTTCCGCATCATCTTGAGGGCGTGCTGAAGGTGCTCGGCTGCGCGAACGATCGCGCGGCGGTGGCCGAGGCGATTCGCGGCTGGGATGGCGCGACGCTTGACCAGACGCTGGCCGACGCCGGTTTGTGCGCGGCATTGATTCGCACGCCCGACGAGTGGGCCGCGCTCGATCAGTCGAAAGCGATTGCGGGGCTGCCGTTGTTCGAGATCGAGCGCATCGGCGACGCGCCGGTCGAGCCGCCGCGCGGGGCCGGCGCGGAGCGGCCGCTGGCGGGCGTGCGGGTGCTGGATGTGTCGCGCATCATTGCCGGGCCGGTGGCGGGGCGCGCGCTCGCGCAGCATGGCGCCGAGGTGTTGATGGTCAACGGTCCGCACTTGCCGAACATTGCGCCGCTGGTGATCGACAACGGGCGCGGCAAGCGCTCGGCTGTGATCGATTTACGCGATGCAACTGGCCGGGAAACGTTAAATGGCCTCGTTAGCGACGCCGATGTGTTTTTGCAGGCGTATCGACCGGGGGCGCTCACGGCACGCGGGTTCGGTCCCGAGGAGCTGGCGCGAGTGCGGCCGGGGATCGTCTATGTCTCGGTTTGCGCTTATGGGCACAAGGGCCCTTGGGCCGGGCGGCGCGGCTTCGATAGTCTGGTGCAGTCCGCGAGCGGGATTGCTTTTACCGAGCGCGAGGCGGCGGGATGGGATGAGCCGAAGCATCTGCCTTGTCAGGCGTTGGATCACGCGACGGGATATCTGGCTGCTTTCGGCGCGATGGCCGCATTGACGCGGCGAGCCACCGAAGGCGGGAGCTGGCACGTGAGGGTGTCGCTCGCGCAGACCGGACGGTGGTTGCAATCCTTCGGATTGCTTCCCGACGGCTGGAAGGCGCCCGACGTTTCAATCGACGATGTGCGGGATTGTCTGGGAACCGTGCAGTCGGAGTTCGGGCGGGTCCTGGGCGTTCTGCCGGCTGAGCGTCTGGAGGAGACGCCCGCGTATTTTGCGCTGCCACCGGCTCGGATAGGCGCGCACGAGGCGAAATGGGAGTGAAGGTACTGTGGGCCGCGACGAGCAAAGACCGTGCTTACTTCCTCAGCTCCGCCACGAAATCATAGTAATCGTTGCGGCAGTAGGTATCGGTCAGCTCGATCGCCCGTTGATCCGCCGTGTACCCGACGCGCGTGATCAGCAACAGCGCCTCGTTAGGCGCAATGCTCATCTGCTGCGCGATCTCTTCATTCGCGTTCACCGCGCGAAAATGCTGCAGCGCGCGGACAATCGTCAGTCCGCGATTTTCCAGGTATGTGTACAACGAATCGCCAATCGCCTGGGGATCGGGAATCACCGCGGCAGGGAAGGTGGAATTCTCCACCGCCATCACGATGCCGTCGGCGAGCCGCAAGCGGCGCAACCGGGTCACAGCCGCCGCCGGCGACAAGCCCAGTTGAATCACCTCATCGCGGTTAGCCGGCGAAATTTCTCGCGACAACCACTTCGAACTCGGCGTAAAGCCGCGTCGGCGCAGCATTTCGCTGAAACTCGACAGACGCGAAAGCGGATCTTCATAGCGCGGCGTGATGAAGCTGCCCGCGCCTTGAGTGCGGCGGATCAATCCCTGTTCGACCAGTAAGGCAATGGCTTTGCGCGAGGTGATCCGCGATACGCCGAGCGCTTCGGACAGCACGCGCTCGGAGGGCAGCGCCTCGCCCGCGTTCCAACGGTTTTCGTGAATCGCACTGCCGAGCTTGCGAGCGAGTTGCAGGTACAGCGGCGTGTCGTTTTCCGGGTCCGGGCGCAGATCGCGCCAGCGGTCTTCCGAGGCAGAGGTCATGGGGCTCACGCAAGAAGGGCAAGCGGCAATTCTAAGACATCGGCGCGCTCCGTTATAGCGGGCTTTTGCCTGGTGCTCGATCCGATGCTCGTGCAACCGCTAAACTCGTCCCTACGATTTCCGTATCAGGCGCCGCGGATTCGCCTGCGCCACCGCATCGACATGGACGCGTTGCCCTATGTTTAGTCATTTCGAGGAGAAAGCATGACGACCGATATCGCAAGCGTGAGCCTGCCCGACGGCGAGCGTATTCCGAAACTGGGGCAGGGCACCTGGGAGATGGGTGAACAGCCGGCGCGCCGCACCTCGGAGCTCGCCGCGCTGCGCTGTGGCATCGAACTGGGCATGACGCTGATCGACACGGCGGAAATGTACGGCGACGGCGCCACCGAATCGCTTCTCGGAGAAGCGCTCGCGGGGCTGCGCGATCAGGTCTTTCTCGTCAGCAAGGTGTATCCGCATAACGCCAGCCGGCGCGGCGTGATCGCGGCCTGCGAGCAGAGCCTCAAGCGCCTGAAAACCGATCGGCTCGATCTGTATCTGCTGCACTGGCGCGGTCCGGTGCCGCTCGCGGAAACCGTCCAGGCATTCGAGGCATTACGCAGCGCGGGCAAGATTCGCCACTGGGGCGTCAGCAACTTCGATACCGACGATATGGAAGAACTCGTCGCCACGCCGGGCGGCGAGGTGTGCGCGACCAATCAGATTCTCTACAACGTCGCGCGCCGTGGGCCGGAATTCGACCTGTTGCCGTGGCTCGCCGCGCGCAACATGCCGGCGATGGCATACAGTCCGGTCGATCACGCGCGCCTGCCGAAACGCTCACCGCTCGACGATATCGTCGACGCACGAGGCGTCTCGGTGTTTCAGGTGGCGCTAGCGTGGGTCTTGCAAAAACCCGGCGTGTTTGCAATTCCGAAAGCGGGCCGCGTCGAGCATGTGCGCGA
Organism: Paraburkholderia madseniana; assembly: GCF_009690905.1. GTDB lineage: Bacteria > Pseudomonadota > Gammaproteobacteria > Burkholderiales > Burkholderiaceae > Paraburkholderia > Paraburkholderia madseniana. The sequence continues at coordinate 6,757 of NZ_VOSW01000191.1, forward strand.
CAACCATCGGGCGTCGCAACTGCAACTCGACACGCATGAACTCGCTGCTATCGACACTTATTTCAAACCGCCACGCAGCAAGCGGCCACTCGAAATGCTGTGAGCGCATTAGCTGCCGCTAGCGAATTGCGGCGGGCCGTGGAGCCGGCGCTTATGGCGCTGCGGCTCGCTGCGCCGGCGTCATTAATTGCAACCGTGGTGCATGTGCACGGAACCTAGAACGGCGACTTCAGCGGGCGTGTGCTTGAGCGAATCTTCGTTGACCTGGGCGGCGTCGGCAACGAATTCGTCGACGATCGACGACACCTGCGTATTGCGCAAACACAGCGACACCCGCTGCGTTTCGTTGGGCGGCAGTGACGCGCGCTGACCGAGGAACAGCACGCCGTACTGATAGCCGTGGATGATGCCGCGGATCGCGCCGACGCATTGACCTTGTGCGACGTTATCGTTTTTCTGCTTGCAGGTTTGCGCGAGCGAATAGGCGGAGAAGGTGGGATCGACCGGCGGGGCGGCTTGCGACAAGGTTTGCGGCTGCGGCTGGGCAGGCGTAGCCGGTGTTTGCGCCGCAGTTTGCGCATGAGCGAGCGATGCGAGGCCCAGAGCGGCGACCATCAGCAGTCCGGTGGCCGTGCGCGCCATGGAGTGGGGGACGTTTCGTTGCATGTTGTGATGCCCTCATATCGAACGTTGAATCTGATATGAGGCAATCGTTTCGGTTTGGTTCCGGTCACGCACGACGCGATCGATTGTTTTGGTTTTAAACGTGTGCAAGAGCAGGAACTGTCTGTCAGCGCTTTGCGGCGGTGCGTGCTGTTTTGCCGAGCCGCCTGCGGGTGCTGCCGATACCGACCGGCCTCGGGCGGTGACGCTCGACCGGGGGAGCGAGACATCACCGCCGCTGCCGGGGGACTGCGAACGGCATACGCACTGTCTCTTATACACATCT
>NZ_VOSW01000192.1 GCF_009690905.1 Paraburkholderia madseniana
GCATCCAGGTTGTCCAGCATAAACACCGGGCGCCCCAATTGATCACGGGTTCTGGCACAACGCCCCGTAGCCAGGACCTTTTGGTGTGGTGTTCGCACCACGCCCTTTTTCATTCCCGGAATTGCCCTCGCGCGACACCCTGAAAACCTCCGCACCGGCTTCCCATTCCGCAATCTCCAGTCTGAACGCAAATGCACCAAGGCAATCGACGAAGGTAAGCGGCCAGCGAACCCGTCTTGACGGACTCAGCTAACCGACGGTCACAGCCGGCTGCCAGCGATGCGGCAGCAATGCCGCGATGTCGCTGGCCCTGTGGGTCGGCAGTCGCGTGAGGATGTCCTTCAGGTAGGCGTGCGGGTCGCGCCCGTTGAGTTGCGCCGAGCGTACAGGCTCATGATGGCGGCAGCACGTTGGCCTGCTCGTAGCGAGCCGGCGAACAGCCAGTTGGCTCTGTTAGAGAAGCATTTCCATAACAGGGCCTATCGCTACTTTGCAGTTATCGAAGGTTAGCGCCGAAGTGACAGCCGTGACATCTGTTTGCAGGACCTGACGCGTGCATGGCAGGCGCGGCAACCTTCCATAATTTGCATTACTTTCCTCGTGCGATTTCATTTTTCGAGGAGAGTCGCCATGCCCAAATTCTCACGCCTCAGATCTGGCCATATTCTTGCTCGGCGATGGTTCGCCATGGCTGGCCTGGAAGCCCATGCCGATGCGTACATTCGCTATTTGACGGAACATGGATATGCCGTACCGACCGTGGAATGCTACTTCCGCTGTGTCGCGCATTTTTTGCGCTGGGCCGTACAACAACATGCTGCCTTTCACGATATCGGCGACGCTCTGATTGACCGCTTCATCCACGGACATCTGCCCCATTGCCAGTGCGCGCCGCAGTGTCGGAGAACGAGCGCGGACGTCCACGCTGCGCTCATGCATTTTCTTGACATGTACGGCATCGTTCGCGCAATGCAAGCTCCGATAGCGTCCGCCTCGATAGATGCAGAACTGGCAATCTTCACCCAGTACATGATGGAAGTTCGTGGACTCTCCGAGAGCACGCTCGCCTCAGCAATGCGCAGTACGCCAGCGTTGGGCGCAGCCGGTACCCGCATTCAACCTGCCGGTGGCCATCCAGGGTATCGCGGTATCGAATCGTATTCGCATGTCCACGGACGATCGGTAAACGGCGTGGCATGCGGGAGCGCTTGCCGGAGCGACTGGGTCTTTGTGATGCCTCGCGGATGACTTGCCAAAGGGCGTGCGGCTACTGCGGCGGAAGGATGAGGCTGCTGAAGTCACCGCAGGCGAACTGCAGCCAGTAGTGTTTCAAGCGTTCGAATCGTGTAACCCTGCCATCATGCTTTAAAACGTGGCGCGCAAAATGATGGAACTGTTGAGCGGACAGCCATTGGGAACGCAGGTTGTCCCGATCAAAGCGAAAATCAGCGACAAAGAAAGTCGGCTCGTATTCGAAGATATGCTTTTCACTTACCAGATAGTCACTCAATTGCCGCCGTTGCACCGTGACGTGAATGCCACGGTCACGAAACTCATGCAGTTTCTTGAAAAGATCAAGCGCTTCGAGATCGGCGAAGTAGGAATGTTTTAGAACTCCGCAGACAAGCGGATAGGTACCGCGTTCACGAAACAGACGTTCGCACACGAATTTTGCAACGATGGTCCGATGGTTGCCGCCCGAATCACAGTACCACGGACCGCCATTCAATGAGCTGAAGTACATGTCATTCCGCACCTCTCCGGAAAAATAGTACGACGGATTGTCGTCGTACTTCCTAAAGGCAGAATCCATTTTCGATGGCTTGTACTGAGGGTCTGTTACCGCCTCCAACCACGTCTGTCCAGCATAGTGCCCATCCTGCCCGATGACCTGGCGCATATCGATTTGTGACAGCGGCTCGGATATCTCCTGAGTGACAAAATCGAGCACATCTGCCACGCCACGTCGGTCAAATATCTCTTCCCAGTTACGAATAGTTTCGTTTGCCCAAGCGGGAGGATTCTCAACAACAATTGCGATGAAATGCGTACTCAAACTGTGGCTCCGATAGGTGGGGTGTTCTAAAGAACAGACTCACCACCATTAACGGCATACTGAGAAAAAACTTTAGAACGTCCCCTGCCTGCTTTGCCGCACGCATCGACCCAGTTGATGGCGACGACCATATCAAAGAATGACTACCGTTGGCACTTCCAACTCATCGCGTCGTGCCGCGTCTACGGTAGGTAGTTGACCGGCCTAAGCGAACCGTTCGTAAGCGGCCGAGGAACCCGTCTTGACGGGTTGCGCTAATCGACGATCGCATTCGGCTGCCAGCGATGCGGCAGCAATGCCGCGATGTCGGTGGCTCTATGGGTCGGCAGCCTCGTGAGGATGTCCTTCAGATAGGCGTGTGGGTCGTGCCCGTTGAGTTGGGCCAAGCGTATCAGGCTCATGATGGCGGCAGCGCGCTGGCCTGCTCGTAGTGAGCCGGCGAACAACCAGTTGGCCCTGCCGATGGCCCATGGACGTATCTGGTTTTCGACCCAGTTATGCCGATTCCCGGATTATGCCGCGTCCCGAAGCCACGGGCGCATCAGTTGGGCGGATCCCTGTTCCGGGTCGCTCGGATTGTCGGCATTATCAAAGGCCCTCCAGGAAGGCAAGCAAGGGGTCGGGAGGTTTGTAACGCGTCGGCGCAATGCCGCTCGCATTGGCGTGCGCAAGCGCGCGTTCCTTGAGCCGCATGTCGGCGTGCAGGTAGATCTGGGTCGTCTCAGATGATTCATGTCCGAGCCAGAGCGCGATCACGGTCAGGTCTACGCCGTGATGCAACAGGCTCATCGCGGCCGCGTGCCGAAGCGTGTGGGGCGTTACTGATTTTTTCTTCAGCGAGGGGCACGAGAGACGCGCGATTTCGACGTTGCGTGACACGAGTCGCTGAAGAGCATCGGCACTGAGATGACCGCCGCGCGAACTGGGGAAGACAGGATCATCTGGTTCGCCTGGTTGATACCGTAGCCATTCTTTCAGGACGGCAACGACATCCGGTCGCAGCGGAGTGCATCGCATCTTTCTGTCATGGAAATATTTGCATGACAGAAACTATGACGATCTCGGGAATATGCGCAGTTCCGCGCCACGGAGACTCGTTTGTCCTTCTGCGATGGGTTTTCCACGGCTGCCGCCAGTAGTGGACTACGCATAATAAAAGTGCTTTCCTCAGAAGGCAGTTCGGCCTTTTGAGGAGAGTCATCATGGACAACGACTTCGCGATACCGCAGCAGACCCGGGTATGGCTGACAGACGGCGTGTTCAAATCCAGCTACCAAGCCTATTCGAGCTATTTGATCGGGCGCGGGTATTCGTCGTGGAGCGTCCGTAAGTATCTGTGCAGCGTCGCGCACTTTGCGCATTGGCTGCGCAAGCGACGCGTCAAACTCAGTCAGATTGATGAAGCGCTGGTACGCCGTTTTCTGGATGAACACTTACCGCGATGTGACTGCCCATCGCGCACACCACGATGCAGGAACCATGTTGGGCCAGCCTTGAATCGTCTGCTTGTCGTGCTTCGCCAGAGAGCTGACATACCACCTCGGCCCGATTTCACGCCCCTTTTGATACAGGAGGAACTCAAGGAATTTGATGCACACCTTGACCGGACTTGCGGGCTGGCCCCGTCTACGAGAACATTGCGCACGCGTATAGTACGGATATTCCTGTCGGAGCGATTCGGTGCGTCGAGAATCGATATGGCACAGGTCAAGCCGGAACATGTTCACCGATTCGTAGTCCGTCACCTCGAGGGATGCAAACCGAGCACAGGCAAAGTCCTCGGGATCGCGCTACGCAGCTATTTGCGTTTCCGGGGCATGCACGGAGATCACGTCCGGTGCCTTATTGCCGCGATCCCGCAAATCGCTCAGTGGCGGTTCGCATCGTTGCCAGACACGCTATCTGAGGCGGAGCTGGAACGCTTTCTCAACGCATTCGATCGCCAATCCGCGATCGGCCGCAGAGACTACGCGATGGCGCGGTGTATGGTCGACCTGGGACTGCGCGCCGGCGAAGTGGCCTCGCTCCAGCTGGACGATCTGAACTGGCACGACGGGACCTTGCGGTTATCAGCAGGCAAGGCGCGGCGAACAGACGTGCTTCCATTGCCGACTCGGACCGGCCGCGCCATTGCCCAATACCTGACTGGCGGCCGTCCGGCCTCCGATAGCCGGGCGGTATTTCTGCGGCATGTCGCTCCACTTACCGAACCCATCGGTTCGAGCGTCGTTCGCAACACCGTCCGCGCCGCTCATGCGCGATGCGGCAGCGATCCACGCCTGCGTGGAACTCATGTTCTGCGACACAGCGTAGGGAGCCGGCTGGTCCAGGCAGGAGTCCCCATGAAGGAGATTGCCGATATCCTTCGACACCGGTGCCTGGATACTACCGCGATTTACACCACGATCGATATCAGCAGCCTTGCCAGGGTCGCGCTGTCCTGGCCGGGGAGCGCATCATGAAACGTTCAGTCAGGATGGTATCGCTCGCCGAGGACTACCTTGCGTCAAGACGCCGCCTCGGTTTTGACCTGAAGAGCACGGGACGCCGGCTCCTTGACTTTGCCCGCTTCGCCGACCGGGCCGGCCATCAAGGCCCGTTGACCGTAAATCTGGCAGCGTCGTGGGCTCGATCTGGACCACTTCAGGCGCCCATCACCTGGGCACGCCGGATTGAGATCGTTCGCCCGTTCGCAAGATATCTCCAACAATTTGACCCCGCCACCGAGGTTCCTGCGCGTGACCTGTTCGGCCGGTCTCATCGCCGTCTGACACCGCACATCTATACCGATGAGGAGATCCGGGAACTGCTGGCCGCCGCTGCAACCTTGCCCTCGAAGGAGAAACTGCGGCCCGTCACCTACTCAACCCTGTTCGGGCTGATCGCGTCCACCGGACTGCGGATTTCTGAGGCGCTTAATCTGAGACGCGCAGACGCCGACCTGGATCATGGCCTGCTGATGATTCGGGATACGAAGTATCGTAAGTCACGCGTCGTTCCACTTCATCAAACCGTCGTGCGAGCACTCAGTCGCTACGTAGAGCTACGGGATCACGATTGGCCCATCACACTAAGCGATCACTTCTTCATCGTGCACGGAAGCAGCATGAAGATCAGTACGGTTGAGGATGTCTTCGGGTCCTTGCGTTCACAGTTTGGATGGGTCGCCCGTGGTGATCATCCGGCTCCACGCATCCACGATCTGAGACACTCGTTTATCTGCCGACGGGTGTTGCTCTGGTACCAGCAAGGGGTCGACGTCGACAACGCGATGGTCATGCTGTCGACTTACGTAGGGCATGCCAAGGTGACCGACACCTACTGGTATCTGACCGGTATCCCCGAACTGATGGCGATTGCGGCCCAACGCTTTGAGCACTTTGCAGGAGGAGCTTGCCATGTCTAGGCCTAGGCATTCTTCGGCGTCGAACTTCGCGGCGCTGCTACAGGAATTCTTCGTTGAACGGTTGATGCAACAACGGGCAGTCAGTCCGCAGACGATAGCCAGCTACCGAGATACATTTCGATTGTTCCTCCAGTTCGCTCAGGCGCATCTCCACAAGTCGCCCACCGACCTGGCGTTGACGGACATCGACGTGCAGCTGGTGCTGGCTTTCCTTCGTCATCTGGAAGACGACCGACATAATTGCGCGCGTACCCGGAACGCGCGGCTCGTTGCCCTCCGTTCATTCCTGAAGTACGCATCACTCAAGGACATTTCTGCACTGGCAGTTATCCAAAGCACTCTGGCCATCCCGATGAAACGCTTCGGCAGACCGCTCATCGGCCACCTGTCGCGTGATGAGATCGAGGCGCTACTCGCCGCGCCCGACCCCACGACCTGGTGCGGGCAGCGGGACCGGGTACTGTTTGCAACTCTTTACAACACTGGCGCACGCGTTTCCGAACTGATCGGTCTGCGGGTGGGCGACGTCGTCCTGGATAAAGCGCCCTGTGCCCATATCCACGGCAAAGGTCGGAAGCAGCGCACCGTACCTCTGTGGCGCTCGACAGCGAGCCTAATCAGAAGGTGGTTGCCACGCATCGGGGCGTCGCCCGACCAGATGCTGTTTCCCAATCGCTCGGGGAATCCGATGACGCGCTCTAACGTAACGGATCGGCTCAAGCTTGCCGTCCGGACGGCCACCGGGCAATGTCCCCAACTATCAAGCCATCCCGTTTCTCCGCATGTCATCCGGCATTCGACCGGGACGCATCTGCTGCAATCGGGCGTTGACCTCAGCGTCATTGCGCTGTGGCTTGGACACGAAAGCCCGGCCACGACTCACATGTACGTCGAGGCCGACCTGGCGATGAAGGAGCGCGCGCTCAATACTTTGCAGCCACCTCACAGCAAAATCCCGCGATATCGACCGCCCGATCGCCTGATGCAGTTCCTTGAAAGCCTGTAATTATGCGCAGTTCACATCTCGGACCCGCTATGCATAGCCAACCGCGGAAGGACAAACGAGTCTCCGTGGCGCGGAACTGCGCATATTCCCGAGATCGTCATAGTTTCTGCCTTTGCCGAGGCAACGGACGTGGGCGCCTGTGCCGAGCACCACATCCTGACGCCTGAGAGAGGTCAGTTCGCTGTTGCGCAGACCCGTTTGAACCGCTACAAGAAGCAGCGTTCGGTCGCGGTTGCCGATCCATGTTCGTACATCGGGTGCAGCTACCAGGGATGCGGCCTCGCTCTCGGTGAGAAACTCGACGGGGCCGTGTTCACAGCGTTTGGATGGAATCGCAAGGATGCGCTGACATTGCAGGAACAGCGCGGGCTCGCTGACCGCGACGAACCGGAAGAAGGCATGCACAGCGGCGAGGCGCGTATTACGTGTCCGCACTGAATTTCCCCTGTCCTGTTCAAGGTGCTGAAGGAATTTCTCGATCAACGACGCGTCGAAGTCTTCGATCCGCAGTTTTGACGGCACGCGCCCGATATGCTTCATGGCGAACGCCAGCAGCAACCGGAACGTGTCGCGGTAACTCGCCACCGTGTGCGAACTCAGACCTTGCTGCTCGAGCAAGCGCTGGGTAAAGAAACGCTGGACGAGGGATGGAAGGCCGGCGGCGTTCATGGCCACTCTCCCGGACAGTTCCTGCTGAGATAGCCTGCCGCAAGTTCAAGCAACTCCGGAACCGCTTCGATGTACCAGTACGTAAGACCAACGTTGACATGTCCAAGGTAGGCGGCAAGTTTCGGCAATTCCCGGCTCACGTCCAGTCCGGCGCGATACCATGCAACCAGCCTTCCAGTCGCGAAACTGTGTCGAAAGTCCTGGAGCCGTGGGCCGTAACCTGCCCGGCCATCCTTTGTCGCTGGCCGTAGACCGACCGCACGCGACATTCTGACGAACATGTTGCGCACAGCGCTGGCGTTCAGTCTAATACCACGCTCACCCACCAGGAACGCTTCACTCACCCGTAGAGGGCAGAGTTGGTCGCGACTCTGCGCGTAGCGTTCGAGTGCCTCGCGGGTCGACTCTTCGACAGGAACAAAGCGCGATTTGGCGCTACGCCGCTAGCGGCGTAGCGCCAACTATGCCGCGTTCGTGGCAATGCCGATCAAGCCGGGATTGGATCACGATGATGCTTGTAAAGAGCCCGCGGGAGGTCATTCTTAGGTCGCCCGGATCGGCATAGTTTTAATGGCTATAGACTCT
>NZ_VOSW01000193.1 GCF_009690905.1 Paraburkholderia madseniana
AACTGTCGCCGGCGATTAACGCGTTGCATGCTTTCTTGCGGGAGCGCTGCACTGCATTGCTTGCCAGCCATCCATCCGGAGGCACTCAGGCTGTACTCGCGATTTAATTGGCCGCCTACAGGGCGCACCGGACTTCTGAATGTCCGAACCCCGTTGCCCGCGAAGGTCGTCTGTTGGCCGAATTGGGTCTCATGCGGCGAGTCATACATGTATCCGTCAGCGCATCCCGTCTTGAACGCACGTAAGCGCGGTGCGAAGCTGTAGCCATCGTAACGACGGAGCAATGCGATGGACGACGCAACGGGAGAGGCCGTACCGACGGGCGCACGACGCCTATACCGAGGAAGAGCGGGCGACGTCGTGGTACTGCTCTATGGAAGAGCAGCTCTCGTTTTCATTCGAGGCCGGCATTCGCAAAGCAATGGCCTCTTCACCGCTGCGCCCGGGTGAACACGTCTCGGTCACAGGACTCGCTTCATGAAGACCTGTGTCGGGTTGGCATCTTCGTCTGGGTTCGGCGGGGCCAACGTGACGTGGTGGCCCTCCGTGGCCCAGATCGTTCCCGCGAGGTCGACACTGCGAGGGTCAAGGCCGCAGACCAGCTCCATGAATTTGCGGCTGCTGTAAAAGCACTTGCCACCGACGAATCGCTGTCACATGAAGACCTGCGTAAAGAACTTTGCGTGCTGGCTGGCCATGTCCTGCATCCGAGTGCGCTGAACCGGCGCAGCCAGATCCGTCAATGACTGATTCTGAAACCGCACTATGCGCGCAACATGCTGATGCGTATCGTGCAGTTGCCATTCGGGGCGGAAACCACACATCCGGTGCTCGACGCAATCGTCCTGCTCCGAGGTCTCTATCGACGTCATGCCTATCTGTTGCCCGACGGCGTGAACATCCGGCTTGGTCGGGCATAGCGCGAAGCGATCGATGGCTACGATCGCCTCAAGGCGATGGTGGCGTTCGAGTGGGCCACCCTGTTTTCCTTACGGGTTGCTCTGCGTAATGGCTCTGTCTTCATCGCGCACAGCTTCTCGTTCCGTAGCCAGACGCACATGCTGATCCCAGCCGAAGAGTGGCCAATAAAGCGAAACAATGTGTATGGGCATCTTGGCCTGCCGCAGGACCCTATGGAATTTCTGGGTCCGATTCTGACACATCTCGATCAGCGCTTCGAATTGCTAGGGCAAGCAGTGGATGAAGGCAAGGTGCGGATCGACACAGCAGTACATCTCGATCAATTGGATGCCCAGCCGGGAGACGCAGAGGCCGATCGCCTGAGACGGGCAATCTTCGAAGCCGACCCACCTGGAGGGTATCAATCTGCGCGGGACATTCAACTTCCCGGTGGCGCGGTACGCGCGACGAATCCTTCCAAGGTTCGCGAGTGATCTGCACACATCGACCGCCAGTCGTCGAGCCTAAGCTGTCGAGTCCTGCCAGTGAATCAATAATGCAGACGGCGTCTGCATTATTGGCTTTTCAACACCCTTTTTCGGAGCGCATCGGGCTGCTACCGCCATCACGCAAATGCGAGTCCCCCAAACGAGTAGTCAGCAGGTGCTTGATTGGAATGAAAATTTATACAGGGTCACAAGGCGGAGCCGCGCCAGGCTTACGTGCCCCTAACCGGGAAAATGCACGAAAATCAAAGGCACCCCAGACTAGCAACGATTCCTGGCTGACTGTGCCGTGCAACTGCCGTCGACGCGCGGGCGATAAAATCGACGATGCGGTAGCGATCAACTACCCGGGATTTCAGGAGGTATCAGTTATGGAATGGATGGACACACGACCCGTAGCGCCGGGATACTACTGGGTGCGATTTACGGACGACCGGTCGCCGAAACAAACAATCGGGGAGATCGCAGACGTGCCCGGGAACGGTTCACGGCAGTTAGTCGTGGTCCTTCTCGGTGACGATGAAATATTGGAACTGGACGACCCGTTCTTCGACCGCGCACTGTTTGCTGGACCGATGGAACCGCCGTCGATGGAATGACCGCCGTAGCCTAACTTGCTGCCACCAGCCCCGCATATACACTTGCGCTCGGATTGCCGCGCTCAATCACCGGACGAGAGGATCTCGTCACAATGACCTTCGCCGTGGTGGGGCTCTACGTTTTCGTCCAGACCCTGGTGATGATCCCACTGCGGAACCGGCTGGTTGTTATTCGCCCGGGTATTTAGGGTTTGGCAAGGAAGCGGCTTGGGCGAGTACGTTGCCCAGACCGTCGATGACATCGATTGACGTGGCAAACGTCGGCCCCCCCGGAATCGTTCATCGAATGTCCGTTGGCTCGCCCTGGCGACTGGCAGATGGTGGCTGAAGCCGGTCCAATCCTGAACCAACGAGGTGCTCCGCCGGTGACCACACTACATCGTGGCCCTGTTTTAAGCAACGCAACCCTACACGCCAGGATCTGCTAGTCTAAACGAACAGGCATTCACCATGAAATCGGGAGAGGCCATGAGTGATCTTCAACCACCCTCAGTTACAGGGCGCGATCACGCGCTGAAGATTGCGTCAGAGGGAGAGTTCATGGATGGTGTCTTTCGTGTCGAGCGCTATAACCATAGCCTCGTCGACACACCGCTGGGATCTTCATCATCCTCCGGGGCGATCATTGTTTCGGAGATCTACCCGAATCAGACCCTGCAACAGATAGACGAGGCGATAGCGCGTGTTAGCCGTCTGAACCAGGACGCACGGGCATATGTCTCGGCAGCACTCGACAAGCGTCCTGATTGCGAAACCCTGGAGAGAAAACTGCTGGATGATAATCCCGGATTCTGCGAGGTAACGTATAACCTGGCTATCAACGACGCCTTTGCGGCCCAATCTGCCCAACTTGCTCAGAGGTAGGAAATACAGGCTATTGTCCTGAATAGCTGCATTGAACTTCAGATTCAGAGCTCCGCGTTTGCAGGACTGATGCCCGGATCATTCGGATCGGCCTCGGCGGTCGCCGTGCAGCAGGACATCACGCACAGGCTCGCCTAGTTTCCACGAGGGCGCTTCACACGCGCGCGCAATGCGTCGATCTCGTCGAGCAGATCGAGGGCTAGCGCGACGCCGGGAGGGTTGATCTGAAAGTCGTGTGCCAGCCGCTGCGCGGTCCGCACGCGCCGCAGTGCCGCGCCGCTGAAGCGCCACTCCTGCGGCCGGTCGCCTCGTGGCTCAAACACGCCCTCAGACACCCAGAGCGTCAATTCCTCCTCCGATGCCCCGCTCACCCGGCTCAATTCAACTAAGGTGAACTCGACTTTCTCGTCGACAATCTGCCCTTGCAAATAGGTCGTTGTACTCGTCTCTTTCACGATGATCACCGATAGAAGTGCGCGCGAGGATTGAAGTTGAACGCCTGCCGCAACGCATCGTAAGCGGCCTTCGCAGTGTCGCTATCCGCCGCCGGTAGCACGATGTTCAGAATCACATACAGATCGCCAGGCGGGTTGCCTGGAATGCCCTTGCCTTTGAGCCGCAAGCGCCTGCCGCCGGCAGAATTGGCTGGCACCGTCATCTCGACCGAACCGTCAGGCGTCGGCACGGTAACCTGCGCGCCGAGGCCCGCTTCCCACGGTGCCACCGGCAACTCGAGCGAGACGTCGCGCCCGTCCACGCGAAAGCGCGAGTGTTCCCGAAAGGCGATTTCCAGATAGAGGTCGCCGGCAGTTCCGGGCGAGGCGCCTGCGGCTCCCTGCCCGCTCAGCCGCAGGTGCTGGCCCGCGCGAATCCCCTTTGGAATGGATACATCGAGCGTACGCGTTTCTAGCGAAACATGGCCTTGTTCATCGATCACCGGCATTTGCAGCGAAATCGAGCGCTGGGCGCCGCGATAGGAATCTTCGAGATCAATCAGTACCTTCGCGTGATGGTCTTCGCCGCGCACATCGAAAGGCCGCTGCCGCGGATGCGCGCCACCGAACATCTTCTCGAAGAGATCGTGGAAATCGGCTTGTTCGCCGGCCTCGTTGCCCGGGCCGCGGAATTCGAAGCCCTCGTCCCAGTTCGGCGGCGGCTGGAAGTCCTGGCCGTTGCGCCATTCGCTGCCCATGCGGTCGTAGGCCGCGCGCTTCTCCGGGTCCTTGAGCACCTCGTAGGCTTCACCCAGTTCCTTGAAGCGATCTTCGGCGTCAGTGTGCTTGCTGAGGTCCGGGTGGTACTTGCGCGCGAGCTTCCGATACGAACGTTTGACGTCCTCCTGAGACGCGCCGCGCTCGAGACCCAAGGTCTCGTAATAGTCTTTGTATTTCATTCTGGCGGCAGACTCATGAAGAACGGATGCGGCGATGCGCATCCATCGCGTGGCGGTCAAGGATCGACTTTATACCAATCCGGATAGGCCGGCAAAGTTGCACGGTTGGTACGCGGCTTCACTGTGACAGGCCTGCCTCGGATCGGATCAGCCTGACTGGGCAAGTCGACAGGCGCGGGAACCGGTCGGTGACGCTGCCAAGCACGGCCGTGCCCACGCCATGTCTGCCTTGCGTGCCCATCACGACAAGGTTGCCACCCTGACGTCGCACGCAGCGCTGCAGGCAACTCGGAATGTCGTCTGCCGCACTTTCGGTTTCGTCGATTTCAGTGTCGCCCGACGCGCCGCGTTCGGCCGTCGCCCTACGTGCTGTGACTAAGGGTTATCGAACTTTCCGTGCAAATTATGGCGGTAGTAGTGCGCAGAGCGGCTTGCAGCAAGGCTCGGCAGTTCGAGCGGCTTCCGCGCGATCGTCGGTTTCGGAAGCCATTGATCAATATGGGCATTTAAGATCAAACCGCCAGAGATTGCACGGAAAGTTCGATAACCCCAAGGTGCTCGGTACGCAGGCGAGGTACCAGCGCTTCCTGAGCTATGGCGAGTCTGAGCAATATCAGGTTCGCCTCAAGCGGCTTCGCGATGCCCTGCGCAAGCAGAATGACTGACGGCGGAGTCCGTGAGGCTGTCCGCTTGCCTTTGCAACTTGGTGGGCAACTTACCAAGCCGAATGAGCTTGAGAGCGCGTTCGACCATTTCGAGTGGACCACACGCGGTCAAGGTGGCGGCGTGTCGCCGGTCACGGCAACGCCTACATCAAAGGCTTTGTCGAACGCCTGCATGAAGTCCCTCAGGCGATCGTGCGGAAGCCGACCGATGCCGGCCGCGCCGACCCGGCCGCCGCCACTTGCGAACCGTCTGCATAACTCATCCGCGCCGTAAGGATTGGCGAGCGGCGCACGCACGCTCACCGTATAGTCACCCTGCACACCCACGGTAAGCACGGCATGGGCACGATCAGGTGAATTGCTTGCCAGAAAGTTGGAGAAAATGCCCCGCACCCTTCGAGCCCATTTCTTATTGGGCAACACATACATTGACCCGCCAGAGAGGACAGCACTGGGACGCATTCCCAGCGCCAGTTCCATGTCGTGCCTTCGTGCGTCGCACAGCGTCTGCGCAATCGGCTCGTCCGCTGCGAACTGGAATGGGTCGGCATAAGCGCGCAGCGTTTCGTAAAGTCTCGCAGGTGGAATCAGGAGGTCCGCCTCATTGTCTCCATAGGCGTTGTAGTTGATCGACTCTCCCAGTTCACGCAGTTGTTCGGCGTGGCCAGGTTGGAGCCTGCGGCTCTCGGCAAGCGTTTGCGCCGCGTGCGCGAGGTTGTCGCCATAGGCGCCAACAATAGCCCAGAGACGGTGTTGTCCTCCCAGATGACGGTCCACGAGCGTGCTCGTGCAGATATCGGGCGTCGTCTCGATGTACGTGCTCAGGTCAGAATGTTCGGGAATCGCGCCGGCAAAGTGATGATCGAAGTATTCAACCTTGACTCCGTGCTCAAGCAATGCAAGCAACGCGGTCCGATTGGTGTCCAGAGAGATGTCCAGTACCGTCACCGATATGTCTCGCCTGGCGGGAACGCGGCTGAGCAGCGCCACGTCGCGCTTGACACCCGTGATCAGCAAGGACCGCAATGGCTTCGCGAGCCGCAGTTGGTGCAGCGCGCAGATTCCGTCGGCGTCACCATTGAACACATCGAAATGCTTCATGCACCGTCACCAGATTGCGGTTTGAGGTCGCCAAACCGTGGCTGTGTCAGATCGGCTCCGTGACACTGAGTGCGCCGCGTTGCGGTACGTGCGCATCCGGAACGGATTCTCGCCCTCTATTTCAAGGTGGTCTCCTTAGACTCCGCCTCCTGCTTGAGACGCATCTGTGCATGCACGATAGCTCGCTCAAGGTCCAGCCTCTTGACCCATATCAAGCAGATACCGCAGGAGCGACTTCGACTGGATGATGAGCGAATCTCACGTGCGCAGCGCGTGAAAACTGGACGTGTCGACCTCTGAGGATTGATACATGTCAATCACTAATCCCTGCGCAAAACCTAGTCTGGCTGTACGTCAATCCCGATCGTGAATACCCTGCCTTCCCCGAACACCGATGCCCTATTATTTCAATACCGATTTGCCCGCCCCCCATACGCAATCGTCTTCCCGAGTACGCGCAAGGCATCTATCGCAGCGCGTTCAACCATGCCTATGCAGCGCATGCCGAAGAGTCACGTCAGGAAGAAATCGCCCACCGGATTGCCTGGGATGCCGTCAGGCGCTCATACGTCAAGCAAGCCGATACATGGTGGGTGCCGCGGGACCAAGGCCCCGCCAGGAAGGAGGATTGAATGGCCACCGAACTTCTGTCGGCGCAAAACACCGATCATTTCCCTTTGGACCGAGGCTATCTGTTCTCGGGGAACGGCGTGGGCCGCGAGATCGACGCGAACACAGCCATCGAATGGTTGAAACATCGTGACGACGATAGTACGGAATTCATCTGGCTGTATTTTCACGACATCCCTACGGTACCGGAAGGTTGGCCGCTTCAACATGTGCAAGTACCCGAGGCGTTCGGCGATACCCTTAAGGAAGGCTCTCGCTCAACACGAATCACGCATGTCTATCAGACCCTAATCGCCGTCCTTAACGATGTCGAATATGACCTTGAGCGGAAGACGTCACTCAAGGTGGCGACGCTGTGGGTGAACGTCGGCGTTCACTATCTGATTAGCGTGCGCAATTCCCCGCTGCGTTCAGTCAATCAATTGAGACTGGCGGTCGAGGCGGTGGAAACCTTCCGCAGCCCAATGGCTCTCCTGATCCATCTGCTGCAGGAACAGGCCGATGTACTCATCGGCATTGTGCGCACGGCAGCGCAGGCCGCCAACGACGTGGATGAAACGCTGCTCGCCGGCAGACTGCCAACCCGTTCGGGCCTCGGCGGCATTCGCCGCGATCTGGTGCGACTGCGCCGCCTGCTGGCACCTGAACCCGCCGCGCTTTTCCGCCTCGTCAGCCGGCCGCCGCACTGGGTGCTGGAAGAGGACGCCCAATCGCTCAGACAATCCGCAGAGGCGTTTTCCCTGACGTTGCGCGACATGGCCGGACTTCAGGAGCGCATCAAGTTGCTCGAAGAGGAAATCGCCGACCGGGTTGCCGAGCACACTAACCGCAGCGTGCTGATCCTCACCGCTGTCGCGGTTATCGCGTTACCGGTCAACCTGATCTCCGGTTTGTTGGGCATGAACATAGGTGGCTTGCCCTTTAAATACCAGCCCTTTCAAGGTCTTGATCAAGATGTCCCGCCTTTGGCGCGTTTAAGCAGGCGGGCGGTACTGTGATGGGCTCGGGCTACCGCGCCTTCGACATAGGGTGCGGGTTTGCGGGTCTTGGGGCCA
>NZ_VOSW01000194.1 GCF_009690905.1 Paraburkholderia madseniana
TGCCCGACAATCTTGGGACGTTACCCCCCTTCTTCTTAGGGGTCCCCCCGCCACGAACGGCGCTTCATCCACCAGACCTCTCCAATCGTCGGTTCCCAACTAGCAAAGCAGACACTCTCGCTTCGCTTCCGCCAAGCTCGACACGCCGATCAAACCTTGACGAAAAGCGAAATTACCTTGTCGCCTTGCGCCAGATATTCCTCAAACGGGTTTCGCCGAGTAAAGATGCGAACTCGTCGGCCCCTTATGCCTTCGGACAAACCGATCAGGCGAGCATTTGCATGCCGACTCGCAGAATATTTCCACTTTCCACGCGCACCAGAATCCATGAAAGTCACTATCGTCGGAACAGGTTATGTCGGTCTTGTCACCGGAGCATGCCTCGCGGAGTTGGGTAATGATGTGCTGTGTCTCGATGTTGATGCAGCGAAAATTGAAGAGCTAAACGGCGGCGGCGTACCTATCTACGAACCTGGTCTATCGGAAGTGATCACGCGTAATCGCGACGCCGGTCGCCTAACGTTTTCCACTGACATCGCGAAAGGGGTTTCACACGGTGATATTCAGTTCATCGCGGTCGGAACCCCACCCGATGAGGACGGCTCCGCAGACTTGAAGTACGTGCTTGCTGCCGCGCGCAGCATCGGCCAGCATATGGACTCGTTCAAGGTCATTGTAGACAAGTCGACCGTTCCGGTGGGTACCGCGGACAAGGTGCGTGATGCGATCTCCGAGGAATTGACGGCACGCGGCCATGACGCACAGTTCGCTGTGGTCTCAAACCCGGAGTTTCTCAAGGAAGGCGCTGCGGTAGAAGACTTCATGCGCCCCGATCGGATCGTATTGGGATACGATTCGGACGTCCCGGGGTTGCGCGCGAAGAGCCTGATGGAACAGCTTTACGCACCGTTTAACCGCAATCATCAACGCACCCTGTGTATGGACGTGCGATCAGCCGAGTTCACCAAGTACGCGGCCAATGCAATGCTTGCCACGCGGATTTCCTTCATCAATGAACTCGCGAACCTGGCGGATCGCGTTGGCGCGGATATCGAGCATGTCCGGCGCGGCATTGGTTCTGATCCACGCATCGGTTACAGCTTCCTGTACGCCGGTTGCGGATACGGTGGGTCCTGCTTTCCGAAGGACGTGCAGGCACTGATGCATACCGCCAACGAAAACGGCATGGAGCTGAACATTCTGGCTTCGGTCGAGTATGTGAATACACTGCAAAAAACGGTGCTGTTTGACAAGATCAAGCAGCACTTCAACAACGCACTTAATGGCAAACGCTTTGCCATTTGGGGCCTCGCTTTCAAGCCGAACACCGACGATATGCGAGCGGCAACCAGCCGGCAACTGATTGCAGCATTGATTCGCGGTGGAGCGTCGGTCAACGTGTACGACCCTGTTGCCCTTGACGAAGCCCGTCGGCTCCTGGCGGAAGACCTCGGTCCCGACGACTACGAGCATGTGACCTTTGCGAAAGAGCGCGACGTGGCGCTCCGAAACGCCGATGCGTTGGTGATCCTGACTGAATGGAAGGAGTTCCGCAGTCCCGACTTCGAGCAGGTGAAGGAAGCACTCAACGACACGGTTATATTCGACGGACGCAACCTGTACGAGCCCAGTGTGATGAGGGATAGTGGCTGGAAGTACTACACGATCGGGCGCGATGCGGCCCACTCTACTTCCCGGTAACGTAGTGGTCATGATTCGTATCAGGCTCAATGTGTTTGCGCTGCTGCTCCACGGCATCGCGCGGGTCTGCACCGATACAGATGTAGGCCGACTGCAAATTCGCGTGGGTGGCTTTAATCTGGTTTGGCGCCACGCTGCCGCTGCAGAGCAGCGCCGGCATTTTGGCCTGCGTATGGATAGGCGTTTCGTGAAAATTCCCCTGATTACTACAGTGGCGGCCGCGGTGGCTGCCATCACCTGCTCATCGGCGTATGCGCAGAGTAGCCTAGGCTTAATGCGAGCCCAATATTCAAGCGGCAATCCGCAGCGCGGTGGGCAGGCTGGTTCAGATTCGTCCTTGAGTCTCCTGCTTGGGTCACCTCCGGGCTACGAGATGAACTATCTCTCAGGTGATGACGCCTCGAGCTCAACCCGAAGCCAAACGTCCGCGCGCGATGGTCAAACGCGTAGTACCAAGTCACCGCAGAGTGGTCGCACTAGCCCCCTGTACGGCGCGCCCAAGGATTTCGAGGATAGCTACTCAGCGCATTTTGGAAGCCAGCCTGGAAAGATGGATGGCGCGCGTCATTCGACGAGCTACGGGCTCGCGGCGGTTGAGGGTTTGTCGTCGCCTGGAGCAAGGAGCGGCGGGAGGGCTTCGGCTGGGAAGGTGACGTTGCGGCGGAGTACTGGAGGCGTACGCAGCGGTCAATCGGGAAACAGCGATATGTCCGGCTCTCAGAGCGCTGCGCCGGCATCATCTTTCGTTACGCGGACTGATTCATCTGGTGGCCGGGATCCGGCTACCAGCTTCTATAGGTCGCCATGGTAATTTTCTGGCGCGCTTCAGTCACGCGTCGCCGGAAAGCGAATTAGCGTATTCGAAGCTCCACTCCTGGTTTCCTCCATCATCCCGACATTAATGGGCGACACGTTATCACGGTAGGTGCAACTATCGCCGCACACATGCTGCCGAAACGCCCGGCGAGAATTTCCGAAACCGGGTGCTTCTCGAGAATTGACCCGATATGCGTTACGGAAAACCAGATCACACAAGGACCTGAACTGCTATTGGAATGCCGCCCCGATATTGGGGGTTGTTTCCAATACTCGCTGGGACGCCCTGTTGACAATCTCAGTTTGACGCGCTGTCAAAGTCCGAGCGTGCGCGGAGACAAGCAGACCGAGTGCGAGTCCATATATCAATCCCGAGTAGCGGGGTCCGAGCGGGTTCCCGCCGATAGTCGTTGCCAGCATAGCGGCCACCGTCATCAGATATCGGCCCATTTCTCCAACAGGGCCGGCATCTTCCAGCAAGCCGCGAAAGCGGCGATAAACTTTAGTACAGCGGTACAAAACGTATACCAGCGCCAAAGGAAGAGCGACACCAAAGAGGACTCCGCCGGCGAAGAGTTGGTATACCCAGAAATTGTGCCCAGCCGCCCAGGAGTGTATCGCTTCGAGATCGCTACGACGTGAAAACTCAAGCATCTGAAGGATGTATTTCTCTCCATAGTGAAATTCGTGCCCGTAGCCTCTGCCTATGACCAGTGATGTGACATCGGCTGTAACCTGAGTAAGCTGATCATCAACTTCTGCCAGACGGCTGAGTGTCGTTGGGTCTTGACCGCTTTGCGTGCCCGCTGCGAAGAACAACCGCTGAGTCCAATGATCAAGTACGGAGGGAAATATCCACAACGCACCCGCGGTGATCAATCCACCAAACCCTGCGATTGCAATAAACGTACGCAGCAGCGACTTCGCAAGATGACTTACAGTAGGAGCGGCGAGCCACGTTGCTAGAATAAATAGCAAAATCGTGCCAACTAGCAAACTTCTTGTCACACTCAATAGCTCAACGATCAAAGTGGCTGCGAAGAACACCGCTGCCACCTTGGCGCGTTGTCGCCGCACGACAATGTCATAAAGCAGCATCCCTTGAAAGCCCAACAGAACCGGAGATACAACCTTGTACCGTACCTCATCAATCGAGCCTCCTGTCAACATTCCATAAGCGAAGCTCGCAGCCATCGATAGCGCCATGCCGACGAAGATATAACGATTGAACGCCTTCAACCTGCGCTCGGTCCATGGGTGACAACCCACTAGATACGCGACTAGAAATAGAATGAACGGCAATATCACCCGAAGATAGTTCCCAATGTCGTTTCCCTGCACTAGCTGAGTGACTATGCTGCCCGCTACGGTTACCACTAACGCCGCAGTCACGAATGTTCGAAGCTGGGACCTGCCTCCAAATCGGGGGCCTGAAAGCGCCAGTAGCGCACCCGCGATTAGCGCAGGTGCAACGAGCAAGATCTGGAGCAAATGCCCTTGACTGTCATCTACATTCCGATAGTCGAACGCCAACGGCAGCAGAAACAGCATTGTCATTAGCGATCCATTTTTCACACGCATGATTGCCCTTGTTACTTGTTCATTTCTTGAAACAGATTGATCGCCCTATTGCCAGAAGACGACGAGTTCACGGCAACGGCTCGTACCCGGTCATAATCCAGCCGGAAGCAGCGTTGGCATCTCGGCGCCATGCAAAGCGGATCAAGGTCTTGTCGACGCTCGCGACAAATTTCACCGAACTTCCGCATTGAATCGCCAGGTTGTTATCGCGGTTGACCGCACCGTACAATCGGACCACATAGTAGAGACCGTTGAACATGCTGTTCGCAGCACTGGGGAGCCGCAGCGTGCGCGGGGATGTGAATGGCGTCTCGAACGACAGAATGTTCGGATCCCCAAGTGCCACAGCGTAGTCGGCATCCCCGAGGTTCCTCGATACGCGATCGTTCTTGTACTGATCGAGGACTAGCGTGTCGCCAGTCGCTGACAAACCGTTGTCGCAGATCTGCCATTTATGACCATCGAGCGACATGTTTCTAATCCGCATTGGGCCCTTGGCGCCACTTATCACGAAGACATCACCGTCCAACTCGGTTGCGGTCGCAACAAGGGTGTCGATTTCGAAACTCCCCGTCGGCCCGCCGATTCCCGTCGCGAAAAGCGTTATTGCACCCCGTTCAGAGCGCAACACCATGGCATTTCCACCGATATGAAATTGTCCGACTGTGACGTGTGCGCCTGCGCCAATTTCGAACAGGTTGACCGATCTTCGATAGACGCCGTTCTCGAGTTTTATCGCCCTGATCGAACAAATACTTCCGGCTGCGATCGAGAAAAGTTGGGCGCCTTGCTGTGCAGCAATGAATTCAATGGTGTCCACAACCCAGTTGTAGCCACGAACGTCCTTGAAGACGGGACCGATCATACGGTGGCAATCTACGAAAAACCGTCCCCATTTATTATTCGGAACACCGTTAACGCATCCAGTCCACTGCATTGCGCCGGCGCTCAAACCACCTTCAAACACAAGTTCATCCCAGACACCGCCCCAAGGCCCGCCAATGCCAGGTTTCACCTTGATTGCGTAGGATCCACGCGCGAAACGTAAGCCTGTTAGTGAAAACTCACACACCATCTGAGAAAACAGAATTGGGTTGGCGTTCTCGTGAGAAGCCGGCTGCTCGTTCGCGTAATCGAACTCGATGTTGGAGATGCGCCACGTGTGCGTCAGCGGCTTGGGACTGTTCGGTGCAATATCGAGGATCGGTACGTTGTCGGTCGTCTGCAGAATACGGGTGCCCCCGGCAATGTCACCAATTATCGCCCACTCAAATCCAGCGGGAATGACGAGCGGCGCACTAATGCAATAGGTGCCGGCACCGAGTGTGCCCCGTTTCTGATTGGCCACCAGAAAATTGATCCAGGCCTGTAGCGCTATCGTGTCATCAGTCTTGCCGTCACCCCGCGCGCCACCCCGCGCACGCGCGCTGAAATCTTCCTGCTGGAGCGCCTCCAACTGGCTGCGGGAAGCGATCAGTCCACTATGCTCAGCGCGTGCACCGTGCAATTTCATGGTGCACGCCAGCCCCATCCCGATTCGACCGATCCGCGATAGTGTCGTCCGGCGCGTCGAGTTCATTTTCAGTCAACTGTCGGTGGATAGGCTTTGGATCGTATCAAGTCGATTCGCCAATATGCCGCGTTTGTCGGAATCTGCCAAAGGATCAGCCGAATAAGCCACATCGTCTACCGCCTGGACCTGTTCAGAGATCGAGCGCCGCCGACCCGCTTATACAAAGCCCCCCTCAAGTAAGAACCGACCGCCCCCTAACCCGATCGCACAGCATCTGAAACTTGCCATCAAGGCGCTCCATCACCGCCCGGCGCGACAACTCCGTCTCAGCGTAGGCGCGTGCAGCAGCGCCAAGCCGAGCTCGCTTGTCCTTGTCGTCAGCCAGGTTTTCTATCGCCGCCACCAGCGCTTCAACATCCTCTGGCGGAACCGTCACGCCCCGCGGAGACACCACATCGAAGAGTTCGGTCCCTGCGCGAGCCATCGCGATGACGGAGCGGCCGCTTGCAAGCATGCCAGTCAGCTTCGAAGGCATAACCAGATCAGCCGCATCCGCGCGCTGCGGCAGAACATGGATATCCGCCACGTTGAGCAGATCGTTAAGATTTTCAAACGGCTGCAAAGAAAGAAATGTGCAGTTCGCCAGATGTCCGCATTGTTCAACAAGACTTCCTTTGGATGGACCGTCGCCGCAAAGCACGAAATGAATGTCCCTTCTGTGTAGAAGAGCGGCCGCCGCGTGCGCCAACACCTCGATACCCTGCTTGGCGCCCATATTCCCGGAATACAGAACGACGATAGAGTCCTCGGGAATATTCAGCGCCGTCCGGTACAGACTTGGGCGTTCCAGTGGAAAGATGGCGTTCACATCGACCCAATTGGGCAACGCAAACAATCGCGGCGAATCCACACCCTTGTTGCGGCCGTGCTCGATCATTTTCGCGGAAATGGTCGATACGACGTCGAAGCGCCGCATCAACCAACTTTCGACGCCCAAGGCAAACCGCCTCAACCGCTTGCCTTTCAACATCCCAAGCTCGAAAGCCGCATCGACTTCATAGTCCTGAATGTGAAGCCACGTGCGAGCCTTTGTCAGCCTGCCGAACATCAAGGCAGCCGGAATGTTCATCAGACTCGGGGCAACGGCGATCACAATGTCGGGGCGCCACAGCAATTGTGCGAACACCGTCGGCAGACTCGCGACGGCGAAACTCCCGAGATGCAGGAGACGCTTCAACCCGCTGGGACGACTCGGCACCCACACGGGCGCACGCTGCACGCGCACGGCCGCATGTTGCTCAGTGCGATAGCGCCAGGCCGAGTGACCGGCACCAATCTGCCACTCCGGGTAATACGGCGGCGCGCATACAACGCGCACCTCGTATCCTGCCTCAGCCAGCGATTCCGCCATCTCGGCACTGTACTTTCCAATGCCGGTGAGCTCGGGGGCATAGTTGAGGCCATAGATCAGGACCTTCCTGGAGGGCCGCCGATCGGCGGTGGCCGTGCTGGACTGGGTGAGCGAGTTCTTCATGCTTTCGGCGCCTTCAAACGCTCCCGCACCTTCAACACGATGAAATACTCGTAGATGGACTGCAGCACGGCGTAAACGAATCCGGGTCTTCCATCCAGGAACCCCCTTCGAACCCCGTATAGCACAAAGAATTTGACCAGCGGGCGCAGCGGCAATTTGTAAAACAAGCCCTTTTGATGATAACGGCGCACCTGAAAATCCGCGGCCAGCAGCGCCTTCGACACCTTGAACTTCTCGCCCTTGCTAGCGTTGATCAGAAATTGATCGGCCTCGAGCGAGCTATACGAATTGTGCCGTGCCAGCCAGTGCGAGACACCTTTGCTAAACGGGTGATGGTCAAGATATCCGTCAATCCTGCCTGTCTTGCCATTGACCACGGTGACCGGATTCACCATCCGTTCGTACTGAATATACGCCGGCTTGAAAAGGCGAACGTAGTAGGGCGACACCTGGACGTGTTTCAGCCATCGCTCGCTAAAGAAATCGCGGCGCTGTACTTCGAAGGCAACGCAGTCGGTCGATGTGGAGACCATCTCGCGTACGGGGCGGGCGAGGG
>NZ_VOSW01000195.1 GCF_009690905.1 Paraburkholderia madseniana
TCGTGTGACACGTGATAGTCCTCGTTGACCGGGTATGCGTGTTTGAGCCATCCGGCAATCTGTTCGGGCGACCACTGCAGTTCCAGCTTGCTTGCCACAAGTCGCGCCAGCGGCCGGTTATCGACCAGCTTGCATGTCTTTGGCCGACGTGCCCGGTCCCATGCAAGCTGGTCGGCCCGATTCGCACGATAGTCCTGGCTTCCACCATTTCGCTTGATTTCCCGGCTGACGGTGGAAGGAGCGCGCCCGAGCCGGTTTGCTACCGAAACAATTGAATCGCCGGATACGACTGAGCGTGATATCTCCTCTCGCTCGGCGAGCGTCAAAGCCAGCCTCGATCGGTGCCTCTGGGCAGGTTGTATCCCGCCTGTCTCCGAAAGAATGCCCTGCACCGATGAATGGTTTCGATCGAACATCTGGGCAATCTGTTGCAGCGACTCGCCTTTGCGCCAGCGCTCCCACATTACCGCTTTCTGGCTTTCAGTGTAGTAGATCCGCCGTCTCTGCTTCATTTCAATACCTCCGCTGCTCAGGCAGCCTAGGGTATTGCGTCGACCGGTTGAATCCAAGACCCTGAACCGCCGTTCAACTTGAGCGAAAGCGGTCACTCGGAAGGCTGCAAAAAAACGAATCACGCAATGCGTAATTCAGGCTCGAACAGATAACCCGACTCCAGCGATGGCAATGCCCGCGCTGATCCGTGCATATTTTCCAGACACACACATGCGATACGATACGCACTCGCCGCGGCGGTGCGAGCGAGTTCATTCGTTTTCGTTTTGCTTTCACTCATCGAATGCCGTCTCGTTTATCTTGACTCGTCCTTCTTTTGTCGCCTACCTCGATCCCATGCTCAGCCCCCTCGCTCTGATAGGCATCGTGATTGTGTCTTGCCTGATGAGCGTCGCCATCCTTGGTTCGCTGCTTCGGACTGCAGTGCCGGGTATAGGCCGCTGGTGCGTGGCCCACGCGCTATTGGTCGCCGCATCGTCGTGGGTGTTGATCGCCGGCGGTCAGCCAGGACAGTTCGTGATGATCGGCGCTTCGCTCATCACGCTCATAGCAGTGCTGTTGCTCGTGCAGGGTATGCGTCAGTTTTTCGGTAAGGGTTCCGTCCGCCACGGAGAGTCGGTGGCGTTCGTCATCATCTTCGTTGCGTTGGTGTACTTTACGTGCGTGTCTCCGAACATCGATGCGAGGGTCGCACTCGTATCCATCTTCCTCGCCTATGCACGGATCGCTGTGGGTACATTGGCTCTGCGTCACGCGCCGCGTGATGGTGCGCGCTACCCCTATCGATTCGTCGCGGCGGCCGCTTATCTAGGCGCGTTATTCCACGTCACGCGAGCCTTCGCGGTTGCCTTCGGCATGCCGCAAATGGATTTTCTGCAACCGTCGCCCTGGAACGTTCTGTTTCTCGGGCTTGCGATCGTCACGTTGCCGTGCCTGTCGACCGGCATGGTGATGCTCGCGCACGATCAGCTTGTCCGAAGGATGGAACAGCTCGCAAGCATCGACGAACTGACGGGCGTACTCATGCGGCGCGCGTTCATGGCGAGGGCGAATGTCTTGCTTCGCGAAGCGGTGGCAAAGGGCAAGCCGCTGTCGATCGCCATTCTGGACATCGACAAGTTCAAAGCCGTCAATGACCGCTTTGGCCATGCGGTCGGCGATCGAATCCTTAGGCACGTCACATCGGTTGTGTCCGCGCGGCTGCGGTCGTGCGACCTTTTCGGGCGACTGGGTGGGGAGGAGTTCGCGATTGTGTTCGTGGCCGCGCGAAAGACCGAAGCAGCGGCGTTGACGGATGAACTGCGGCTTGCGGTCGAACGATCGTCAAACGAAGACGTGCGCTGCACGTTTAGCGCGGGGGTCGAATGCGTCACGCCCGATGATACGTTGGCAGGCGCCCTGGCGCGGGCCGACGCGGCACTTTACATGGCGAAGGCGACAGGGCGCAACCGAGTCGTAACCGCGTCAGAGATCGACGAGCGCGACGTCGAAACGCATTGAATCGCAGCCACTTCAACGCCAATCTGCCGATTCCACGAGGGCGACACTCTGGTTTTACGAAGAACTGACGGAGTTATACGTTGTTATCGCGGCGGCGGACTGAGGCAGCCAGATTGGCGCAAATCTGGACGCATCAGTTCAATGACCGGTTGTGGCCGCATCCTGCCCGATGCTCAGCCGGCAATGTGCCGTGTCATCTGCCGCCTTGAATCATGCGGCGATTCAATTCGCTCAGATATGACCCGGGAATCAGGGAAAGCGCTCCGTTCGGACCGCAGACGCGCGTTCGACGATTGTCGATCGAGACTTCTAGCATCGGCGGCAACGCGAAAAATTTGATCAGTTCTGGCCTATCCAACCCCAACTGATATGTAAGCGCTGCACGAGCGCCGTCTTGACAGGCGCGCGGGATCTTCAGGCGTTTGCGCGAAGCTGGTCCGCAACGACCCACGGCATGAGTTCGTCAACGCGGTTGATCGCGTGGTCGGCGATGCGTGCGAGCACGAAGCGCAGATACGCCTCGGGATCGACATCGTTGAGTTTCGCCGTGCCGATGAGGCTGTAGATCACGGCAGCGCGTTCGCCACCCGAGTCAGCGCCGGCGAACAGATAGTTACGTCGGCCGATGGCCACCCCGCGCAACGCGCGCTCGACTGGCAGGTTGTCGATTTCGAGCCGGCCGTCATCGCAAAAACGCGTGAATGCCTCCCACCGGTTCAGGGCGTAGAGGATCGCCCGACTCGTGTCGGATTTGCGCGAGAGCGTTTCCAGCGTTGTTGTGAGCCACGCATGGAAGTGCTCGAGTAGCGGCCGCGCATGCACCTGTCGATATGCCCGGCGCTCATCGGGTGGTTTGCCCCGGATCGTTTCCTCGATCTTGTACAACACACCGATACGCTCGAGCGCTTCGGTGTTCAGCGTATTCGGACGTGCCGCGTGCAACTCGTAGAACTGGCGTCGCGCGTGCGCCCAACAGGCTGCTTCAATCACACGCCCGGTTTCGTAGATGGCCCGGTAGCCGCCGTACGCGTCAGCCTGCAATGTGCCGCTGAACGACTCGAGGTGCTGTTGCGGATGGATGCCCTTGCGATCTGGCGTGTAAGTGAACCATACCGCCGGCGGCGTCATATCGGCCGAGGTGCGATCATCGCGCACATACACCCACAAGCGACCGGTCTTCGTCTTGCCGTTGCCCGGCGCGAGCACCGGTACCGGCGTGTCATCGGCGTGGAGTTTCGTTGCCGCCATCACGTGACGACGCAACGCCTCGACGAGAGGTTGCAGGAGCGTCGCGGCGTGACCGACCCACTTCGCGAGTAGCGAGCGATCAAGCTCCACGCCTTCGCGTGCGTACATGACCGACTGCCGGTAGAGCGGTAAGTGATCGGCGAACTTCGAGACCAACACGTGAGCCAGTAGTCCGGGGCCGGCCAGGCCACGCTCGATCGGTCGACTCGGTGCTGCTGCCTGTGCGATGTGGTCACAACACGAGCAGGCGAACTTCGGTCGCACATGCCGGATCACGCGGAAGCTTGCCGGCACGTACTCGAGTTGTTCAGCAACGTCTTCGCCCAGGAGCTTCATCTTGCTGCCGCACTCCGGGCACTTCTCGCCCGACTCGGGCAAATACGTTTGAACGTCGCGCGGCAGATGTTCGGGCAATGGCCTGCGCGGTGCCTGTTCCGGTACCGTGAGCGTTGCCTTCGGAATTTCAACTGGCGTCGCGCCTTCGTCGGCTTCGAGCTCTTCGAGTCGCAGTTCGAGTTGCTCGATCTGCCGGTCCAGTCTCTCGGACTTGCGCCCGAACTGCATGCGGCGCAGCTTCGCGATCAGCAGCTTCAGGTGCTCGATCTCAGCCTTGCCCGTGGCGATGACCGCCTCCTGCGAGTCGACGACATCCTGCAGGCGTTCAATCCTGGCGTCGCGCTCGCGCAGCAGCGCTTTCAAGGCATCGATGTCGTCGGGAAGGGTGTCGGCCGAAGTCATGACCGACAGTTTACGTGTCGGCGCCGACGTTTACAACGCAGAAGTGGGTTGCGCCGTGCGCGTGGGCTGGCGCCAGTCGATGCCTTCGAGCAGCATCGAAAGCTGCGCGGGACTCAGGCAGACCGTTCCGCTCGTGGCTTGAGGCCACACGAAACGTCCCTTCTCGAGGCGCTTCATGAGCAGGCACAATCCATCGCCGCTCCACCACAACACCTTGAGCAGATCGCCGCGTTTGCCCCGGAACACAAACACGTGGCCACTGAACGGATCACGCTCGAGAACGCTCTGTACCTTCGCGGCGAGACTGTTGAAGCCGGCGCGCATGTCGGTGACACCGGCGGCGAGCCACACGCGTGTGCCAGATGGTAGTCCCAGCATCATTGAGCATCACGCAGGCTAGCCAACACGACGCGCAGTACGTCGAGATCCGGGGTGCCTTCAAAGCGAACCCGAACCGCTCCGCGCTCCACCGTGATGGCCGGCTGCTGCTTCGACGACGGCGCGATCTGCACGGGGAGAAAGGACTCTGGCGCCGGCAATAGAGCCGTCGATTGCGCAGGCGAACGTTCGCGTCGCCACTTTGCGACCATGTTCGCGTTCAGACCGTGTTCCTGCGCAACGTCGGCGATCGAACGCGCCGGGTCGTTAGCTTGCGCAACCACCATCTCCCGGAATTCTTGTGTGTAGTTCCTCGAGCCGCGTCGCTGGCCCGGTGCGCTCACTTCCATCATTCTGATTCCCACCAGATCTAGTGGGAATCAGAATGCCGAAGCCGCATCGTTATGAACAGACGGTACGGTGGACTCGCTTACACTGATATAGCGACGTCGTCAAGAACCGCGCCGGGTCACGTAAGCCGGCCGAATCCTCCGTGTCCGTGATAACCCAGCCGGAGCTTGCCCCTTCCGCCACTTTCCGCTTCAGCGAGACGGAGGTTGCGTGTTTGTAGTTGACGTGGACGACAGCACTTTGCCTTAGCGATGGGAAATGCGGATCGATTGCCGGGGACAGGCTTCTAACTACGTCGTTTTGGTTTCGCAAATGGACTAGCGTACGGTCTACGGAATCGATAAAGTTAACTGGGAAGCTTTTCATATCCGGCTCGGTTAATCGCAACGCTCCTGCCCGGCCTTCCTCGATGCGCACAAGCATCCATCCAATCTGCATGGTTTCACCGATGTTTAGGCGGGTGCCGGATGCGATGTAACTCTCGATAAACCCAAGGAGCCAGGTAATGTCTACTTTGGGAATCGCGGGATTTGACACGCGAATCTCGCATTCCGGATGATCGAAGCGCTTACAGCCGGTTGTCGAATGTATTGTTGCCACGGTGTCTATCAAACTATTGCTTTCGGCCAATCAAGCGGTTAGGAATTCCACAGGTCCGACGTCAATTGTTGACGAATTGCGCCGCAATGTCGAATGACCGTTCCTGGCCGAACTGAGCCCAACGCTGCTTTCACACGGTAGGGGTCACTGGTTCGATCCCGGTACTACCCACCAGAATTTGGCCGAAGACTTCTGAAGCGCCCCATGAGCTGGCTCGACCGGCTTATCCGGGCAAACAGAATGCTTCTGCTAGTGCAGAAACGAAAAAGCCCCGAATTTCGTCAGGGCTTTTTTTGCCTTCTTGCCGTCCTGCTCAATCGCGGGGCGATTGCGCTATCGGCGGCATGACGCCGCTGCAGAGCAAAACGAATTTTCAGGGCCGACTCTTTATGCGTACTGCGCTTTCGACTGGGGCTTTACGGCGGTCAAGAATTCATTCAACGGCTTAGGCGTCCACTGCTGAGCCGTTGTCCCGTTATATGTGTGCGCCCAGATCGGATTGTCGGCTTGCGTGCTGTTGAAATGATCGTCGATCACCAGTGTCGTGTTCGCCAGCGACGTGATATAGCCCGGTCGAATTAAAAGACTCCATCGTTGCGATGGGACACCCGTAAATGGCCGCAATTGGAGGTATGTATCGGTCGCTACCTTTCCATCCGCGAAATCCACAGCCAGTTTCTGACCGCCGAACATGCTGAAGTCCAGGATGATGAAACCGAAGGTCGTTTCGTAGTCCCACGCGAGCTGCACTTTGGGATCGGTGACGTATCCCAGCTGCAACGGCGCTCCGGGTCCGATCACACTTCCCTGATTATTTTGAGCAACGCCGAGACAACGGTTGGACTCAGCTGTAAACTGAAAATACATTGGTAAAGACGCCATGATTCTCTCAAAATATTGGTTATTCACATGGAATATCGATGTCTGAATAGATCAGACAAATACCATCTTAGGTGTTTATTTTTTATTTGCAACCACGGCTATCTAAGAAATTGTTAATTTACAAAACGACTATGCTAAATCAATAAAAATCCAACACGTATGCGAAATTAATATAGCCAAGCTATCCGGCCCACACAGGTTTCAGAATTGTGAAACGGGGGACGCTGCTGCTAGATTTTTTGCTGCCGCTTAACCCAAAAACCTGAGCTGGGGCGAGTCCGTCGCCTCAATTCCAAGACATTCTGGGTAACTACCCTATCAGGTTTGATAGCTTCGATCGTGTGCGAGCGGCAACTACTATTTGACCTTGCTGCCGTCTCAAATTTGCGTAACAGCGTTCAGTGAAACACTTCAAACCAGCCACGCCATACTGCGCGATTTGCATCGACAAAATGCTGTTGCGAATGGCACCTGGAGCAATTTTCGGGAGACGACGATGAGTCAAGACAAGCATACCCATGAAAAAGATGCTTCAGCAATTGCGGAATGCACGGTAAACAACGTATCTCGTTACTGGCTGACCTACGATTCGTCGTCCCAAAAGCTGGAGCATGGAGAGGTAACCCCCGACTATGGCCCGCAAGACGTGGCGCCACAAGAATCGCGAACTTTCTCCATCCAATCCGACGGGTGGATGACGGGATGTGAGGGAAATTTCTACTGGAAGGTGTCGGGGACAGAAAGCGGTATATTCCATGTACACCTCAAAAAGCCGTATATCGGCAACGGTCACATGTGGTCCGACGTTTGTTCTGGCGCCGAGAATGTGGTTAGCGCCGGCCCGTCGTCATATGAGACTTCCGGGGATGACAATTTTTCCATCGAGGTTACCGTTATGGACCTATAGTGACCCGGCTTCGTGGACGGTTAGACAGTTGTGACTTGCCCCTGTTTCGCGAATCCATAGCTGAGGGAATAGGTTGCCTCGCCACCCTTTGCGGCGGGCCAGTTTTTCTGGAACATCGTGGAACGACGTAATCGAGCGTCGAATGCAGCCGGTGCGCATTGTAAAAGCCCAGCCGGTCAATGGTTCTGTCGCGGTAAGGGCGGCAGAGCGAAGAAAATTCGATATGATGAGGACTACATATGCTTCGGCAGATTGTCGACTATCTACGCCGCCGCGTCGAATGTCTCAAAGTGGCCGAGCCTGTGTGGAAACTCAGTTTTGGCTCTGAGGGCGAGGTTGCCGGTCGGTCGATAAAGCTAGATGCGTCTCGCTTGCGCTAATCAAACATCCGCGGGCGCAAGAAGCCCCTTGGGGCTTCAGCTTGCAGTCATCCTCATCGCCTTCATCATCCCGGCAACCCCAAGTATATTCATGACGCGCTTCA
>NZ_VOSW01000196.1 GCF_009690905.1 Paraburkholderia madseniana
AGCGGCTCATCAGCGCACTCCGGGCCTTGATTGACCCAAAACTCGCGCCTTACGCCGCGACCCGCCTGGCCTGAAAAACAAAACCCCACGCTCCGAAAAACGTGGGGTTGGTCAGCAGTCTGAAGCCGCCTCTTCAGGCGGCTTTTTTTTATTTATTGCGCATGCCCACGAATTTTATTTCGCGCACAGCAGATTTATTTTTTGATAGAAAGGTTTTCGTAAGCATTGATTCGATGCCGATTACACCCGCTGTGCCGTCCGGGCACAGCCGTGATGTCGGCGAGGAGTCTGTGCGCCCTACTTACGGAGCCACTATCGATGAACCGTCCGAAACGCCTGCTGGTCGCCAACGTCGCATGGGCGCATGAAACCGCCGCGCGCAACCCCGAATTTTTCCGTGATCTGGTGCGGGGCCAGAATCCGCACGTGCTGTGGGTCGGCTGCTCGGACAGCCGTGTGCCCGCGGAAACCATCACACATTGCGAGCCCGGCGATCTGTTCGTTCACCGCAACATCGCCAATCTTTTTCATCCCGACGACGACAACTCCGCGAGCGTCCTCGAATACGCGGTGCGTGTGCTGAAGGTGGGACACGTGATCGTCTGCGGCCACTATGGCTGCGGCGGTGTGCGTGCCGCCCTGCTGCCGCCGGAGCCGACGTTGCCACATGTGAATCGGCGGATCGCGCCTCTATGTGCGTTGGCAAAGGCGCATGGCGACGAACTGCAGGGCCACGCAAGCGAGCGTGAGCGTATCGACCGGCTCGCGGAGTTGAACGTGCTCGAACAGGTGCGCCAGTTACGAGCGAGTCCGATCGTGTGGGACGCCGACCCGGCACCGCTCGTTCACGGCTGGATCTTTGCGCTCGAGGACGGGCGCATCAAGGTTCTCACGTCCGGCTACGAAGCCGATGACGCGATGACTTGCACAACAGCCGCCCATAGCGCTGCCTAGTGCGCAGCTCTTATCAAACCGGCCTCAGCATGGCCTTTGCCTTTGCCTTTGCCGCACGCAAGGCTCCAACCATTACTGCACCGACCCCATGAACCTACGAGCTTTCTTTTCCACGTTTCAGCGCGATCTGTTGGCAGGCACGGTCGTTTTTCTGGTGGCGCTGCCACTATGTCTGGGCATCGCCAACGCGTCGGGCGTCGAGCCATTTGCCGGGCTTGTATCGGGCATCGTCGGCGGCCTGGTGGTGGCCGTGCTGAGCGGTTCGCGGCTGAGCGTCAGCGGGCCGGCGGCGGGCCTCGTCGTGATCGTCGTCGACGGAATCGCGCAACTCGGCAGTTTTTCCGCGTTCCTGCTGGCCGTGTTGCTGTCCGGCGCGATTCAATTCGGCTTCGGCATGCTGAAGGCCGGCAGATTTGCGGCCTATGTGCCATCGCCTGTGATCAAGGGCATGCTTGCGGCGATCGGTGTGCTGCTGATCGTCAAGCAGTTTCCGCTTGCGCTTGGGCTATTCGGCGCGAATGCGTCGGCCGGTTCGCACGCTGCCGCCCGGATGGCCGGCAGCGTAACGACGCCGTTCGGCTCGATATCGCTCGCGGCCTGCGTACTCACCTTGCTCTCGCTGGCGATTCTGGTGGGATGGGAAACGCGCGCGTTACGCCGCTTTGTGCTGGTGCGCCTCATCCCCGCGCCGCTCGCGGTGGTGCTGCTGGGCATCGGCGCGACGCTGCTGCTCAGTCTGTTCGCTCCGTCGTTCGCGCCGCCCGCTGAGCATCGCGTCGCGCTGCCGTCGCTCGAATCGTTCGCCGCGTTGCAAGTCGCTCTCCAATGGGTCGACTTCGGGCCGCACTTCGCGCAACTGGTCAATCCTGATGTCTGGCGCGTCGCCATCACCCTGGCGATCGTCGCGAGTCTCGAAACGCTGCTGAGCCTCGAAGCGGTCGAGCAGATCGATCCCGCCCGACGTGCCGCGCCGCCGGATCGCGAATTGAAGGCACAGGGCGTGGGTAATCTGATCGCCGGTGCGATCGGCGGCCTGCCGATCACTTCGGTCATTGTGCGCAGCTCCGCCAATGTGCATGCGGGCGCACAAAGCCGGCTGTCCGCAATTATTCATGGCGTGTTGCTGCTGGTAAGCGTGTTCGCGCTCACCAGCGTCATCAACCTGATTCCGCTTGCGTGCCTTGCGGCGATTCTTATCTTCACTGGCGTGAAGCTCGCCAAGCCGTCGTTGTTCGTCGCCGTCGCCAAGCAGGGTTTCGCACCGTTTGCGCCGTTCATCGTCACGCTGGTCGGCGTGCTCGCCACCGATCTGCTGATCGGCATCGTGCTCGGCATTCTGTGCAGCGTGCTGCTCGCGCTGTATGCGAACCTGCGCAGCCCGATAGTGCTCGCGCAGCACGGCGATCACTATCTGCTGTCCTTTCGCAAGGACGTGTCGTTTCTCGGCAAGGTGCCGCTCAAGCACTATCTGCAGCAGATTCCCGACGGCGCGACCTTGATCGTCGACGCAACGCGTGCCGATTTCGTCGATCACGATGTGCGCGAACTGCTGGACGCGTTCGTCGCCGATGCGCCGCGTCGCGAGATCGCAGTCGAAGTGCGGCATCAGGTCCAGGCGCAGGCACGCGCTGCGCGCGGATGGTCGATGCGGCGCGCGGCTGCGGAGTAGTTTCAGCGCGCGATACGCACGAGGAGGAGACACAACGAAAGCAAGAAGCCCCGTGCTTTTCAGGGCACAGGGCTTCTTGACAATCCGGTTCAGCGCGCACGCAATCAGCGCGCCTGCTTCTACTAGTCCGAACGTTGCGGATTCAACTTATCGAAGTTCGAATACAGCTTGTTGAGCGCCGAGATATACGCCTTCGCAGAAGCCGCGACGATATCCGGATCGGTGCCCACGCCGTTGACGATACGCCCGCTCTTCGACAGCCGCACGGTCACTTCGCCCTGCGCCTGCGTGCCGGTGGTGATGGCGTTCACCGAGTACAGCAGCAATTCCGAACCGCTCCCCACTTCCGTTTCGATCGCATTGAGCGTGGCATCCACCGGACCGTTGCCGCGTGCTTCTCCGGTCACTTCCTTGCCTTCGACCGAGAACACGATCTTCGCGTGCGGCTGCTCGCCGGTTTCCGAATGCTGCGACAGCGACAGGAACTTGTAGTGCTCCCTCTCCTGCGCTTCCGCCGATTCCTCGGTGACGATCGCGATGATGTCTTCGTCGAAGATTTCCGACTTGCGGTCGGCCAATTCCTTGAAGCGTGCGAACGCGGTGTTCAGTTCGCCCTCGCTATCGAGCGCGATACCCAATTCCTGCAGACGCTGCTTGAATGCATTGCGGCCCGACAACTTGCCAAGCACGATCTTGTTGGCGCTCCAGCCCACATCTTCGGCACGCATGATTTCGTACGTGTCGCGCGCTTTCAGCACGCCGTCCTGGTGAATGCCGGATGCGTGCGCAAATGCGTTCGCGCCGACCACCGCCTTGTTCGGCTGCACGACGAAACCGGTGATCTGCGACACCAGCTTCGAAGCCGGCACGATTTGGGTCGTATCGAGACCGACTTCAAGGCCGAAGTAATCCTTGCGGGTCTTCACCGCCATCACGATTTCTTCGAGCGACGTATTACCCGCGCGCTCGCCGAGACCGTTGATCGTGCACTCGACCTGACGCGCGCCGCCGATCTGCACACCGGCCAGCGAGTTCGCCACCGCCATGCCGAGGTCGTTATGGCAATGCACCGAGAACACCGCCTTATGCGAGTTCGGAATACGCTCGCGCAGCGTCTTCACGAGCTGACCGTACAACTCCGGCACGCCATAGCCGACCGTATCCGCGATGTTGATCGTGGTCGCGCCTTCGGCGATGACCGCTTCCAGCACGCGGCACAGGAAATCCATGTCCGAACGGCTGCCGTCTTCAGGCGAGAACTCGACGTCGTCCGTGAACTTGCGGGCGAAACGCACCGCCAGCTTTGCCTGCTCGAACACCTGATCCGGCGTCATGCGGAGCTTCTTTTCCATGTGCAGCGGCGACGTTGCGATGAACGTGTGAATGCGGAAATGATCGGCCGGCTTGAGTGCGTCAGCAGCGCGTTGAATGTCTTTGTCGTTCGCACGGGCCAGCGAGCAGATCGTGCTGTCCTTGATCAGGCCCGCGATCGTGTGGATCGAATCGAAGTCGCCATTCGAACTGGCCGCGAAGCCCGCTTCGATCACGTCCACCTTCATCCGTTCGAGCTGCTTCGCGATACGGATTTTTTCTTCTTTAGTCATCGACGCGCCGGGCGATTGCTCGCCGTCACGCAACGTGGTGTCGAATATGATCAGTTTGTCGGCCATGTCGGGTCTCCTGAGGAGTCGTTCAATTGTGGGGATCGGATATTGGAATTCGGGCGTTTTGCGCCACCGTTGGCGACGCTATAAACCGCAGACGAGGCAGACGGAGGGCAGAAAACGATAAGCGATCAGCGCGCTAGACGCGCCAGCACTAGCGCACCTGCGGCGCACCAGCTTGTTGAGGCTCGTGCTGCAGCTCAAATTGGAACCTGAACGCATTTATCCAACGACTATAGCGGCATTCCCGTCGCCGTGCAATTGGCGTCGGACCTGCCTGCCGCGCGCCGCCGGACGGGCGCGGCAACGAAAAACGGCAGCCTGCGAAGGCTGCCGTTTTCTCATGTCACGTTCGTGCAACGAAGGTGCGCCGTTACCTGTCCCCCGCTATGGACCGTGCCGGATTCGCCCTGCCCCGCATCGCCTGGTAGCCCCAGAACACATAACCCGACAGGCCGTACAGCACGAACAGGCCGAACAGCATCAGCGGCGGATCGGACGACACCAGCACGAACGCCACCACCACCAGCAGAATCACGCCGAACGGCACGCGGTGCCGCACGTCGAGCGCCTTGCCGCTGTAGAACGGCGCGTTCGACACCATCGTCACACCGGCGTAGATAGTCAGCACGAAAGCGACCCACGGCAGCCATACCAGCTTGAGCGGCACGCGGTTATCGGTGGCGAGCCACACGAAACCGGCGATCAGCGCGGCAGCAGCCGGACTGGGCATACCCTGGAAGAAGCGCTTGTCGACCACGCCGATGTTCGTGTTGAAGCGCGCGAGACGCAACGCCGCACCCGAACAGTAGACGAACGCCGCGAGCCAGCCCCAGCGGCCGAGATCCTTCAGAATCCACTCGTACATCACGAGCGCCGGCGCCACACCGAACGAAACCATGTCCGAGAGGCTGTCGAACTGTTCGCCGAACGCGCTTTGCGTATGCGTCATGCGGGCGACCCGGCCGTCCATGCCGTCCAGCACCATCGCCACGAAGATCGCGATTGCCGCGATTTCGAAGCGCACGTTCATCGCCTGCACCACGGCGAAGAAGCCGCAAAAGAGCGCGGCGGTGGTGAACGCGTTCGGCAGCAGGTAAATGCCGCGCTTCCTCAGGAACTGCTGACGCTGAGCGCGCCGGCTCTCGACTGCTCCGGTCTCCGCCACGATCGGCTTGTTACGGCGGAACGGACGCGGGAGCTGCCCGCTGTTGCGGGGTCGACGCGGTTTGAATGCGGCCATTCGGAAAACCTCCTTGGTGCCGCTTTATAGTTCAGCGAGGATCGTGGACGACGCGGAAACCTTCTCACCGATCGACACACGCGGACGGCTGCCAACCGGCAGGTACACGTCGACGCGCGAGCCAAAGCGGATAAATCCATAACGCTGGCCACGCGTGAGCGGCTCACCCGAGCGTACGTAGCAAAGAATGCGCCGCGCAATCAGACCGGCGATCTGCACCGACGTCACCGTCTGGCCGCCGGCCATTTCGATCACCACCGCATTGCGCTCGTTTTCGAGCGAAGCCTTATCCACAGCGGCGTTCAGATACGCGCCCGGGAAATATTCGACCTTGGAGATCGCACCGTCCACCGGCGAGCGCTGCGAATGGACATTGAAAACGTTCATGAACACGCTGATCTTCAGCGCTTCACGGTTGGCATACGGATCATGCGCTGTCTCGACTGCGACGATACGGCCGTCGGCCGGGCACAGTACGGCGTTCGCCTGAGTCGGAATCGGGCGCGCAGGATCGCGGAAAAACTGCACGACGAAGATCAGGATCAGCCAGAACAGCCATGCAAAGCCGAATCCCGCGAAGGCATGAACCAGTAATGCAACGACGGCCGCGATGGCGATGAACGGCCAGCCTTCTCGCGCGATGATCGGATGAGGGTAATTCATGGATGGCTTCTGTATTTTTGGAGGGTAGCCCCCCTTCCTCGCGGAAGAAGGGCCCCCTAAGAACCGTACGTGCGAGTTTCCCCGCATACGGCTCAAATCTACAAACAAAGCCCGGTCTTAGGACCGGGCCGGCTTAGTTACCGCAATTTTACCTGCGTGCACCTGCTGATGGCAGTGCGGGTGAAGCAGAACCCTGTTCGAGAGAGCGTCCGTGCCACCATGCATCCGATACTCCAGATGATGGTCATGCCAGCCGGTCTCCTTTGTCAGGGCACAGCCACAATGCGAGCAAAGCCCGTCTTGCGACATATACAGCGAAACCCATTGCTTCCGATAACGCATTGAGTGTTCCATGCGCGCCTGTCGCAACTGTTCGCCGTACTGCTCCCACTCAG
Organism: Paraburkholderia madseniana; assembly: GCF_009690905.1. Lineage (GTDB taxonomy): Bacteria > Pseudomonadota > Gammaproteobacteria > Burkholderiales > Burkholderiaceae > Paraburkholderia > Paraburkholderia madseniana. The sequence goes on from NZ_VOSW01000196.1 coordinate 6,589, forward strand.
GATCAAAGGGATTGAATGCTCCTTTGACCTTTCTGTGTCGCTTAATTTCCGTACCGCTGATCTGGTACAGGCTAAGCAACCCCTTACCACCGTCGTCACGAGCTACAGGAACAGCGAACACCCAGTGTCGATTGCCCTCCGAGTGAAAGTATTTCTTCTTCACCCATTCGGCGCTCTTGTTCAGGTGCCGCCTCTTCGACCACCGCCAAAGCCTTCGGAAAATCAAAGACTCCATGCGGCTGTATGCCTCTTTGGCGACCACAGGACTGTGATACTGCGCCCAGCCCCGTAGCATCGGGTTCAGCAGTCGAATCAGATTCTCCTGCTTTACCGTCTTATGACCGCTGATCGTATCCGCCACCTTGCGATAGAACGTTTTCACGTTCTTCTTGCTCGGCTTGATGAGTAGCGTCCCCGAGTACTTACGGAAATTCCACCCCAGGAAATCGAAGCCTTGGTCAATGTGTGTGATCCGCGTTTTCTCCTCGGACAGTTGCAGACCTCGAACGGCAAGGAATGTTTCCACCCAAGGTCGAACTTCCTGCTCCAGCAACTCTTGCGAGTCACCGGTGATCACGAAGTCGTCCGCGTACCGCACCACATTGACTTTAAGTTTGTTGGCTTTTGCGATCCCAAACTTCGCACTAAGGTGCGCTAGCAGTTCTCGCTCCAGCCCGTTCAGCGTCACATTCGCCAGCGTCGGAGAAATTACGCCTCGTACAATGTTGCATACTTTTCACTCCGTCGTCTGAATCATTCGGATTTTCGCTGGCGAGAGCCCCCGGCTGTGGATCGATCCTGAACACAACGACGATTTCATCCTTGTGGATTTCGA
>NZ_VOSW01000197.1 GCF_009690905.1 Paraburkholderia madseniana
GTGGCAGTAACGGGGGTCGTCACCCGGGGTGGGCAGTTGCCCGGCCGCCGTGGGCCGCCGCGTCGCCGCCAAGCTTCCCCGCCGCGCCAACGCTCGTCACGCTCGCCAATGCGGCGCGAGCTGCGTCGCTAACCGAAGCGTCCAGCCCGGGCCGAATATTACCCGGGTTTGGCAGCGGCGGCGGTGTTTCGTCGGCGATGATGCGAAACGCGATGCTCATGTCGTCCGCGAGCGGCCGATCGTCGCGATACGTCGGCACAGCGCGGCGTATGCGTTGCCAGAGCGCATCGGTGTGCGGCGCGCGCGGTGCGTCGATGCTTTGCAGATCGTAGGCTTGTGCCGCCGCCAGCAATTCGATGGCGATGATGCGCCCGGCGTTGTCGACGATCTCCAACGCTTTCAGCGCAGCGGGCGTGGCATGGCACAGGTGGTCTTCCTGCAGACCGGATGTGATGCCGCCGTCGAGACTCGCGGGCATCGCGAGGCGCCGGTTCTGCGCGACCAGCGAGGCCGCCGTGTACTGCGCGATCATGAAGCCCGAACAGGTGCCGCCCGGCTCCGCGAGAAACGCCGGCAAGCCGCTCACGAGCGGATTGACGAGACGGTCGAGACGCCGCTCGGCCATCGCCGCGACTTGCGCGATCGCGGTGGCAAGGCTGTCCATCGCCAGTGCGATCGATGCCCCCACCGCGTGCGCCTGCGAATAGACACGTGGCTCTTCCGGCGTGCCGGCGACGATCGGGTTGTCGGTAATCGACGCGAGTTCGCGATTGACCACGTCGGCGGTCCCAGTGAGCACGTCACGCGCGGCACCATGTACGTGCGGAATGGTCCGCATGCTCAGCGGATCCTGCGTGCGCTGGCCGACCACCGCGGCAAGAATGCCGCTATCGGCGAGCGCGGTACGCATGCGTTCGCCGACCAGGTTCAGGCCCGGCGAAATGCGCAGCGCCAGCGAGTCTTCGTCGAAGGCCGCGAGTTGACCACGCAGATTCTCGAAGCTCATCGCGGCGACCACGTCGGTCCAGTCGAGCAAACGGGCGGCGCGCGACAGCGCCAACGCGGCGAGACCCGTCACGCACGGCGTGCCGTTGACGAGGCTTAAACCCTCCTTCGCGTCGAGCACCAGCGGTTCAAGGCCGAGCAGTTGCAACGCATCGCGCCCTTTGAGACGCTCGCCGCGATAGCGCACATGCCCCTCGCCGATACAGACGAGCGCGATATGCGCCATATGGCTCAGATAACCTACCGAGCCGAACGCCGGCACTTCCGGCAGGCAATCGGCATTGAGCAACGCGACCAGTTGATCCGCGACTTCGAGGCGAATCCCCGAATGCCCGTGTGCAAAATTGTTGACGGCCGCCGCCATGATCGCGCGCGTCTCGGCAACACCGAGCGGCGCGCCCACGCCGACCGCGTGACTCATCAGAATATTGCGCGACAGCGTGCGCTGTTCGGACGGCGACACGATTACGTCGCACAACGCGCCGACGCCGGTATTCACGCCATACGCGCGAATCCCGCGCTCGACGATCTGCTCGACAAGCACGCGTGCCGCCCGGATACGCGAGCGGGCATCGGCGGAAAGCTCGAGCGGTTCGCCGGCGGCGATAGCCGCCACCTGAACCCAGTCGAGAGGACGATCGGAACGGATCACGGCCATGATAGTGCTCTGTGCGGTGAAGTAACGAAGTGGCAACCAGCCAACGCTGATCGATTAGTTAGTCGTGCGATCCTGGTGGCTCGACACGAATTGGCGGAAACGGTCCGACTTGCAGTCGACGAACACTTCGTCCGGCGTGCCGTCGGCTTCCACCTGACCTTGATGCAGGAACATCACGCGATTCGACACATGGCGCGCGAAACCCATTTCGTGCGTGACGACCAGCATCGTGCGGCCCTCTTCGGCGAGCGAGCGCATCACGCGCAGCACTTCGCCGACCAGTTCGGGATCGAGCGCCGAAGTCGGCTCATCGAACAGCATCACTTTGGGATGCATCGCCAAAGCGCGCGCGATCGCCACGCGCTGCTGCTGACCGCCGGACAGATGTGCGGGATAGTGGCCACGCTTTTCCGCAAGACCGACTTTTGCCAGCAGCGCTTCCGCTTCTTCAACCGATTCGGCGCGGCTGCGCTTTTGCACGCGCATCGGCCCTTCGATCAGATTCTCCAGCACGGTCATATGCGACCAGAGATTGAAGTTCTGAAACACCATCCCGAGTTGCGAGCGCACCCGGTCCACCTGGCGGCGGTCGCTCGGTTGCAGCTTGCCGTCGCCGCGCCGCTTCATTTTCAGCTCTTCGCCGCCGAGTGCCACCGAACCGTCATCCGGCGTTTCAAGCAGATTCAGGCAGCGCAGAAAGGTGCTCTTGCCGGAGCCGCTCGCGCCGAGAATCGAAATCACGTCGCCTTGATGGGCGTCGAGCGAAATGCCTTTGAGCACGTGATGGTCGCCGAACGACTTATGGATGTTCTTGACCGACAGTGCAACAGGTGCCGTAGCGTTCATGGGATTCTCCAGATTCTGCAAGATATGCGATCGTTCAGGGCGCGGCGCGGCGTGCTTCGGTCGTGGACGAAACCGGCCGGCTCGGCGAGCTTTGTGCGGGCGCCGCACGCAGATGGCGCGACAGGCGCGTCTCGAGGAAGCCGAGCAAACGCACGATGACGAAATTCAGGAACAGATAGATCAGCGCGGCGCAGATGAATACTTCCGTGGTGCGATACGTTTGCTGAATGATCTGCTGCGCGACGCCGGTCACTTCCCACACGGTAACGAGACTCGCGAGCGCGGTGGATTTGACGAGCAGCACGGCCTCGGTCGAGTACGCGGGCAAACACTGACGCAGCGCAATCGGACCGATCACGCGGCGCAGCAGCGCGAAACCCGACAGGCCGATCGAATAACCCGCTTCGATCTGACCGACCGGCACGGCCATCAACCCCCCGCGGATAATCTCAGCGGTATATCCGGCGGTGCACAGCGCCAGGGATAAAACCGCGCACATGTACGGCTCGCGCAACACCGGCCACAGGAAGCTCTCGCGAATCACGCCGAACTGGCCCATGCCGTAGTAGACGAGGAACATCTGGATCAACAGCGGCGAGCCGCGGAACACGAGGATATAGGCACGCGCGAAACGGTTCGGCAGCCAGTGCGGCGACACGCGCATCGTGACGATCACGAGCGAAAGCAAGCCGCCGAGAATCAACGAGCAGAAGAACAGCCCGAGCGTGGTCGGCACGGCCGCGATCAGTTGCCGCAGCGTGTCGAGCAGAAAATCGAAGTCGAAATGCATGATGTCCGGTCCTCGTCAGTTGCGCGCGAAGTTGCGCTTGAAGGATCGGCCCACGCGCGCTTCGGCGTGGTTGAAGACCCGGTTCGAGATGCTGGTCATCAGCAGATACAGCGCGCCGCCCACCACGAAGAACGTGAAGTACTGATGCGTCGAACCCGCCGCCACCTGGCTAGCGCGCAGCAGTTCGGCCAGCCCCGTGACCGAAATCAACGCCGAGTCTTTCAGGCTCAATTGCCAGACATTGCCGATGCCGGGCAAGGCAAAACGCAGCACTTGCGGAATCAGAATGCGGCGCGCCATGGTCATGGTGGGCATGCCGATCGAACGCGCCGCTTCGAGTTCGCCGCGCGACACCGCGAGCACCGCCGAGCGATACACCTCGGCCTGATACGCGCCGGAAATCATGCCGACCGCGAGCGCGCCGACCACGAACGGCGGCACGCCGACAAAGCCGTCCGCGCCGAACCATTGACCAATCGTGGTCACGAGCGTCGAGCCGCCGAAATAGAACAGATAGATGACGAGCAGCTCAGGTACGCCGCGAAACACCGTGGTGTACAGGTCGCCGATCACGCGCAGCGTGCGAAAGCGCGACAGCTTGGCCGCCGCTACCAGCGCGCCGAACACGGCGCCGACAGCGAGCGCCGCCAGCGTAAGCGCGACCGTCATCAACGCTGCGAGCAGCAACACGCCGCCCCAGCCTTCCTGCCCGAAGCCGAGCATCTCTATCAGAGCCATTCCCTACCCCTCATCCATTACGGCGGATCGAACCAGCCGACAGGCGCGGTTTTTGACGCCGCGCCTGCCGTTACCTCTGAACGCTCAGGCGAATCAAGGCGTGACGTCGGTCTTGAACCACTTGGCGGAGAGTTTCTTGACGGTGCCATCGGCAAGCGCGGCGCTGATCGCGGTATCGAACTTCGCTTTCAGGTCGGCGTCCTGCTTACGGAACGCGAGGCCTTCACCCGGACCCCAGATCGGGCCGCCGATCTTCGGGCCGGCCATGATGATCGACGCAGTCTCTTTCTTGTCGACGTTAGCGGCGTAGTAGGTCACGTCGTCGAACGAGGCGTCGATGCGGCCGTTGGCCAGATCGAGGTCGCGCTCAGGCGAGGTTTTGTAGACGCGGATCGTGGCGACGTCCTTGAAGCCGTCGTTGATGAACTTGGTGTAGACCGTGCCCGACTGAATGCCGATGGTCTTGCCCTTCAGTTGCTTGCGCAAAGCGTCGACGGTGGGTTGATCGGTTTTCGGATCGCCCGACAGCTTGACGACGGCTGCGGTCGGAGCGGCCTTGGGCAGCACTTTCGCGTCAGTCACGGCGAACGTGGCCGGCGTGGCGGCGTACGGCTTCGAGAACGCGATGATTTTTTCGCGCTCCGGCGTGATCGAGATCGCGTCCATCAGAACGTCGAACTTGCCGGCCTGCAGACCAGGGATCATGCCGTCCCAGTCTTGCGCCACGAGATTGCACTGGAGCTTGATGCGCTCGCACAGATTGGCGACGAGCTCAGGTTCGAAGCCGCCCAGCTTGCCACCCGGCAAGGTCAGGTTCCAGGGTGCATAACCGCCTTCCAGTGCGATCGTCACCGTCTTCCAGTCTTTGGCCTGCACCGGTGCAGCGAAAATCGTCGCGGCGCCGAGTACGGCGCCCATCAATGCTTTTGCTAACGTCGTGCGCTTCACTTTCACGTCGAAACTCCTTTGATTGAGGAAACCGCCAAGCTGGGTTTTTAACTGCCGTCTAATTTGTATAGACAAGCTTGCATGAGTCAAAAAGCCATCGCAAGAGGATTTTTTCGAAATCGCCGAAATCATCGGGTAAGCCCCTATGCGCGACCGTGTAATAAGGCTTTTAAGGGAGTTTTGAAAGGGCAAAGACAATGCACCGGTCACCACCGGCTGCGCCAGCGTGGTGCGTTTTGTCTAGACAGGTTGGTGTGAGAAGAGCGAACGCGCTTCGAGTTGGCGCGTGGCGCGCCCTACCAGATGAACGGCACGAAGCGATAACGCACGCGCGTGGTGTAGGCGGTGTAGCCCTCGAGTTGCGCTGCCAGCACGCGCTCCTCGCGCACCGCGCGCCAGCCAATGCCGATCACCAGCAACGGCACGCAGGCAAGCCCCCACCACGAGCCGAGCAGCAAGGGGGTGCCGATGAACAACAGCAGCGCGGCCGAGTACATCGGATGACGGACTAAGGCGTAGGGGCCGGTGTCGATGACTTTGTGACCGCGGCTTGCCTGGATCTTCACGACGGGCGCGGCATAGCTATTCGCCCGGAACACGATCAGGCACATGAAAATGCAGACGAAGATACTGAGCGAGCCGAAACTCACCAGCCATACCGGCAGCGGTGCCGACCAGCAGTAGCGCATTGCATCGAGCGCCATCAGGACGAGCCAGGCGCTCCACATCACCGCCACGGCCACCATAAAGAAACTGTCCCAGCGACTTTGTTGCGCCTGAACGATCGGCGCGAGACGCTCGGCAAGCAGACCGGGATCGTGGCGCGCCAGCCAGAAGCCGACCCACAAACTCAGCCCGCCGGTCTCGATCAGATACCACCAGCCGGCAGGCCACGCGAACGTACCCGCGGCGCCGAACAGCAGCGCGCCCATGCATACCAGCCAGGCTGCTGTTTGCAGGACAAGGCGCGTGATCATGGCTGGTTCGTGCCCGCTGGTGGTTGTTGAAGTTCGCTATACGCGGCTGTCTCAGACGGAAGCCGTCGCGGGTGAGCGCACGCGCCCGAAAACGTCTGCCATGTCGATGTCGACCGTGTTCAGACCGAATTGATCGCGAAGGCAGGTTGCGAGTTCGTCCGGGCTTTTTAGCTGCCGCTCGCTGATGATCTGGCCATCCGCGGCGCGTTCGTTCAGTTGGTCGTTGCGCAAGGTCAGCCGCGACTCTGCCAGGACCCGGCAAACGATCAGATGATTCAGGAAGATCGAATCCGGTGCGGTCGAGGTGTACCAGTTCGAGGTCTCGTAATCGATCCACTCGACCGGGTGCAGGTCGAAACGGTAGACACGGGCCCACGTGTCATCGCGGGATTGGACGTCGAGGTAGAGCGCGTCGTTCGATGCATCGGCGAGGCGGAACGTGCCGAGTTGCGTCGGCTGCGCGGTGCCGGCGATCAGGCGCAGCGGTGCCGTCAACGTCATGCTGCCGAAACCGACATCGGCGATCCAGGCTTCGTCTTTGATGTCGACGCGCAACACCATGTGCGTGCGAGGGGGGATCGCTCCGGATTCGCGGCCCCAAAGGACTCGGCCCAGCAGGGGCGTTATGTTGAAGCCTAGCTGCGTCAGGACGTTCGCGAAGAGTGCGTTCTGCTCGAAGCAATAGCCGCCACGTTTTTGCGCGATCAGCTTTTGTTCGACTGATTCGAGATCCAGTTTTACCGCACGGTGTGTGAGCGGATTCAGGTTCTCGAAGGGGATCGCTCTGGGATGCAGCTTGTGGAGTTCCTGGAGCACTTCCAGCGTCGCCGCGCGAGGTCCTTTGTAGCCGATGCGGGTGAAATAGTTTTCCAGATTCACTGTGTGTGACATCGGTGTCGTCCCGGTATGGTTTTGGGCGCCAGGCAGCACTTAAGGCTTTCGCACTGCGGCGCGGCTTCGGAAGATGATCATAGCTTCTTTTGCTCCCTGCCCCGAATCCGGGCTCCGGCACCGGTTCGACATGGCCACAACCATACTAAATCATTACATTTATATTCCATTTAAT
>NZ_VOSW01000198.1 GCF_009690905.1 Paraburkholderia madseniana
CTCCTCTTAGTTATTGTCAGATCTCTTAGTTTTTCAGTCTTGAGCATGGTTAAGAGGAGGTGAGTGGTCTCGTTATCTTGGTTTTTTTTTTTTTTAGATGTGTATAAGAGACAGGTTATCAAATTCCCTCAGCGTAATCTTCGCGCCAAGCAGCGTGGCAAGCTCAACTGTGCGGTCTGTGCTGTGAGAGTCATAGACATGAATGTCGTCGCACCATTCGATGACGCTCTCCAGGCAGCCTGGAAGATCCTTTTCTTCGTTCTTTGTCAGAATTAGGACTGAGACATTGCTCATTGTTTTTCTCCAGATCCAGTTCGAATGGATATCTTTCTCGCAGGCATGCCCGCATATACCGTCCAGCGCTCGCGAAGACTGCGGGTCACCACCGAACGCGCGCCCACCACAACGCCCTCAGCGATCTCCGCTCCGGGGCAAACAAACGCTTCCGCGCAAATCCACGCCTCGCGCCCGACAGATATGGGCTGTGCCGTGAGCTGAAACATAGGATCGTTGAAGTCGTGACTACCAGTGCACAGATGCGCCCCCTGTGAGATCACGCAACGTTCCCCCAAAACAATTCGTTCCATGGAGTAAAGCGTGACGCCGTTGGCAACGCCCGCTAGTGCGCCAATCGAAAGATTCCACGGAGCCCAGATCTTGACCCGTGGATAAATGTGCGCTCCCGCGCCGACTTGAGCACCGAACGCTCTCAGAATGCCTCGACGCCACGCGTGACAAGGGCGCGGTGTAGGGAGAAAAAACAGCACGTATACGATTCCCCATAGCACGCGTGCCAAGCGATTCTTCAGCGAGAACGAAGGAGCAATCTTGGAGTCCACACCTTGCAAAATCATCGATTACGCCTCTTGCTGAGCCGTAACCGGCGAGCAATATCTAGCCGAGACGACAGGTGCCTCGAGCATTTTTCTGTGTATCAATTCATCCCTCAAGATCGCGAAGCGGCGTCTGATCAGACGTGCCGGAACGCCGCCGACCACCGTGAACGGTTCGACGTCATGGGTGACGACCGCCCCGGACGCCACCACTGCGCCGTCACCAATGGTTATTCCGCAGAGAATAGTCGCGCCGGCGCCAATCCACACGTCCTTGCCGACATGCGTGGGACGAAACACCGGTCTGCCGCTAAAAATGATCGGTACGCCGGGGAGGTCGAAGATGTGGTCATTGCCCACAATCTGGACATCGGGCCCCAGCATCGAATAACTGCCGACGCGAACGCCTGGATTGATCCGGCAGCCGGGACCCACGTAGACATATGCGTCTGCGTGAAAATCTCGGCTGATATCTCCATATCCGCCGAACAGCACCGTTGGATGCACGTCGCGGAGCCTGAGCAGTTTCCGCCAGAACAATCGTCTGGCGCTGCGCATCATGGCTCTAAGCTCGGCCTTCATTCGCATCTCCATAGATGGCTTGCATGTCGTTACCCCGCCGGGCCGCCTTGCCATGAATTGCATCCGAGAGCACTTCGCATTGCCTATAAGGGTTGTATATTTCGTCAATAATCCTGAAGCAGTTTTCTCGCGTCTGGCGTCGGTCATGAAATACGTCTGGAATCGAAATCAGACACCTCGACAGATCAGCCATGTCGCCGTAACGGAACAAAATTCCGGAGATACCGGGTGCGACCGCTTCCACTTCAGGCATTTGACGGTCCATGTCGGAGTGGCTAATGACCGGCGTACCGAACATGAGTGAATGCATGGCGGTCAAGCCGATTTTCCCGGGTGATACGACAACATCGGAATCGAATATGTAACCGGCCACCGCCTCCTCGTCGTACAGCTCACCAACGAAGTCGATGTCCAGCTTCAATTGCACTGCAAGTGCCTTCAGCTTGCTCTCCGCAGGGCCGCCCCCTATCAATGTCAACTTGAATCGCCACTCCGACGTTTCTTGCGCCAATGACACCGCATTCATTAATACGTCGTACGCGCACTTGTCGGTCAATCTGGACACACCGAGGATGCGGATTTCAGAGGACTGCCGAGGCTCTTCGGGACACGCTAACAACTGACGGCGTGTACGCAACTGGGACTGATAGTCCAGACTGTTAAACCCTACATAGAGGTTCCTGGAGTGAAATCCAAAACTTTCGGCAATGCATTTAGCGCGATAGCCATACAGATACTGTGCATGTCCGAGCGAGAAGAAGATACGCCTGATGTAGTTTTTCAAAGACCGATCGGCCGATAAGAATCCGTGCCCCCAAAAAAGCACGCGCTTGCGGGTCAAGCGCCCAATTGCAGCCGCCAGCCAGGTCGTAAAGAAATTCGGATTCGCGAGCAACACCAAGACGTCGAACTCGCTCGATAAGGATGCGTGTACCGCGGCCCACTGAAACGAGATGTCATTCAACACTTTGACCGTCGCCGGCCTGAAATCCGTATCGGCTTCGAAACGCAACGAGGGGATGCCTTGGTAGCGCTCCATCGGGTCGCCAAAGAACGTCACGTCAAAGTCGTCATTGCTGATCGCATCAAGAACGCCTTTGCGGTAATGCGGGAAAAAGTGGTACACGATAGCAACGCGGAGGCGCTTATTCGCGCCGCGGTCCTTGTTCGATCGGTGCACGGTGTGCGGTGAACCGATACGCTGGCCCCGCAACGTGCGCATCAGGCTAACAATGGTCACGCGCGCCCCTCCATCCGATGAGCGTGGTCGATCGCATCGATCACGTTGCACCCGAATTTTTTGGGGCTGTGTCGGAGCGCAAAGTCGGCGAGCTCAGGCGAGCCCTTAATGGAATGTACGATCGACTCCAATTTTCCCCAATCAAAGCGCTGTGCCGGCGGCGACGCGAGAAGAAAATCGTCCCATCGCAGGCCGAGTGAATGCTTTTCCCGATTGTGGTCGATAAGGCCGTAATTCGAGGTGATCACAGGCACACCAACTTGAGCCGACTGGATCAGCACGCCGCTCATTCCGCTAAAATTCTCGTAACACAGCCACATCGCATCGGCGGCCGCGAATACCAAACCTTCTTCAAGCGCAGAACAAAACCTGTTCATCACGACCAGTTGCGACCGGCGCGCCCCTGCCTCCGATATAAAAGACTGGATCAATTGGGCGGCTTCGGCATCCTGTACGCCGGCAAGCACTAGTCTGAAGTGCCTGGGAAGGTCTGCCGCTGAAAACATGCTCAATAGCCGGGCTAGGCCTTTTCTCGGACTGAGGGAGCCATAGGACGCGACAACAAAGTGATCTTCCTCCAACCCTAGCGCGTGTCGAGCCGTCTGCCTTTGCGCAGGTTTGCTAATGAACGAAACGTCTGGTACATATCTGATCTTCGGCGCCAATGCGGGCATGTTCTGCGTCACGTACTTCGGCAAGGGTTCATCGATCGTGGTAGCGAGCGCTAGTGCCCGCAGGCTCAGCATTCTTTGAAACAGCACTCTATTGACGACATCCATCTTCCCTCGCGGCCCCGCGATACCGCACGCCTGATGGTGAAACTTCGCGGCAAGGATCATGCCGCCGAAGGGCGTCGTGCCAAAGGGTGAGCCATACAATCCGACGATCTTGTCGATGTAGTTGAGGTACGGGACATAGACGAAATCAACTGTGCTGGTCTTACGGTATTCGCGGTAGGCCTGTTCGAAAGCACTCAGGTAGGCGCGCTGCCCGAACAGCAATTGGAGCTTTCCATAGCGGGTTTCCCGTGGAATTTCCGGCATTCTCGCAAGGTCCAGATCCGATCCCAAGGCCGATTTCACTCTTTGCGTTGCGGAATGAGCGAGCGCCGACGCTGTCGTCATTAACGTAACTTTCCATCCACGCCGGAACGCCTCTTCCGCCATCAGACGGACATACAGCACCATGCGGTGCCCTGTTGCCTCGGGTTCCACCAGCAGCAGCCTCGTCATGTCACACCCTCCCGTGCCGTGCCGGCGCCAAATCGTGGATGCGACGTGACGTCGCCGAATAGCGCGGCATAGCGTTCAGCGACGTGCGCGATCGAATAGACGCTCAAGTCGCGCTGGTGGCGAATCTTCGCTTCCGCGAGTACCTTTGTGATTGACGCCGCGTAATCTCGATGACTTGCTGGATCGACTGTCACGACGCCAGAGAAACGCGTGGCGAACCCGAAGACGGGAATGGTCGAAGCGACAATGGGCACGCCGCTCGCGAGTGCCTCGATCATCGCGACACTGTGTGCTTCGCGCTCAGAAGGCATAACGTACACGTCCGCGGCGCACAGCAACGCCGCAACGTCCGGCCGGCTCCCCAGAAATCGCACTTTGCCGGATAAACAGTGCTGCTCGACCAATCGCTTCAACGCGTCGCCATAGGATGGGTCTTCCGTCAGTCCTGCCAGCCACAATTCGACGGACTCGCCGGCGCGTAACATGTCTTTCAGCGCCAGCACGCTAGCGGCCTGATTCTTCACCGGCGACAGGCGCCCGACTTGGAGCACTACTGACACACTATCGTCAACCTTGAATTCGGCCCGCAGCCGGCGTCTGGCATTTTCATCGAATGCGAAGCGATCAAGATCAGTACCGTTGGGGATCGTTAGAAGCCGGCGAGGCACGCCACACCGCAAACGGTAATTGTTGGCGGCTGTCTCCGTGACGGTGACCACGGCCGCCGCATCACGCTGGAGAATGCGTTCACTCAGCCTGAGAAAGCCTCCTGCGTAGTCGTCGTTGGTGGCAGCATGCATGACGGTGACGACTGGAATGGCCGATGCCGTCAGCTTCATGGCGAGGCGTGCGTAAGCCGCCGGAATGACCGAATGCGCAACCACGACGTCAGGACGAAAATCGCGCAGTGTCGCGCGGATAAAGCGAAGCCGTCCCAAGCGCCCCAGCAATCGTGCAGGCGACGCGCACCAGACGCCCTTCTCTTCAAGTTTCGACCAAACCGGCCGGAAGGCCGCCTCGCACGGGTTGATCCCCATTACGCCTGCCACACCGGTTTTTGCGGTCGCGTGCACCTCCGCCAACGTGGCGGCGAGCATTTCGGCTCCGGAATGCCGCGGCGTCAGGACCACGTGCATGATGCGCATAACGTTCTCTCTCTAGACAGTCAGTGAAATTCCGGCCCGCAGCCGTTGTAGAGGCAACACCAATGCGGCAGCACAGACGAGCCCGAGTCCCACGGCGTGATACGGAAGCTTCGAGAACACTTGGCCCAGGATCACGATCAACGCCGCAACCGGCACGCCCACTGTGGCGAGTGGAAGCAACTGCCGGATCTGGTCACGGTCGTCCGACACGACATCCCAGAGCATTAACGCCGCGCAGACAAACACCGAAATCGTCGCGGCGAACGCGACGCCGATGGGACCTAGCCACGGCACCAGAATCGCCGATGAAATCAGCAGGCATGCCAACTGCACCACGGTCCCGCGAGTCACCCGGCTCGGCCTACCCGTGCCACGCAGGTAGGAGGTCAGCAGCCCGACCAGCACGCCAGCCGCCATCAGATACACGAAGATGCGGAAAAACGGCACGGCCCCGCTCCATTGCCCACCTAGCGCCAATTGGATGATGTCGCGCGCGGCGACACAGAGAAACGTCGCGACTACGAGCGCGATCGTCCCCAATTGACTGAACAGCGCCAATGCATAATGTGCGGCGCGGCTTTTGTCCTGACGCGCCAGTTCGGAAAAGTTCGGGAAGAGGTACTGACTCATCGCAATGCCAAAATCGGCTACGCCAAATTGCGCGAGGCGACTTGCGGTCTGGTACAGTCCCAAAGTCTGCACGCCGAATGTCTTGACCGTAATGATCCGGTCCAACTGATTGACAATCACGGTGAGCAAACTGCTCGCCCAAACCCAGCGACCGAACTCCATGACCTCGCCCAGTGGCTTGGTGTCGAAGTTCAGCCGCGGCTTCGTCTTGAACACAATGTGCGAGGCGATGGCCTTCAGAAACTCCGACAACGGCAATGCCGCGAGCACCCATATCACCTCGCGATAGGTCAGTGCGGCGACGGCAGACATCACAAAATCGGCCATGACGAAGGTGCTCGTCAACAATGCGACAGTACGAAAACGCCGCTCTCGCTGCGCGACGACAACGCGCACGCTAACAACGCACCTCGCGAACGGCACCAACGCGACCATCTGCAAAACGGTGGTTGCCTCCGGAATATTCATTAGCCGCGCAATCAGGCCGGAGGCGAAGAACAGGACAACCGTCAGCAACAAGCCCCGCAGCGCATTCGCCGTCCACAATGCGTCAAGGCCACGCTGATCCAGCAGCTCCTGCCGCTGGATCAGCGCATGGCTCATCCCCATCTCTGTCAACGACTCCGCTATTGACAACGCCATCAGGCAAGCCGCAATCAGACCGATCGATTGCGGCCCCAACAGTCGCGCAAGCAGGAAGAACTTGAACGCCACCAGCAGGCGCGACACAGCCTGTTGTGCAAAGACCCAAGTCACGCTGCTTTCGCCGAATCGCATCATTTTCATTGGTTGGCGGATGCGCTTAGGCCCGTTCCAGGACTTGCGTTTCGTAGCGCTGCAAGAAGTCATCGTAGGTCGCGGCCAATCCTTCCTGGAGGCCGATCTTCGCGCGCCAGCCGAGCTCTGCCAGCCTGCTGACGTCGAGTAGCTTTTGCGGTGTGCCGTCAGGTTTGCTGACGTCGAACTCGAGCCGGCCATCTAAGCCAACCGCATGCATCGCCGCACGGGCCAGCTCCTCAAT
>NZ_VOSW01000199.1 GCF_009690905.1 Paraburkholderia madseniana
AAATAATGCTGAAATCAACATTCCTCTCGTCGCAACTCGCATGACAGTCTCCCCAAATGCGAAGCGGTCGTTAGCACCGGAAGGTGTGAACCCGCGTTCTATTCGCCGCAATTCCCATGCCGGAGGTCGGACAAGGAACCCACGGTGAACGCGATACGCTGTCGTGCGGACGCGGTCGAGTCGACCACGGGGCGCGATTTTGCGTGAGTTGCGCTCACGCGCCACCGTCATAAGCTCCAGAGCTTTCTTTCTCGCACATCCGTTGATGCCGGCACGCTACAGTGTCTACCCTTCGTTCTTGGCGACGGTGCCTCGCTGCGCCGTTGCCGCCGCGCCCCGTCATCGTCTCCATCCCGGGAGGATCGGGAAGTGAGTACATCGGCAGTGCGCAATTGCATTGCGTGGCACAATTGGCGCGCCCCAGACATGACGATCGTCCCGTCGCCGCAACGAGGCGCTAACATGAGAATGATGGGAGCGCGGGCGGTGAGCACGATGCTTTCACCGCGAACGGCACGATCGCGCCTGCGGGCCCCATTCGTTCCTTCGTTGACTGACTGACACGTAGCGAGTTTGATATGAAGTTCGCCATCGTCACCTGCTCGGTTATGCTTGCCACCGCGTTTGCCACCGACACCCTGCAGGCTAGGGGACGGTGCAGTCGATCACCACGACCCGCGTCGACGTCGTTCACCTGGCGTCCGGATAATGGGCCTCCAGAATCATCGGCTCAATCGTCTACAACGAAAGCATGGACACGATCGGAACGATCGACGATCTGGTTGTGAATCCCAAAGATAGTGGGATGTACGCCATTCTGTCCGTCGGTGGTTTCCTCGGTCTCGGTATCCACCTGGTCGCGGTGCCATTTGACAGTCTGCACGTCGTCGATAAACAGATGCGTTTGCCGGGCGCCGCCCGAGATTCACGGAAAGCGTTGCCCGAATTCAGATACGCGTCGCCTGGACCATCAGGACTCAGCGTGTCAGATCCTGAGCCGCGTGACCTTGGTGCCTTCCGGCGACACGCCGGCCATCAGCCCGGCATTGGTCAGCACCAAGGCCTGTACCGGCGCGGTCGCGGTTGACGTATCGATATTGCCGTTCGCCCCGACTTTCACCACGGCGACCGTCGCGTCGGCGCCGACTGCCCAGCCATCGCTGTTGCGGAAGCGGTCGAGCGCATCCTGTGTCATGAACAGGAAAATGATTGCTTTGGACTGCGCGCCGATTTGCAGACCGAACGAACCGCCAGCCGTGCTGTAATAGCCGACTGTTTGGCCGCCAACGCGCAGCGCGCCTTCGCCGTACTGGCCGCCGCTTTGTACCGGTTACGGGAAATCAAGCGGAGCGCAGAGCTGGATAGCGCAAAGATGCTCGCGCACCGCGGATTCGTGAATTATTTGGTGGCCCGATTCATGCTGCGCTTGATGGAAACCGGCGGGAGGCCTTCATGAAAACGCGGATCTTCACTTACCTCGAATGCCCATGCGGACATCGCGGAGCCCTCATCGAAACAATAGACGCAGGCGTTTTTTCAAACGGTTGGCATAAGGCGTGGCTGCGCGGGTTGACCCATACCGGGACGTACGACGGAGAAGACCGACTGTTTGCGGAAATGAAACCCGGGTGCCCGGCGTGCGACCGGAGTCCGGGCCCGGATGATGTGGTCGGACGCAGTGAGTTGCGGGAGACCGGCGAAGTGCTGCGAAAAAAAAGCGAGTCGGAAGCGTCAGAGGCAACGCCTGGCGTCGGTTGCTGACCGGCGGGACCGGACACCCCGTGGGAGGCTTCGACGCGCCCAGCGTGACATGGAGTCGCTTCATGAAAGGTTCAGGGGGCAGACTTTCCCCGCTCGTAGTACATGCCACGCACTTTTCCCAAAGGCGCCGAAATGGACATCGACATCGACCCGTCCGACAAGCCGGATCCCGAGGTTCAGTCGTGGCTGGAAAAGCTCGGTCCGGGCCTGGTTACCGGCGCCGCGGACGACGATCCGAGCGGTATCGCGACCTATTCGCAGGCGGGTGCGCAGTTCGGCTTCAACATGTTGTGGACCATCATCATCACCTATCCGCTGATGGTCGCCATCCAGATAGTCAGTGCACGATTGGGGCGCGTGAGCGGTCACGGGCTGGCGACAAACATCAGGCGCCACTACCCCACGTGGCTGCTCTACGGCTCCGTAGTCCTCCTCCTGGTTTCCAACACAATCAACATCGCGGCCGACCTCACGGCAATGGGCGCGGCGGTCAACCTGGTAATCGGCGGTCCAATGCGCATTTACACCGTCGCGCTTGCATTCATTTCCGTACTGCTGCAGCTCTTCGTTCCCTATCGCAGTTATGTTCGCGTACTGAAGTGGTTGACACTCGCGCTGTTCGCTTACGTGGCCACGGTGTTTGTCGTCCAGATCCCGTGGCAAACGGTGCTGGTTCGTACCTTTATTCCGCACCTGTCCTGGAAAAGCGATTACCTCACGACGGTCGTTGCTGTATTGGGTACAACCATCAGTCCGTACCTGTTCTTCTGGCAGGCTTCGCAGGAGGTAGAAGAGATGCGCGCCGAATCGGGCCAGCGTGCACTCAAGAATGCGCCTGGCCAGGGTCGGGCCAACCTGCGTCGCATCCGGATCGACACCTGGATCGGGATGGGATTTTCAAACGTGGTTGCTTTTTTCATTATCCTGACGACTGCGGCAACCCTGAATGCGCACGGCGTGACTGACATACAGACGTCTTCGCAGGCCGCTGTCGCGCTGAAGCCCATTGCAGGTCGGTTCGCTTTCACTCTGTTCAGTCTGGGAATCGTCGGCACAGGCCTGCTCGCGCTGCCAGTGCTTGCAGGATCTGCAGCCTACGCGATGGCGGGCGCGTTCAACTGGCGCAACAGCCTCGCGCTGAAACCGCAACTGGCGAAACGTTTCTACGGCATCATCGCCCTGTCGACTCTGATCGGTCTCGGGATCGGCTTTACAAAAATCGATCCCATCAAGGCGCTTTACTGGAGCGCCGTCATCAACGGAGTGGTTTCCGTCCCGATCATGGGACTGATCATGTTCATGGCAGTGAATCCAAAAATCATGGGTAGCTTCACCATTCCTACGCGCCTGCGCGTCACGGGATGGGCTGCAACGATTGCGATGGGCGCAGCCGCGCTCGCCATGTTGTGCTTCATGCTCAGCCCCTGAACGCACGATCGGTGCGGGCGCCACTGAAGCGTTCTTTCCCGTCTGCCCAAGCGCACTCCAACAGCCACGTCGCAGAGGCGACGAGGCGTTCCTGAAAAACACCAAGGAGTCAGCGGGTTTCTTCCGTCCGCTCGGCTTGTCGGGTCCACCGCGCGTTATCGCGCCGGACCGGCCATGCGCGCTTCGTGGCATTGCTTTCATGCTAGTCCAGCTGGACGACTGGATCAGCACCTTGCGTCAGACTAACGAAATGACACCGGCAGCTGGATACGGAGAGCGCCCGCCGTTCGTATTCGCGTGTCAACGAATTGTCGAGCTGGGCCCAACTCTTGCGCACCAGTTGGTACGCTATCCCGATGCCTATTCTTTGCCTTGCAGAGAGGCGCGGTTCGCGATTTTCACACACTGGCGTAATTTACCCGTGCGGCCCGGCCGCACTCACTCGAGGAGCAGACAATGGAAACGACGAAAGGAGAAGGAACGCTACGGGAAGTTGCTGGCGACGTACAGCAAGCCGCCGGGAACCTGCTGGACAATGCCGGTGCGCAGTTTAGCGGAACAGCGAAGGAACTGGGTGGCAAAGCGCAGCAACTCTATGCCGATTTTGCGGATGTCGTACGCGAGTCTACTGTGGAGCGGCCGCTCGCAGCCCTGGCGATTGCCGCCGGCGTGGGCTTTATCCTCGGAGCGCTACACGCAGCGAATCGCACGAGGCCCGATAACGTTCGGAGCGACTGGAGAGATCGGGAGTAAGGCTATTCGCGTCTTGCCCTCAACGAGACCGAAGAGGTGCAGACGACAAGCCCCTGGCGCGCCGCCACGGCGTTTCCGCAACCAGCCAGCCCCGAGGAGTGCCGCAATGTCCATCCGTTCGAAAGTCACCAGGTGGCGAAACGTCGGCAGATTCTGCGTCGAACGGGCCACTGATTATGGTGAGCTACTCGGTGTCGAACTTGAAGAGACCAGGAAATGTCTGGTCCGCGAGTTAAGCGCACTCGTTGCCCTGGCCGTCGCTGGCATTTTCACTCTTTCGTTTGTGTGCATTGCGATCATCGCGACGGCTTGGAGGACGCCCTATTTTCTTCCCGTGGTATGGGGCGTCGCCGCGATGTGGCTGATCGTGTCATTTATCTCCCTGCTCCTCGTTCTCGCTCAGAAACCCGGCCGCTCGCTTCATGTTCTGCAAAGGGAGATCCGGAGCGACCTCGACACGTTGAAGGAAGCGCTCAAATGAGCCGCGCATCTACCGATCGGGAAGCCGAGACTGCCATACTGCTGCGCATGGCGGCATCACGCGCAGCATTGCTTGCGGCAAATTGCACGCCACCATCAGTCCCGGCCGTGCACGGGCGGACGCGGTCTCCCGCAGTTGACGTGATCGCTTCGCTTGCGGACGCACCGCGCGTCACGCTGCTGGTTGCACTGTGCGTCGGCGCAATCGTCCTCGGACCTCGGCGCACAATCGGAATTGCCAGCCGTTCGGGGATCACCGCGTTTCTAGGCGGAACTGTCCGGAAAGTGATTCTCAGATCTGTCTGACTTGCATCCTGGGACGGCGCGGTCAGGTCAGTTCAGACTCGCCAAACGTTCCCCCACCCCGACTCAACCGCGGCCCGGCTAGCCGTTAGCCCGTTGCAGAACTCGTCGCGCCGCAAATTCGCCTGGGACGCGCTCTCTTGCGGTCATGACAGGGGGTTACGACCGGGACTGCTGCGGCATGTCTTTTGAAATCGCCGTGCGTTTTGGTTACGGAGGCAGGACGCAATTGTTTATCGCCGGTACATTAAGGTGCAGGGCTCGCGCCATTTGAAACTGGCCGCCGCCGCTACGCGTCGGCGGCTGCCAGAACGACGTGCCGGCCCTCCGCGGAAGACTACGAACCGGTCGCCGTAAAGTGCCCTGGAGATGATCATGATGTACTCTGAAAATATCAGGTGAGAACCTTTATGCGCAACGAATATGCCCGCCGGCTTGCCCTTGGAGGGCAAGACTCCCAGAGGATCGTTTGCCCGGTGGTTCAGCAAATACCGACGAACATATGCACCCCGCGCATCGGGCACGCTCCTGCCTTCGTCGTTCGGGACGCTCCCGCTGCCCGGCAAGTCTCATCGCTTTCATCGTCTTCGCGATGCCGATGTGCCGTTTAGCCCCTTTGATGTTGTTCGTAGCCACGTAAATTTTCATTCAATGCTCACCGGGTTAAGAGAGAGCGTGCAGGAAAGCGAGTCGATTACAGGAGCACGACGTTGACGCTCGTCTTTGTCCGTACGTCAATCGCCACACACGCGAACTAGATCGCACGGCGGACCGCCTTCAGAAAATTCGACATAAAGGTCCGTGTTCTGCCGTCCGGAAATACGATCGCTACCTGCTCGCCGCTCGCCAACGCGACTTCTCCCGCCCCAAACCTCGGCACGCAGACCACGTCGCCGGGCGACCACGAGTGTGACTTCGGCGATCGGGTCGATGCGTTCGCGTTGAACGCTGTGTCGCCCACGGCGATCGACTGCTCCGCCGGTGCAATCTGCGGAGGACTCATGCAGTTGTCACATACGCCACAGTGCTGCATCGCCGGTGTATCGCCGTAGTACGGGAGGATAGCGCGCCAACGGCACTGGCCAGTCGGCGCGTAATCGATCATGTGTTGCAGCGTTTCCTTATCATGGTCGCTCATCGCTTCGAATCGTGCGGCGGCTTTCGCCATCGCATCACGCGTGCTACCCTGCCCGCCATCGCGTGCCCGCAGACGATAGCGTCGCTGCCGGTCGCCGCCCGCGATACGGCCATTGAGCAGCATGCCGATCGCCACCTCCAGCTTGCCGCCGCCCACCTCCGGCAACGCGTCCTTGAGCTCCGCGACCGTGACACCTTCCGGCGCATCTTTGCAGCGTGCCGCGAGCATGTCGTAGACACGCTGCGCCAGTTCGACGCTCGGATACCTGCCGGCGAGAAAGAACTGCTGAACACGCCGGTCGTTCAGACCGAACAGCAGCACGCAATCGGCGGGTTGCCCGTCGCGGCCCGCTCGGCCAGTTTCCTGATAGTAGGCGTCGACGCTGCCAGGCATCTGGTAGTGGATGACAAAGCGGATGTCGGCTTTGTCGATACCCAAGCCAAACGCGTTGGTCGCGACCATCACCCGGGTCGTGCCCGACATGAATGCCTCCTGCGCGGCGTCGCCAGCTTCTGCGAGCCAGCCGTAAATCTCCTCTGCGTCGCGTATCGTCGCTGTGTAGATGATGCCGGCTCCAGCGTTCGACGCGATCACTCCGCGCAGCTGCTCGCGCTTGGCCTGTGTGGCGCGCGTAACGCCGTCTTGGCCGCCCCCTACGCTGAGCTGCACGACACGATAACCCAGAGGATTGTTAGCGGAACGGGAACGGCGCAATGAGTTGGTCGCAGGCACGGCGGACGAGCCGTTCCCGTTCCGCTAACAATTCGTTGAGCTAAACCGCTCCACAGTCGGTGGCTATGGGT
>NZ_VOSW01000019.1:0-38790 GCF_009690905.1 Paraburkholderia madseniana
TTTCATCAATGCACAGTCTTCCTGATGCCTGCCCAAGGCCTGCGCCGGCCGTGACAACTCCGGATCATAAATGCGGCTGGCGTCGCGCCAAGGCAGAGGTCTGCATAATTCCGTAGCGCGGATAAGAACGGGACATCCGGCCATTTACGACCGGAAGAAAGGCGTGGTTGTTCAGTGACACCGTCGCCGGGGCGAAGGCGAGCGCCATCATCTATAGCCTGATGCTCACGTGCCGCGCGTGCAACGTCGAACCGTATACCTATCTGCTTCGCGTGCTGACCGAACTACCGCAGCGTGCAGCGGATGCCGATATCAGCGATCTGTTGCCGTTCAACGTTGCCAAGCCGCGCGACGTATTAGTTCCTGCATGATCTAGCCCTACGCGCCGGCTCATTGTGGTGTGCGTTAATTCGCGCTTACGCTAAAAACTGCATCATCATCGGCATGCAAAACATATCGATCGGCGACAACGTGCGTATCGATGGCCCGACCGTAATGTCTGCCTCAAGCGGCTATATTAAGATCGGCTCACACGTTCACATCGGTGGCATGGCGTTTCTCGCGGGTGGCGGCGGTATCGAGCTGGGTGATTTCTCTGGTTTGTCGCAAGGCGTGCGCATCTACAGCACTTCGGACGATTACTCTGGCGCGGCCCTGACGAATCCGACCGTTCCCAAGGATTTTCTGAACGTCAAGATCGCACCGGTAAACCTTGGGCGCCACGTCATTGTTGGATCGGGAAGCGTCATCCTGCCTGGATGCTCTATTGGCGAAGGAGCGTCGATCGGGGCACTGTCGCTGGTTACCAAGAGTCTCGGCTCCTGGGGCGTTTACTTCGGGACTCCCGCCAGACGGCTTCGCGCGCGATCAAGACAACTGCTCAAACTCGAAGAAGAGCTCATGAAAAAGCCCTAGCGGCGCTGTTGCGCTCCAAAAGTCCAATCATGGCGAGCGTCGGTAGAGGCTTACCAAACGGAACGCGTGAGCGAAACGGACTCTCATCGTTCACATTCCTTGCGGCTCACGGACTGATAACGATGCGCCTCGGGCCGATCCTATAGAGCCGCGTGGCTCCGCAACCGGTAGAGATCATCAATGCACCGCGCATATTCTCCGCCTCGCGGCGCCACATCGATTGCGCAAACCGCGTAATTTGTCATACCTTACCGCAGTCACAGACTCAAAGGACCGGTATGCCAGCGCAATGTACATTTGCACTCAACGGACAGAAGCTCTCGACGCTCCTATGTAGCGGATTCGGGGGAGTAGCAGCATTCTCGGGCAACAAGGATCACGTCGATAACCCCGCTGACACGGCAGTCGTCGGTGCCGGCCCTATCCCCAAGGGGCGCTATTACATTATCAAACGGGAGCCAGGCGGCCGACTTGGGCGTTTGCGCGACCTCGCATTGGATATGTGGTCAAACAGCAATCGGTCATCCTGGTTTGCGCTCTACAGCGCTGATGGCAAGATCGATGACTGGACGTTCGTAAACGGCGTGAGGCGCGGCAATTTCCGGCTGCATCCGAATGGGCGCTGGGGTATCAGCGATGGCTGCATCACGCTCACGTCGCAAGCGCAGTTCGATCGGCTGAGCACGTACCTGCTATCGCAACCGGCTACAGTCATCCCTGGCACTGACATTCCCTACTACGGTACGGTGGACGTGCGATGAGAGTGCTTCTGCGTACCGGCCTTGCCGTCCTGCTTACGCCGCTCGTATTCTTCGGGCTTTCGCGTATCGACCCGCTTGCGCGTTGGGTGGGTAGTGATGCCGTGTGGACTGCGCTGACGCCGGTGTTCCATCTATTTGGCGTCATCGGTTCTGAGGGCGAAGAAAACGTGTTGCTCGGCGCGCTGCTCCTCATGAGCTTCGTTGTGGCGACAATCGTTGTCTGGTTAGCGTCAGTGCTGATTAGACGTCAAAGAGAGCAACAGGCGGAGCGATAACTGGTTGCGCGCCCAATGCAGTGCCTTCCTTATACTTGCCATTCACAAAAATAGCCGAGGAGAAGCTGGGGTCGTCGGCGATCAAGGACTAGCCGCAGTTGTATTCTCGGGATAGAAACATGACAGGCCAGCACAAATCGTGCGGACCTAGCCGATGGAAGGCGCCACCGCGACCGACGTTCGTCGGCCATGGAGTCGTTCGGCAAGAGGGCGCGAATGTCCTCTTGGACGGCGAGAAGGGTCGTTGATCGATGATTGATTCTTTGGGTACGGCAGAGCGAATAGTCTTTCGCAGATTGGTCGGCGGCCCTCCCATCTTCGAACTGCTTCATCGACGAGCGCAACTGTGAGGCATGGTTGCGTGGTCTATGAGGCTTCAGTTCGATAGTTGCTGTTCATCAGCATCCTCGTCACCTAGTCCGAAATCGATGTAGTCATCTCGTATCTTGCCGAATATCGCCAAGCCCAACAGTCCCATCACACTTGGAATTTTCTTTCCACCTCGATACCGGAACATTCGGCGGCGGATTGATTTTTTCCATCGCCTCTCGATCACAGATTTAAAAAAAAGGCTGTGCTGAGGAAGATGTCCATCCGCCACCAAATTTAGATCGACCTTGAATTCGCTTGGTCCGAGATAGGATCCGCTTGCGAAAGCGATGCGTGGAAAAAATGCAGTCAGATCATCATCGAGTCCATCGAACAAGTTGGTATCAAGCATCCCGACTTCCGGAAGAACGACCGCTACGGAGCGTGCCCCGACCAATTGATGGCGCGACGATGCTGCCTGGATAATTCGTGAACACATCCGTGAGGTGTTGAACGCATCGGCACCCGCACTTACCGCGTTTGATATCCACTGCCGCTCCTCGAGCCGCACAACCGTGTCCATGCCGCCAATTATGACTTCTGGTCGATCTGCCATCAGTAGAAAGAACTTGAAGTCCCCAACATCAAGGTCCCACTGGAGTTCTTGTTCAAAATTCCAAGGTGGCGCTGTTCTAAATGTTGACAGCACCGCAATAAATGGGATCGGCACACTTTCGTGTCTTCCACATATATGTATCTCGACAAATGGCTTTCCATTTGGTCCAGCCAAGGATCGTCCTCTCAGCCGCCGGCTTAAATCGGTTGCCAGTTTCTTTACCAACGGACCGAAATCCAATGTTTCTCGTGATGCTTCCGAAACGGAGTCTGAGATCAAGTCATACAGACGAATGGTGCGACCACCGGTTTGCCACTGCGCTACTCCCGTGTAAGTTATATCACCTACAAGGCCGCCGGAACGGAAAACAATGTGCTTGTTAAAGTTTTCGTCGATAGGCAGAAATTTCGATCCTGATTTGGTGCAAATCCTCGTGTCCGAGGTCGCTAACGCAAATCCTTTTCCCGCTACCGTTATCAGTAATGTCATATTTTGTTGTTTGTCAACACCACTACAAGGCCGGTCGGCCCTCCATGTTTGCCCAGTTTCTCAGGCAGTACGTTCCCCTGTTCCCCGCAGGAAGCGCGCCAAACATATCGGCGCGCTTTTTCTCCGCAGCTTGTGGCTGATGCTCTAACCGTCTTTGCCGTTCAGGGGACCGCGCGCAAGGTCAGCGGCTTGAAAATGTCAGGATATTCGGACGCTTGCGATACCCCGACGGGCATGACAAATCGATAGGCGATCGTGCCAACGCGGTCGGTTTCGCTCGCCTCGCGCGAGGCGAGCAGCGTCTTGACCAGCAGGCACGAACCGCCGATGAACGAAATCGACGCAATCGCTAATACGATGTAGGTAACACCGCGAACCAAGATTCGATTCAAAAATGGCGCATCTGAATGCTGAATCGATGCACGGTCAAGAGCGAAATCGTGAATGAAGTTAAATTGCCCCTCGGCCTCGATTCCGCTAATTTGCCACCGCCAGACCATATTAAGGAAGGCACAACTCAGTCCCGCGATGTACAAGCCAGTGACCCAGCTCAAAGTGCCGAAGTACTCCGCTGGAATCACGTTGGCGGCTATCGTCGAAGCCGTTGCCGCTAGGCCTGCACCATTAAGAATAACAAGGTGCTTTGTGACTTCCCGAGCCCACTCTACAGTTTCGCGAAACGATGTCTCCGCGCCTTGCCTAAGCAACCACATCCATTGTTCTCGTTGTACATCGGGCATATCGGAAGCATAACCCTCGCATTCGTCGCTCACACAATCTCCCGGTCGATAAGGTTCAAGATTCTGCCAGAACATTTTGATGCCCGCGTAACGTTTGACCTTCCAACACGTCGCAGTCGCGCAAGTCTTACGACGCTGAGATTGCGCTGGCAGGATTTCAACGTGTGGCCTTCGGGTTATGAGGCAGACGAGCCACCAGAATGCGCCATTCCGCTGCGCAGTACCGACGCTAGTTACTACAGCGCTGCATGCGAATGTCCGATACTGGCGAGACAGCGGACCAGCGACGATGCTGACTGAGTGACTCAAACGGGTCATCAGAGCCGATCGTCGTCCGGCTGGGTCGGCCAGATGTGGACGCTTGTGATACGCTGAACGATGCCTCCTTCACGCTGATTGCGTGCACTTCGTCTGCGATGCGGCAGCTGCTGACGACCCAGAACCGACGGCGAAAGCGCTAAGGGGTCAACGGCCCGAGGGCCAGCCGTCGTGCTTGTGCCGTGCTCAATCGTTCCGGACACGCCAGCGGTGCCATAGTCACCAAGGACAAAGGACAAGAACCATGGCAGAGAATGCAGAGCTGGCGCCGGCAGTGGCAGCCCTGACTGGCGTGCTCGGCGTGCGTAACCTCGGCGACCCGCTGCGGTTCGAAGATGTCGAACCGATCACCGGTTTCGTGGCAGAACCGGCCAAAGGCGGGCAGCATGTCAAGGTCTGGACGCGGCTTGCTCTGAGTTCGGACGAGCCGTTCTTCCACCGGCTGGTCGAGAGCTTTGACGGCGTTATCAGGCATATGGCGCAAAAGTCCGGTGCGGCCGTAAATTTGCGACGGGTGGACACGGTCCTGCTGATCATCAAGCCTGACAACACCGCCGAGCTGTGGTTGGACACGGCAGCCGTGTCACTGCAATGCACAATCAAGCGTGCCGTTACGGCGCGATCTGTGATTTTTGAAAACGATATCGCCGACGTGACCGGTATGGGCTTCCCGTGCGTCACCATTGGCGAGCAGGACAAGGTCCTGTGCCTGTTTCGGGAAGGCTGGAGCTTTGGGCTTGCCTTCGATTTCAATCCCGAAGGAAAGCTTGACCAGCGATGGTTCTCGACCGCGCTCGGCACCCTGCACAGGACGCTCCGCTACCGTCACCTCTACCAGGCGGTCAACGATCCAGCGATCTTCGATCCACTGCTGACGGCGGGATGGTTCCCGTTCGTCGAGATCATCACCACTGAGTTCCACGACCTCGCGCGCCACATCGAGGTCGGGGGCGACATCGCCAAGATCGAGGCGAAGATCGTCGATGCGTTCGACGCCGCCCGGATGGGCCATCTTGTAGAGCGCTGGGTCGCGAAGCCGCATTTCGCGGCCAAGGCGGTGCTACTGAGGGAAGCGGTCGAGTCGTTCACGGCGCAGAAACCTGCCTCGGCCATCAAGATCATCCTGACCGAGATCGAGGGCGTGCTGAACGATGCCTACAAGGCAGCACATGGCGGCCAAGGCGCGAAGATAAAAGACCTGCTGGCCTTCGCCCAGTCCTCTGCCGAACAGCGCGCGGGCGGGCCGGACACGCTGTTCTTCCCCGCCGCTTTTGGCCGCTACCTCGCAGGCCACACCTTCGCGAACTTCGACCCCGTGGCCCAGACCGGCACGGCGGGCTCACGTCATGCCGTCGGCCACGGGGCGGCAGCACAAGACAGCTATACGATGACGCGCGCTCTGCAGGCGATTCTTACGCTTGACCAACTCGCCTTCTACACCTAGGTCGTGCCCACGAGGAAGACACGAGGAGAAGGCATACGGAGCATGTCAGGCTCGGGAATTCAGCACATGAGCCAGCTCAAACCTGGACACGGTGCTGAGGAATTCATGCGCAATAATCGTCGTGGGGAACAGCGCTCTGAGAGCGCCTTGACGAGACGCCAGTCCTCGTGTGTACTCGGGCCATGGCTGGCATCCATACACTTAACGCGCGCGGCAACGTAATGCTCCCGGCTCTCCGGGAGCATTACGCCTGGACCGATTCGCGCGCCTTCCATGAAATTCAGCGCTTCCACGGTGACCTCCTCGATGTCCTTCGCGCGAAGGGCATCGACTACTCGTCGTTGCGAACCGCGCTGACACCGCAACCGATGAAGCATGAAGCAGCGTTTCTCTTCGACGAGCAACGCTGCGAGAACACCTTCGTTCCGGGTGTGGAATGCGCCGACGCGCTATTCACGGCGCTCGATCGCAAAACGACGCACAGCATTCTTGGCGGCGAGTTGATCGACGACCGGGACGTGATCGCACGCGCACTGCTTCGTCGCTCAGCGAACATCGCCAAGGATCTGGACTTCAAACATCCATGCTTCTGCTACGTCCTCTATGTCAACAACCTTTCCAAAGGCAACGTCGCCTCCATCGACAGCAAGCTACGAGCGCACAAGGCCTATCTTGGCTACGTCCCTTGCACCCACGCAAGCCTCGCTAAGACTTTCGTGTCGATGCACCTCGTGAACCTGGTGATCAAACAGGGTGATACCGTCATCCTCGGGCATGAGGATGACCGACCGAACACCGAGAACCACAACTTGCATCTCCATGACTACACAGCCCTCGGCCTCCGGCAGAAGAGCCTTCAGTCGATGTACTTCGACGTCTTTCTGTCCTACAAGCCCGAGTGGATGATGCTAGAGGAGTCGGACGACGATCTTGAAATCGCATTGCGGGCGATGTCTGAGGAGGTCGCCCCGCTGACTGAGTTCGCGGTCGTCATCGGGGACGACAAGTTCGAGAAGTATCTGAAGACCGCAAAGCTCGGGAAGCTGGAGAAGGCTGGCCTCTCCGACCTGACCAAGGCAGAGCTGGAGGCGGCGATCCGCGAGAAGCTGCGGATGACCTATCTGTACAACATGGAGTGGGTCGATGAGCCCACACACCAGCTCAGCAAGTTCAACATCCTGCTCGAATTCCCGAGGCCGAACGGACACCCGGAGCGCATGGTCGTTGCCCTCGAGTACCGACCCGTCGAACGCATGCTGCGGCTGGTGACGGTTTCGTGAGCGGGGCCTGGCTCTGCTGCCAAATCGCATGACTCCTGGAAGACCGCTGCACTGGAAGGCGTCAGTCTGATCAGCCCCCGGTCTCCGAAAGCCGTGGAAATGCTTACCATCTCAACAGAGCAGCCGTTCGACCAAATCCATCGGAAGTCCGCCTTCAGGAGGGAGGGAGCACCAATTGTCGAGCCTTCCCTGCCGTGCCACTCATCCGGCGACCCAAACAATCGCGTATTTTTACGATAGCTATTCTGCGGCGTTCGCTGACCCAGTTTAGAAGAAGCATGTCCGATGCCGCCAGGCAGGCGCTGCTGCGTGCTGCTTTTTTGCGTTCTGGAGTTTCCATGCCTGCCATCACCATTCCAACGACGGTCGAGAGCACTGCGACAGCCGTCGCGATTATCAGCGGGTGTGGTGCCACTAGTCGCCACATCCCCCTCTCGATTTTTCAGCCAACGGCGGCGATGTATTGCCGCTGGTTTTCGACCGTCTGCCCGGCGGTCAAAACGCGCAGAAACGAAACGTTGCTCATGGTGGTGTGGTCGTCATTGCAGTTGGATACGTTGGCCATTTCAAATATGACCCTATATATTCGCAACGTAATGCGCAAAGGTTTAAGTTTGGTCAGGCCCGTGGCATCGGCGTTTAGCAACAACTCAGTCCCTGTAAGCAGGGTTCGCCACGTAGGTACCCAATCCCGCGTCCGCTGTAGGTCGAGCCCTGAAACGCGCAGAACCGCGCAATTCCACGTGTAGATTACGCTTTTAAACGAAACAAATTTGATGTAAAATCCCGGTACACGAAACTCGGACTTGGAGTGCCGATGACCCATTCTCAGAAAGACACCATCCCGGAGCTCTTGGTACGTAACATTCCGCGAGGCTTGGTGATGGCCATTGAGGAAGCGCTTGGTGTGGGAGCTCAGCGTGCTTTCGGCGGTGCAAAGGGGATGGATCAAGGTCATCTGCCGCACATCGTTGGGCAGCTACGTCATTTTCATATGAACGAGTCGTTTCATCGTGCGTTGACGGTAGGCGAAACTAATCCCACTCCGATTCGTGGCAACGGGATAGTGAGCGGCCGCTCCGGCGTATTTACGCTGGCGCGATTCAACATTCCCGAGGGTTTCTGGGTGAATGGTCGCCGCAGTCATACCCGGCGGCAGATGTCGTTTGCCAACAAGGCCATCGAGCCACTGGTTCAGCCCGAACTTTTTGAAGAGTACTCTGCCCCTTCTGAGGCGGTAGCGTTCTTTGTTGCGTGTTTTTCCGGCTCGCTGCACGTTCAACCGGAATCTCCACTGTCGATTCAAATCGCAGTCCCCGACCGGGACATGCGAGGGTGGCTTTTCAGAGAGCCCGTCAGTGCGTTCCTGCAGCGGTACGAGCTTGAGCAAAAGCCGGCAACACAAGACGACTTGGCCAAGCCAAAGCTCAAGAAAGACAAGAAGCAAGGCAAGGACGGCACTACATCATGAGTCGCGGTGGCATTCAAGGTTTTGAGACTGAGCGTTTGAGCCAGATTCTTGCTGCGCGGCGATTGAGTCAAGCCCAGCTTGCGTCGCTCGTTGGCGTATCTCCAGCCACAGTTAGTAAATGGCGTTCCGGCAGCCAAGCGCCCGAGCGGGATACATTGGAACGTTTGGCCGGTGTAGTCAACGTCACACCTGAGTGGTTCACGCGCGCGCCGTCGACAAAAGTGTCTCTGCCGCTGTTTCGAAGCAATGCCTCGGCCCACGTCGCCGCGCGCGCGATGCTAGAAGCACGTATGGAGTGGGCTCAAGATATCGCTCTTACGCTGTCGGAGTTCGTAGACTATCCGGAGCTTAATCTGCCCGTCAGGCGATTTACCGACCCGGAGCACATCACGCCTGACGAGATCGAGTCGGCCGCAAGCGAGTGTCGCGAATTGTGGCGCATTGGGCGCAACGCCGTGCCCGATCTTGCACTCGCGGTTGAAGGCGCTGGCGTGATCTTGGTGCGAGAGGAAACCGGCATTGCTCAGATAGAGGGGCTGTCTGCTTGGAGCGAAGTGCTCGGGCGTCCCCTTGTTTTGTTGTCGGCCGACAAGGACAACGGATATAGAAGTCGGTTCGACCTGGCGCATGAACTCGGTCATTTGATCCTTCATCGACACATCCCGCGACCGACGGAGCGCGACCGCCACAAACAACTGGAGCAACAGGCGCATCGGTTCGCAGGGGCATTCTTATTGCCTGCGGAGACCTTTGCCAATGAAGTGCGCACGCCGGTCACACTGGATGATCTGCTGCTATTGAAGCGACGCTGGGGAGCCTCGGTCGCCGCGATCGTAATGCGTCTGCGTGCACTCAAAATTCTGGATGAAGATGCCGCGCAATTGCTCTTCAAGCGTCGATCCGCAAGGTGGGGAGCGAAGTCCGAGCCGGGCGATGGTGATCGACCACCGGAGCGGCCGCGTCTGCTACGACGTACCATTGATCTGCTGGTCGAGGAGAACGTGATGTCGCTCGAATCGATTCCGCGCCATATCGGACTAGCCGCTCATGATGTTGAAATGCTGGCCGGCCTCTCCGAAGGGTACTTCCAGGGCAAGCCCAAGGTTGTGCAACTAGCTCGACTGAGGCCGACATCAGGCAATTCACATGAACCCATTGCGGCGGAAGGTAATACAGTTGTGCCATTCAGATTTACGCCGAAGCGCAAATGACGCAACGCGACGGAAAAGTCTGCATCCATCAGCGATAGCGACAGAGAGCACGACATTCTTGCCACTCGCCTTCTGTTAGCACGCTGCGTGACTGACGCTGCTACTTTTTCGTTGTGTCTTTTTCAACTTCCTTGCCAGTATCCATAGATGATCGATCAACAGGCGCTGGGCAACAAGGGCGAGCAGCGATTCGGGGAGTTATGCGCGGATACTGGCCTGACGTTTAACAAGGCAACGCTGGATCTCGCTGGATGGGATTTTATTGTCAATTCGGACGTCGACGATACGCAGGCGGTCTCTCTTGATCGTCGCCGAACACCTTTTTCGTGCTACGTGCAGGTCAAGACAATTTGGGACACGTCTAGGTCAGTCAAGCTCAAGCTGAACATGGCAGAAAGGCTTGGAATTGAAGCGATTCCGTCATTCATCTGCGTGTTCAGGGTGAACCGGGACCGGCAATTCACGGACGCGTTTGTGATTCACGTCGCAGACGACCGGCTCGCCGCCATATTGAAAAAGCTACGCGAGGCGCAAGCCGATATGGATGGTGTTCCCCTCAACAAGAAATTTATCTCCTTCACGCCACGCGGGACCGAACGTATCGACTTGACGGGCATCGCTTTGCGCGAAGCGTTTATCCACCACATCGGGCCGGATTTTCATAGCTATATTGACAAAAAGCGCGAGCAACGGGAAACGCTGGGGTTCGAGGGCAAGCCGTTTCAGATGTCTGTCGTCTTCGAGAACCTGAGCGCGAGCGAGCTGCTTGATGCCTTTCTCGGGCTGACGCGGGAAGTTCCAGTCTCGAGCCTGGAAGTCGTCGAAACCCGTTTTGAAATTCCGCTGCCCGAAGGCGAGCCCACCACTGCGAAGATCACTATCAAGCCGCAGCCATTCGATACGTGCTCGATAACGATCAGGCACGGTAAGCGGGGTTGGCCAGCGGTGTTTGCCGGCGAGATCTTCAATACTCCGAAGGTCGGGAGTAGACAGCGGAGCTTGATCAGGAGCGAGCTGTTCATGATCGTCGTTGACCGGAGCACAGAGTCCGGCGGAAAGCTGCGGTTTGAGTTTTCGATCGAAGGGAAGAACTGTACCGCGTCGAAATGGGCCGACTATTGGCGCATGTTGTCAGCGTTCCGCTCGGGCGAGGGCGTCGTCGAGATCAAGCCTGAATCGATGCCTGTGCCGTTGGAATTTGACATCACCATTGATGAAAAGTCGGAAATGGAAGGCCAGATCGAACCTGATCAGTGCGTTCGCGTCCTTGAGTGTCTATCGAATATTATCCGCCACGCGGGAGCGCGCCCGGAACCAACGTTCGAATATCCTGAAATTTTTGAGCAGGCTGACAGGATCCTCGCGCTTTCGGCGATGATGGATGCCCAAACACCGATTGTGACCGTGCACGATCCGTCAGCGGATGCACTCGACGGAATACCGATAGGTCCATGTATTCTCGCCACCACCTTTCCCGTCGGTTCAACAGTTTTTGTGTTCTACGCCACGGCCTTCGTCGAGACGGATGCGGGCGATGGTGGTCGGCCGACGGTTTTGTTCCGAGATTTCCAACCGAAGAGACTGCGAATCATCGAGGCCGGCGAGAAGAGTCGTGAATTGTTCGTGGAGAATGCGCAGCGTTTAGAGGGAGTCACGCAAGTTCTCTGGCTTTAGGGGGCGGTGATGCAGTTGCGGGTCTCCGAAGCGCGATCGACGTTGCAGTAGTTGGATAGAAGAGCTGTCGCCTTGCGATTGGGGTTCGTCCCGTGCCCTGCCACGCGGGAGCCATCAGTTGTTTTCCACGTACCGGTGGATATGGGGAGCAATTCTGCGTCCTCCGCTGTTCGGATCGTGAATGTGATTTTTCAAATTCCTTTGGAGAATTGATGTCAACAACGGATAGCTATCAGGACCCAGATGCCGGGAAGACCTATTTCAGTCCGCGGCTCGATTCGTTTTCCGATCCGGCTCGGAAGGTGCGTATTGCGACGAAGCTGATTGAGCAGCCGGCGACATATGCCTTCGCACAAGTCAAAGACGAACTCGTACTTAGGCATAAAGAAGACGCAAAAACTTGCATAACTGCCAAATTCTTCGAAGACGACCGCGGAATCTTTGTACTGAGCATTCAAGGTTACACCGTCGCGACGGATAAGCCCCACAACGCCAGCTTTTCATTCATCGGTGACGAGATCGGGAAGCTGATTGAGTTTATTAACCATGTCCAGTCTGTGCCCCTGAAAAGTGCCGGTTCAATGAGAATCTCGGACGACGATCTTCGCCGCATTGTATTGTCAAATATCCAGGCACAGGCACTTGTTCAGGATAATCAAGAATTGTTCGCGGAGGTTATCCGCTCGGCAGTGACGAAGGAGGATGTTGTAGCCGTTGGATATCGTAAACGCCAGTTGCAGGTCTTCCAGAAGCTGCTCGAAGACGAGAGTTATTTCGAGGATGTCAAAACCAAGAAGCAATGTACTAGCGAAGCCGTTTGGCAAAAGTTCTTCGAGAAAAATCCCTGGATATTTGGCTACGGATTGAGCTACATCCACCTCTCCGCCCTTGACGATAAGAAGCTCGAGCAGGTTGTTCACGGTCATACTGTTTCGGAACACGGTAAGCGCGTAGACGCGCTTCTCCGAAGTCGCGGAGTTATTTCAAGCTTGTGCTTCGTCGAGATCAAGACGCAGAAGACAGCGTTGCTTAACGCGCAACCCTACCGGGCCGGCTGCTGGGCACCATCGTCTGAACTCGCGGGTGCTGTCTCGCAGGTCCAAGGCACGGTCGCATTGGCCACGGAATCTATAAGGTCGAAACTCTCACTGACTGACGGTGTCGGAAATCCGACCGGCGAGGAAGCGTTCAACTACGTGCCGAAGTCCTTCCTCGTAGTCGGCAGTCTTCATGAGTTCTCCGGTGAGCACGGAGTGAACCAGGAACGCTATCGCTCGTTTGAACTATTTAGGCGCAACACCAATAGTCCGGAAATCATCACTTTCGATGAGCTCTATGAGCGCGCGCGATTCATTGTCGGCCAGAATGAAGTATAGGTGATGGAGCTATTGTCGATTGGTCCGCGAGTGTGGGTTGGCGACCAAGCGGAGCGATCTGATTCCATCCCCATTACGTGCGTCGACGACCAAAGAGCACTGCCCAGAAACTTCTCCTATGTAACGCGTCGGGCGAAAGCCTGGATTACCGCGAAGCATTTGCGAAATGCAGCATGAGAGTCTAAGGACGTGTCGAGCGGACTACATTGATGCTCGCGCGAGCTGGTTCAAAACGGGTTTGGTCGACGCAAATGCTGTGATCAGTAGGCGATCTTGAACGTGGGTGAGTCCTCCGGCCTCTGCTTGCGCCGGTCGTACAGGCGGGTGGTGGCGATGTTCGCGTGACCGAGCCATTCCTGGACCTTCGCAATGTCGGCTTCGTGGTCGAGCGCATTCGTCGCAGCAGTCGCCCGAAGGCTATGCACGCCGAAACCTTCGACGGCGATCTTTGCGTGCACAGCCCACGCCAGCACGCATTTGTAGACCCCATCGGCCGTGATTGCGGCGCCAGTCTTGCGCATAGGTTGAAAGAGCGGCGCATCCGCCAGAGCGTCATGCCCCGCCGTTTCGAGGTAGGCATGAATGCGTTCGGCACTGGCCGGGTGCAGCGGCACGTAGCGCAGCTTACTTCCCTTTCCATGAATTCGCAGGTGCGGCACGCCGCGCCGGTCGTGAATGTCTCGCACCTTCAGCAAACATAATTCCTCACGACGCAGGCCGTGATACAGCAGGACGGCGAGGATTGCGCGGTCGCGCTTGCCCTTTAGCGTATCGGGATCGGGCGCGTCGAGCAGCGCGCGGGCCTGATGGTCGCCAAGCGCGGGCGTCTTGCCTTCGCTACCGTTGTTCTTCGGGCGCTTGACGCCCGCCACGGGATTCAGCGCAACGGCGTTGCGCTCGCAGAGATAGTCGAACAGCGACGATAGCGCGGCGAGCTTGCGCCGGATGGTCGCGCCGGATAGGTGGCGGACTTCGAGGCGCTTGCGCCACGCAAGGACGTGCGCGCGTGTGACGGTGCGAAACTCATCCGGCTGCGCGATGCCGGTGAAAGCCATGAAGTCGCGCAGGTCGATCTGGTAGGCGCGACGCGTGCGGGGATTGTCGAGGTTGGCGAACCATTCGGCCTCGGGCGGTACGTTCGAGAGTCGGTGAAATTCGGCGGCGGTCAGTTGCCGGCTGTCTGTGCGTGCAACGGGAGTCAGTCTGTTCGGCATGGTCATCTCCGGAGAAGGGCCGGGAAGGCCGTACGCGCAAATCAGCGGTGGTATCGGTTCTTTGACGATAGCTGAATGCCGAAGTGTGCCGCTGTTTGCGGTGTACGGCAGCTATTGATAACCGATTTTATCAATAGCTGATTTTTATGCGTGAAGCGAATAACTTTGACAAAATCGCACTCGGAACAGCCGGGCCCACACGGGCGGCAATTCGAGTAGTTCGGGCGCGGTGTCAGGAAGGAACCGCGGCGAGGAGGCACGCGCGCAACGGTATAGCTTTGTGGCGTGGGCGTGGCACTAGAGTAAAGCCAAGCCCAACAGTCATGCGACCTCACTCCACTAACGTGATGTCGGGCGCAAGTCGGCCAGCTTCGGGCGCTCACCCGCACGTTCAAACGGCCGTTCCTCCCCAGACAGCGGGCGTCCGTCCCTTCCGCGGCCACTGTCGCGTTATCGGCCGAAGCGACCGACTCGCCTAATGCCAGCCTAGTCGCGATGAGTGGTCTAAGCCTGTTGACGCCGACATCGTATTTGACCCGTACGCTGATATCGGAATGACCAGCCTGCCAATCAAAGTGCGACCCCGCCATTAGAGACTCTCAAATCAATCCGGCGGGTCAACAGTTCTCGGCCATGCGGGTCAATCTGGCATCGGCGACAACAGGTCAGGCACGATGCCAGCCTCAATCGGCCCGGTTTTTGGTAATCTGGCAACGTGCATAGACGCAGTGGTTGCGGTCAACAAGAAGTGTGCAGCAGGCGAGACCACCGTTCCCAGCCTGGGCTTCAAGCAAGACCTAAACATCGATGGCTAGTGAACTTCTGGTGTTTTCTATGGACAAGAAGCCTGAAAAAAGCATTGAAGAACGAATTGTCAAGCTGGAATCCAAGTCGGCACTTCATACCTGGATGCCGATCCTCATATCCGGTGCGGCACTCGTTGTTTCAATATTCGCCGCAGAAAATTCGCACGATGCAAACGAATTTAAGAAGGAGCGAGTTTATGTTCGAGCAGCGCCCGACCGGCAATGCGAGGTGAACTATCAGGTTGTAGATGAGAAAACGAGTTATTTGTGGCTCTGCTGGGTAGTCGAAGCGACAAACCTTAGCGAAGATAAAACGGGGATCCGGATGGCCAGGGTCATCCCCAGCGAGGGTGCAGTACCTTTCGATACTGGTCAGATCGAGGTCGTGACTGGCAACCCGGACCAAGTCATGCCGATAAGGACGCAGAAAATCGAGCATCCTCTCAAGCTTGAGGCGAGGGAGGCCCAATTAATTGTTGTCAGAATGCCTGTTCAGGCGTCGTCCCAAATCCGCCTCACAATGACGACGAAGGTAATGAGGGAAATTGTCAGCAGCCATACCCTCACTATGCGCGCGCTTTCTAATATGTTTCCTGTATTCGATAAATGCGACGCACCGGGCGACGATTCAAATGGCCAGTTTTGTACCAAACACTTCCGGGTTGTACTTACGACTATTCAGAACGGAGCATACGACTCTGAGTTGCTATTTCGACAACGAGTGCCATGATGGCGCCCAGGCTGCCGTACCCTCTCACTCATCCCGGACATATGCGGAAATCAAGGATGGATGTTTGTGGTGTGTCGTCGGTAGCCTCAACGAGCGAACCTGCGTTGCGGCAAGAGGAAACATCTAATGAATAAGCGAGATTTTCTGGCTGCTTCTGCCTTTGGCTTGGCCACCACAGCGATCGGCGTCCGTGATGTTTTGGCTCAGTCCGATGTTAAAAACGGAATCCGGCTTGGAATCCTTTATTCACTTTCAGGGGTAATGGCGTTCGGCGAGAAGTTTCTCAAGGACGTTGTGTTGATGACTATCGCGGAGATCAATGCAGCAGGGGGCGTCTTGGGACGTCCAATTGTGCCCGTGGTTGTTGATCCTTCATCGGATAGGTCGCTGCTTGTGGGGAAGGCGAGAGAACTTATCGTCGACGAGCATGTGTCAGCGGTATTCGGAACGTCGACCTCGCTTGCCCGAAAGGCGGTTCTGCCAGTAGTTGAACATTTTAATAATCTGCTGTTCTACGCATCTCAATATGAAGGGGAGGAAAACTCTAAAAATGTATTTTATACCGGTGGGACGCCAAATCAGTACGCGATTCCTGCTTTGGAGTATATGATGAGCAAGGAGGGGGGCAGCGTAAGACGTTTTTTCCTTCTCGGAACTGACTACATATATCCGCGCACCACAAACAGAATACTTAGTGTTTTTCTCCATAGAAAAGGAGTACAGGACTCAGAGATAGAGGTAGCTTATATTCCGTTTGGCCATGACGACTTCGGTCCTATTGTTAAAGCTATCATTAATTTTTCGCGCCCGAGTAAGACATGTGTCGTTTCCACTGTTGCAGGA
Source organism: Paraburkholderia madseniana (assembly GCF_009690905.1). Taxonomy (GTDB): domain Bacteria; phylum Pseudomonadota; class Gammaproteobacteria; order Burkholderiales; family Burkholderiaceae; genus Paraburkholderia; species Paraburkholderia madseniana. The sequence goes on from NZ_VOSW01000019.1 coordinate 16,473, forward strand.
GAATCGAGCGTACTGTTTTATAGGGAATTACTTAGACAAGGTGTCAAACCTAGTGACGTACCCGTCATGGACTTGACCGTAGAGGAAGGGCTGCCGGGAACTGATGAAAGCTCTCGCAACGGTCATCTTACCGCTGCAGGGTATTTTCCCTCTCTCGATAACCCTGCGAACGCACGATTTAAAGCAGAATGGCGGCAATGGGCGGGAGGTAATAAATTACCTAAAGGATCGTACCGCATAATAAATGACACGATGGCATCCACTTACATTGGAGTCCATATGTGGAAAGCCGCTGTCGAGCGAGCGGGTACTGCGTCTGTTGACAAGGTTCGAGACGCCATGATCGGTCTAGCGTTTGCTGCGCCCTCAGGTTTCACGCTGGAGATGTCCCGTACGCGAAATCTGAGTCGTCCAGCAATGGTCGCGGAAATGCAAAGTGTCGGTCTGTACGACGTCGTTTGGCAAAGTAAGGGCACGATCGTCGCTCAGCCTTTTAGCCCCTACCTCGATGATAAAGTCGGCAAGCCTGATGTTGTTGGCTAACCCGTTTCTGAGAATCCTCTGACCATCACATTTGGCCGTCAGATTCGAATCGTTCAGCGAAAGCGCCCGCACTTTAGTCGCGTCGATGAGGGCGGGCCGACGATCGGCTAGCAAGATCTAGAGGTAACAGGCGAGTTAACGAGTCCGCCCTGAACAATCGTCAAAGCCTTGTCGTGTGAGGCTTTGAGTCGGAAAAGCGGTTGTGGGAATTGCAGGGACTTGGCATCTTGATGCATGAAACCTGTCAGTTCTCTTGATGAGGTGTAGATGGGTTCGAAGACACCTATGACGGAGGGGGATTTCTTTCGCCAGTCGTTGCGCGAACAGATCAACCTGAAGCATCCCATGGTAGGCCTAGCCGATCAGATCAAGTGGGAGTGGCTGTGCGCGTCGATGAGCGAGAGCGTCGAGTCGTGCAAAGGTCGGCCGGCTAGCTCGCCGCGCCTGATCGCCGAGCTGCTGTATTTGCAGTACATGTTCGATCCGTCCGACGAAGAGGTCGCCTGGCAATGGGTGGAGAACCCATACTGGCAGGTCTTCACGGACGAAACTGAACTGCACACCAACCCGCCGATCGCTATTTGCCTTCCGACGGCCCGACCGTATCGTCCGGCATAGGCTCTTGCTTCGCCATAGCTGCCCTGGCACACTAGTGGCACAGCGACAATGACAACATGGGATAGCCGACGATTGGAAATTTCGTCATGCATCACATAAGTCGATGAATTTGTTGGTCTTCAGTCATCTCAGACTACCCTCACCTACCATGAAAAACGCATTCGTAATGCGTTAGTTCTCGTTGCCGCCAAGAAAAGTCAACGCCGCACAACAGCCGCGTATGGGTCGCTGCCGCGTTTAGTGCACGGGTGGCCGTGGCCTAGGGGTGGCGGCTGTAGGTCAAAGGTGCGACAGCCGCCGCAAGAAGAGGCGATCCATACAGATTAGGCACGGTTCAGTTGGATGCCAAACTGCGGATCCCACAGCCGTTCGTTCTGCACAAACCTGTTCCAGCGAGCCAACCACGCAACCCGTGCGTCATCATTGCCAATATCTGGCGGCACACCATCGCGGATATATTCAAGCCCCTGCTTCAGTTCCTCGATAATCGGCGGCGCGGTGACGTCACAGAGCACCAGGTTCCGCAACTCGTTCGGTACCCGCCAACGTTTGTCGTAGGCGAGCTGTCGCCCGACTGATCTCAGCATATCTCCGAGTCCGCGTGCACGAGGGTCGATATCGGGGCCACCCGCAGCGAGAATCTCCGTGCGGTGACGTGTGAACGTCGCTGAGGACAGTGACTTTTCAACGGGTTCCCCGGCGTCATAGCGTGCCAGCGTCCGCTTAGCTGTTTCTCCGAGTGCGGTCGGGTCGAAAGACGCATCGACGTCTAGCCGGACCTCGTGCCAGAACCAGTCGATCGCAGCGCGCAGCGATTCCGAAGTCCACGCGTTGGGGTACGATAGTCCAAGCTCGGCGAGCGTATCGGGGCCGAAGATGATCTCGTTGCGACCATGGGTTTCGATCGCATCATGAAGCTCGCCAATACGCGGTTTGATCTCCGGCGCAACAGCATATTTGCTCTTTCCTTTGCTCGCTTTCGCCAGAACCTGATCGTACTTCGGGTACTGGCGGAACCGGTCCCCGCTTTTGAGCGTTACGAGTAGCCCACCCGCACCGTTCTTTTCACGCGTCTCCACGTCGCGCACAGCGATATCGTGACGGCTGCTCAGAGCGCGCAAGGCGACGAATGCCTCACGGGTACGCTTCAACAAATTACGTTGAGCGTTCCGGCTGTTCGTCTGAGTGTGCCATGTAAGTTCCAGCAGGTCGGTACGAGTGTGTGTGATGAAGTGGTGGATTTCTGCTTCCGAGAAGCCACAGACGGTCAACGCGATCCGAGTCAGCCAACCAGCGCATCGCATTTCCAGACGAATGTCGTCTAGCCCAGCATGAGCATAGTTTTGACCTATAGTGGCCGACGCCAACGGGATCTTCACCGAGACCATTGCAACCGGTATTCCCTTGTCCTGTTCGATGTCGTATTTCACCTCCATTTGCGCTCCGGTGAGGGGGCTGCTAATGAACGTCGTACCCAGCTTGCTTTTTCCGGTGGAAAGTTGGCAGAACGCGACATGTACAAGACGTCTCTCGTGATGGCCTTGAGGCGCGCCGAGCGGTCCTTTGAGCGCAATGGAGTCGATCATGGCTGCAAAAAATGAGTGTATTGTTGACTAGCGTGACATTGCGCACGACCCGCGCTCTGGACTGAACTTTGGTCCGAGCAGGCCAGCATGTCCGCATGGCGGTCGAACACTGGTTGGTTTCGGCTGGCAACTTTCTGGTGGAAAAGCTGGCAAGCCGGAATAGCGGCGTGAGGCCAGTTGGAATGCTCGGCGAGCCGTGCGGATGTATCTACGGGCTGAATCGTGCGGATCATGGCTGCAAAAAGGGTGTGTATTGTGAGTGTTCGACGTGCGATCACTTTTAACGGTGCTCGCACGCGGGCCCTACGATGGCGTGCTTACTCAATAGCCATTCTGGCAGATGGTGTTACGCCACGGCGCGGGAATGCACTTCGGCCCTCCGCACGGGCACGGTGGCTCAAAGAGCCATCCCAAGCCAACGCGCATCCATTTGCGTGGATGCGGCAGAACGATGGTCAGGTTGTTACGTGTCCGTCGAACGCTAATGTGATCCAGCGCATAACGAGATCGAACTTCGATCGTGCACGTTTGCTGATCTCCGACGCTAAAAATGTACGGTCCCGTGAAAGACGGAAGATCGCGCTGCCACTTATCTCGTTGGTGGAAAAACTCCGTAATCGCTTTTTCCGCCGCGTACACATATGTCTTCGGAGACTCGGGCGGCCGCTGAAATTTGATGAGCATTTGCCCAATGGAATACATCAACGGTTGTTCCGAATGCAGCTCTGCGTCCTCGGTGAAGTCGAACGGAACGGAATCAAACACATCGCGCAGAAGCTTGTTCAGCTCCTTCGTTGACATTTCGCGGCCCTTGCTCATACCACGCATTTTTTTGCTCATCTTGATTACCTCATTCAAAGTGATTGCGAGTCGTGATTGGCTGCTCACCGGTTTGCTTTGGGATAGGGGAGCCGCGTGAACGGAGCAGGGTCACAGTCGATGTGCCCACAGCGACAATGCTCGGCAACAAGCCAATCTAGGCCGATATCTACCCAGAGGTCGGAATGCGGGAAATGGAAATGCAACGTGCCGTTCAGATTCCTGACGCCGACGAAATCGTTCTGATCGGTGCCCCAGAGACGCACAAAGCACTCGGTGTCGTTTTTCAGGGAAAGCGAAATCGGACGTTCAGTCTTCTGCAAGTGTGATAGCCATGAGTCGCGTTCGTGACGAAGTTGAACCAGTACTTTCATGACTCGCAATAGGGCCGCTTGTGGATTCTTCGGGGCTGGTTTGAGCCGATACTCGGTTCCGCCCATGACGAGTGCAAATGTCTGCTCGCAGGTGGGTTCGGCAACATCGCCGGAAAACAGGCGAAGCTGCCGACTGTCCCGTTCACATGCGGAGCGTTTAGAGACTCGCGTGTTTTTCGGATGCGGTTTACTCTTTTTCGCGTACATGGTCGTATAGCCAGAAGGTGTGGGGGGCGTGCTGCTGCACAGGTTGATCGGTTGCGCTCGGACAGCGAAGTTCGAGCACGATGGTCTGCGTGAGGTTTGCCGGGTTACCGCATCGAGATACGGCTGGCCATCAGCGCCGCCACGAATTCCTTCATGCCGAAGCCGGGATTGGCAACACGGGAGAGGATCGTGGTTGCCTCGACCCACCCCAGGACCTCCGATTCGCGCCAGCGGCTCGATTTAATACTTGTCTTGACCTGCGCGGGGAACAGGCCGAGCGAGACGTCGCGACGCATTGCCGCCTTTGAGCGGGCAATGATCGCCAGAACTTCGGGTTCTTTCAGATAACGGTCGCGGGTGCGGGAGCGCACCCAGCCGATCAGTTGATCCAGAAGTAGGGTGTCCGTGGAGTACGCGACGCGGGCGTCGGTTTCTGCGGCGAGCGCTTTGCTGGTACCGGTGTCGGTGGTAGTGATCTGATGGGCGTGTTGTACTCGGTCGCTCACGCCGGTCGAGACAGCATTAGGACCTCGACGAATCTGTTCGATTGGCGAGATCACGGTATTGGCCAGCGCGTAGCTGCCGGTTGCGGGGTGGGTCTTGCGGGTCATGGATGGCTCCGTTCGTCTGTTGATGTCTGTTCAACCGGTTGGACGGAGCGAATTAAAGCGCGGATGGAAAATGCTGTCCGGGAGTTAGATCCAGCGGCGATATGGGCGTCCTTTCTAACGCCGTATTTAGTTATTTGACAGGCCGATTCGGCAGTGGTAGCGGCCTAGATCGTATGGGACGGCAGACGTTGGCTGGCCAATCTTCTGGATTCACTTGAAACGGTGCGGGCTGAGTCAGACGCTGAAGCAGGGGGTTGATGCCGGTGCTGGATGTGGCCGGGCAAGAGGGGCGAAGCAGGAAGAGAGGAGCCGGCATACCTGCTCCGTTCAGAGAAGGTATGCGGTGTGTAGTGATGCGACCAAGAGCGGGGGCTATTTATCGGTTAGGAGGCTACTTCGCGTGCTTGTTGTCTTTAGCAAAGGACGCCTGTGCATAGATGATCCACTTATAGCGATCGTTTATGAGCTTCTTTGCCCGAGGCATATGCATGTCGCCCAGGCGATTGTAGAGGTCCTCCATCCACGGCGGTGGTTCGTCCGTCCCGTGAATAATTTTGATATCTTTTGCAATGCCTTTGACCAGTTTCTCATACTCCTCTTTGCTTTTTTGCATGTCTGCGGACTTGAGCGCATCAACTGGTAGTGCTTCCGCAATCTTAAGGAGCACTTTTAAATACCGGTTGCTCTTGGGCGCGGGCTCGATATCCTTGGACGGCTTAGGAATTGGGAAGCGCTCTCCGAAACGTCGGAGTAACTCGTCATCGTCAATGTTCGGATTTTTCTTTTTACGCTGCTGGTCCTCTTCGATGAGATCCTCGTGTACTTTTCTTACCGAGATACGACAGTCATCGATCTGCTTCTGGATTGGGCCAAGAGCATCAATAGCTACCGTTCTGTGGCGATGGGTGAGATAGTCATCTGACTTGAAAATATTTCGCCACCCTATCTCTTCGACGATCACAGTAGGCGTATCCGTTGTCCGGATTTGTTTGCTCCATTGTTCCCGATGCTTTCGTGCCAGGGTGGCGAGCGCCAGTAGCTGCGACTCTGGAGGAATGCTGCAATCAAAGGCAACGCAGACGAGTTTCTTTTTATGCTCTCTTTTCTTCCAGACAGGACACCCTGGTACTGTTGGGGCAACTGCGTCGTACCCGAACTGAGTCTCGCGGACAGTTAGCCAGGAGTGGTCTCGAAGCTTTTCGGCTAATACTCCTCGCTTTCTCAGCTCATGAACGCTGTCTGTCCGGTCCAGGCACCTCAGCGGGAAAAACCAGGAGTCGTCGGGGCCTTTCAGCTCGGGGAGCCGTTCCTGTTCATAGTCAAGCCATGCCGCAATGCCGAACTCCGTGCATGAAGTATCCTGGGCGCAGGCGATCATGTCTGGTTGAGGGTCTCGCACGTGGGTGAGAATTTTTTCAAGTGTTTCGGGGGTGCTCTTTTGTTTTCGCCGCGCGTCGAAGGCATCCTGGTACCGCGGGTTGCACCTGAGAAACTGCCACGCGGTATCATCAGCCCAGAATCTTTTCTCATTATCGGTAAACGCGAATAAATTTGGGTCGAAAGTGAAGGCTTTCTTGCTGTTCATACAGACCCCGATGGCTACTGTTCGACGTATTGAGGAAGTGGCACTGACAACGTGCCACCCGTCGTCGCGTGATCTGGCAACACGAAATCCGCCCACATCTGCATCATGGCGATGCGCTCGGACATGTAGTCCGCGCGATTATAGGCAGCCCGTACGCGGTTACGCTCAACGTGCGCGAGCTGACGTTCAATTACGTCCGCGCGTACGCCGCGATTGTTGAGCCAGGTGGAGGCGGTTGCCCGGATACCGTGGGGCGTGAAGCGACCGCCATAACCCATGCGCTCAAAGACGACGTTTGGCGTCGCGAGGTTCATCGGCTTGTAGATGCTACTAAGGCTGGGAAACAGGTAATCAGATGCGAACGAGAGCGGCTTCAGTTGCTCTAGTGCCGCGAGCGCCTGCCGGCTGAGCGGCACGACATGCGGCTCACGCATCTTCATGCGTTCCGCCGGGATCACCCATACCGCATTTTCGTGATCGAATTCCGTCCAGCGCGCATGCGCGATTTCGTTCTTGCGCACAAACGTGAGCAACATGAGGAGAATGCACAGTTTCGTTGCCGCAGACCCCGTATCGGCGTCAAGGCGCTCAACGAACTCGTGAATTTCGTCCTCGCGCAGAGGTTCGTGACTGACCTGAGGCGGAATGTCAGCCCAACCTTGCAGCACGCGGGCCGGATTGGCCTGAATCCTGAGTTTCCTGATCGCATGATCGAAGACCTGGACTGCCGTTTGTCGCACACGTTCGGCAATCTTGACTCCGCGGTCGATGCGAATCTTCTCCAGCACGTTCAGCAGTGCGCGCGCATCGACCTGCGAGAGAGGCATATCGCCGATGTACGGGTTAAGGTCACGACGCAGATACAGGTCGTGAGCTTCGCGCCACGCGTGCGAGCGCTGCTCCTGCTTGCCCTCGTACCAGTTCCTTGCGGTGGCTTCGAAGGAGTTGCCAAACGAGGCACCACGGGCGAGCTTCTCGAGGCGCTTGCGGAACGCAGGGTTGATGCCTTCAGCGAGTTGCCGCCTGGCTTCCTGGTGCAGTTCGCGTGCCTTGGCGGGCGAAACACTGGGGTACAGGCCGTAGCTGATGGTGTAGCGCCGGTTGTCGAAGCGGAAGTCAAAGCGCCATCCCTTTGTCGTTTTCGTAACGCGTAGGTACAGGCCGTCCTTGTCAGGCAGCTTCAGCGCAGCGCCGTCGGTCTTCGCCCGGTTGATTTCGATTATGGTTAGAGGCATTTCGCGGTCGTTCAACATGGAAGTTATCGATGTTGAAACGATACAGATTGACATTGGAGTCGTGTGAGCTAAATAACTTTGAACAAATCCGCATATTTTGAATATAGTAGGTGACAAACTGCTAGAGAGAGAAGCGGTGCTATGGCCGAGGGAAGAACGAGGCGGGATTTCGATCAGCTCAGCGAGCGGAGGCGGGAGGCGATGGTCATGCTTGACGAGGGTGTGTCACAAGCGGACGTCGCGCGGGAACTCTCGGTAAGCCGCCAGACGGTGTCCCGTTGGGCGCGGTTGAAGGATGAGTACGCTGACAGCGAACCGTGGCGCCGGCGAGCATTAGGTCGCCCCGGTGGCTTAACGGACGAGCAGAAAACGTCACTTGTCAGACGGCTGGTGGACACCTACGTGCGCGAACTCGGTCCAAGGCGTAAGGGCTCGCCCAAACCGGTTCGTTGGACGCTTGCGCGCGTGGCTGGATTGATGGAGGCCGAGTTCGGAGTCTCGTACAGCCTCGCCCACGTCAGGAACATTTTGATCGCTATGGTCGGCAACGACCATTGGCTGCTATCCAACGTGAGATTTTGGGCTCGTGTCATTGAACTTGCCTATCCAGAATGGGACGGACGTGTTCTCGTGGAGGACTTTGACGAGCACTTTAACGAGGAGTGGGTGCTGGACTGGAGGATTATTGGGGAGTTGAGACGGCGGCTTCAGTCCCGGCGGGAAGCCTGACTGCCAGCGATCTCCCGACCTACTACTGAAATCGTGAAGAAGCGATTGTGGTTCGAAATGCTGCGATTTTCTCTGGATCGATCGTCGGCGCGCCTCTGTTGAAAGGGCGGCTCGTCAGATATTCAGTTCGACCCGAAACGGCCGCTTGTAATACAGATTCAACCCGCCTGAATGCAGAGGCTCAAGGTCGCGTCCGATATCGCCGGCTTTGACTTCTTCCCCGTCAGCGTCTTCCGTGTGCAGGCACCTATCGGGTTGGGCAGCGGCGTGAGCGTCGACAACGACACCGCGTTCGGCACCGTCACAGGTCTATTTGGGAGCGGGCACATTCGCGTGACAAACGACGCGCACCAGGAAAAAATGCCGATGCGCGGTGTGGCATCGGCGTTTTCACAGGTGGTTCGCCGCAGCCTCATTTCTGAGGCAGGGAAAGCAGGTTGTCAGTCTTGCGACCGTCGGCAACCGTCTGGACATACTTGATGCGTCCGTTGCTGTGGACATGGACCCAAGCCCCCTGAAGTTGAGGATTGCGGTCAGGACACCACACCGAGGTGTTCCCGTTCTTCTCGATGTAAGCGACCATCTCCTCCCGGGTGCAAACACCGCTTTCGAGCACCTTGCCCGATTGCTCGACGCGATCCCACCAGAGGTGGCTGATGTGCTCGTGTGCTGCGCCGCCTGCCATCCGACGCGCGGTACATTTAATGGTCGTTGCCATACTTAAAGTCCTTATGAAGTGCGCCAGTGATTGAAAAGTTCGGTGTAGGCGCACTTTTAGTATCTGACTGTAGAACCCTCTTGTCAAGTACAAAAGATACGCTTACTCTGAACTTCTGAAGTCCGGAGAGAGATCGTGGCAACTGCTATTGGCGAAAAAATTCGAGCGCAAAGAAAGTTACTGAAGCTGACGTTGGATCAACTTGCAGAAAAGACAGGCTCAAGTAAGAGTTACATCTGGGAATTGGAGAACCGCCCCGTGGTGCGGCCGTCTGCGGAGAAGATTGCAAGGATCGCGGAAGTCTTTGGCGTCACCGTCGAATTCCTGCTGGACGACGAGAAACGGGACCCCTCAAGTGCTGACGCTGACCAGGTCTTCTTTAGACGTGTGTCGCAACTCGACGCGACGAAACGGGCTCAATTGGAAAGATTTTTGAAAGCAATCGACGATGAGTGACCCGACGTCACCGATCGGCTGGGGCATCCAACTGGCGAAGCTTTGGACTTCCAGTGGCCAAACCTTTCCAGTCAGAGTGAAGGACATCGCGCTTGAGGTCACGAAGGCCAGGTTCCCTGAGCCAGTAGGATGTGTGATCCCGCATGGAATCTCCGGGATCGACGGCATGCTGTCGAAGCGCCAGAAGAAGAAAGACTGGTGCATTTCGTATGACGAAACTGTAACGGTGCCGGGACGGATCAATTTCACGATCGCGCATGAACTCGGACACTTTCTGCTACATCGACAACAGCGCGACACGTTTCAATGCGGGCAGCTGCAGATGCTCGAGTACGACAGTCCTGAGTCCCGGCGCATAGAGGCGCAAGCCAATACTTTTGCGTCGTACCTGCTCATGCCGAGGAATGATTTCGATGCACAGGTAGACGGGCATGAACTGTCATTTGAACTGCTAGGGCACTGCGCTGAACGCTATGAAACGTCCCTAACGGCAACGGCATTGAAGTGGCTCGAGTTCACTACAGAAGCAGCAATGCTTGTTGTTGCTGACCATGATGAATTCATTTGCTGGACGTATTGCAGTCAGGCAGCAAGGCGCATCGGGGCCTACAAGCCGCCAGGAGAAATGCTTCCTGCGGGCGTTCTTGAGGAAATTAGAAGCAAGGCGTTAGATGCGCGAAAATTTCGACGTGTTGCACCTGGCGTTTGGCACCCGTCCGAAGAAGCCATCGAATCGGTCATTGTGTCTGACCAGTTTGAGCAGATGATTTTCCTGGTCCGGTTTCCCTTTGCATTGTCGGTTGATCACGAAGAGGAACCTGAATCAGACGCGTTCAGCGATCTCGCAGAAAAGATTCAAGGGCTGCGCTAGGAGTGGTGGGCACAACCTTGCTGCTGAAGGTGCCGGGAAGACGCGTCATACTGAATATTCGGGGAGGGGTTCATGAGTCACAATTTCGAGCGCTTGCGGGAGCATATCCTGCCGCTTTCTCGGTCGCGTACTTTCGAAGCGGCGCGAACCGAGTGGATTCTTGAGTCCGTCGAGGTTAGTGACGAGTTTGATTCATGCCCATGCGGTCAGGATATCAAGGAGCATTGCTACATCCGCAATACGGTGACCGGGCATCAGACCTATGTCGGTAACGTATGTGTGAACCGGTTCATTGGAATTGACACGGGCAATCTCTTTGATGGTCTTCGGCGCATCAGGGAGAACCCAGCAGCAAATCCGAACTTGGCGGTGATTGCCTACGCCGAATCCAGGGGCTTTCTTTTCGACAAGGAATCTGACTTCCTTCGGGCGACTGCTCGAAAGAGGCTTCTTACGTCGGCACAGAAAGCCTGGAAGGAAAAAATCAATCGTCGCATTCTGCAGGGAACGGTCGTGAGACGCAGAACGGTTCGGTAGCTGCGGTCGGCTTGGCTGTTGCGGGTTCGGCGGGCAGTTCGACAGCGGACCTTCGCATGGCCGGACTGTGACGGATGATCACCGTCTCACGACCCGATGCCGCCAGTCATGGCGACTCGATTCAGACGCCCCGTAGTAGCGTACACCGGCCACTCGCTGGCTTGTCTGACAAATCGACAACGACTTTGCCTCCTTCCGCGTCGTCGGCGAGCTTGAACTGGTATGCAGGGAGCGCATCTCTGCCCCGCCCGTATTGCCGTCTTTTAGTTCCGGAGTCCATTTACTATTATGAAGCGGTCGTCCGATGTGCAGTAAACATCATCCAAGGGTTAACACCTAGCGAAGAGGCCATAATGATCAAGAGTGCGGAACAAACGTATTTCTCGACGAAGACTGTAGCTCCTACCGCGACGGTCGATTTCAACGGCCATTGGGTAAATGAACTTACCTCGTTTATGGACCTCACCGTTTCGGCTAGCGGAGATGTTACCGGGACATACGTTAGTGCAGTCAGCGATCAAGGAGGACCAACGCCTCCATTCCCCTTGTCGGGTACCGTATCTGGCGACCTGATCTCTTTTCGCGTTAACTGGGGAGAAGCGATTACGTCTTGGGTTGGGCACGGCGTCGTAGACGCGGCGGGGAAGTCGCAGATATTGACCTTGTGGTATGAAGTGATGGCCGTTCCAGACGAACTGAACCCTGAGCAACAATGGCGCACGGTGAAAGCTGGCGCGGACTCGTTCTGGCAGTAAACGATGAGCAAACGCGAAATCTCATTGCTTCCGGGAGATGACGCTTCCTTGCCGGCTTAGGTCAGATGCGCATTTCGCAGTTGCGAGCGTTCCACTTGCCTGCGGGAGGCACGTGGCGGTCAGAGAATCCGAAGGTTCCGGATCTTGCCGATGGTCGGCGACCGGCTCAGGATGAGTTCGGTGATGTACTCGGGCAGGAGTGCGCGCGGCATGTTGCCAGGAATTCCGTCTACGAGTTGCGACGGAACCTGAACGATGAACGCGTCCGGATCGCTTTTGAGGCTGTGTTCGTAGCTGACTCGGTAATCCTATGTCTGTACAGGGCGTCTGGTGGCGTGACAGGTCGTCGATGTGGTGTTTGGCATGCAGTTTTTCGACGTCGAAGCGGCCTACGTCGAAAACCTGCAAAATGTCGCGAACTCTACGCTCTGCTCTATCTCCAGGGAGTCCCGCCAATCCTAATGCCGGCGCGGCAGACAACCGGTTTGGGTCCCTCGGGGAGGCGTTTTTCCGGAGGCGTGACGGTATACTTGGCGCAGAAAACGACGGTATACCGTCAAGTATACCGTCACGAAACCGTAGATTTAGCTGGACGCAGTGAGACAGCCGAGTATGCTGGTTCTTGAAAAATGCCAGTTATTTCAATGGGTTATGGCCGTCCTGAGACGTGCTGAGCATCCGCTCCACATACCGCGCAATCAGATCGATCTCCAGATTGACCGGCGAACCCTCGCGCAAATTCTTCAGCGACGTCACCTGCACCGTGTGCGGAATCAGATTGATCGAAAACTCACAGCCATCGTCGCGATCTTTAATCGAGTTGACGGTCAGGCTCACGCCGTTGACGGTGATCGAGCCTTTATAAGCCAGATAGCGGCCGATCTCGCGCGGCGCCAGCACGCGCAGTTCGTGCGATTCGCCGACCGGCGCAAAATACGTGACCGTGCCGAGGCCGTCCACGTGGCCTGAGACGATATGACCGCCGAGCCGGTCATGCGCGCGCAGCGCCTTCTCGAGATTGACCTCGCCGGTCTCGCCCAGGCCCGCCGTGCAGTTCAGGCTTTCGCGCGACACGTCGACTTCGAACGAATGCGCGGTCTTTGCCACGACCGTCATGCAGGCGCCCTGGATCGTGATGCTGTCGCCGAGCTGGACGTCTTCGAGTTCGAGGCCGCCGGCTTCGACGTTCAGGCGCACGCCCGCGTCACCATCCGTGCCGAGGGGTTTGACTGATTCGATGCGGCCCACCGCCGCGACGATTCCTGTAAACATCGTGCTAGTCCTTGATCAATTCGAAGTTGGTTGGGGTGCGGGCTCGGTCCCGGCTTCGGGTGCAGGATTCGGCACGGCGCGGGGCACAAAGCGCGCAAGAATCCGCAGATCGTCGCCGATCCGGTCGACTGCGTGGAAGTTCAGTTGCGTGCGGCCGTCGAGCGTCTCCGGCGCGTTCAGATTGAACATGCTCATCGAGTCTACGCCAAGCAGGCTGGGCGCAAGATAGACCAGCAGTTCGTCGACGCAGCCTTCGCGCAGCAGCGAACCGTTCAGCTTGTAGCCCGCCTCGACGTGCAGTTCGTTGACGTTACGCTCGCCGAGTATTTTCAGCATGGCGGGCAAATCGACCTTGCCGGACGCGTTCGCCAGTTGCACGATCTCCGCGCCGCGATCGCGCAGTGCGGCGGCTCGTTCAGTGTGACGTTCGTCGAGATTGCCGCAGAAAATCAGCGTGGGTGCGCCGGCCAGAATCTGCGCGTCAGGCGGCACGTCGAGCTGGCTGTCGATCAGCACGCGTTGCGGCTGGCGCGGCGTGTCGACGGCACGCACGGTCATGCGCGGGTCGTCTTCCCGGACGGTGCCGATGCCCGTCAGAATCGCCGACGCGCGGGCGCGCCACGCGTGACCGTCGGCGCGCGCCGCTTCGCCGGTAATCCATTGACTGACGCCCGAGGGCAAACCGGTGCGGCCATCCAGCGAGGCGGCCACTTTCATGCGCACCCATGGGCGGCCGCGCGTCATGCGCGACACGAAACCGATGTTGAGTTCGTGCGCTTCGTTGGCGAGCAGCCCGCAACGCACTTCAATGCCGGCGTCGCGCAGCATCTTGAGACCACGCCCGGAGACCTGCGGATTCGGGTCTTCCATCGCCGCGACCACGCGCTCGACCTGCGCTTCGATCAGCGCGTTCGCGCACGGCGGCGTGCGGCCGAAATGGCTGCACGGTTCGAGCGTCACGTAGGCCGTGGCGCCGCGCAGATCATGGCCGCGCGAACGCGCGTCCTTCAACGCGCGCACTTCCGCGTGATCCTGGCCGGCCGGTTGCGTGAAGCCTTCGCCGATCACCTCGCCGTTCTTGACGAGCACGCAACCGACGCGCGGATTCGGGTCGGTCGTGTACATGCCGCGCTTGGCTAGTGCGAGCGCGCGTTCCATATGGACGAAGTCGGTTTGCGAAAACATCGGTGTCCGATCGGGTGCGGTGGCTACGTAGTGTTGGGCCTGGGTTTCGGCGGTTTCTGCGTCTCGTTCTGTGTCTCGCCAGCCTCAGGCCGCGAGCGAGGTGAACGCGCCGCGCGCGGCGTCGATCGTGGCGTCGATGATCGCGTCGTCGTGCGCGATGGAAACGAAGCCCGCTTCATAGGCCGACGGCGCGAAGTACACGCCCGCGTCGAGCATCTTGTGGAAGAACGCATTGAAGCGCGGCACGTCGCTCTTCGTGACTTCGGCAAAGCTGGTGGGAATCGACTCGGTGAAGTAGAGGCCGAACATGCCGCCAAGCGAATCGGCCGCGAACGGCACCTTCGCTTCGCGCGCGACATTCGCGAGACCTTGCGCGAGACGCGTGGTGCGGGCGGAGAGGGTGTCGTAGAAGCCGGGCGCCTGAATTAGTTGCAGCGTTTTCAGGCCCGCGGCGACCGCGATCGGATTGCCCGACAACGTGCCAGCCTGGTAGACGCCGCCGAGCGGCGCGAGGTGAGCCATGATGTCGCGCCGGCCGCCGAAGGCCGCGGCCGGCATGCCGCCGCCGATCACCTTGCCCAGACACGTCAGGTCTGGCTTGATGCCGTAGACCTCTTGCGCGCCACCCAGGGCGACGCGGAAACCGCACATCACTTCGTCGAAAATCAGGACCGAACCGTACTCGGTGCACAGGCGCCGCAAGGCTTGCAGGAATTCAGGCGTGGCGCGCACGAGGTTCATGTTGCCCGCCACCGGCTCGACGATCACCGAAGCGATCTCGTTGCCGAACGCCTTGAACGCTTCTTCGAGTTCCGCGACGTTGTTGTACTCGAGCACCGTGGTGTGTTTGGCGATATCGGCCGGCACGCCCGCCGAAGTCGGATTGCCGAACGTGAGCAGGCCCGAGCCGGCCTTGACCAGCAGGCTGTCCGCGTGGCCGTGATAGCAGCCTTCGAACTTGACGATGCGGCTGCGGTTCGTGAAGCCGCGCGCGAGACGCAGCGCGCTCATGGTCGCTTCGGTCCCGCTCGAGACCATGCGGACCTGCTCGATCGACGGGACCAGTTTGCAGATTTCTTCGGCGATTTCGATTTCGGATTCCGTCGGCGCGCCGAACGAGAAGCCGTTGGCCAGCACGCGCTGGACCGCTTCCAGCACTTCCGGGTGGACGTGGCCGAGGATCATCGGGCCCCACGAGCCGATGTAGTCGGTATAGCGTTGTCCGTCCGCGTCCCAGAAGTAGGGGCCTTGCGCGCGCTCGATGAAGCGCGGCGTGCCGCCAACCGAACGGAAGGCGCGGACCGGCGAGTTCACGCCGCCGGGGATGGTGCGCTGCGCGCGTTCGAAGAGGGTCTGATTATTGGACATGGCGATGGCTGGAAATTGGGTTGCGCAGCGGCGCGGGTAGCCTGGAGGCGGCTGGCGCGGCGCTGGGATGAGTACAGAAATTGTACCGGAGTCAGCGTGAAGAGGTTTTGGGTATGCCCAAGCCGGCGGATGTGTCGAGCTTTGGCGGCTTGCGCTTGCCCGTGAGCTCGGCCCAGCGCTTCTCCAGCGCGCCTTCCGCCATGGGCTTGATCACGGTGCCCGAACTCTGCGCGTCCCACGTTTGCACCGAAAACGGATGCGTGCGCAACATCTCGCGTGGAATCACGACACCCTCGTGTGCGTCGACCACCCAGTCGTAGACGAAGTCGATGCACAACCTGTAGCCGCGCTTCGTCGCCGGGTCGGGGACTTCGTACGGCGCGCGCGTCACGTAGCCCGAGCCGAAAATGCCCTTGGGTTCCTGCGCGACACGGTGCAGGAACACGCGGTCGCCCGGCAGGATGCTGCGGGCAAATCCGCAACCCCATACATCAGCCACCGCTACGCCTGCGGCGACCCGTTTCGCCACGTCGGGCAACTCGGGCCACGGCCATTTCTTGGGGCTCCAGATCAACAGGAAGGCAGTCATGACAAGGTCGGAACAGGGCAGTGTGGAAGGCGTAGCGGACAGGTTTGTGTCACGCCCCGAAGCGTTCTGGCGGCAGCTTAACCGATCGACGGCGCGCTTGTCGCGGGGCATGAACGGCCCGTTATCATTCGGACCTGGACGCCTCGGACGGTTTAGCTGTCGCGTACAATCGAGGTCGTCAAGCTGCTGCTTTCCCTGTTTCACCGCGTGTCGCTGCCGATGAGGGCGCGGCGCTTCATCTGGATTCCCATGTCTCACGTCACCCGAAGCCGGCCCGATGGCCGGCTGATTCTGTTGCTCGGTGCGCTTGCCGCATGCGGGCCGATTTCGATCGATATGTATTTGCCGAGCCTGCCGACTATCTCGCAGGCATTCGCCATCAGCAACGGCGCCGCGCAAACCACGCTCACCAGCTTCATGTTCGGCTTTTCGATCGGCATGCTGCTCTATGGTCCGTTGTCGGATACCTATGGGCGCCGGCCCGTGCTGCTCGGCGGCATCATCATGTATGCGCTGGCAAGCGTGGCCTGTGCGCTGTCGTTTTCGATCGGATCGCTGGTGATATTCCGCTTCGTGCAGGCGCTCGGCGCGGGCGCGGCCTCGGTGCTGGCGCGCGCGATCGCCCGCGACGCGCACGGGCCGACCGATGCCGCGCGTGTGCTGTCGATGCTCGCCATCGTCACGTCGATCGGGCCGTTGCTCGCGCCGCTGATCGGCGGACAGTTGCTGTTGCTCGGCGGCTGGCGCGTCGTCTTTATCGTGCTGACGCTGTTCGGTACGGTGTGCGCGGTGACCGCTTTCCTCAAGGTGCCGGAAACGTGGCCGCCCGAAAAGCGTGCGCATTCAGCGCTGCTGAAATCGTTCGGCGCCTATGGCAAATTGCTGCGCGATCCGGTCGCGTGGGGGCACATGCTGTGCGGCGGGATGGCGTTCGCGTCGATGTTTGCGTACATCACCGCGACGCCGTTCGTGTACATCGAATATTTCCATGTATCGGCGCAGCACTATGGCTTTCTGTTCGCGCTGAATATCGTCGGCATCATGTTCGGCAACTTGATGAATACGCGTCTCGTCGGCCGGCTCGGTTCACTGCCGATCATTTCGTTCGCCGCGACTGTGAGTTGCATCGCGTCCCTGTTCGTTTGTCTCGTCTCGCTGACGGGGTGGGGCGGGTTGTGGTCGATCGTTTTCGGTTTGTTCTTCGTGGTCGGCGTGGTGGGGTTGTTGTCCGCTAACTGCACGACCGATCTTATGCATCGGTATCCGTTGAATGCCGGCGCCGCGGCCGCCGTGTTCGGCGCGGTGCAGTTGGCGCTCGGCGCGTTGGCGAGCCTCGCCGTCGGACTCTGGCAGGATGGCTCGCCCAAGGGCATGGGCATCGTCGTGGGCGTCGCGGGCGTGCTGTGTTACGTCGGGCGGATTCTGGTAGTCAAATGGCACGGGATGAAGGTACCTGTCGCTGCTGTTTGACGGCATCGCGAGCAGGCATTCTTCGCTAAACGCGGATCATTGTTCCTTAGCCGAAACGCGCGGCATGCTTGCTTCTTCATCCTGCGCGAACAATGTGTCTACGGAAAACACCAGGTGTTGCGTGCGCGCGACCGTGCGTTTCAATTTGCATTGCTATGATGGCGTCACTGTTCCTCGGAGCGGCAATCATGGCGATCAGAGATTTGATGAATGGCGAACGGCAACATGCTGCCTTCGCTGAAGCGCAGAAGCTGGCAGACAGCGGCGCCTATCACGATTACACAGACATCGAATACGTCTTGCGCTTTGATTACGGTTTGTCTGATGTATCGGCGCTGCTCGACAGCCAGTTGATGCATCGCGACCTGAATCGCCGTTGCGCCGATGCGCGTGAGAAGCTGGATGCGCTTAGCGTGTGACGCGTCTGACGTGGGCGGTGAGTGGCATGCAGCGTCCTGTGCATAGCCACGCGCCGCGAAGGCGCCATCCACTTTGGAGTTGCATTCATGGCCGTTAGCCAGCACGACCCGCATTTGCCGCACATGGACAATCCCGCTGGCCTGGCAAAACCGGGTGGCCATTACAGTCACGTCGCGATTGCGAATGGTTTTGTTTTCGTCTCGGGACAGTTGCCGATCAACGCACAGGGCGAGAAGCTTACTGACGCCTCGTTCGAGGTCCAGGCCGAGCAGGTGTTGGCGAATGTTCAGGCTGCGCTCGAAGGTGTCGGCAGCAGCATTGCACAACTGGTGCAGGTACGCGTCTATATCGCCGACGTCGAACACTGGGCGAGCTTCAATCAGATCTACGCGCGTTGGGCAGGTGAGGCACGGCCGGCGCGGGCCGTCGTGCCGGTTCCACACCTGCATTACGGGTTGAAGGTCGAGGTCGAGGCGACCGCGCTGGTTTAAGTCGTTGTGGTGTCGAGGCGTTGCGACTCAGTGAATGATGAGCCCGTTGAATTGGGCATTGCCCACACCGGACGCGATATTCACGCCGACATTGCCGCTCACCGCCGCCAGTGAGCCGGCACCGAGTTTGGCGGAGGTGCTGCCCGTCACTTGCGCGACGGCATGCACATTCTGTTGTGAGGTGATCGTTGCTTGCGGTGTGGTGATGAGGATGATCTGGTTGGCCTGAGCATTCAGCGCACCGGCTGAGACGTTCACGCCGATATTGCCGCTTGCGCCTCTCAGCGTATTGGCGCCCAGGGTAGCGGCGGAGGCGCCCACTTTCGCGCTGCCGCCAACGTCCTGCAGATTCGACAGCCTGGCCGAGCCGAATACCGCTGCGCTATCGTCGTCGGACAGCGCCGTTGACGTGCCTGCAAGCGCGGACGATGCGCCCGCGCTCGCGGCAACCCAAATTAGTGCACAGGCTAAAGTACTGACTTTCATGAGCAACTCCCTGGCGTGCTGACGCACAGATAGTCTTGATATCGACCATGGGAGCAAGATGTTGAGGGAGGGGTTCCCCTTAGTGCGGGTGGTGCCGAGAGATTGACTGATACGACCTTGGCCAGGAACGAGCTTGGCCAGAAATTACCACCTCCCGCGGCCGCCGTAATAACCGCCGACGCCAACCCCCACGCTGACGCTCGGGACGGCATAGTAGCCGGGCGCATATCCGTATGCCGGTGCGTAGCCATAGGGTGGTGCAACCACACACCCGGTAAGGCCCACTGCGAAACCTATCGTTAACAGTAACTTGAGCATGGTTCCTCCCTCTTCATGAGTTGGAGGAGCCGGGCGCAGCATTCGTTCGGCCTGGCTTGTGACAGCAAATTACGCAGCCTCGGTGCAATCGGGCTTTATTTACAGTTGCTTACCCGTTCGACACGTTGCGCATTCGCCGATGGGCGGATTCTTTGATGGCCAGAAATGAAAAACGGGCCGATCGGCCCGTATTCATTGATTGTCTGGCGGAGGCGGTGAGATTCGAACTCACGGAAGGATCACTCCTTCGCCGGTTTTCAAGACCGGTGCCTTAAACCGCTCGGCCACACCTCCAAGCCCTAAATTGTAACCTGAAAAATCCTCGTTGCGGCGCTCGGCGGGGCTGCAATCACTGCGGATCTTTCAGAAACAGCGCCTGCAGATCGTTCAGGAAGGCCTGGCCAAGCGGTGTCGGCGCGATCTTTTCGTGGTCGCGCGTAATCAGCTTGCGCCGCTCCGCCTCCTGCAAAGCCGGTTCGATGGAGGTCATCGAGAGCCCTGTGCGCTCGATAAAGCGATGCACAGGAAACCCTTCCACCAGCCGCAGCGCGTTCAGCATGAACTCGAACGGCAGATCGCGCGGCCCGACCTCGTTCTCTTCCTGCACTGCCGTGCCGGCCAATGCCTGCTCGATGAAGGTGGTCGGATGCTTGTAGCGCACCTGACGCAGCACGCGGTTCGGAAACGACAGTTTGGTATGCGCGCCCGCGCCGATGCCGAGATAGTCGCCAAAGCGCCAGTAATTCAGATTGTGCTTGCTCTGCCGATGCGGCTGCGCATACGCGGACACCTCGTAGCGTTCGTAACCTGCGGCTGTCGTGCGTTCGTGAATCCAATCCTGCATGTCGGCGGACGCATCGTCGTCTGGGAGCGCAGGCGGGAATTTCGCAAACAGCGTGTTCGGTTCCAGCGTCAGGTGATACAGCGACAAATGCGGCGGCGCGAACGACAACGCCGTCTCCACATCAGCCTGACACTCCGCGAGCGTCTGCTGCGGCAGCGCGAACATCAGATCGAGGTTGAAGTTGTCGAACGTGTTCGCGGCCACTTCGACCGCGTGGCGCGCCTGCGTCGCGTCGTGAATCCGGCCGAGCGCCTTCAGATGCGCTTCATTGAAACTCTGGATGCCCACCGACAGGCGATTCACGCCGCTCGCGCGAAACTGCGCGAACTTGGCGGCCTCGAAAGTACCTGGGTTCGCTTCGAGCGTGATTTCCGCGTCGGCGTCGAGCGGCAGCAGCGCACGCACGTCGGACAGCATGCGGTCGAGCCCGGCCGCAGACAGCAAGCTGGGCGTGCCGCCGCCGATAAACACAGTATGCACCTGGCGCCCCCACACGAGCGGCAACGCCATCTCGAGATCGGCGCGCAGCGCGTCGAGATACTCGGTCTCCGGAAACGTGTCGCCTTTCCATTCGTGCGAGTTGAAATCGCAGTACGGGCATTTGCGCACGCACCAGGGAAAGTGCACGTACAACGCCAAGGGCGGCAACGACGTCAGGCGAATGCTGCCCGGCGACGTGAAGGCCTTGATGACGCCGTTGCCGATATCGGCAGGCGCCGGTTTGATCGGAATCACGCTTCCTCCGTCAAACGCGCGAGCAGGTGGCGCAAGGCAATCGCGCGATGGCTGCTGGCGTTCTTCACCGCCGGTTCGAGTTCCGCGGCGCTCGCATTCAGCGACGGCAGGAAGAAGTACGGGTCATAGCCGAAGCCATGCGCGCCGCGCGGTGCATCCAGCATTTCGCCATGCCAGCGGCCTTCGGCGATCAGCGGTTCGGGATCGTCCGCATGACGCACGAGCGCCAGCACGCAGTAGTAATACGCGCGCCGATCGGTTTCACCTTGCAAGGCTGAAACGAGCTGCGCGTTGTTCGCTGCATCGCTCTTTTCACCGCCGGCGAGTTGCGCGTAGCGCGCCGAATAAACGCCGGGTGCGCCGCGCAGCGCGCGCACGCACAAGCCGGAATCGTCGGCGAGGGCGGGCAGGCCGGTGAGCTTCGCCGCGTGACGCGCCTTGGTCAGCGCGTTTTCGACGAAAGTCGGATGCGGCTCTTCCGCTTCCGGCACGTTCAACTCGCCTTGCGGAATCAGCTCGATGCCGGCCGCGCCGAGCAGCGCCGCGAACTCGCGCAGCTTGCCCGCGTTGTTCGACGCCAGCACTACTTTCTTCAGCGGCGAGTCAGACGCAACAGCGCCGTTGCCTTGACGAACTTCACTCACTCTTTTGCTCCAACGCTGCTTTCTGCTTCGCGATCAGCGTGTTGATGCCGTCGCTTGCCAGATCGAGCAGCGAATTCATTTCGTCGCGCGAGAAAGGCACGCCTTCGGCCGTGCCCTGAATTTCGACGAAGCCGCCCGCGCCCGTCATCACCACATTCATGTCGGTGTCGCATTGCGAATCTTCGTCGTAGTCGAGATCCAGCACCGGCAGACCGTCGTACACGCCGACCGAAATCGCCGCGACGTAATCGGTAATCGGCGAGCTTTCGATGCGGCCCGTAGCCAGCAATTTGGCCACCGCGTCATGCGCCGCCACGAATGCGCCCGTGATGCTGGCCGTGCGCGTGCCGCCGTCGGCCTGGATCACGTCGCAATCGATATGCAGCGTACGCGCGCCGAGCTTCTCGAGATCGAACACCGAGCGCAGGGCGCGGCCGATCAGGCGCTGGATTTCCTGGGTGCGGCCGGTTTGCTTGCCGCGTGCGGCTTCGCGGTCGCTGCGGGTATGCGTGGCGCGCGGCAGCATGCCGTATTCGGCGGTCAGCCAGCCCTGGCCGCGGTCGCGCAGAAACGACGGCACGCTCTCGGCAATGCTCGCCGTGCAGATGACCTTGGTGTCGCCGAATTCGACCAGCACGGAGCCCTCCGCATGCTTCGTGTAGTGGCGCGTGATGCGCACGTCGCGTAGCTGATTGGCCTGGCGGCCGCTGGGGCGTTGGGTGTTGTCGGTCATGTTGGGATTGGTCTGGAAGAAAAGCAGGAGGGAAACCGCGATTTTACCGCCGATCGCGTCGGGGGCGGCGCGGCCCGGGGTGCCCGCGGGCCCCCCCCGGGGCCGGGGGGTTTGGCGGG